>NZ_JAUSZK010000001.1:5790000-6491375 GCF_030817495.1 Streptomyces sp. V3I7
GGTGCTGGAACGTTAAGGGGACCGGTTAGTGCGCTTTCGGGCGTGCGAAGCTGAGAACTTAAGCGCCAGTAAACGGCGGTGGTAACTATAACCATCCTAAGGTAGCGAAATTCCTTGTCGGGTAAGTTCCGACCTGCACGAATGGCGTAACGACTTCTCGACTGTCTCAACCATAGGCCCGGTGAAATTGCACTACGAGTAAAGATGCTCGTTTCGCGCAGCAGGACGGAAAGACCCCGGGACCTTTACTACAGTTTGATATTGGTGTTCGGTTCGGCTTGTGTAGGATAGCTGGGAGACTTTGAGCACGGCACGCCAGTGTCGTGGGAGTCGTCGTTGAAATACCAGTCTGGTCGTGCTGGATGTCTAACCTGGGTCCGTGATCCGGATCAGGGACAGTGTCTGATGGGTAGTTTAACTGGGGCGGTTGCCTCCTAAAGAGTAACGGAGGCGCCCAAAGGTTCCCTCAGCCTGGTTGGTAATCAGGTGTTGAGTGTAAGTGCACAAGGGAGCTTGACTGTGAGACCGACGGGTCGAGCAGGGACGAAAGTCGGGACTAGTGATCCGGCGGTGGCTTGTGGAAGCGCCGTCGCTCAACGGATAAAAGGTACCCCGGGGATAACAGGCTGATCTTCCCCAAGAGTCCATATCGACGGGATGGTTTGGCACCTCGATGTCGGCTCGTCGCATCCTGGGGCTGGAGTCGGTCCCAAGGGTTGGGCTGTTCGCCCATTAAAGCGGTACGCGAGCTGGGTTTAGAACGTCGTGAGACAGTTCGGTCCCTATCCGCTGTGCGCGTAGGAATATTGAGAAGGGCTGTCCCTAGTACGAGAGGACCGGGACGGACGAACCTCTGGTGTGCCAGTTGTCCTGCCAAGGGCATGGCTGGTTGGCTACGTTCGGGAGGGATAACCGCTGAAAGCATCTAAGCGGGAAGCCTGCTTCGAGATGAGTATTCCCACCTCCTTGAGAGGGTAAGGCTCCCAGTAGACGACTGGGTTGATAGGCCAGATATGGAAGCCCGGTAACGGGTGGAGTTGACTGGTACTAATAGGCCGAGGGCTTGTCCTCAGTTGCTCGCGTCCACTGTGTTGGTTCTGAAACCACGAACAGCCCCACGTTTCACAGAGCGTGGTCTGGTTGTCAGTTTCATAGTGTTTCGGTGGTCATAGCGTGAGGGAAACGCCCGGTTACATTCCGAACCCGGAAGCTAAGCCTCACAGCGCCGATGGTACTGCAGGGGGGACCCTGTGGGAGAGTAGGACGCCGCCGAACTATTGTTGAGAAAACCCCCGTGCCGGGATATCGGTACGGGGGTTTTCTGCGTTTGCGGGGTCATCTGCTTTTCGGGGTCAGTCGATGAAAGTGTTCACTGCCTTCCCGCCCGGGCCAGGGCCTCGTCGGCCTGGGCGGCCAGCGTTGCGACGAGGTCGGCCGCGGCCGGTCGGTCGGTGACGAGGTCGACCGCCTCGCCGGCCCAGACGGGCATGGAGGGGATGGCGCCCCGTGCCACGTCGTCCTGGTAGGCCTGTTGTGTCGCCTCCGGCGCCGCGGCCAACTCCTGTTCCCGGCCCCGCCATTGGTCGAGGTAGGCGTGGCCGAGGCTGCGGGCCGTGTATCGCGACGGCCACCGGGAGGACCGGGCGATGTCGAGGACGCGGTTGCGCTCGGTGTCCTCTCCGCGGCCCTGGACGATCGCCTCGGTGATGAAGGGGGCGACGACGGCCTCAGCCGTGGCCTGGAAGCGGGTGCCGATGAGGGCCCCGGCCGCACCGAGCGCCAGCACGGCGCCCACGCCGCGTCCGTCGGCGATCCCGCCGGCCGCCAACACCGGGACCGGGTCCGCCAGATCCACGACGACCGGCACGAACGGCAGCGTGGACCGCCCCTGCCGGGCGCCGTGGCCGCCGCTCTCGGTGCCCTGCGCCACGATGACTTCGGCGCCCAAGTCCACGGCCTGCCTGGCCTCTTCGAGGTCGGTGACCTGAACGATCACCGCCGCACCGGCCGCGCGGACACGCTCCACGAACCGGCTCGGATCTCCGAAGGAGAACATCACGGCCGCGGGCTCGTACTCCAGCACCTGCTCGACCGCGCCGACGTCGATCGCCCAGCTCAGGAACCCGACCCCCCACGGCTTGTCGCACGTCGCCATGATCGCCAACTCGCGGGCCAGCCAGTCAGGATCGTCCCCGTAGCCACCGCCGAGCAGGCCGAGGCCGCCGCCGCGGGAGACCGCCGTCGCCAGCGCGCTGCCGGCCGAACCGCCCATGGGAGCCAGTGCGATCGGATGCCGCACTCCGAACAACTTGGTGAACGCCGTCGTCAACGCCATGGCGGACATCATTCCCCGTACCGGCGCCCGGAGACATTCCCCCGAGCACCCCTGGCGGCAGCGGTCAGCCTGCCGACGGTGCGAAGACCACCCATACCTGGCCCGGTGCGAAGTTCAGCTGGGCACCGTCAGGGGTGGTGAACTTCGTACCGTCGTCGGCCTTCTGGCGGGACCAGGTGGCGTCGTAGGAGCGGCCGTCCCGCAGGACCTCCGCCTTGCCGGTGCCCACCGTCTCGGTGTACGGCGTGTTGTTGCCGTTGACGTCGTGGAACTCGGACTCGCGCACCTTCACGTGCTGGACGACGACGGTGGCGGGAGCCACCCGCTTGCCGTCGGTCGTCGTCGTGGCCGAGCCGTCCATGGAGACCAGCCAGCGGTGCTGGGCGGCGGACCAGGTGAAGGTGAAGCTGGCCATCGGGTAGCGCACGGTGCGGGACGTCATGGGGCTGCCGCCCTGCGGAGCGGCTCCGTACTCGTAACCGGTCGTGAGCGCCGCCGCGCCCGGTGCCGAGGACATCAGGCGGTCGGGGCGCAGGTAGAGGTTGTGCGGGGAGGGCCGGTCGGGGGCGCGGAAGTAGGCGTCGGCGGCGACGTCCGGGGTCTTCGGGTGCAGAGGGGCCTTGTCGATCAGCGGCAGCAGCTTGTGCTGGGCACCGGAGAAGGCGAGCGTCGGCTCGTCGAACTGGCGCAGCAGCTCCAGGTCCGACTCACGGGCGCTGCGGACCGGCCCGACGACCGAGGGCAGCTGGGAGGCGTACACCGCCATGAGGCGGCTCAGGCCGCCCTCGACCTGCTCGGTGTAGATGACGTCCGCCGAGTTGAGCCCCGTCTGGGGACGGGCCGCGCCGACGTTGTCGATCTTTACCGCGAGCACCGAGCCGGTGGCGGACTTCTCGGTCGGTACCGGGGTGTGGTACGGCAGTTGCTGCGGTACGTGCTTCGGGGCCGGGCCGTCGGCCTCGGCGCGGCTGCGGCCGCGGTTGTCCTCGGACGGGGTGGCGCTGTGCGTCGTACAGCCCGCCGCGAGCGAGGTCGTGATCGTGGCGGCGAGTACGGCCGCTGCCGTCGTCGCGCGCCGCCTGAGGTCCCGTCTCGCCTCGGCGCCCGTACCCATGCCCATGTCCCTGGCCCTGTCCGTACCGTTGCCCACCGTTGCCACCCAGTCTGCTTCGTCGATGGTGTGCTTTTCAGGTCATCGATGGCCATACCCGATTGATTCTGATCGTGCGCGGTGAATACACCGATCGGCTCAGGTCACAGGGTCCAGACGGGTGGCGCAGGCCCGCAGCGTCTCAGTCCCGCGGGCCCAGGATCTCCGCCAGGTCGTAGCTCACCGGCTCCTCCAGCTGGGTGTACGTGCAGCTCTCCGGGGTGCGGTCGGGGCGCCAGCGGCGGAAGCGGGCCGTGTGCCGGAAGCGGGCGCCGTTCTCCATGTGGTCGTACGCCACCTCGGCGACCCGCTCCGGCCGCAGCGGCACCCACGACAGGTCCTTCTTGCCGGACCAGCGGCTGGGCGCGCCGGGCAGCCGGGCCGTCTCGTGCGCGGCCTCGTCCGACCAGGCCGCCCACGGATGGCCGGACGTGTCGTCCAGGCGCAGGGGCTCGAGTTCCTCGATGAGCTCGGCGCGGCGCTTCATGCTGAAGGCGGCGGCCACGCCGACGTGCTGGAGGACGCCCCGGTCGTCGTACAGACCGAGGAGCAGGGAGCCGACCACCGGGCCGCTCTTGTGGAAGCGGTAGCCCGCGACGACGACGTCCGCCGTGCGCTCGTGCTTGATCTTGAACATGGCGCGTTCGTCCGGCAGATAGGGCAGGCCCGGTGGTTTGGCGATGACGCCGTCCAGGCCGGCCCCCTCGTACTGCTCGAACCACTGCCGGGCCACCTCGATGTCGGTGGTCGCCGGGGCCAGGTGCACGGGGGCCGTCACGCCGTCCAGCATCCTGGTGAGCAGGGCGCGCCGGTCCGTCAGCGGGGTGTGCATGAGGGACTCGTCGTCCAGGGCGAGCAGGTCGAAGGCGACGAAGGAGGCGGGGGTCCGATCGGCCAGCATCCGCACCCGCGAGTCCGCCGGGTGGATGCGCTCGGTCAGCGCGTCGAAGTCGAGCCGCCCCTCCCGGGCGATCACGATCTCGCCGTCCAGCACACAGCGCTCGGGCAGCCGCTCCTTCAGCGCTGCCACCAGCTCGGGGAAATACCTGGACAGCGACTTTCCGGTACGGCTGCCGAGCTCCACCTCGTCGCCGTCGCGGAACACGATCGCCCGGAAGCCGTCCCACTTCGCCTCGTAGTGCATGTCCGGCGGGATCCTCGCCACCGACTTGGCGAGCATCGGCTTCACGGGCGGCATCACCGGGAGATCCATGCTCCGATTCTGTACGCCCTCGCCGCCTCGCGCCCGGGGTGCGTGCCAGGGCGGTACGCCTAGCGTGGCCGCATGGGTGACGCGGTGGAACTGGAGGCGGGCGGCCGGACCGTACGGCTGTCCAGCCCCGACAAGGTCTTCTTCCCGGAGCGCGGTTTCACCAAGCTGGACCTCGCCCGGTACTACGTCGCGGTCGGCACGCCCTCGCCGCCTCGCGCCCGGGGTGCGTGCCAGGGGCGGTACGCCTAGCGTGGCCGCATGGGTGACGCGGTGGAACTGGAGGCGGGCGGCCGGACCGTACGGCTGTCCAGCCCCGACAAGGTCTTCTTCCCGGAGCGCGGTTTCACCAAGCTGGACCTCGCCCGGTACTACGTCGCGGTCGGCCCCGGCATCCTGCGCGCCCTGCGCGACCGGCCCACCACCCTGGAGCGCTACCCGGACGGGGTCACCGGCGAGTCCTTCTTCCAGAAGCGGGCGCCGAAGAACATGCCCGGCTGGATCCCCACCGCCCACATCACCTTCCCCAGCGGGCGCAGCGCGGACGAGATGTGCCCCACCGAGGAGGCCGCCGTGCTGTGGGCCGCTCAGTTCGGCACGCTCACCTTCCACCCCTGGCCGGTGCGCCGCGACGACGTCGACCACCCCGACGAACTGCGCATCGACCTCGATCCGCAGCCCGGCACCGACTACGACGACGCCGTGCGCGCCGCCCATGAACTGCGGGCTGTTCTGGATGAGTTCGGCGGTTTGCGCGGCTGGCCCAAGACCTCCGGCGGGCGGGGGCTGCACGTCTTCGTGCCCATCGAGGCGCGCTGGACCTTCACCCAGGTACGGCGCGCCGCCATCGCCGCCGGCCGGGAGCTGGAGCGGCGGATGCCGGACCAGGTGACGACCAAGTGGTGGAAGGAGGAGCGCGGGGAGCGGATCTTCGTCGACTACAACCAGACGGCGCGGGATCGCACCATCGCGTCCGCCTATTCCGTACGGCCCCGGCCCTGGGCGCCCGTCTCCGCGCCGCTGCGCTGGGACGAGGTCGGCACCGCGCACCCCCGCGACTTCGACATCGCGACGATGCCCGCGCGCTTCGCCGAACTCGGCGACGTGCACGCGGACATGGACGATCACGCCTACTCCCTCGATAGCCTGCTGGAGCTCGCCCGTCAGGACGAGCACGAGCACGGGCTCGGCGACCTGCCGTACCCGCCCGAGTATCCGAAGATGCCGGGGGAACCCAAGCGGGTACAGCCGAGCCGGGCCAAGGGGGAGAAGCCGCCTACAGCTCCTTGATCCTGATGTCACGGTACGAGATCACGTCCGTCGTGCTGTGCACCTGGAGCCCGACGTAACCGGAGGCGAACCGCCGCCCGTCCGTGCCCGGGTCGTCCGAGCGGGGCGGGTAGAACTCCTGGCCGCCGGTGTTGTCGAACTCGTTGAGCAGCACTCCGTTGCGGTAGACCGAGTAGTGCTGGTCGACCACGCGGATCTCGTAGTCGTTCCACGTGCCCTTCTGCGTGACCCCGGCGCCGGCGAGGCCGACCCGGTCGAACCCGTAGATCGAGCCCGTCTTGTACATGTCGCCGTCGGGCCGGTCGAGCACCTGCACCTCGTGGCCGTACTTGATGGCGACCCACTCGGGCCGCGGCTCCTCCGGATGGTCGTGGACCCACGGGAAGCGGACGAACACGCCAGAGTTGGCGTTGCCGGTCCCTGGGGCGTCGTCACGCCACTGGAGCTTGAGCGAGAAGTCGCCGTACTTGCGCTGCGGGAACCACAGCATGCCGAGGCCGTCGCGGGTGGTGCCGCTGGTGATCGAGCCGTCGGAGTTCAGCCCGAACGAACCGCCGCCCACGTGCTCCCACTTGGCGAGGGACGCCGAGGTGCCGTCGAAGATCTTCTGGTAGCCGGTGGTCTGGCCGGGCTTGCCGATCCCCGACTGCCGGGCGGCCTTCTGGATCGCCGAGTACTCGCGCTTGTCGACGACCCCCTGCTTCAGCAGGCCGTCCAGGACCGTCTTGACGTGCTTCAGGAACAGGGCCTGGGAGGTCCACTCCTTCTCGTCCTCGATCAACTCGTTGATACGGCACCGGTTGTCGGTGACCCGGTTCGGCACGCCCGAGTCGACCGTGCCGACGATGACCGTCAACCGCTCGTCGAACTCCGGGCAGTTGGGTGCGGGGACGCCGCCGCCGGAGACGACCGTGAAGCTCACCGTCCGCGGCTCGGAGGTGTTCCCGGCCTTGTCGGTGGCCCGGTAGGCGAGAGTGTGCGCGCCCACGCGGTCCACGACCACCGGCGCGGAGTACGCCAGGTAGGGGCCGCCGTCGAGCGAGTACTCGACGGTCGCGACGCCCGAACCGCCCTCGTCGGCCGCGCTCACGCTCACCTTGGCGCTGCCGACGTACGCCCCGTCGGAGTTCCGCGTGCCGTCGACGCTCACGCCCGTCACCGGGGGAGTGGTGTCCTGCGCCGGCGGTGCGACCACCGTGAACGTGACGCTCTTCTCGGCGGCGGTGTTGCCCGCCTTGTCCGTCGCCCGGTAGCGCACGGTGTGCGCACCGGCCTGGTGCACCATCACGGGGGCGGTGTACGGCTGCCAGCCGCCCGAGTCCACCGCGTACTCGATGGAGTTGACGCCGGAGCCGGTGTCGGACGCGGAGACCGTCACCGTCGCCATGTCGAGGTACGCGCCGTCGGCGTCGCGCTCGCCGCTGACCGTCGCCGAGGTGTCCGGCGCCGTCGTGTCGTTTGACGGGAGAGCGACGACGGTGAACGTGACGCTCTTCTCGGCCGCGGTGTTGCCCGCCTTGTCGGTGGCGCGGTAGCGGATCGTGTGGTCGCCCACCTGGTCGATCACCACGGGCGTGGTATACGGCTGCCAGGTCCCGGTCTCGCCGATCGCGTACTCGATCCGGTCCACGCCCGAGCCGCCGTCGTCGCTCGCGGCGACCGAGACGCTCGCCGAACCGACGTACTGGCCCTGCCCGTTGCGCGAGCCCTCGACGGTCGCCGACGTCTCGGGCGCCGTCGTGTCCGTACCGCCGCCCTCGGACACCACCAGGATGCCCTGCATCTGGCCGTGGCCGGGGATCGTGCAGTGGTAGAAGTAGCGGCCCGGGGTGAGGGTGACCTCGGCGGTGTGCCGCCCGCCCATGTCGTCGTTCGGGTTGGCGAGGATGTTGAGCTGGACGTCGTTGTTGTACTCGGGGTCGGACGTCTCGAAGGTCAGCGTGTGCGGCATGCCCATGGTGTTGCCGGTCGCCGCGCTGTTCTCGAAGACGATGGTCGCCGCGCCCGCCACCGCGGTCGTCGGCGCCGAGGCGTACTTGGTGATGTCGTCGCCCGCGGTCCAGGTCAGGACCTGGGCGGCGGCCGCTCCCGGGGGATCCTCGGGACGCGCCGCGGCGGGCGTGACGTGCAGCCCGAGCAGCATCAGCAGGGCCGCCAACAGGGCGGTGCGGACTCTTCGTCGACGTGCACGGTGGATCACTGTGCCCCCCTCGCCAGCTGGTCGGCGGCCGGCGTCGGGCCGCCTCCGGTGTAGGTGACGCGCCACAGCGCCGACTTGGAGTCCGAGGTGAAGAAGCCCCGGCCGTAGTCGAGGACGTACAGCGCGCCGTCCGGACCGAACTTCCAGTCCATGAGGTTCTTGATGCCGTCGTTGCCGACCGGAACGATCTTCTTCAGCGACTCCGAGTGCACGGGCAGACCACCGTCGCCCTGCGTCTTCGGGTCCATCAGCACGGCGTTGCGCGGCTGGCCGGCGTCGTAGAAGTCGCCGACGAACCACTTGCCGTCCCAGTACGCGGGCCACTTCACGTCGCTCGCGCTCGCCGCGTCGTACCGGTAGACCGGCCCGTTCATCGCGGCCTGCCCGCCGCCGGTGAGCCAGGGCAGCCGGTAGGTGGCCTCCTCCTTCTTGTACGAGGGGATGCCGCTCGCGTCGCGCGGGTAGTCCGGTGCGCCGCCCTGGGGCGAGTACCAGATGTTGTTGCCGGTGACCGGCGGGAGGCTGACGAGACCGTCGTTGTTCGGCGACTCGTTCTTCGGGTGGTCGCAGTCGTACCAGCCCAGCGGCTGCGACGGATCGGGCAGGTTGCGGTCCCGGTAGGGCTGCTTGTTGCCCATGCAGTAGGGCCAACCCCGGTTGCCCGCCCTGGTGATGGCGGCGAACGTGTCGTACTTGGCCGGGCCCCAGACCGTCGACGGCTCGCCCGCGTCCGGGCCGACCCAGCCCGCGTACAGGATGTCGGTGGTCCTGTCGACGAAGATGCGCGCCGGGTTGCGGACGCCCATCACATAGATCTCGCCGCGTGTCCTGCCGCCGCCCTCGTCGGTCTCCCTGCCGGTGAAGAGGTTGCCCTCCGGGAGGGTGTACGTCCCGTCCGGCTCGGGGTGGATGCGCAGGATCTTGCCGTTGAGGTTGTTGGTGTTGCCGGCGGTGCGGCGCGCGTCGGCGAAGGACACGCCCTTGTAGGCGGGCTGCGGGTTGTTGCCCGAGTAACCGCCGCTGAAGCCGCTGGAGTTGTTGTCACCCGTGGCGATGTACAGGTTGCCCCGGGAGTCCCAGGTCATCCCGCCGCCCGCGTGGCAGCAACTGTGCACCTGCACCGGCCACTTGAGCAGCACCTTCTCGCTGCCCAGGTCCAGCTTGTTCGTGGCGAGGTCGAGCGTGAAGCGGGAGACGCGGCGCTCGGCCGTCTGCGTCTCCCGGTTGAGCCGCGAGTGCGGGGTGTAGTGCAGGTACACCCAGCCGTTCTGCTCGAAGCGCGGGTCGAGCTCGATGCCGAGCAGGCCCTCCTCGACCTTGACCAGCTCGTCGCCACCGCCCTTGTTGCCGAAGACAGTCAACTCGCCCGCGAGGGTCACCTGCTTGGTCTTCGGGTCGTAGACGTGGATCTGGCCCTTGCCCTTGCCGACGTCCGGGTCGTTCCAGTCGGTGACCACCGGTTGGGAGGAGTCGGCGCCGCCGCGGCCGATGTAGAGCACGCGGCTGTCTGGTGCGGTGACCAGGCCGTGCGGCTCGCCGATCTGGTCGTTCTGGCCCGGCTGGTTGGGCCGGGTGAGGCGCTCGGCCTTGTAGTTGGCGGTGATCGTCGCCTTGCAGTCGGCGCGCACCAGACGGTTCGTCCACAGCAGGGCGCCGCGCAGATGATCGCGGAAGTCCGTCTCGTCGTACGACGACACCGTGCCGCCCATGCCGGTGTAGAAGGAGCGGCCGCCGTCGTAGTCGCGGCACCAACTCACCGGATGGTCCCAGCCGTTGGCGCTCGCGCCCGGCTGGTACGTCGACTCGCGCACCCGGGCCACCGTGTGCACGTCGCCGGAGGGGTTCTTCGTCCAGTTGAACCACTGGTCGGGACGCTTCCACTGGAGAGGAAGGTCCTGGGTGGCCGGATTCCGGCGGTCGCCGACCTCGACGGTGGCCCGCTGCACGGAGCCCGGGCTGCTCGCGGCCGGGCGGGCGCCGATCAGACCGGTGAACCAGTCCGAGTACGGCTCGGCGCGGGCCGCGTCATGGATGCCGACGAAGCCGCCGCCCGCCTCCATGTAGGCCTCCAGGCCCGCCTCCTGGTCCGGATCGAGGACGTCGCCGCCGCCGGTCAGGAAGACCACCGAGTTGTAGCGGCCGAGCTTCGTCGCGTCGGTGAAGACCGAGGCGTCGTCGGTGGCCTCGACCTTGAAGCGCTCCCTCGCCGGGGCGGACAGCCCGATCTTCTCCAGCGCCTCGATCCCGGCGTTCACCACGGGCGACTCGTCACCGGCCGCGGCGGAACCGTGGAAGACCAGCACCCGGACGTTCGCGCCGCCCGGCGGCGACTTGATCGACATCGTTGTCAGAGGCGGCTCCGGCGCCGGGCGCGCCTGCGCGGCCGGGCCCGAGAGCAGCCCTGCCACGATGATCCCGGCGGTCACGCCGGCCACCCGGACGCGTCTCCTCGTGCTTCTCGCGCTCAACCCTCGTAAGTGCATGGGCACCTCCTCGGTCATGGCAGCAGCGCCAAGAAAAATAGGCCCCTTTGCGTGAGTCGCCAATACCTATGACCGCAGTGGCACGAACTTTGTCCTGACTGTGGAGAAACGGGCGGCGGGCCGGTACCGTCGCACGGGTTCATCACAGGTACGTCTCCGCAAGTTCCGTGATCCGGTGGGGAGTTCCGCATGGACCGACGCGCGTTCAACCGCAGGGTGCTGCTCGGAGGCGCCGCCGTCGCCACCTCGATGTCCGTGACCTCGATGGCTCCCGAGGCCGCCGGCGCCGAGGATCCGGCGCGGACCGCCCCGGCAGGCGGCGAGATCAGACACATCAGGCTCTACGCCGAGAAGCTCGCCGACGGGCGGATGGCATACGGCCTGGAGAAGGGCAAGGCCTCCGTCCCCGGCCCGCTCATCGAGCTCGACGAGGGTGACACGCTGCACATCGAGTTCGAGAACACCATGGACGTGGCCGCGAGCCTGCACGTCCACGGACTCGACTACGAAGTCTCCAGCGACGGCACGAAGATGAACCACGGCGATGTCGAGCCCGGCGGCGCCCGCACCTACACCTGGCGCACCCACGCCCCCGGCCGCCGCAAGGACGGCACCTGGCGGGCCGGCAGCGCGGGCTACTGGCACTACCACGACCATGTCGTCGGCACCGAGCACGGCACCGGCGGCATCCGCAAGGGCCTGTACGGACCGGTGATCGTGCGGCGCAAGGGAGACATCCTGCCCGACCGCACGCACACGATCGTCTTCAACGACATGACCATCAACAACCGCCCGCCGCACACCGGTCCGGACTTCGAGGCCACGGTCGGCGACCGCGTCGAGTTCGTGATGATCACGCACGGCGAGTACTACCACACGTTCCATCTGCACGGTCACCGCTGGGCCGACAACCGCACCGGCCTGCTCACCGGCCCCGACGACCCCAGCCAGGTGATCGACAACAAGATCGTGGGCCCGGCGGACTCCTTCGGCTTCCAGGTGATCGCGGGGGAGGGCGTCGGCGCGGGCGCCTGGATGTACCACTGCCACGTCCAGAGCCACTCCGACATGGGGATGGTGGGCCTGTTCCTGGTGAAGAAACCGGACGGCACGATCCCGGGATACGAGCACCATGAGCACCACGAGTCCCACGCCCCATAGCGGTTGGGACCCCGGCGCTATCCTGATCCGCAACTGCGGTGAGGAGTCCCGAAGTGACCGAGGCAGTGTCCCGTCCGACCCTGGAGGCCGTGGCCGCGCGGGCGGGGGTGTCGCGGGCCACCGTGTCCCGGGTCGTGAACGGCGCGGGCGGGGTCAGAGAGAGTGTCGTCGAGCGGGTGCGGCAGGCCGTGGACGAACTCGGCTACGTGCCCAACCAGGCGGCCCGCAGCCTCGTCACCAAGCGGCACGACGCCGTCGCCGTCGTCATCGCCGAGCCAGAGACCCGGGTCTTCGCCGACCCCTTCTTCGCACTCCAACTGCGCGGCATCAGCAAGGAGCTGACGGCCCACGACAACCAGCTCGTCCTGCTGCTGACCGAGGGGCGCGACGACCACGCGCGCGTGGCCCGCTATCTCGCCGGCGGCCATGTCGACGGCGCGCTCGTCTTCTCACTGCACCTCCATGACCCGCTGCCCGGACTGATCCAGGGCGCCGGGGTGCCCACCGTGTTCGGCGGGCGGCCCGGGTGGAGCGACGGCGGACCGACCGACGAGGGGCGCGGCACGGGACGTACCGGCGGCGAGCCGGGTGTCGTGTTCGTCGACAGCGACAACCGGGGCGGCGCCCGTACGGCCGTACGCCATCTCGTGGACCTCGGCCGCAGCCGCATCGCGCACATCACCGGCGCCCTCGACCAGACGTCGGCGGTGGACCGGCTCGACGGGTACCGGGACGTGATGCGGGACGGCGACCCGCGGCTGATCGTCGAGAGCGACTTCACGCCGGCCGGCGGTGAGCGGGCCATGCGGGAACTCCTCGGCCGGCGCCCCGATCTGGACGCCGTGTTCGCCGCCAACGACCTCACCGCCTCCGGCGCCCTGCGCGTGCTGCGCGAGAGCGGACGCCGGGTGCCCGAGGACGTCGCCGTGGTCGGCTTCGACGACATGCTGCCCATCGCCGAACAGACTGACCCGCCCCTGACGACGGTCCGTCAGGACATCGAGGAGATGGGCCGGCTGATGGCCCGCCTGCTGCTGAGCGGGCTGGACCGGCGCGGCCCGCGGGAGGGCGCGCCGGGTGAGCCGTCGGCCAGTGTCGTCCTGCCGACGACGCTGATACGGCGCGCCTCCGCGTGAGCCGGGACCACTCGCGCCCTACTCCTGCGGCGGTTCGCTCCTGATCACGGCGAAGCGGGCCCCGTACGGGTCGGCCAGTTCGGCCATGCGGCCCACGCCCTCCACGGTCGTGGCCGGCGTGGTCACCGTGCCGCCCAGTTCCCGGGCCCGCGTCACCACGGCGTCCGTGTCCTCGACATCGAAGTAGGGCAGCCAGTAGGCGCCGCGCCCGGTCCCCACCACCTCGTCGGACGGCCGGACGATCCCGCCGAACATGGCCTCCTCGCCGCCCTCGGCGGGGTTGACGCACGTGTACGTGCCGCCGGGGAAGGGCACGGCCGAGGTCTCCAGGCCCAGGGTGCGGTGGTAGAAGGCGGCGGACGCCGCGACGTCCGGCGTGTACAGCTCGACCCAGGTCAGCGAACCGGGACGGCCGGCCAGGTCCACGCCCTTGCGCCGGCCGGGCTGCCAGATTCCGAACACCGCGCCCGCCGGGTCGGCGAGGACCGCCATCCGGCCCTTGTCCATCACGTCCGTCGGCTGGACCAGGACGCTGCCGTGCGTCTGCTCGGCGGCCTCCGCCGTGGCCTGGGCGTCCTCGCTCTGGAAGTACACGGTCCAGGCCGGCGGGGCCTGTTCGGCCGCCGTCTCCACGCCCCCGGCGACCACGCGGCCGTCCCGCTGGAAGAAGCCGTACCCGCCGGCGTCCGGCCCCGCGGACCGGAACTCCCAGCCGAACAGCCCGCCGTAGAAGGCGACGGCGCCCTCCAGGTCGGGTGCGCCGACGTCGATCCAGTTCGGAGCACCGGTGACGAAATGGGTGGTGAGCATCATCGCCCTCCTCGGAAGAGCCCGTCCATGGCACTGCCGAGTCTTGCACCGCCCACTGACAATCACGGTGCGGGCGTCGCCCGCAGGCCCCGAAGATGATGTTGACCCGGCGTTGATCGAACGTTTTGCTCCGGTCGGCAGGCTCGTTGCCATGCACATCCTGGCGACCCGTCCCGACCCGATCACCGCGCCCGACCTGTCCTGGCAGGAGGACGCGTTGTGCGCGCAGACCGGGGCGGACTTCTTCTTCCCCGAGCCCGGCAGCTCCGTACGCGAGGCGAAGCGGATCTGCGCGCTGTGCCCGATCCGCACCGCCTGTCTGGAGTACGCGCTGGACTCCGACGAGCGCTTCGGTGTCTGGGGCGGCCTGTCGGAGAAGGAACGGCTGGCCCTCAGGCGCGCGCCGCGCTGACCATCGCGCAGTTACGCCGTAGCCTGCGCCGCTCCCGCTCCCGCTCCCGCTCCCGCTCCCGCTCCCGTTCCCTCTCCCGCTCCCGTTCCCTCTCCCGCTCCGGGTTCCGCGTCACGCCCCCGCGCGTGCCGCCATCCGCGCCTTGCGCGCGGCCAGCTTCTCGTCGAACTTGAGTGCCTCGGCGTCCAGACCGCCCATGTACAGGCCGAGTTCCTCCTGCGCCTGCCGGCCCTCCGGGCCGAGCCCGTCGATCTCCATGACCTTGAGGAAGCGCAGCACGGGCTGCAGCACGTCGTCGTGGTGGATGCGAAGGTTGTAGACCTCACCGATCGCCATCTGGGCGGCGGCGCGCTCGAAGCCGGGGATGCTGTGGCCGGGCATGCGGAAGTTCACGACGACGTCCCGGACCGCCTGCATCGTCAGGTCGGGCGCGAGCTCGAAGGCCGACTGCAGCAGGTTCCGGTAGAAGACCATGTGCAGGTTCTCGTCGGTGGCGATGCGGGCCAGCATGCGGTCGCAGACCGGGTCGCCGGACTGGTGACCGGCGTTGCGGTGCGAGATGCGGGTGGCGAGCTCCTGGAAGGCGACGTACGCGATCGAGTGCAGCATCGAGTGCCGGTTGTCGGACTCGAAGCCCTCGCTCATGTGCGCCATGCGGAACTGCTCCAGCTTGTCCGGGTCCACCGCTCGCGAGGCGAGCAGGTAGTCGCGCATCACGATGCCGTGCCGGCCCTCCTCGGCGGTCCAGCGGTGCACCCAGGTACCCCAGGCGCCGTCCCGGCCGAAGAGCGAGGCGATCTCGTGGTGGTAGCTGGGCAGGTTGTCCTCGGTCAGCAGGTTCACCACGAGCGCGGTGCGGCCTATGTCGGTGACCTTGGACTGCTCCTTGTCCCAGGCCTCGCCGTCCTCGAAGAAGCCGGGGAAGTTACGGCCCTCGCTCCACGGCACGTACTCGTGCGGCATCCAGTCCTTGGCGACCTTCAGGTGCCGGTTCAGCTCCTTCTCGACAACTTCCTCCAGCGCGTACAGCAGCCGTGCGTCGGTCCATGCGGTCGGGCTGCCGAGATGGGGGGAAGTGATCGTCACGGGGGACTCCAAAAGGACGGCGAACACAAGGGGAATGAGATCGAAGGGGTCCGGCGAGCGGTGCCGGAAGCTACGTGATCGTAGGCTACGAGGCCGTAGGTTACGAATCCGTAGGTTAGTAGGCTACGAAGCCGTAGGTTAAGTGCGGCGTAAAGATCATCAAAGGGGTCGCCGGGCCCCGGGCGTACCCGGACATGCCGGACAGCCCCCGGACTCGCAGGTCCGGGGGCTGGTCGAAAAGGGGATCAGAACGTCAGGAGTACAGCTCCCGCATACGCACCGAGAGGCATGTCACAGAGCCCTCGAGCTTCTCGAACTCGCTGATGTCCACGGTGATCACCTCGTAGCCGAGGTCGGTCAGCACGTCCTTGGTCTTCGGGGCGCTCTCCGACATCAGCAGCTTGTTGCCGCCGAGGACGACCACCGAGGCCCCGGCCGGCTCGGTCACCGACAGGAAGGCCGGGAACAGCGACGGCCGGTCGACGCTCGGGATGTGCGCGAGCACCGTGCCGTCGGGCAGCGCGGTGACCGCCGACTTCAGGTGCAGCACCTTGCTGACCGGCGCGGCGACGACCCGTGCGCCGAGCGGCTCGAAGGCCTCCCGCAGCTGCTGGACGCCGTCCGCGTCGGTCCGCGAGCTGCGGCCGACGTAGATCGTGTCGCCGATCTTCAGGACGTCGCCGCCGTCCAGCGTCCCCGGCTCCCACACCCAGTTCACCGAGCAGCCGGCGCTGGCCACGGCCTCCTCGACCGCGATGGTCTCGGTGCGCCGGGACTTGGCGCCGGGCCGGGTGATCAGGGCGACGTTCTTGTACATGACGACGGTGTCCTCGACGAACACCGAGTCCGGGCAGCCGTCGGCCGGATCCACCTCGATCGTCTCCCAGCCGTGCGAGCGCAGCGCCTCGACATACGCCTCCCATTGCTTGACGGCAATGGCGACGTCGACCTTCTCCCGCTCGATGTGCGTCACCAGGCCTTCGGCGAGGCGCGGGCTGGGGCGGCGGACGAGGGCCTTCTTGCTGGGCACGACGGGTCTCCGAATCGGCGGTGGCGGACGGCGCCCATGATGCGACGCCGATCCGCCATCATGCAGCGCGGATTCGCTTGGGCAAAACCCTAGTTGCTGGCCTGTGGCCCTCCTGAGACTTGTCCGCTCTCTGCCGCGGGGCCGGTTGCCGTCAGACGCTGTCCACGAGGGCCTCCCGAGTGGTCTCCGTCAGCCGTCCGTCGGCGAGCAGCAGCCAGCGTGTGATCCCGATCGAGTCGAGGAACGGCAGGTCGTGGCAGGCCACGATCAGCGCGCCCTCGTACGACTCCAGAGCCGTCGTCAGCTGCCGGACGCTCGCCATGTCGAGGTTGTTCGTGGGCTCGTCGAGCAGCAGGAGCTGCGGCGCGGGCTCGGCCAGCATCAGCGCGGCCAGCGTGGCCCGGAAACGCTCGCCGCCGGACAGGGTCGCCGCCTTCTGGTCGGCCCGGGCGCCCCGGAACAGGAAGTGGGCCAGACGCGCCCGAATCCGGTTGTCGGTGGCGCCCGGCGTGAACCGGGCGACGTTCTCGGCGACCGTCAGCTCGCCGTCGAGGACGTCCAGACGCTGCGGCAGGAACCGCAGCGGGACGTGCGCGGTCGCCTCGCCGCTCACCGGGGCCAGCTCCCCGGCGACGGTGCGCAACAGCGTGGTCTTGCCCGCCCCGTTGCGGCCGATCAGCGCGATCCTCTCCGGGCCGTGCAGGTCGAGGCCGCCGTCGACGAGTGCCCCGTACGCCAGTTGGAGATCCCGCAGGGACAGGACGCTCCGGCCCGGCGGCACCGCCGTGTACGGCAGGTCGACGCGGATCTCGTCGTCGTCCCGTACGGCCTCCGCCGCCTGGCCGAGCCGCTCCCGGGCCTCCGCGAGCCGTTCCTCGTGCAGGATGCGGTGCTTGCCCGCGGACTCCTGCGCCGCGCGCTTGCGCGCCCCCATGACGATCTTCGGCTCGCGCTTCTGCTCGTACATCCGCTGGCCGTACCGCTTGCGGCGGGCCAGCTTGACCTGGGCGTCGGCCAGGTCGCGGCGCTGCTTGCGCACGTCCGCCTCGGCGGTGCGCATCAGACGCTCGGCGGCCTCCTGCTCGGCGGCGAGGGCCTGCTCGTACGCCGTGAAGTTGCCGCCGTACCAGAGGAGTTCGCCGGAGCGCAGATCGGCGATCTGGTCGGCCAGATCGAGGAGTTCGCGGTCGTGGCTGACCACGATCAGCACGCCGGGCCAGGACGCGACGGCCGCGTACAGCCGCCGGCGCGCGTACAGGTCCAGGTTGTTGGTGGGCTCGTCGAGCAGCAGGACGTCCGGGCGGCGCAGCAGCAGCGCGGCCAGCCGCAGCAGCACCGACTCGCCGCCCGACAGTTCGCCGACGGTACGGTCCAGGCCGATGGCGCCGAGGCCGAGTTCGCCGAGGGTGGCGAGCGCGCGCTCCTCGACGTCCCAGTCGTCGCCGACGGTCTCGAAGTGTTCCTCGGCCACGTCGCCCGCCTCGATGGCGTGCAGCGCGACGCGCCGGGCGGCGATGCCGAGCGCCTCGTCGACCCGCAGCGCGGTGTCCAGGGTGACGTGCTGCGGGAGGTAGCCGACCTCGCCGGTCACTCGGACGGTGCCGTCGGACGGGATGAGCTCACCGGCGATGAGCTTCAACAGGGTCGACTTACCCGCCCCGTTGACGCCGACGAGCCCGGTCCGGCCGGGAGCGAAGGCGGCGTCGAGGCCGTCGAGGACGGGGGTGCCGTCGGGCCAGGCGAAGGACAGGGACGTACAGGTGAGAGAAGGGATGGATGATGACATGGGGCCTCACGGTTGCGTGGGTGCGGTCAGGGCGACGCGTGTCGAGACACCGCGCGGCGGCAACCGAGAGGCAGGGTCCTGCACAGCCCGGACAGAAGGAAGGGCTCTGTACCGGAGGACGGCTCGGACGCCGAGGTCGCACGCCACGCACACACCTCACGTGTGTGACGCGGTGACTCAGGACCTCAGACGAGCAACGTCCTTCTCCGATCGACGGCAACAGAACCGTTTCGAACGGTACGAGGGGGCTCGGAGGGTGTCAACGCGATTGATGCGCGGCGCTCCTTCGCGGCCGGGGCCGGGCCGCTCACCAACGTGTCGGATTTCTGCCAGCCGACGCCCCCGTCCGGCTGGTTGAGTAGCCCGCATGACGCACTCAAGCACCCTCCGCGACCGCGCCCTGGCCTTCCGCTCCCTGCACGTCCCGGGACGTCCGCTCGTCCTGCCGAACGCCTGGGACGCGATGAGCGCACGGCTCGCCGAGGACGCCGGCGCCGCCGCCGTCGCGACCACCAGCGCCGGGCTCGCCTGGGCCGTCGGGGTGGCGGACGGCGACCACCTGGACCGGGGGCGCGCGCTGGACGCCCTCGCGCGGATCACCGCGGCGGTCCGCGTCCCGGTCAGCGCCGACATCGAGAGCGGCTACGCCGAGGACCCGGCGGGGGTCGCCGACACCGTCCGCGCGGTGCTCGCGGCGGGAGCGGTGGGCGTCAACATCGAGGACGCGCTCCAGGAGGCGGGCGCCGGTCCGCTGCGGCCGGTCGCGGAGCAGGCCGAGCGCATCGCCGCAGCCCGCGAGGCCGCCGACAAGGAGGGCGTGCCGCTGTACGTGAACGCCCGCGTCGACACTTTCCTGCGGGGCGCCGGGGGAGTGGACCTCACCCTGGAGCGGGCCGCCGCCTACCGGGCCGCGGGCGCCGACGGGATCTTCGTCCCCGGAGTCGTCGACCCCGGAACGGTCAAGGCGCTGGCGGACGGCACCGACGCGCCGCTCAACGTGATGGCGGGTCCCGGCGCGCCCGCGGTCCCCGTCCTCGCCGGGCTCGGTGTGGCCCGGGTGAGCGCGGGCCCCGCCCTCGCCCAGGCCGCCTACGCGGTGGCCCGCCGCGCCGCGCGCGAACTGCTGGACACGGGAACGTACGGCGCCCTCGCCGGCGGCCTCGACTACGGCGAGCTCAACACCCTCCTGACGCAGGGGCGTTGAGTCAGCCCGCCTCCCGCAGCAGGTCGGCCAGGTCCTGGTCGAGGTCGCGCTGGCGGTGCTCCGCGCCGACCGGGACCAGGTCGGTCGTCGCCCGGAGGAAGCGGCGTATCTCCCCCGAGCGCACATGCACGACGGCCGTGCCCTCGGGGGAGTGGAACTCCAGGACGGTGCGGTCGTACCCGTACGGCCGCACCCGTACGTCGCCGTGTCCCTCGGGGGCGTCCAGTCCGGCCATGAGCAGTTCGCGCGCGAAGGTCCAGCGGACCTCGACCCCCTCCAGCGTCGACGGCGCCGGGAAGGACATCCGCACGGCGAACGGGTCGAGCCGGTCGTAGAACAGCGTGGCGGGGATGGTCGGCATACGCGGCGCGGCGGCGACGAGACGGGCCTCCACGGTCTGCTCGATGGCGGTGGACAACACCTTGCTCCCTTGTGACGGCTGCACGAACTTCCGGGCGTATCAGGCCTGGTACCCGAAGAGACGAGGGAACCGTCCGCTCCGTGCACAGGAACGCCCACGAATACAGGTGACCTCTGTCACCGGACCCATGCCTGGCGAAGAGTGGCGATTCCGCGCCCGTGTCCGGCGGTCGGAGCCGGCCCGCACCCTGGACGGCGACGGGGGAGTGGGCTAGCTTCCCCCGCCATGAGGCGCTTGGGGAGCACGCGACGCTGGGGACGTACGAGTCGGGTGGTGGCCGCCGGGGTGGCCTGCGCGGCGGCACTCGCCGGGCTGACGGCCACTCCGGCCGAGGCACGGACGCTGGAGCCGGGGGCGCGGAGCGGCCAACTCGGCACGGTGCATTGGCAGCTCAAGGACACCGGCACCCCCGAGGTCCGCTTCCGCGGGCTGGCCGCCGTCGACCGCGACACCGCGTGGCTGGCCGGCACCGCGGGCACCGTCCTGCGGACCACGGACGGCGGGGCGAGCTGGCGAAACGTCTCGCCGCCCGGCGCCGCCGGCCTGCAGTTCCGGGACGTGGAGACCTTCGACGCGCGGCGCGCCGTGGTGCTGGCCATCGGCGAGGGCGAACAGTCCCGCGTCTACCGCACCGAGGACGGCGGCACGACCTGGACCGAGTCCTTCCGCAACACCGACCCGCGCGCCTTCTACGACTGCCTCGCCTTCTTCGACCACCGCCACGGCCTCGCCATGAGCGACCCGGTGGACGGCAGGTTCCGCATCCTGTCCACCCGGGACGGCGGCCGCTCCTGGCGGGTGCTGCCCGCCGACGGCATGCCGCCCGCCCTGGAGGGCGAGGCCGGGTTCGCCGCGAGCGGCCAGTGCCTGGTCGCCTCCGGCCCGAAGGACGTCTGGCTCGCCACCGGCGGCGCGGCCCGCGCGCGGGTGCTGCACTCCGGCGACCGCGGACGGACCTGGACCGCCGCCGACACCCCGGTCCCGGCCGGAGACCCGGCCCGCGGCGTCTTCGCGCTCGCCTTCCGTGACCGCACCCACGGCCTCGCGGTCGGCGGCGACTTCCGCGCCGACCAGCCCTCACC
Source organism: Streptomyces sp. V3I7 (assembly GCF_030817495.1). NCBI lineage: Bacteria > Bacillati > Actinomycetota > Actinomycetes > Kitasatosporales > Streptomycetaceae > Streptomyces > Streptomyces sp. V3I7. Next base: position 5,810,797 of record NZ_JAUSZK010000001.1, read on the forward strand.
CCTCGCGGCGGCGCTCACCCCGGACGGCGGCCGCACCTGGCGCCCCGCCGCCGCGGCGCCGCCGGCCTACCGCTCCGGCGCCGCATGGCTCCCGCACAGCCGGACCGCCGCCCTCGCCGTCGGTCCGACCGGCACCGATCTGACGACCGACGCGGGCCGCACCTGGCGCACGGTCGACACCGGCTCGTACGACACCGTGTCCTGCACCCACGACCTGAGCTGCTGGGCGGCCGGCGAGAAGGGGCGCGCGGCCCGGCTGGAGCCCTGACGTAGCGCTGGGCGTCGCGGGTACCCGGTCACCGCGGACGAAAGGAAGTGAGCGGTGATACGACGTGGTTCCAGCCCCAAGCGGGAACGGCAGTACGAACACATCAAGGAGAGCGAGCGGGACCGGGGCGAGGGCGAGGCCCGCGCCGAGGAGATCGCCGCCCGGACGGCGAACAAGGAACGCGCCCGCTCCGGCGAGTCCAAGACCGCGAGCCGCACCTCCACCCAGGACATGTCCTCGGGCGAGCGCGGCGGCAAGCGGTCGCACCGGGGCGCCCAGGGGCCGACGTACGACCCGCTCTACGAGGAGGCCAAGCAGCGCAACATCCACGGCCGCTCGGACATGAACAAGGAGCAGTTGAAGCGCGCGCTGGGCGGCAGGAGGAGCTGACCGCGAGCCGCGACGGTCGCGGCCTCGGGCTCAGCCCAGCGCTTCCCGGTGGCGGGCCAGCTCCGGAGCCGTCTTCGTGGCGGTGAACTCCGTGATGCGGTACGCGCACACCCCGGCGGCGACGAACGGGTCGCCCGCGACGATCTCCTCGATGCGGGCGCGGTCCTCGGCGACGGCCAGGATCACCCCGCCGTCACGGGGGTTCTTGCGCCCGGACGCGAGGAACGCCCCTTTCTCGTACTGCTCGTCGAGCCAGGCCACATGCGCCGGCAGCGCGGCGTCCACGGCGTCGAGCGGTGCGGTGTACGTCAACTCCAGTACGAACATGATCGCGACCCTATCCTGGGGCACGCGCGCGTGGCCGGGGTCGTACAGTCGTGCGCATCATGGCGACCGTGAGCGTTCCCCCGGACTGGCCCACGACCGAGGCACAGGCCCGTGCCGTCCAGGACGAGCTGCGCGGGCGCGTGGTGCTCGACGAGCCGGGCCCGCCGCCCGGGACCGGCCACGTCACGGGCGTGGACGTGGCCTACGACGACGAGCGGGACGTGGTCGCCGCGGCGGCCGTCGTGCTGGACGCGGCGACGCTGGAGGTCGTCGCCGAGGCCACGGCCATCGGGCACGTTCCGTTCCCGTACGTCCCGGGGCTGCTCGCCTTCCGCGAGATCCCGACCGTGCTGGCCGCCCTCGACGCCCTGCCGTGCGCGCCCGGCCTGGTCGTGTGCGACGGCTACGGCCTCGCCCACCCGCGCCGCTTCGGCCTCGCCTGCCACCTGGGCGTGCTCACCGGACTGCCCACGATCGGCGTCGCCAAGAGCCCGTTCACCTTCACGTACAAGGAACCGGCCCCCGCGCGCGGGAGCGCCACCCCGCTCTTCGCCGGCAGCGAGGAGGTCGGCCGCGCCCTGCGCACCCAGGACGCGGTCAAACCGGTCTTCGTCTCCGTCGGCCATCGGGTGAGCCTGGCCGGCGCATGCGCCCACACGCTGGCCCTCACGCCGGAGTTCCGGCTCCCGGAGACGACACGCAGGGCGGACACGCTGTGCCGCAGGGCGCTGCGTGAGGCCGTGCGGTCCGGCGTCTCCGGGAACGGGGGCTAGAAGGCCGCCGCCACCCGGAAGGTGATCCCGGCCTCGCGCAGTCGCTCGGTCAGCGCGTTGCCCATGGCCGCCGCCGTGGTGACCTGGCCGGCCGTCGGGGGCAGCTGTGCCGCAGGGCGCTGCGTGAGGCCGTGCGGTCCGGCGTCTCCGGGAGCGGGGGCTAGAAGGCCGCCGCCACCCGGAAGGTGATCCCGGCCTCGCGCAGTCGCTCGGTCAGCGCGTTGCCCATGGCCGCCGCCGTGGTGACCTGGCCGGCCGTCGGGGGCAGGTCGTCGAAGGCCAGGGAGAGGGCCGCCTCGGCGAACATCTTCGCCGTCTCGCCGTAGCCCGGGTCGCCGCCCGCGACCTCGGTGAAGACGCGCCGCCCGCCGCCCTCGCCGACGAAGCGCACCTTGAACCAGCTCTTCGCGCGCTTCTCGGCACTCGGCCCCTCGCCCGGCTGGAGCCGGCCGGACAGCCAGCGCCGGGCGGGCGGGATCTGGGCCGCCGCGGCGACCGCGCCCACCGCGGCCACGCCGCCGAGGGCGACGGGCAGACGGCGCACCGCCGCGTAGTGCCGGTAGCGGAAGTCGGGGCCATAGCGGTCCAGGGCCTTCGCCGAGCGCCGCACGATCTGCGCGTCGATGGTCGGCAGCGGCAGCGCCCAGGCACCGACCTCCTTGGCGAACCGGGGCGCTCCGGTCGGCGCGGACGCCCGGCGGCCCATCAGCCGCGGCTCATGGCGGCCGCGGTCCCGCGCGGCGGCCAGCATCTGCCGCCCGCGCGCGAGCTGGTTGAGCGCGGACGAGAGGGTCCCGCCGGAGAAGGCCGCGTCGGCGGTCACATAGCCGTCCACGGTCAGCGGCACGCCCTCGGGCAGCTGCTGGACGGTGAAGTACGCGCCCAGGTCGTGCGGCACCGAGTCGAAACCGCAGGCGTGCACCAGCCGGGCGCCGGTCTCGCGCGCGCGGGCGTCGTGGCGGACGTACATGAGGTCCACGAACTCGGGCTCGCCGGTGAGGTCGAGATAGTCCGTCCCCAAATCCGCGCAGGCGGCGACGAGTTCCTCGCCGTAGCGGACGTACGGGCCCACGGTCGACGCCACCACGCGCGCGTGCCCGGCGAGACGGCGCAGCGAGGCGGGGTCGGAGACGTCGGCCGTCAGGACGCCGATCTCCGCCCCGCGCGGCAGCCGCCCGGTCAGCGCGCGCAGCTTCGCCTCGTCGCGGCCGGCGACCGCCCAGCGCAGTTCCCCGGGCGCGTGCGCGGCCAGGTACTCCGCGGTGAGCGTTCCGACGAAGCCCGTGGCTCCGAAGAGCACGATGTCGTACGGACGGTCCGTCGTGTTCAGCCTGCTCATGACACCCCTCGCTCGTACGGCGCTCGTCACCTGCCCCGCGCCGCTGTCGGTGGCCGAGGCTAGCGTGGACGGTGCTGGGCGTGCTGCCCGGCCCGTCGGACTGCCCCGCCCGACGGGCCGGGCAGTCCGACTCGGGGTAATTTGCTAAGCGCTTGCTCTCTCAGGGGCTTGTGCCCAGTGGAACACGTTCTTAGCATCATCGGTGTTACATCAGTTGTGTCACATGACTGGGGGCGGCATGACAGCGGCATCGACGCCGACGCAGGGACCGGGGCCGCTCAGCGGCGTGCGCGTGGTCGAGCTGGCCGGCATCGGGCCCGGCCCGTTCGCCGCCATGCTCCTGGCCGACCTGGGCGCCGACGTCGTCCGGGTGGACCGGCCGGGCGGCGGCGGGCTCGCGATCGACCCTCGGTCCGACATCACCAACCGCAACAAGCGCTCGGTGGTCGTCGACCTGAAGGCTCCGGACGGCCCGGCCCGCGTCCTCGACCTGGCCGAACGCGCCGACATCCTCATCGAGGGCTACCGCCCCGGCGTCGCCGAACGCCTCGGCGTCGGCCCCGACGCCTGCCACGCCCGCAACCCCCGCCTGGTCTACGGCCGGATGACCGGCTGGGGCCAGGAGGGTCCCCTCGCCGACCGGGCCGGTCACGACATCGGGTACATCGCCGTCACCGGCACCCTCGGCCTGATCGGCAGGCCGGACGAGCCCCCGGCCATCCCCGCCAACCTGGTCGGCGACTACGCGGGCGGCTCGCTCTACCTGGTCGTCGGCGTCCTCGCCGCCCTCCACCACGCCCACGCGACCGGCACCGGACAGGTCGTCGATGCCGCCATCGTCGACGGCGCCGCCCACCTCGCCTCGATGATCCACGGCATGCTGGCCGCCGGCGCCTGGCAGGACCGCCGCGGCGTCAACCTCCTCGACGGCGGCTGCCCGTACTACGGCACCTACGAGACCGCCGACGGCCGGTACATGGCGGTCGGTGCCCTGGAGCCCCAGTTCTACGCCGAGTTCCTGCGCCTGCTCGGCCTCGGCGACCTCGCCTCCGCCCACACCGACTGGGCCCGCTGGGGCGACCTGCGCGAGCGGGTCGCCGCCCGCTTCAAATCCCGGACCCGGGACGAGTGGACGGCCGTCTTCGAGGACTCCGACGCCTGTGTGGCGCCCGTACTGTCGCTGCGCGAGGCCCCCGGCCACCCGCACCTCGACGCCCGCGGCACGTTCACCGAGCACGGCGGCATCGTCCAGCCCGCGCCCGCCCCGCGCTTCTCCGCGACCCCCACCGCCGTGCGCACCGGCCCCGCCCTGCCCGGCGCCGGCACGGCGGACGTCGCCCGCGACTGGGACGTACCCGGGCTGCTGCCGCACCCCGACGAGGAGGGCGACCGATGACCCCCTTCCTCGACGGCCCGAAGGGTTACGTCCGTGCGCGCGTCGCCGCCTTCCGGCGAGCGGCCGGGGCGAGCATGCTGGACGTCACCCCCCTCCTCCCCGTCGGCAACCCCCTCGGTCACCTCGTCGACTCTCCCGCTGAAAACCCTCGTTGAAAGGCTTGTCAGTGAGCACCGAAGCGTACGTGTACGACGCGATCCGCACCCCGCGCGGCCGCGGCAAGGCGAATGGCGCCCTGCACGGCACCAAGCCCATCGACCTGGTCGTCGGCCTCATCCACGAGCTCCGCGACCGGTTCCCGACCCTGGACCCGGCCGCCATCGACGACATCGTGCTCGGCGTCGTCGGTCCCGTCGGCGACCAGGGCTCCGACATCGCCCGGATCGCGGCGGTCGCCGCCGGACTGCCGGACACGGTCGCCGGCGTCCAGGAGAACCGCTTCTGCGCCTCCGGTCTGGAGGCCGTCAACATGGCCGCCGCCAAGGTCCGTTCGGGCTGGGAGGACCTCGTCCTCGCCGGCGGTGTCGAGTCGATGTCCCGGGTGCCGATGGCCTCGGACGGCGGTGCCTGGTTCAACGACCCCATGACGAACCTGGACACCAACTTCGCCCCGCAGGGCATCGGCGCCGACCTCATCGCCACCATCGGCGGCTTCACGCGCCGGGACGTCGACGAGTACGCGGCGCTCTCGCAGGAGCGCGCGGCCACCGCCTGGAAGGAGGGCCGCTTCGAGCGCTCCGTCGTCCCGGTGAAGGACCGCAACGGCCTCGTCGTCCTCGACCACGACGAGCACATGCGCCCCGGCACCACCGCCGACTCGCTCGCCAAGCTGAAGGCCTCGTTCGCCGACATCGGCGAGCTCGGTGGCTTCGACGCCGTGGCCCTGCAGGAGTACCACTGGGTGGAGAAGATCGACCACGTCCACCACGCGGGCAACTCCTCCGGCATCGTCGACGGCGCCTCCCTCGTCGCGATCGGCTCCAAGGAGGTCGGCGAGCGCTACGGCCTCACCCCGCGCGCGCGGATCGTCTCCGCGGCCGTCTCCGGCTCCGAGCCCACGATCATGCTCACCGGTCCCGCCCCCGCCACCCGCAAGGCGCTCGCCAAGGCAGGGCTGACCATCGACGACATCGACCTCGTCGAGATCAACGAGGCGTTCGCGGCGGTCGTGCTGCGGTTCGTCGAGGAGATGGGCCTGTCCCTGGACAAGGTCAACGTCAACGGCGGCGCCATCGCGCTCGGCCACCCGCTCGGCGCCACCGGCGCGATGATCCTCGGCACGCTGGTCGACGAACTGGAGCGCCAGGACAAGCGCTACGGCCTCGTCACGCTGTGCGTGGGCGGCGGCATGGGCGTCGCCACCATCATCGAGCGCATCTGAACTCCCCGCGGAACCAAGAGACTCCAGACCGCAGACTTCGACGGAGACGACTGTCATGACCGAGAGCACCACCATCCGCTGGGAACAGGACGACACCGGCGTCGTCACCCTCGTCCTCGACGACCCGGGCCAGTCCGCGAACACCATGAACAAGGCGTTCCGCGACTCCCTCGCCGCGATCACCGACCGCCTGGAGGCCGAGATCCAGGCCGACCCGGACTCCGTCCGCGGCATCATCTTCACGTCCGCGAAGAAGACCTTCTTCGCGGGCGGCGACCTGCGCGACCTGATCCGGGTCACCCCCGAGACCGCCCAGGAGCTCTTCGACGGCGGCCTCGCCATCAAGCGCAACCTGCGCCGCATCGAGACCCTCGGCAAGCCCGTCGTCGCCGCGATCAACGGCGCCGCCCTGGGCGGCGGCTTCGAGCTCGCCCTCGCCTGCCACCACCGCGTCGCCCTCGACACCTCCGGCACCAAGATCGGCTGCCCCGAGGTCACCCTCGGCCTGCTCCCCGGAGGCGGCGGCGTCGTCCGTACCGTCCGCCTGCTCGGCATCGCCGACGCGCTGCTGAAGGTGCTCATCCAGGGCACGCAGTACAACGCGCGGCGCGCCCAGGAGAACGGCCTCGTCCACGAGGTCGCCGCCACGCCCGAGGAACTGATCGAGAAGGCGCGCGCCTTCATCGACGCCAACCCCGAGTCGCAGCAGCCCTGGGACAAGCCGGGCTACAAGATCCCCGGCGGTACGCCCGCCAACCCCAAGTTCGCGGCCAACCTGCCCGCCTTCCCGGCCAACCTGCGCAAGCAGACGAACGGCGCCCCCTACCCGGCCCCGCGCAACATCCTCGCGGCCGCCGTCGAGGGCGCGCAGGTCGACTTCGAGACCGCCCAGGTCATCGAGGCCCGCTACTTCGTGGAGCTGGCCGCCGGCCAGACCTCGAAGAACATGATCCAGGCCTTCTTCTTCGACCTCCAGGCCGTCAACTCCGGCGCCAACCGCCCCCAGGGCATCGAGCCGCGCAAGGTCACCAAGGTCGCCGTCCTCGGCGCCGGCATGATGGGCGCCGGCATCGCCTACTCGTGCGCCCGCGCGGGCATCGACGTCGTCCTGAAGGACGTCTCGCTGGAGTCGGCCGTCAAGGGCAAGGGCTACTCCGAGAAGCTGTGCGCCAAGGCCGTCTCCCGGGGCCGTACGACCCAGGAGAAGGCGGACGCGCTGCTCGCGCGCATCACGCCCACCGCGGACGTGCAGGACCTCGCGGGCTGCGACGCGGTCATCGAGGCCGTCTTCGAGGACACGTCGCTCAAGCACAAGGTGTTCCAGGAGATCGAGGCCGTCGTCGCCCCGGACGCGCTGCTGTGCTCCAACACCTCCACGCTGCCCATCACCGTCCTCGCCGAGGGCGTGGAGCGCCAGGCCGACTTCATCGGGCTGCACTTCTTCTCGCCCGTCGACAAGATGCCGCTCGTCGAAATCATCAAGGGCGAGCGCACCGGCGACGAGGCCCTCGCCCGCGCCTTCGACCTGGTCCGGCAGATCAACAAGACGCCGATCGTCGTCAACGACTCGCGCGGCTTCTTCACCTCGCGGGTCATCGGCCAGTTCATCAACGAGGGCGTCGCCATGGTCGGCGAGGGCATCGAGCCCGCCTCGGTCGAGCAGGCGGCCGCCCAGGCCGGCTACCCGGCCAAGGTGCTCTCCCTCATGGACGAGCTGACGCTCACCCTCCCGCGCAAGATCCGCAACGAGTCGAAGCGCGCCGTCGAGGAGGCGGGCGGCACCTGGGCCACGCACCCGGCCGAGGCCGTCATCGACCGCATGGTCGACGAGTTCGAGCGCCCCGGCCGCAGCGGCGGCGCCGGCTTCTACGAGTACGACGAGTCCGGCAAGCGCGCCGGACTGTGGCCGGGGCTGCGGGAGCACTTCACCAAGCCCGGCTACGAGATCCCGTTCCGGGACATGCAGGAGCGGATGCTCTTCTCCGAGTCGATCGACACCGTCCGGCTCCTCGAAGAGGGCGTGCTGACGTCCGTCGCCGACGCGAACATCGGCTCCATCTTCGGCATCGGATTCCCGGGCTGGACCGGCGGCATCCTGCAGTACATCAACGGCTACGAGGGCGGCCTGCCCGGATTCGTGGCCCGCGCGCGTGAGCTCGCCGAGCGCTACGGCGAGCGCTTCGAGCCGCCCGCGCTGCTCGTCGAGAAGGCGGAGAAGGGCGAGACCTTCACGGACGCGCGCTGAGCACGGTGCGCTGACAGGTCCCGCGCGCGGTGAGCGCAACGGTGCCCCGTACAGGAACCGATCCTGTACGGGGCACCGTCACGCGCGCGGGCCTGCGCGCGCGGGGTCAGGCGGAGCCGCCCGCCTCCTCATCCTTGAGCCACTCCCGCAGCTCCTCGCGCAGGGACCGCTGGAACGCGGTCAGAAGGGCCTGCACCACCAGGGGCTGCATATGGACGGACAGCGACTTCACGTCCTGCGTGTCCCGCTCGGCCACCTCGCCGCGCAGGAGCTGCGTCAGCTCCTGCGCCGCCGCGCGCGAGTGCTCCAGCAGCGCGGTGCGGGCCGCCAGGATCGCCTCCTGGGACAGGGGTACGTCGAGCAGCTGAACGCCGAGCCGCAGCAGAGCGGTGTCGACGCGGTAGGCGCCGTCCTCCTCGCCGATCACGTCCATCGCCACGAGGCGGGCCAGATCCTCCTCACTCAGCCGGCGTCCGGCCCGCCGCGCCAGCTCCTGCCCGCTCACGGTCTCGACCGCCTCCGGCGCCCACGAGGACACCACGGCCCGGTGCACGGCCAGGTCGTGCTCGGTCAGGTCCGGCGGCAGCTGCCGCAGATACCGCTCGATCGCCGCGAGCGTCATGCCCTGGTGCTGGAGCTCCTCGATCAGCGCGAGGCGCGCGACATGCTCACGGCCGTAGTGGCCCACCCGGCGCGGACCGATCACCGGCGGCGGCAGCAGGCCCTTGGTGCTGTAGAAGCGGACCGTGCGCACCGTCACGCCCGTGCGGGCGGCCAGCTCGTCGATCGTGAGGGTCGGCTCCTCGGTGTCGGTCGTCATGTGCAGCAGTATCGCTGTCTCACCGGTGCTGTGAAACCTCGCGTGAACCGCCCGTTACGAGTGTGAGAAGCGCCGCTCTGTGATGTATGCCACCGCAAATTTCGTGATCTCTCTGAGAGACTGCCGCTTCGGTCTGCGCCGTGACACGAACACGATGCGGACCTGGTCAGGAACGGACACCTTGGGCCCACGAGGCCCGGGGGCACCAAGAGAGTGGAACCACCCGTGAGCAAGGACGTCGTGGAGGCGGCAGCGGTTGCCGCCCATCCCCAGACGACCGGATCGCCCGCGGACGCGGGCGACGCCGGTTACAGCAAGGACCTCAAGGCCCGGCACGTCAACATGATCGCCATCGGCGGTGCCATCGGTACCGGCCTCCTCCTGGGAGCCGGCGGCCGACTGCACGATGCCGGCCCGGCGCTCGCTCTGGCCTACCTGGTCTGCGGCGTCTTCGCCTTCTTCGTCGTGCGCGCACTCGGCGAGCTGGTTCTCTACCGCCCCTCGTCGGGGTCCTTCGTGTCGTACGCGCGCGAGTTCCTCGGTGAGAAGGGCGCCTACGTCGCCGGCTGGATGTACTTCCTGAACTGGTCGACGACCGGTATCGCCGACATCACCGCGATCGCGCTGTACACGCACTACTGGAGCATGTTCACCAGCATCCCGCAGTGGGTGCTCGCGCTGATCGCCCTCGCGGTGGTCCTCGCCGTGAACCTGATCTCGGTGAAGATCTTCGGCGAGATGGAATTCTGGTTCGCGATCGTCAAGGTCGCCACCATCGTCGGCTTCATGGCGATCGGCATCTTCCTGCTGGCCACCCAGCACAAGGTCGGCGGGAGCACCCCAGGGCTCGACGTGATCAGTCAGCATGGCGGCCTGTTCCCGCACGGTGTGCTGCCGGTGGTCCTGGTCATGCAGGGCGTCATCTTCGCCTACGCCGCGCTGGAACTGGTCGGCGTCGCGGCCGGCGAGACCGCCGAGCCGCAGAAGGTCGTCCCGCGCGCGGTGAACTCGATCATGTGGCGCGTGGGCCTCTTCTACGTCGGCTCGGTCGTGCTGCTCGCCCTGCTGCTGCCCAGCTCGATCTACAAGTCCGGCGAGAGCCCGTTCGTGACGGTCCTCTCCCAGATCGGCATCCCGGCCGCCGGTGACGTGATGAACCTGGTCGTGCTGACCGCCGCCATGTCGTCGCTGAACTCCGGCCTGTACTCCACCGGCCGCATCCTGCGCTCCATGGCGATGGCGGGCTCGGCGCCCAAGTTCACCGCTCGGATGAACCGCAGCCAGGTGCCCTACGGCGGCATCCTGCTGACCTGCGGGGTGTGTGTGCTCGGCGTCGGCCTGAACTACCTGATGCCCGCCCAGGCCTTCGAGATCGTGCTGGAGATCGCCTCCCTCGGCATCATCAGCACCTGGGTGATCATCATGCTCTGCCACATGATCTTCGTCCGGCGAGCCAAGCAGGGCCTGGTCACCCGGCCGAAGTTCCAGCTGAAGGGCAGCCCCGTCACGGAGATCGTGACGATCGTCTTCCTGCTGTTCTGCCTCGGCATGATGTGGAACGACCCCGAGGTCGGCCGCAAGACCCTCCTGCTCATCCCACTGATCGCCGTCGCACTGATCGTCGGCTGGTTCGGGGTGCGCCGCCGGGTGGCCCAGAAGGCCGACCAGGAGCTGGGCGAGCTCACGAAGTAGCAGGTCAACAGCCACTGTCAGTGGCAGCGCCTACGGTGGCGTCATGTCGGATATCGCGTATGTCCGGGGTGACGCCACCGCGCCGTTGGGGCCCGGCGCCAAGGTGATCGCCCATGTCTGCAACGACGCGGGGGGCTGGGGGAAGGGCTTCGTCCTGGCGCTGTCGCGGCGCTGGCCCGGGCCCGAGGCGGCGTACCGCGCATGGCACCGCGACCGCGCCACGAGTGACTTCGGGCTGGGGGCCGTCCGGATGGTGCCCGTCGAGCCGGCCCTGTGGGTGGCCAACATGATCGGCCAGCGGGGGATACGGGGGGCGGGCAGGAGCGCGCCGGTCCGCTACGAGGCCATCGACACGGCGCTCGGGCGGCTGGCCGACCAAGTGATCGAACTCGGTGCGGCCGTGCACATGCCCCGCATAGGCTGTGGGCTCGCGGGCGGAACGTGGTCCCGGATCGAGCCGCTGATCACGGAGCGGCTGGTGAGCCGGGGCATAGCCGTGACCGTGTACGACCATGGCAAGGCCGGGGACGCGCGGCGCGCTTGATCCGCCGGCCGGGGAGGGCGGGGAGTGAGCGGCGAGTTCGACGTCCGGACCGGGCGCGGGAGCGCGAGAAGGCCCGAGGAGTTCGACGTCCTGGTGCTGGGCGGTGCCGGGGTGGACACCATCGTGTACGTCCCCGAGCTGCCGCTCCCGTACGCGGACAGCTATCACATCGACTCCGGGATCCGTACCAGGGCCGGTCAGACCGGTGACTTCGTCGCCCTGGGCCTGAGCGCCCTCGGCCTGCGCACCCACCACCTCGACCTGCTCGGCGACGACCCCGAGGGCGACCTGGTCCGCGCCCTGCACCGGGAGCGGGGCATCCCGCTCACCGCCGTTCCGCAGCCCGCGGGCACCAAGCGCGCGGTGAACCTGGTCGGCCCGGACGGACGCCGGCTGTCCCTGTACGACACCAGCCGCGGCCACGCCGACGACCGGCTCCCGGAGCCGGTCCTGCGTGAGCTGGCCGGGGCGAGCCGGCACGTCCACGTCTCCATCAGCCACCCCTGCGCCCACGCCCTGCCCGCCCTGCGCGCGACCGGCGTGACCCTCTCGACCGACCTGCACGACTGGGACGGCGAGAACCCGTACCACGAGCCGTTCGCCCACGCCGCGGATCTCGTCTTCCTGTCGGCCACGGCCCTGGCGGACCCCGAGCGGACCATGCGCCGCATCGCCGAGCGGGGTCGCGCGCGGGCGGTCGTCGTCACCGTCGGCGCCGAAGGCGCGCTCCTCCTGGCCGACGGCACCCTGACCCGCGTCCCGCCGGTCATGCCTCCGGCCCCGGTCATCGACTCCAACGGCGCGGGCGACGCCTTCGCCGCCGCCTTCCTCTACGGCCACCTCACCGGCGAGCCGCTCCACCGCTGCGCCCTGTACGGCACGGTGGCCGGGGCGCACGCCTGCACGATCCCGTCGACGGAGACGGACGCCATCGACCGCGAGCAGCTCCTGGCCCGAGCGGAGGAGCTGGAGGCGTCCCAGCTCCCACTGTGAGCGCCGGGGCGCCAGGGGTTGTGAGCTGCTGCGATGTAACCGTGCACAAGTGCGTTCTGGTGTGGGGGAGCGAGTGCCTGGGCCCGGTGCGTGTCTCTCCTGGCCTGTGGAACGGGGGTTTGTCTGTCGAATGGGTGACCTTTGCGGGTGGTGGTCGTTGGGTGGGGTGGCGGGTTGTTTGGGGGCGGGTGGGGAGGGTGGTTGTCGGTGGGCGGGCTGCGGGAGCTGGCGGCGCCGTTCGTGGTGCCCGGCCCTTCCGGTGTTGCGGTCCGTGACCGGCTCAAGCACCTGAGCGCGGGGGACGAGGAGGTGCTGCGGCTGGTCGGTGACCATCTCGGTGGGCTTGCCTCCCGCGATCTGAAGGCCCGGTGTGCGGCCGGGCCGGACCACGACAGCGATGCGTGGGCGGAGCGCAAGCGTGTGCTTACCGGGGAGTCGTCGTCGCGGTGGGCGGGTTCGATCACGAAGGCCACGCACGATCAGTGGGCTCTGGCCCGGCGTGCCCAGCTCGCGCACATGCAGGGGCTGGAGGCGGGGGTGCGCACGATCGAGCACCGGCTGTCCCTGCCGCTCGGACAGAAGGGCGGCAAGCGGACGCCGGGCGGCTACCGTTCCCGGCGGGAGTGGTTCGCCAAGTCCCGCCGCCTGCACGCCCTCCAGGACCGGCTGCGGGCGGCGCGCGCCGACTGGCGGGCCGGTGTCGTGCACGTGGTGCGCGGCGGGAAACGGCTGCTGCACACCCGCCACCACCTCGATGCGGCAGACCTCACGGAGCCGCGGTGGCGAGAGCGGTGGGAGGCCGCGCGCCGGTTCCTGGCCGCGGACGGCGAGTCGGGGAAGCGGTACGGCAACGAGACCATCCGCGTCACCCCGGACGGTGAGGTGAGCCTGAAACTCCCCGCACCGCTCGCCCACCTGGCGAACGCCCCGCACGGCCGGTACGTGCTGGCCGCGCGGGTGGCGTTCGCGCACCGGGGCGAGCAGTGGCGCGACCGCGTGAGCGCGAACCGGGCCGTGGCCTACCGCATCCACGAGGACGTCGACCGCTCCCGCTGGTACCTCACCGCCTCCTGGACGATCCCGCCCGTTCAGACGGTTCCCCTCGGGGCCGCCCGTGCCAGGGGGCTGATCGGCGTGGACACCAACGCCGATCACCTCGCCGCCTGGCGCCTGGACACCCACGGCAACCCGGTCGGCCGGCCGCTCCGGTTCGACTATGACCTGACGGGCACCGCCGCCCACCGCGACGCCCAGGTCCGCCACGCCCTGATCCGGCTGCTGCACTGGGCCAAACGCCACCATCTCGCGATCGCGGTCGAGGACCTGGACTTCACCGCGGACAAGACCCGCGAGAAGCACGGCAGGCGCAAGAAGTTCCGCCACCTCATCTCCGGCCTGCCCGTGGCAAGGCTGCGCGCCCGGCTCGTCAGCATGGCGGCCGAACTCGGCATCCCCCTGATCGCCGTCGACCCCGCCTACACCTCCCGGTGGGGCGCCCAGCACTGGCAGAAACCCCTCACCGGCAAGAACAGGAAACCCAGCCGTCACGATGCCGCGAGCATCGCGATCGGCAGGCGCGCCCTGGGGCACCCGATCCGGCGACGGACGGCACCGCCCCGTACCCACCAGAGCGATGGGTACGGGCATCGGACCGTCCAGGCCGGTCCGGGCACCCCGGGGCGTGAGGGACCCCGCCCCCGCATTCCCGGACCACGCACACGATGCGTGCAGCCGGACGCGGCGAGAACGCGGGCGACCAGGACACCCAAAACCGTTCGGGATATCCGCAGTGACCAGGCATGGGTCCAAGACCCACTCCTGCTCACTGAATAGGAACGGTACCCCGGGCGTCAGGGGCCGGGGCGAGCCGCCCCGGCCCCGCGGGATCAGCCCCCGTGCACGTCGTTCGTGGCCTCGATCCTCTTCCACGACTTCGGCTGCGCTGGAGCGTCAGCCTGCCGTGCGATCGTGGCGCCCCGGGCCGCGGGCGCGGCCGGCTTCGCCGGCTGGAACAGCCAGGTGTCGAACAGGGTCGACAGGGACTTCCCCGAGACCTGCTCGGCGTACTTCCGGAAGTCCGCCACCGACGCGTTGCCGTAGGCGTGGTCCTGCGGCCAGCCCTTGAGGACGGCGAAGAACGCGTCGTCGCCGATCTCGTCGCGCAGGGCCTGGATCGCCAGGGCACCGCGGTCGTACACGGCGGCGTCGAACTGGTTCTCCGGGCCGGGGTCACCGGGCGCGACCTTCCAGAAGGGGTCGTCGGCGGGGTGGGAGGCGTAGACGTAGTCCGCGAGTTCTTGCGTCGTGCCCTCGCCCTCGTGCTCGGACCACAGCCACTGCGCGTACCGTGCGAAGCCCTCGTTGATCCAGATGTCCTTCCAGCCCTTCAGGGACACGGAGTCGCCGTACCACTGGTGGGCGAGCTCGTGCACGACGACCGACGTGTTGGAGCCGTTCGCGAACTGCTTCGGGCTGTAGAACACCCGGGTCTGTGTCTCCAGCGCGTATCCGGTGGTGGTGTTGGGGACGTAACCACCGGCCGAGCCGAAGGGATACGGCCCGAAGTAGCGCGTCAGCCAGTCGACCAGCTCCCCGGTCCGCTCCACGCTCGCCCGCGCAGCCCCGTCGTTGTCGCCGAGGTCCTTGCTGTAGGCGTTGACGACCGGGATGCCGCCGTCGGACGTGCCGGTCGTGATGTCGAACTTCCCGAGCGCGAGCGTGGCCAGATATGTCGCCTGCGGCTTGTTCTGCCGCCAGTTGTAGCGGGTCCAGCCGAGCCGGGACGTGGTCGACTGGAGCGTGCCGTTGGAGATCGCCTGGGTGCCGTCCGGCACGGCCACCGACACGTCGTACGTGGCCTTGTCGAGCGGGTGGTCGTTACTGGGGAACCACCACCAGGCCGCCTCGGGCTCGTCCGCCGCGACGGCTCCGTCCGGCGTGCGGTGCCAGGTCGAGAATCCGTACGCCTTCTTCGTCGACGGCACCCCGCTGTAGCGGACCACGACCGTGATCGGGGTGCCCTTCGCCAGCGGCGTCTTCGGCGTGATCTGCAGTTCGTGCTCGCCGGAGGTGGCGAACGCGGCCTTGGCGCCGTTGACCCGCACCTCGCTCACGTCCAGCAGGAAGTCCAGGTCGAAGCGGGACAGGTCCTGCGTGGTGCGCGCCTGGATCGTCGCCGTGCCCGCCAGCTCGTCCGTCGCTGGCCGGTACTGCAGCCGCAGGTCGTAGTGGGAGACGTCGTAACCGCCGTTGCCGTAGTACGGGTAGTAGGGGTCGCCGATACCCGGTGCGCCGGGGGTGTGGCTCGCGGCCGACGCCGGGATCGCCAGCAGGAGGGTGGCCGCGGCCAGCGCGCCCGGCGCGATGATTCTGCGGTGCACGAGAACTCCAAGTCGTAGGGGCACGAGGTCAGTTCGGACCCTATTCAGTCCCGGCGCCCCCTGACCTGTCCACGGCACCCGCTGTCACACGATCGCCATTCGGCCGACATGAACCCATCCGGCCCACGGGCCCCTCCCGGTGGGGTCGCGATCCGCGACACCCTCAGATGCCCTCTTCTGCACGGAAGTTGACAGGAGTACCTTCCGCGCATGCCGATTCGTACGCGCAGCACGTTCTGGAGAACGCTCGCGATCGCCGCCGTCGCCGCCCTCGTTGCGGCCTTCCTCGTCCCGGCCGCCGCCCAGGCCGCCCCGCCCCAGGGCCGGAGCGGCCAGGAGAGCAAACCGGTCTTCTCGTACGCGCACGCGATCCGCGAGGCGGTCTGGGTGGACACCGGTCTCGACGGGGACGGCGACGGGCGGACCGACCGGGTCGCCGCGGACATCGTCCGGCCCAGCGAACCCGCCCAGCAGGGCCGCAAGGTCCCCGTCATCATGGACGCCAGCCCGTACTACTCCTGCTGCGGCCGGGGCAACGAGTCGCAGCTGAAGACGTACGACGCGGACGGGAACGTCGTCCAGATGCCGCTGTTCTACGACAACTTCTTCGTTCCCCGCGGCTACGCGTTCGTCGGCGTCGACCTCGCCGGCACCAACCGCTCCAACGGGTGCGTCGACATCGGCGGCCGCTCCGACATCGCCTCCGCGAAGGCCGTCGTCGACTGGCTGAACGGCCGCGCCCGCGCCTACACCAGCCGCACCGGCACCACCACGGTCAAGGCGGGCTGGACCAACGGCAGTACCGGCATGATCGGCAAGAGCTGGGACGGCACCATCGCCAACGGCGTCGCCGCGACCGGCGTCAAGGGCCTGAAGACCATCGTCCCGATCAGCGCGATCTCCTCCTGGTACGACTACTACTTCGCCAAGGGCGCCCCACTGTACGACTCGGGCCCCGACTGGCTGTCCGACTACGTGGAGAGCGACGGCGCCCGCGCGCACTGCGCCGCGATGCAGCGGAAGCTGGTGGACGGCGCCCCGCGCACCGGTGACTGGACCGACCTGTGGACCGAGCGCGACTACGTGAAGGACGCGGACAAGGTCCGTGCCAGCGTGTTCCTCGTGCACGGCATGCAGGACCTCAACGTCCGCACCAAGCACTTCGGCCAGTGGTGGGACGCCCTCGCCGCGCACGGCGTCGAGCGCAAGATCTGGCTCTCCCAGACGGGCCACGTCGACCCCTTCGACTACCGCCGCGCCGCGTGGGTCGACACCCTGCACCGCTGGTTCGACCACGAACTCCTCGGCTACGACAACGGCATCGACCGCGAGCCGATGGCCGACATCGAGCGGCACCCCGACCAGTGGGACACCTCGGCGCTCTGGCCCCCGCGCGGCACCCGGACCACCACGCTCCACCCGGCCCCGGGCACCCAGCCGGGCGTGGGCACCCTCGGCCTGCGCAAAGGCGACGGCACCGAGACGTTCACCGACGACCCGAGCCGCAGCGAGACCGACTGGGCCGCGCACCTCGGCACGTCCACCCCGGAGAAGGCCGGCTTCGTCACCGGTCCCCTCACCCACGACCTGCGGCTGTCCGGCTCCTCCCGGGTCACCGTCACCGCGACGCCGACCACCTCCACGGCCCATCTGACCGCCGTCATCGTCGACGTCGGCCCCGACACCATCCGCGACTACGCCGACGCCGCCGAGGGCATCACCACCCT
This sequence comes from Streptomyces sp. V3I7, assembly GCF_030817495.1. NCBI lineage: Bacteria > Bacillati > Actinomycetota > Actinomycetes > Kitasatosporales > Streptomycetaceae > Streptomyces > Streptomyces sp. V3I7. The sequence continues at coordinate 5,828,072 of NZ_JAUSZK010000001.1, forward strand.
CACCGACCGCACCTGCTGGGGCGAGAGCACTCCGGGCGACAGCGCCTGCTTCAAGGCGACGAAGGCGAGGACGACGGCGGTCGACGCCACCGTCTTCAGCCGCGGCTGGGCCGACCTCGGCAACCACGCCTCCGACCTCAAGGGCGTCCCGCTCACCCCGGGCAAGCCCTACACCATCACCCTGGACCTCGCGGCCACGGACCACATCGTCCCCAAGGGCCACCGCCTGGCGCTGATCATCGCGGGCACGGACAAGGACCTGATCGATCCGCCGTCCAGCACACCGACGCTCACCCTGGACCTGTCCCGCACGAGCGCCGCGCTCCCGATGACGGGCGGCGCACCCGCCTTCACCCGCGCCACGACGGACACCGGCCGCACCGCCCCCAGGACGACGCCCCTGAACACCATCGACGCCCCGCACACCGCCCACCGCGTGCCGACGACCTGACCGTCCCGCTTCAGGCGGCCGGGTACGCGAGCCCGGCCGCCGCGCGGGCGCAGCCCCAGGCCGTGGTGACTCCGGCGCCGCCGTGGCCGTAGTTGTGGATCAGTACCCGGCCGCCGGGCAGCGGCCGGCGCTCCAGACGTACCGTGTGCCGGGCCGGGCGCAGGCCCACTCGGTGGTCCAGTAACCGTGCCCCGGCGATCTCCGGCCGCACGGCCGCGCACCGCGTGATGATCCCGGCGGCGATCTCGGGATCGGGCTCCGGCGACCACGGCTGGTGCCCGACGCCGCGGTGCGGCCGGGCAGCGCCGGCTCACCCGGCTCACCGCCGCCGACGGCGAGGCGGCCATCGAGATCACCTCTCCGTGCCGGGTGCGCGTCACGGCGTACCGACTCGACCGGTTCTCCCGCACCCGCGCCCAGGAGGTCTTCGACGGCGTACTGGAACCGGGCCACCACCGCGTCCCCCTCGACGCCCGGGCCGTCAAGGGCAAGGCGTACGTCGTGGCCCGCGCCCCGGGGAGCGTGCTGGTCGCGGCGGTGGCCCGCTGAGCGGACCGGCTCGCAGCGCTTAGGATCGGTGGCCTGATGACTGCCACCCTCGTCGCCAAGAACCTCGCCGCCGGCCACGGCGACCGCTCGCTCTTCTCCGGGCTCGACCTCGTCGTCGCCCCCGGGGACGTGATCGGGCTGGTCGGCGCCAACGGCGCGGGCAAGTCCACGCTGCTCAGGCTGCTCGCCGGACTCACCGCACCCGAGCAGGGCGAGCTGCGCCTGTCCCCGCCCACCGCCACCGTCGGCCACCTCCCGCAGGAGCCGGAGCGGCGCCCCGGCGAGAGCGTGCGGGAGTTCCTCGCCCGCCGCACCGGCGTCGCCGAGGCGCAGCGGGTGATGGACGAGGCCACCCAGGCCCTGGTCGACGGGGCACCCGGCGCCGACGACGCGTACGCGACGAGCCTGGAGCGCTGGCTGGACCTCGGCGGCGCCGATCTGGACGAGCGTGCCGAGGAGGTGGCGGACTCCCTCGGCCTGGCCGTGGACCTGGACCAGCCGATGACCTCCCTGTCCGGCGGCCAGGCCGCCCGCGCCGGCCTCGCCTCCCTCCTGCTCTCCCGCTACGACGTCTTCCTGCTCGACGAGCCCACCAACGACCTCGACCTGGACGGCCTGGAGCGCCTCGAACGCTTCGTCACCGGCCTGCGCGCGGGCACCGTCGTCGTCAGCCACGACCGCGAGTTCCTCACCCGCACGGTCACCAAGGTCCTCGAACTCGACCTCGTCCAAGGGCAGATCAACCTCTACGGCGGCGGCTACGAGGCCTACCTGGAGGAGCGCGAGGTGGCCCGCCGGCACGCACGGGACGACTTCGAGGAGTACGCCGACAAGAAGGCCGCCCTCCAGGACCGTGCCCAGACGCAGCGCTCCTGGATGGACAAGGGCGTGAAGAACGCCCGGCGCAAGGCGGGCAACGACAACGACAAGATCGGCCGCAAGTTCCGCAGCGAGGCCAGCGAGAAGCAGGCCGCCAAGGCCCGCCAGACCCAGCGCATGATCGAGCGCCTGGACGTCGTCGAGGAGCCGCGCAAGGAGTGGGAGCTGCGCATGGAGATCGCGTCGGCGCCGCGCTCCGGCGCGGTCGTCGCGACCCTGCGGGACGCCGAGGTGCGGCGCGGCGACTTCACCTTCGGCCCCGTCTCCCTCCAGATCGACTGGGCCGACCGGGTCGCGGTGACCGGCGCCAACGGCGCGGGCAAGTCGACCCTGCTCGGCGCGCTGCTCGGCCGCCTCCCGCTGGACGCGGGGCACGCCGCGCTCGGCTCGGGCGTCCTCGTCGGCGAGGTCGACCAGGCCCGCAAGCTGTTCCACGGCACGGAGGCGCTGCTGGACGCCTTCTGCGCCGCCGTCCCCGAGACCGAGCCGGTCGAGGTACGTACCCTGCTCGCCAAGTTCGGACTCAAGCAGGCCCACGTCCTGCGCCCCGCGGCGACCCTCTCCCCGGGCGAACGCACCCGCGCCGCCCTCGCACTGCTCCAGGGCCGCGGCGTCAACCTGCTCGTCCTCGACGAGCCCACGAACCACCTCGACCTGCCCGCCATCGAACAGCTGGAGTCGGCCCTGGACGCGTACGAGGGCACGCTGCTCCTCGTCACCCACGACCGCCGGATGCTGGACGCGGTCCACGTCACGCGCCGCCTGGAGGTCGCGGACGGCAAGCTCACCGAGCGCTGAGGGCCCGGGCCCGGCGTCTCACAGGGTTCGGCGGCTCACAGCCAGTCGTCGGGCCCCGGATCGTGGCCGCCCGCGGCGAGCGCGAGCCGGTCGACGTAGTGGTCCCAGCCCTCCTGGTGCGCGTCCCGCGCCTCCGGGGTGTCGAGGTCCCGGTGGACCAGACGGAGGAAGGTGCCCTGGACGACCGGCTCCAGGGTGATCTCGACGGTGGTCGAGCCGGACGCGACGGCCGGGCCGCCCTCGGCCCAGCCCCAGGTGAAGACCAGCCGGGTGATCGGCTCGATCTCGACGAAGGTGCCCTCCGCGACGTTCTCCCCGGTGATCCGGGTGCGGAAGGCGCCGCCGGGCTCGAAGTCGAACTCGCCCTCCGTGCCCATCCAGGACAGCCACTTGTCCCGGTCGGTGAAGAAGGCGAACACCGTCTCGGGGCGGGCGGCGATCAGCCGCTCCACGATGACCGTGTCCGTAGTCAATGGTCCGTCCCTTCGGCAGGGGTGTCGCGCCGTCCTGGCGCAGCGTAACCATTCCGGGGTTCCCGGGCATGTCGGGCGCGCGCCGGACGGTTCGGCGCCGGCTCACCACAGCCGTGAGGCCAGCCCCGGGTAGTGGACCACGCAGCCGTCCGCGTCCAGGACCAGGTCGCTGCGGAAGTCGCCCGAGGCGTAGCGCACGACTCCGCTCCCGCCGGGGCGGCGGAGGTGGGTGTAGGTCTGCCGCGACGGCCCTACGGCGAGATCCGGCACGGACACCCACGCCATCAGGAACGCGCGCTCGCCGGGCTCCCGATGGAGCGCGTGCCGGAGCACGGGCATCGTGTTGGTGAGCGGGCTCAGTCCCAGGTCACAGTCGAGCGCGCCGTCGACCTCGGGCAGGGGCTCCCCGTCCCCGGTCCACCGGCCCTCCCCGTCGTGCCGCAGGTCCAGCGACCGGGTCCCCTCCGCGGACTCGGCCGTGACGCGCAGCTCCCGGGTGACGTAACCGTCGGAGGTGACGAGGGCGTACGTGATCCAGTACGGCTCCGGACGCGTCCCGACCGCCCGCCCGTGCGCGCGCAGCGCCGTCCCGTCGAACTCGACCCAGGAGGTCTCGTACCCCCGGCTCGCCGGCACGTCCCAGGTGATGACTCGTGAAGCCGTCATGTCCTCACCGTACGGCCGGGGCCGGCCCGGCTCCTGCCCACCGCTCGCTGCGAGCGGTGGGCAGGGAACCGGGGCCGGGTACCTCAGCGGCGGCCGTTCTTCGAGTCGAGCAGGCCCGCTCGGCGCAGGGCGTCCGCCATGGCGCTGTTGGCCGGCGGGGGGGACTGCCGCGAGCCGCGGTCGCCGCCGCGGTTCTGGCGCGGCTGGCCCTGCCTCTGCTGGCGCTGCTGGGGCGGACGGCCGCCGGCGCCGCGCTGCGGCCGCTCCTGTGGCGCGGCCTCGTCGTCGAGGCGCAGCGTGAGCGAGATCCGCTTGCGGGGGATGTCCACGTCGAGGACCTTCACCTTGACGATGTCGCCGGGCTTCACGACGTCGCGCGGGTCCTTGACGAACGTCTTCGACATCGCGGAGACATGGACCAGCCCGTCCTGATGGACGCCGACGTCCACGAACGCCCCGAAGGCGGCCACGTTCGTGACGACGCCCTCCAGGACCATCCCGGACGACAGGTCGGCGATCTTCTCGACGCCCTCCTTGAAGGTGGCCGTCTTGAAGGCGGGGCGCGGGTCACGACCCGGCTTCTCCAGCTCCTTGAGGATGTCGGTGACGGTCGGCAGACCGCACGTCTCGTCCACGAAGTCCGACGCCTTCAGCGACCGCAGCACGCCCGTGTTGCCGACGAGCGCGGCCACTTCCTGCCCGGTGGTCTTCACCATGCGGCGCACGACGGGGTACGACTCGGGGTGGACGCTGGAGGAGTCCAGCGGGTCGTCGCCGCCGCGGATGCGGAGGAAGCCCGCGCACTGCTCGAACGCCTTCGGGCCCAGCCGGGACACCTTCTTCAGCTCCGCGCGGGAGCGGAACGGCCCGTTCGAGTCGCGGTGCGCCACGATGTTCTCCGCGAGCCCGGAGGAAATGCCGGACACGCGCGAAAGCAGCGGCACGGACGCCGTGTTGACGTCCACGCCGACGCCGTTCACACAGTCCTCGACCACCGCGTCCAGCGAGCGCGACAGCTTCATCTCGGACAGGTCGTGCTGGTACTGGCCGACGCCGATCGACTTCGGGTCGATCTTCACCAGCTCGGCCAGCGGGTCCTGCAGCCGGCGGGCGATGGAGACCGCGCCGCGCAGCGACACGTCCATGTCGGGCAGCTCCCGCGACGCGTACGCCGACGCCGAGTACACCGAGGCGCCCGCCTCGGACACCATCACCTTGGTGAGGTTCAACTCGGGGTGCCTGTCGATGAGTTCACCGGCGAGCTTGTCCGTCTCGCGGGACGCCGTGCCGTTGCCGATCGCCACCAGCTCGACCGCGTGCTCCTTCGCCAGCCGCGCCAGCTTCGCGAGCGCCTCGTCCCACTTGTTGGCCGGGACGTGCGGGTGGATCACATCGGTGGCGACGACCTTGCCGGTCGCGTCGACCACGGCGACCTTCACTCCCGTACGGAAGCCGGGGTCCAGGCCGAGCGTCGAGCGCGTGCCGGCCGGCGCGGCGAGCAGCAGGTCGCGGAGGTTGGCGGCGAAGACGCCGACCGCGTCGTCCTCGGCGGCCGTACGCAGCCGCAGGCGCAGGTCGATGCCGAGGTGGACGAGGATGCGGGTGCGCCAGGCCCAACGGACCGTGTCCGCCAGCCACTTGTCGGCCGAGCGGCCACGGTCGGCGATGCCGAACCTGTGGGCCACGATCCCCTCGTACGAGGAAGGCCCCTCGGTCGGCTCCTCCGGCTCCAGGACGAGGTCGAGGACCTCCTCCTTCTCGCCGCGCAGCATGGCGAGGACCCGGTGCGAGGGCAGCTCGGTGAACGGCTCGGCGAAGTCGAAGTAGTCGGCGAACTTGGCGCCCGCCTCCTCCTTGCCCTCCCGCACCTTCGCGGCCAGCCGCCCGCGCACCCACATGCGCTCGCGCAGCTCGCCGATCAGGTCGGCGTCCTCGGAGAACCGCTCGGTCAGGATCGCCCGCGCGCCGTCCAGCGCCGCCTGCGGATCCGCGACGCCCTTGTCGGCGTCGACGAAGGCGGCGGCAGCGGCGAGCGGTTCGACCGCCGGGTCGCCGAGCAGCCCGTCCGCCAGCGGCTCAAGACCCGCCTCGCGCGCGATCTGCGCCTTCGTACGCCGCTTCGGCTTGTACGGCAGGTAGATGTCCTCGAGCCGCGCCTTGGTCTCGGCGCCCCGGATCCGCGCCTGAAGCTCCTCGGTGAGTTTGCCCTGCTCGCGCACCGACTCCAGGATCGCCGTCCGGCGCTCCTCCAGCTCGCGCAGATAGCGCAGCCGCTCCTCGAGCGTGCGCAGCTGCGCGTCGTCGAGCATCTCGGTCGCTTCCTTGCGGTAGCGGGCGATGAAGGGCACCGTCGAACCGCCGTCGAGCAGCTCCACCGCGGCCTTCACCTGCCGCTCCCGTACGCCCAGCTCCGCGGCGATCCTGCCTTCGATGGACCCTACTTCGAGGGACTCGGGTGTCGTCACGATCCCGTACCGCCTTCTCCACTCAGGTTGCGCGGCAATTGTGGCAGGTGGCACGGACAATCGGGTTCAGGGCACCGCCATGGCACCGAACTGTCGTGGCGGAAAAGGTGGGGAACCCGTCATTGCGGCCATCCGCGGGCCCGCGAAGAATCGAACCCATGGCGCAACGAACCGTTCTCGTCGTCCTCTTCGACGGCGTCCAGACCCTGGACGTCACGGGCCCGTCGGAGGTCTTCGCGGGCGCCGAGCACCACACGCCGGGCAGCTACCGCATCCGTACGGCCTCCCTCGACGGCGGCCCCGTCCGCAGCTCCAGCGGGCTCACCCTCGTACCGGACCAGGTCCTCACGGACGCGTCCGACCCGCACACGCTGATCGTGCCCGGCGGGCAGGGCACGCGCCGGTTCGACCCGCGGCTGACCGACTGGCTGCGCGAGCACGGACCCCGCGCCGAGCGGCTGGTCTCCGTGTGCACCGGGGCGATCCTGCTCGCGGCGGCCGGTCTGCTCGACGGGCGGCGCGTCACGACGCACTGGGCGTACTGCGACAAACTCGCGCGGGACCACCCCGCCGTCGAGGTCGACCCCGACCCCATCTACGTGCGCGACGGACATGTGGCCACGTCGGCCGGTGTCACCTCGGGCATCGACCTCGCGCTCGCCCTGGTCGAGGAGGACCTGGGACGGGACACCGCCCTCACCATCGCCCGTCACCTGGTGGTCTTTCTCCGCCGGCCCGGCAACCAGGCCCAGTTCAGCGCCCAGCTCGCCGCGCAGACCGCACGGCGCGAGCCGCTGCGCGAGGTCCAGCAGTGGATCACCGAGCACCCGCACGGCGATCTGAGCGTCGAGTCGCTCGCCGCCCGCGCCCTGCTCTCACCCCGCCACTTCGCCCGGTCCTTCCAGGCCGAGACCGGCATGACGCCCGGCCGCTACGTCGACCGGGTCCGCCTCGAACACGCCCGGCGGCTCCTGGAGGACACCGCCGACGGCATCGAACAGATCTCCCGGGCCAGCGGCTACGGCACACCCGAGGCCATGCGGCGCGCGTTCGTCCGGACGCTCGGCGCAGCCCCGGCCGAGTACCGGCGCCGCTTCCGCCCCGCCGCCGCCCACTGAACTTCCGTCCCGATACCGCCCGTTGAAAGGCCAGCCATGCAGATCGCCATCCTCGTCTACGACGGTTTCACCGCCCTCGATGTCGTCGGCCCGTACGAGATGCTGTCCCGTCTCCCGGACGCGGAGCCCGTGTTCGTCGCCGAGAAGGCCGGACCCGTCCGCACGGAAACCGGGTTCCTCGCCGTCACCGCCGACAAGTCCCTGGCCGAGGTGCCCAGCCCCGACATCGTGGTGGTGTCCGGCGGCCCGGGGCAGAGTGAACTGATGGACCACGCGCCCCTGCTGGACTGGCTGCGCGCCGCCGACGCCACCAGCACCTGGACGACGTCCGTCTGCTCCGGCTCCCTGCTGCTCGCCGCCGCCGGTCTCCTGGAGGGGCGCCGCGCGACCTCGCACTGGCTGGCCCTCGACCAGCTGTCGCGGTTCGGCGCGCGCCCGACCGGCGAACGCGTCGTGTTCGACGGCAAGTACGTCACCGCGGCCGGGGTCTCCTCCGGCATCGATGGCGCTCGCGCTCGTCGGCCGGATCGCGGGCGACGACCACGCCCGGGCCGTCCAGCTGGGCACCGAGTACGACCCGCAGCCGCCCTACGACTCGGGCTCGCCGCTCAAGGCGCCCGCGCACCTCGTCGAAGTGCTGCGCGCGCGGAGCCGCTTCATCCTGACGCGGTCCAGCTGAACCGTGGCTGCCGGCGCTCCAGGAACGCGGTGACGCCCTCCTCGGTGTCCCCGGCGTCGCGGGCCTGGTCCGTCCAGTGGGCGTCGCGGTCCGTGCGGCCGTTCGCGAACTCCTTGGCGGCGGCCTGCGTCAGCTGGGACCGGGAGACCAGGACCCGGGTGAACTCCGCGACGCGCTTGCCCAGTTCGCCCTCCGGCAGCACCTCGTCGACCAGGCCCGTGCGCAGCGCCCGCTCGGTGTCGATCAACTCGCCCGAGAACAGCAGGAACTTAGCGGTGGCCGGACCCACGAGCGAGACCAGCCGACGGGTGGAGGACGCCGGGTAGACGATGCCGAGCTTCGCGGGCGTCACCCCGAACAACGCCCCCGCCTCGGCGAACCGCAGATCGCAGGCCGCCGCGAGCTGCGAGCCACCGCCCACGCAGTGACCGCGCACGGCCGCCAGCGTCGGCTTCGGGAACGCGGCGAGCGCCTCCTCGGCGCGCACGGCGAGCCCCTGCGCCTCCTCCGGTGAGCCCTGGAGCGTGGAGATGTCCGCGCCGGCGCAGAAGGTCGCGCCCTCACCGGTGAGCACCAGCGCCCGTACGTCCGGATCGGCGGCCAGCGTGTCCAGCAGCGGCGGCAGCGACCGCCACATCGCGGCCGTCATGGCGTTGCGCTTGGCCGGGTGGTGGACGACCACGGTGGCGACCGAGTCGGTGACGTCGTGCAGCAGCTGGGGCTCCATGCGCGGGATGCTATCCGCCCGGCGGTGCGGCCCCGCCGGGCGGCCGGCCGCCGGTGAAATGGACGGGACCGTCAAACCCGTACAACCCGAATAGTTCGCGAAGTCGGCGCGGCGGGGACAGGAGCAGTCCCACAACTGACCTTGTCATACGCCAACGGTCAGAAGCGCTCGATAACAGCTGACTTCTGTTCAGTCGTCCGGAGCGGACGGCGTCGTTACCAACACTCGACGTGTGGGGACAATCGAGCGCAAGGGTGGCGACCGGACGATGGACAACCACGGGCGCGGGGACGGCTCGCGCCCAGAGGAAGGCGGCCGGCGGCCGCCGGATCCGCTGCCGTACGAGGGAGTCTGGCGGTTCACCGCCCCGGCCGTGGAGGCCTCGGTCCCGCAGGCGCGGCACGCGGTACGGGACCTGCTGATGCGCCAGGGCGTCCCGGTCTCGGACGACACCGTCCACGGTCTTCTGCTGATCATCTCCGAACTGGTCACCAACGCGGTCCGGCACGCGGCCCTGCTGTCGCCGATGCTCGCCGTGGAGGTCGCCGTCGGCGCCGAGTGGGTGCGGGTCTCGGTGGAGGACAACCACCCCTACCGCCCCACCGCCCTGGAGGCCGACCACGGCCAGACCGGCGGGCGCGGACTGCTCCTGGTGCGCGAGGTGGCGCGGGAGGCGGGCGGCGTCATCGACGTGGAGCACACGGCGAGCGGCGGCAAGGTGATCTGGGCCGCCCTGCCGCTCAAGCCGGTCCGGCTGGTGTGACGGTTCTGCCGAGCGGCTGTGAGCGTCCTGTCCGGAAGGCTCCGGCCGCCGAGACGCGAAACAGCCGGGCGGCAGCACGCTCGCCCGGCTGTCCCTACGTCTCTCACCAGCCCGCGGACTGTCCCGTCAGTTCCCTGATGGCCGGGCGGGCGGAGTCCAGCACGGTCATGAACCACGCGGAGAAGGTGTCGCGCGCGTGGCGCTCGGCCAGCTCGGCCGGCGTGGCGAAGACGGTCGCCCCGACCTCCTCCGGGTCCGGCGCGAGCGGGGACTGCACCAGGCCGACGAACAGGTGGTTGTACTCCTGCTCGACCAGGCCCGACGCCGGGTCCGGGTGGTTGTAGCGGACCGTCCCGGCCTCGGCGAGCAGCGATGGGGAGACCCCGAGCTCCTCGTACGTCCGCCGGGCCGCGGCCGCGAAGGGGGCCTCACCGGGGTAGGGGTGGCCGCAGCAGGTGTTGGACCACACGCCGGGGGAGTGGTACTTGCCCAGGGCGCGCTGCTGGAGCAGCAGCCGCCCCTGCTCGTCGAAGAGGAACACGGAGAACGCGCGGTGCAGCCTGCCTGGTGGCTGGTGGGCGGAGAGCTTCTCCGCAGTGCCGATCGTCACACCGTTCTCGTCGACCAGTTCCAGCAAAATCGCGTCTGCGGCGCCGTTCGACGAGCTGTGCGTCGCGGTGGCAGGTGTGATCGGCATACCCATCCTTCGCTTCGGTCTTCGCACCCCAAGTCTGCCGCACGAATCCGGCACGCCCGGTACTTCGCCATGCCGTCCGCATGTCCCGCGCGCGGCGCGGTCCGGGCAGGCCCGGGCGGCCCACCGGAAGAGGGGACCTGGAAGGTGATCATGCCCCGTACCTGGGACGGGGAACCGCTCAGGTGCAGGAGGAGGGGGCGCGGGCGCGCGACAGGTCGCATTCGATCGGCGGACGGCGCACGCGCTCGCGTCAGCGCCCCCTGGCTCGTCCGCAACGAAGCCCCGCAGGCGCGCCCGCCCCGCAGGCGCGCCCGCTCAGTGGCACAACCGCGCCTCGTGCTCCGCGTGCCCGCCCGGCTCCAGCTGGAAGGTGCAGTGCTCCACGTCGAAGTGGTCGCCCAGGCAGCCCTGGAGTTCGTGCAGCATCTTCTCGTGGCCCGTGGCGTTCAGGACGTCCGAGCGCACGACCACATGAACGGACAGCACCGGCAGACCCGAGGTGATCGTCCAGGCGTGCAGATCGTGGACGTCCTCCACCCCGTCGAGCGCCAGGAGGTGTGCTCGTACCTCGGCCATGTCGACATGCTTGGGGGCCGCCTCCAGCAGGACGTCGAGCGTCTCGCGCAGCAGCTTCACCGTGCGCGGCACGATCATGAGGCCGATCACCAGCGAGGCGATCGGGTCGGCGGCCTGCCAGCCCGTGGCCAGGATCACCGCTGCCGAGATCAGTACCGCCACCGAGCCCAGCGCGTCCGCGGCCACCTCCAGGAACGCACCGCGCACGTTCAGGCTGTCCTTCTGGCCGCGCATCAGCAGCGTGAGCGAGATCATGTTCGCGACCAGGCCGAACGCACCGAACGCGATCATCAGCCCGCCCCGGGTGTCGGCCGGCGCGAAGAACCGCTCGACCGCCTCGAACAGGACGTAGCCACCGACGCCGAGCAGCAGCAGGCAGTTGGCGAGCGCGGCGAGGATCTCCGCCCGCGCGAACCCGAACGTGCGGTGGGTGCTCGGCGGCAGGTTGGCGAAGTGGATGGCGAGCAGGGCCATGCCCAGGCCCAGCGCGTCCGTCGCCATGTGCGCGGCGTCCGCGATCAGGGCCAGCGAGTCGGCGGCCACCCCGCCGATGACCTCGGCCACCATGACGGCGACCGTGATCGCCAGCGCGGCCCGCAGCCTGCCCCGGTACGCGGCGGCCGCCGTACCCGAGGCGGGTACGTGCGTGTGCGTGTGACCGTGGTCGTGCCCGGCCCCCATGGACACCGCCCTCCTGTGATTCGGCCGATACTCCCGGGAGCACCGTTGCAGGTAACTCTTCTCCCGGATCACAGTGAACTACGCGCGCGGGGCACCCGGCAACGCGGCACTGAACACCGTTGTCATATGGCCTGACCTGCGGAAACAATCCCAGGTCAGCGCGGTGCGGAGGACGCCGTGTCCACCTGGGGGAGGAGGCGGCCACGACCGCCCGTCCTGTGCCGATGCCGCGGGACGTATGCCCCATGTCCACGATGCCCGGGATGGCGGCACGGTTTGTGGGGCGGGCCCCGCATCACCCATGATGATCGCGGCAGAGGTCGCGGGACAGACCCCGTCGACGGGGCCGTGAACGGGTGGTGAACGCAACCTTCCGGGCATCCGATAGCCTCTGCCGGATGCCGCCCGGGTGCCACGGGCCAGCGGCGTACCCCATTCATGCAGACGACCGGCGCAGGTGCGTCGGCACCCAGGGAGTGAGTTTCGGTTGTCGACCGCCATCCTCACCGGTCAGCCGGTCCCCGGATCGTCGCTAGAGAGCGATCTGCGGTCCCTCGGCTTCGAGGTGCGGGTGGCCTCCGGGACATCCGACGCGGAGACGCTCCTCGCCACGGTCCCGAGCGATGAGCGGGTCGCCGTCGTCGACGCGCGTTTCGTCGGCCACGTGCACGCGCTGCGCCTCGGCCTGACCGACCCCCGCTTCCCGCTCGCCGCCGTCCCGGGCGCCGTGACCGCCCAGCCGGCCGGCCGCCAGGCCCTGACCCGGGCGATGGCCCGTGAGACGTCGGCGGCCGGCGACACCCTCGCGACGGCGGGTCCCACGGCGCCCCCGGCCGCGTCCGAGCAGGCGGGCGCCGGAGCCGTCACCGCCGTCGACGCGCTCGCCGACCGCATCGGTGCCGCCCTGGACGCCGACGGCGTCGATGTGCACCGCCCCGACCTCGGCAGCCTGGTCGCCGCCGTCCCGGCCGACCCGCAGGCCCGCAACGAGGCCCGGCAGGCCGTGGCCGGCGTCGACGACGAGGCCGTACGCCTGAAGACCGCGGTGAAGGCCCGCGACGGCTTCTTCACCACGTTCTGCATCAGCCCGTACTCGCGCTACATAGCCCGCTGGTGCGCGCGCCGCGGCCTGACCCCCAACCAGGTCACCACCGCCTCGCTGCTCACCGCCCTGATCGCGGCGGCCTGCGCGGCCACCGGCACCCGCACCGGCTTCGTCGCGGCCGGCGTCCTGCTGCTCTGCTCGTTCGTCCTGGACTGCACGGACGGCCAGCTGGCCCGCTACTCGCTCCAGTACTCCACGCTCGGCGCCTGGCTCGACGCCACCTTCGACCGGGCCAAGGAGTACGCCTACTACGCCGGCCTCGCCCTCGGCGCGGCCCGCGGCGGCCATGACGATGTATGGGCCCTCGCGCTCGGCGCCATGATCCTGCAGACCTGCCGGCACGTCGTGGACTTCTCCTTCAACGAGGCCAACCACGACGCCACCGCCAACACCAGCCCCACCGCCGCCCTCTCCGGAAAGCTCGACAGCGTCGGCTGGACGGTCTGGGTGCGCCGGATGATAGTGCTGCCCATCGGTGAGCGCTGGGCCATGATCGCCGTCCTCACCGCGTTCACCACGCCCCGCATCACCTTCTACGTCCTGCTCGTCGGCTGTGCCATCGCCGCGACGTACACCACGGCCGGGCGCGTGCTTCGCTCGCTGACCCGCAAGGCCGTGGGGGTCCCCCCAGGCGTTGAGCACGGGGGGAGCACCGACCGGGCCGCGCAGGCGCTGGCAGACCTGGCCGACAACGGCCCCCTCGCCACGGGCACCGCCCGCGTGACGCGCGCGATCGGCTCCCCGCTGCTCATCGCGCTGGCCGGCACGGCCGTCCTCGCCGTCTCCCTCTTCTCCGGTGTGACCTGGGCGCCCGTCGCGGGCGCCGTCGTCTACACCATCACCTCCGGCCTGGCGCTGCGCCGCCCCCTCAAGGGCGCCCTCGACTGGCTGGTGCCGCCCGTCCTGCGCGCCGCCGAGTACGGGACCGTCCTGGTCCTGGCGGCCAAGGCGGACGTGAACGGAGCCCTTCCGGCAGCTTTCGGGCTGGTTGCGGCCGTCGCCTACCATCACTACGACACGGTGTACCGCATCCGCGGCGACGCCGGAGCGCCGCCGGCCTGGCTGGTGCGCGCCATCGGGGGGCAGGAGGGGCGGACGCTGCTCGTCACCGTCCTCGCCGCGCTGCTCACCGCCCCGCAGTTCACGCTCGCGCTCACGGTCCTCGCCGTGGCCGTGGCTCTGCTGGTGCTCGTCGAGAGCATCCGCTTCTGGGTGTCCGCCCACCAGGGTGGCGCGCCCGCCGTACACGACGAAGGAGAAACCGCATGATCGGCCTTGTGCTGGCGGCCGGCGCCGGACGGCGTCTGCGTCCCTACACCGACACCCTGCCCAAGGCTCTGGTGCCGGTGGGTCCGGAGGGCGACGAGGAGTCGCTGACGGTGCTGGACCTGACTCTGGGGAACTTCGCCGAGGTGGGTCTGTCGGAGGTCGCGGTCATCGTCGGCTACCGCAAGGAGGCCGTGTACGAGCGGAAGGCGGCGCTGGAGGCGAAGTACGGCCTGAAGCTGACGCTGATCGACAACGACAAGGCCGAGGAGTGGAACAACGCCTACTCCCTGTGGTGCGGGCGGGACGCGCTGAAGGACGGTGTGATCCTCGCCAACGGTGACACGGTGCACCCGGTCTCGGTCGAGAAGACGCTGCTGGCCGCCCGTGGTGAGGGCAGGAGGATCATCCTCGCGCTGGACACGGTGAAGTCGCTGGCGGACGAGGAGATGAAGGTCGTCGTCGACCCGGCCAAGGGTGTCCAGAGGATCACGAAGCTGATGGACCCGGCGGAGGCGACGGGCGAGTACATCGGCGTGACGCTGATCGAGGGTGACGCGGCGGCGGAGCTGGCGGACGCGCTGAGGACGACGTTCGAGCGGGACCCGGACCTGTACTACGAGGACGGTTACCAGGAGCTCGTCAACCGCGGTTTCAAGGTGGACGTGGCGCCGATCGGCGACGTGAGGTGGGTCGAGATCGACAACCACGACGACCTCGCCAAGGGGCGTGAGATCGCGTGCCAGTACTGACGAGGCTGATTCCCTCGCCGGTCGTCGTGGACATCCGTCCGGGTGCCCTGGACGACCTGGCGGCTGTCCTCGCCGACGAGCGCATCTCGCACTCGGGCCGGCTCGCGGTCGCGGTCAGCGGTGGTTCCGGTGCGAAGCTGCGGGAGCGGCTCGCGCCGTCCCTGCCGGGCGCGACCTGGTTCGAGGTCGGCGGCGGCACTCTGGACGACGCGATCCGGCTCGCCGGTGAGATGAAGTCCGGGCGGTACGACGCGGTCGTCGGACTCGGCGGCGGCAAGATCATCGACTGTGCCAAGTTCGCGGCCGCCCGCGTGGGCCTGCCGCTGGTCGCCGTGCCGACGAACCTCGCGCACGACGGTCTGTGCTCCCCGGTCGCCACGCTCGACAACGACGCGGGCCGCGGCTCCTACGGTGTGCCCAACCCGGTCGCGGTCGTCATCGACCTGGACGTGATCCGCGACGCACCGGTGCGCTTCGTGCGCTCCGGCATCGGCGACGCGATCTCCAACATCTCCTCGGTCGCCGACTGGGAGCTGTCCAACCGGGTCAACGGCGAGAAGATCGACGGTCTCGCCGCGGCCATGGCCCGCCAGGCCGGCGAGGCCGTGCTGCGCCACCCTGGCGGGGTCGGCGACAACGGCTTCCTCCAGGTGCTCGCGGAGGCGCTGGTCCTCAGCGGTATCGCGATGTCGGTGTCGGGCGACTCCCGCCCGTGCTCCGGCGCCTGCCACGAGATCAACCACGCCTTCGACCTCCTCTTCCCGCAGCGCGCCGCGAGCCACGGCGAGCAGGCGGGACTCGGAGCGGCCTTCGCGACGTACCTGCGCGGGTCCCACGAGGAAGCGGGCCGGATGGCCGAGGTGCTGCGCCGGCACGGGCTGCCGGTGCTGCCGGAGGACATCGGCTTCACCGTGGACGAGTTCGTCCGGGTCGTGGAGTTCGCCCCGGAGACCCGTCCCGGCCGCTACACGATCCTCGAGCACCTCGACCTCAAGACCCACCAGATCAAGGACATCTACGCCGACTATGTCAAGGCCATCGGTAGCTGAACTCCGGCCGGTCGTCCATCCCGCGGGGGTGAAGGACCGGCGCAGCGGTGAGCACTGGGCGGGACGCCTCTACATGCGCGAGGTCTCGCTGCGGGTGGACCGCTACCTGGTGAACACCAGGATCACGCCCAACCAGCTCACGTACCTGATGACCGTCTGCGGCGTCCTCGCGGCCCCGGCCCTTGTGGTGCCGGGGATCGCGGGGGCCGTGCTCGGCGTGGTCGCGGTCCAGCTGTACCTGCTGCTGGACTGCGTCGACGGTGAGATCGCGCGCTGGAAGAAGCAGTACTCGCTCGGCGGGGTCTACCTCGACCGGGTCGGCGCCTATCTCACCGACGCCGCCGTGCTGGTCGGCCTCGGCCTGCGCGCCGCCGACCTGTGGGGCAGCGGCCGTATCGACTGGCTGTGGGCCTTCCTCGGCACCCTCGCCGCGCTCGGCGCGATCCTGATCAAGGCCGAGACCGACCTGGTCGGCGTCGCCCGCCACCAGGGCGGCCTGCCGCCGGTCAAGGAGGCCGCGGCCGAGCCGCGCTCCTCCGGCGTGGCGCTCGCCCGCAGGGCCGCGGCGGCGCTCAGGTTCCACCGGCTGATCCTCGGTATCGAGGCCTCCCTGCTGATCCTGGCCCTCGCGGTCGTGGACCAGATCAGGGGCGACCTCTTCTTCACCCGGCTCGGCACCGCCGTGCTCGCCGGGATCGCGATGCTGCAGACCCTGCTGCACCTCGTGTCCGTTCTCGCGTCGAGCAGGCTGCGGTGAGTGCCATGGAGTCCACGATGAAGGTCGGCGCGGTGATCATCACCATGGGCAACCGCCCCGACGAACTGCGGGCCCTGATCGACTCGGTCGCGGGGCAGGACGGCGCCCCTGTCGAGGTGGTCGTCGTCGGCAACGGCTCGCCCGTCCCCGACGTCCCCGAGGGCGTACGGACCGTCGAGCTGCCCGAGAACCTCGGCATCCCCGGTGGCCGCAACGTCGGCATCGAGGCCTTCGGCCCCGGCGGCAGCGACGTCGACGTCCTGCTCTTCCTCGACGACGACGGCCTCCTCGCCCGGCACGACACCGCCGAGCTGTGCCGCCAGGCCTTCGCCGCCGACCCCGAGCTCGGCATCATCAGCTTCCGCATCGCCGACCCGGACACCGGCGAGACCCAGCGCCGGCACGTGCCGCGCCTGCGCGCCGCCGACCCGATGCGCTCCTCGCGGGTGACCACCTTCCTCGGCGGCGCCAACGCCGTCCGTACGAAGGTCTTCACCGAGGTCGGCGGCCTGCCGGACGAGTTCTTCTACGCGCACGAGGAGACCGACCTCGCCTGGCGCGCCCTCAACGCGGGCTGGATGATCGACTACCGGTCCGACATGGTGCTGTTCCACCCGACGACCGCGCCCTCGCGGCATGCCGTCTACCACCGCATGGTCGCCCGCAACCGCGTCTGGCTGGCGCGCCGCAACCTCCCCGCCCTGCTCGTCCCGGTCTACCTCGGGGTGTGGCTGCTGCTGACGCTGCTGCGTCGCCCCTCGCGCCCGGCCCTCAAGGCCTGGCTCGGTGGTTTCAAGGAGGGCTGGGCCACCGGCTGCGGTCCCCGCCGGCCCATGAAGTGGCGTACGGTGTGGCGGCTGACCCGACTGGGCCGCCCTCCGGTCATCTGACAAGCTCGATGCGGAGAGCACCCGGGCCCGGCGCCGAAGGCCGGGCCCCGGTTCAGCGGCACCGGACCGTGCGCGGCCTGCACCGGCCGCGCATCCCGAAGACGAAAGTATCCACTGGTGAGTGAGACAACGCATGACGGCGCAGTCGCGGTGAGTACCGCACCTCCGCCCGACGAGGGGCTCACGGCGACGCAGCTCGCCGACAAGTACGGGCTCACCGTCAGCGGCGCCCGCCCCTCCCTCGGGGAGTACGTCCGCCGGCTGTGGGGCCGGCGCCACTTCATCCTCGCCTTCTCCCAGGCGAAGCTGACCGCCCAGTACAGCCAGGCCAAGCTCGGCCAGCTCTGGCAGGTGGCCACCCCGCTGCTGAACGCCGGCGTGTACTACGTCATCTTCGGTGTGATCCTCAACGCCAGCCGGGGCATGCCACACAGCGTGTACGTCCCGTTCCTGGTCACGGGCGTGTTCGTCTTCACCTTCACGCAGAGCTCGGTCATGGCGGGCGTCCGCGCGATCTCCGGCAACCTCGGCCTGGTCCGTGCGCTGCACTTCCCGCGCGCATCCCTGCCGATCTCCTTCGCGCTGCAGCAGCTCCAGCAGCTGCTCTTCTCGATGCTGGTGCTGTTCGCCGTGGCCGTGGCCTTCGGCAACTACCCGGACCTGTCCTGGCTGCTGATCGTCCCGGCCCTGGCCCTGCAGTTCCTCTTCAACACCGGCCTCGCGCTGATCATGGCCCGGGCCGGCGCCAAGACCCCGGACCTCGCGCAGCTGATGCCGTTCGTGATGCGTACGTGGATGTACGCGTCAGGCGTGATGTTCTCCATCCCGATCATGCTCGCCGACCGGCCCCAGTGGGCGGCGAACGTGCTCCAGTGGAACCCGGCGGCGGTCTACATGGACCTGATCCGCTTCGCGCTGATCGACGGCTACGGCTCCGAGAACCTCCCCGCCCACGTCTGGGCGCTGGCGGCGGGCTGGGCCGTGGTCGTCGCGCTCGGCGGGTTCGTGTACTTCTGGAAGGCGGAGGAGAGGTACGGCCGTGGCTGAGCCCACCCCTGAGCAGCAGACGGGCGCGCACGTCCCGACCGTCATCGCCGACGAACTGCACATCGTCTACCGCGTCAACGGCGCGAAGGCCGGCAAGGGCAGCGCCACCGCCGCCCTCAGCCGGATACTCAAGCGGGGCGAGGAGCGCGGCGTGCGCAAGGTGCACGCCGTACGCGGCGTCTCCTTCACCGCCTACCGCGGCGAGGCGATCGGCCTGATCGGCTCCAACGGCTCCGGCAAGTCCACACTGCTGCGGGCCATCGCCGGCCTGCTGCCCGCCGAGAGCGGCAAGGTCTACACCGACGGCCAGCCCTCCCTGCTGGGCGTCAACGCGGCCCTGATGAACGACCTGACGGGCGAGCGCAACATCATCCTGGGCGGTCTGGCCATGGGCATGTCCCGCGAGCAGATCAAGGAGCGCTACCAGGAGATCGTCGACTTCTCCGGCATCAACGAGAAGGGCGACTTCATCACCCTGCCGATGCGCACCTACTCCTCCGGCATGGCCGCCCGGCTGCGCTTCTCGATCGCGGCCGCCAAGGACCACGACGTCCTCATGATCGACGAGGCGCTGGCCACCGGTGACCGCAAGTTCCAGAAGCGCTCCGAGGCCCGGATCCGGGAGCTGCGCAAGGAGGCGGGCACCGTCTTCCTGGTCAGCCACAACAACAAGTCCATCCGCGACACCTGCAACCGCGTCCTGTGGCTGGAGCGCGGTGAGCTGCGCATGGACGGGCCCACCGAAGAGGTCCTCAAGGAGTACGAGAAGTTCACCGGCAAGTGAGGCAGAGGCCGTCCGGGCCACCGGGCCCCGCCGGAACTCTCCGGCGGGGCCCGGCGCCTGCGGAGGAGCGAAGGCACGCGCTGCAAAGGCGCGGCGCCTGCTTCTGCAAAGGAAGCGTCAACTCCCGGCCGCCGTCGGAATCTTGACGCCAATCGGTTCGTTGTTGTGATGCGCAGGACACCCGGACGGACGTCAAGCGTTGTACAACGTAAGCTGTATCGGTCCAGGAAAGCGGCAAGTGGGGCGATAACGCGCGACACTCCCCGCCGGGTCGCCGTGCGGACGGCCAGGCGGCGTGTCCGAAATAGTCTGTATTGGGTCGGCAGTGTAGAACGGGAGATGTGACGGCAATGGCTACGGAAACTCCCCAGCTCAACGCAGCACGCGCCGTCCCCGCCCCGGGTAGTGCGCGGTGACGGGAACCGACACGGGCCGCTCCGGTGATCCGGAACGCGGCACGCTCGACAAGGCCGCGCACGAGAACTTCCCCGTGGCCCCCTTCTTCCTGCCCAAGCTCTGGCGCGACGACCTCATGGCCGTCTACGGCTTCGCGCGACTCGTCGACGACATCGGTGACGGCGACCTCGCCCCCGGCGGTGCCGACGCCCGCCTGCTCGGCGTGTCCCCCGCGGACGCCGAGGACCGCCTGCTCCTCCTCGACGCCTTCGAGGCCGACCTGCGCCGCGTCTTCGACGCCACCCCGCGCCACCCCCTGCTGCGCCGCCTCCAGTACACCGTCGGCCGCCGCTCCCTGACGCCCGAGCCCTTCCTCGGCCTGATCGCCGCCAACCGGCAGGACCAGCTCGTCACCCGGTACGAGACCTGGGACGACCTCCTCGCGTACTGCGAACTGTCGGCCAACCCCGTCGGCCGGCTCGTCCTCGCCGTCACCGGATCCTCGACCCTCGAGCGGATCCGGATGTCCGACGCTGTCTGCACGGGGCTTCAGATCGTCGAACATCTCCAGGACGTGTCCGAGGACCTCGGCCGCGACCGGATCTATCTGCCCGCCGAGGACATGAAGCGCTTTCAGGTCCAGGAGGCGGATCTGGCCGCGGACAGCACCGGCGCACCGGTGCGCGCGCTGGTGGCACACGAAGCCCAACGCGCCCGCGATCTGCTGAATGAAGGCCTCCCCCTGGTGGGTAGCGTCCCGGGCAGACTGAAGCTGCTGCTCGCAGGGTTCGTGGCGGGGGGAAGGGCGGCGATCCGCTCGATCGCCGCCGCCGACCACGACGTACTTTCCGGCCCTCCCAAGCCCGGCAAGATCCAGCTGCTGCGTGAGGCGGGCGTGATCCTGCGAGGGAAGGGGTGATCCGGACCGTGGAGTCGGCACCACACGTGTCCGCACCGGTACTCGCCGCCTACCGCTACTGCGAGACCGTCACCGGGCAGCAGGCCCGCAACTTCGCGTACGGCATCCGGCTGCTGCCGACGCCCAAGCGCCGCGCCATGTCGGCGCTCTACTCCTTCTCCCGGCGGATCGACGACATCGGCGACGGCCCGCTGCCCGGCGAGGACAAGCTCGAGCGGCTCGCGGACACCCGGGCCGTGCTCGCCAGGATCCGCGCGGGCGCGGTCGCCGAGGACGACACCGACCCGGTCGCCGTGGCGCTCACGCACGCCTCCCGGGCCTTCCCGATCCCGCTGGGCGGCCTGGACGAGCTGATCGACGGCGTCCAGATGGACGTGCGCGGCGAGCAGTACGAGACCTGGGACGACCTGAGGGCGTACTGCCGTTGCGTCGCGGGCGCCATCGGACGCCTCTCGCTCGGCGTGTTCGGTACGGAACCGGGGGCGCGCGGCGCCGAGCGCGCGCCCGAGTACGCCGACACGCTCGGGCTCGCGCTCCAGCTCACCAACATCCTCCGCGACGTCCGCGAGGACGCCGAGGGCAACCGCGTCTATCTGCCCGCCGACGACCTCGCGAAGTTCGGCTGCTCCGCCGGCTTCGCCGGGCCTACCCCGCCCGCGGGTGCCGACTTCGCGGGCCTCGTGCACTTCGAGGTACGACGGGCCCGCGCCCTGTTCGCCGAGGGCTACCGACTGCTGCCCATGCTCGACCGGCGCAGCGGCGCCTGCGTCGCCGCCATGGCCGGGATCTACCGGCGCCTGCTCGACCGCATCGAGCGCGAGCCGGAGGCCGTGCTGCGCGGCCGCGTCTCACTGCCCGGCCGAGAGAAGGCGTACGTCGCCGCGCGCGGACTGTCCGGCCTGGACGCCCGGCACGTGTCGCGGCGGACCGTCGGGAGGCGCGCCTGATGGACCGCGTGGACAGCGACGCCCCCGGCGCACCGGCGCGACACGCAACCCTCGGGTGCGCCGCCGCGTCCCTGAGGTCGACCGCCCTCGCCCGCCGTGCACCGATCGAGCGGCACCGCGAGAGCGCGCGGGAAGGTGCCCGATGACCGACAGCACGCAGCTCGACGCACCGCACACCGGCAACCCGGACCGTGCCGGACGCTCCGCCGTCGTGGTCGGCGGCGGCCTCGCCGGGATCACGGCCGCGCTCGCCCTCGCCGACGCGGGCGTGCGCGTCACCCTGCTCGAGGGCAGGCCGCGCCTGGGCGGGCTCGCCTTCTCCTTCCGGCGCGGCGAACTGACCGTCGACAACGGCCAGCACGTGTACCTGCGTTGCTGCACCGCCTACCGCTGGTTCCTCGACCGCATCGAGGGCGCGGCCCTGGCACCGCTGCAGAACCGTCTCGACGTGCCCGTCGTCGACCTCGCCAAGCCCGAGGGACGCCGTCTCGGCAGGCTGCGGCGCGACCCGCTGCCCGTACCCCTGCACCTGGGCCGGAGCCTGGCCGCCTACCCGCACCTCTCGCTCGCCGAGCGTGCCGCGGTCGGGCGTGCCGCGCTCGCGCTCAAGGGGCTCGACCTCGCCGATCCGGCCCTGGACGCGCAGGACTTCGGCAGCTGGCTGGCCGCGCACGGCCAGTCGGCGCGTGCCATCGAAGCCCTGTGGGACCTGGTCGGGGTTGCCACCCTCAACGCGGTCGCGGGCGACGCCTCGCTGGGGCTCGCCGCGATGGTGTTCAAGACCGGTCTGCTCTCCGACCCGGGCGCGGCCGACATCGGCTGGGCGCGCGTCCCGCTGGGCGAACTGCACGACCGGCTGGCCCGCAAGGCGCTCGACTCCGCGGGCGTGCGCATCGAGGTCCGTACACGCGTCACCTCCATCTCTCACAACGGAAACGGGAGTTGGAGCGTTCAGGTTCCCGGCGAGACGATCGCGGCCGACGCCGTCGTCCTCGCCGTGCCCCAGCGCGAGGCGCACGAGCTGCTGCCGCCAGATGCCCTCGACGCCCCCGAGCGACTGCTCCGGATCGGCACCGCCCCGATCCTCAACCTGCACGTCGTCTACGACCGCAAGGTGCTCGCCAAGCCGTTCTTCACCGCTCTCGGCACCCCGGTGCAGTGGGTCTTCGACCGCACCGAGGCCTCCGGGCTGCGCACCGGCCAGTACCTCGCCGTGTCCCAGTCGGCCGCGCAGGACGAGATCGACGCACCGGTCGCCGTCCTGCGCGAGCGCTATCTGCCCGAGCTGGAGCGGCTGCTGCCGGCCACGCGCACGGCGGACGTCAAGGACTTCTTCGTGACCCGGGAGCGCACGGCGACGTTCGCTCCCACCCCTGGCGTCGGGCGGCTGCGGCCCGGCGCACGCACCAAGACCCCCGGCCTGTACCTGGCCGGAGCGTGGACCGCCACCGGGTGGCCCGCGACCATGGAGAGTGCGGTCCGCAGTGGCGTGAGTGCGGCTGACGCCGCGCTCGGCGCCCTGGGGCGGCCCCGTCCCCGCCACCTCTTCGAGTTCGAGGAGGCGGCCTGATCATGATCGATCAGCAGGCGGCCGGCCCCCGCACCCCCGGTACCGCAGAAAGAGGAGAGACTGTGCCCACTGTGCCCCCGGCCACGAAGGCTGCCGACGCGGTGGACGTGACCGCGCTCCTGGAGCGCGGCCGGACCCTGGCCACGCCGGTACTGCGGGCGGCCATCGACCGTCTGGCACCCCCCATGGACACCGTCGCCGCCTACCACTTCGGCTGGATCGACGCCCAGGGCAACCCCATGGCGGGGGACGGGGGCAAGGCCGTGCGCCCCGCCCTCGCCGTGCTGTCCGCCGAGGTCACCGGAGCCGCACCCGAGACCGGCATCCCCGGCGCCGTCGCCGTCGAGCTGGTCCACAACTTCTCGCTGCTCCACGACGACCTGATGGACGGCGACGAGCAGCGCCGGCACCGTGACACCGTCTGGAAGGTCCACGGACCGGCCCAGGCCATCCTCGTCGGCGACGCCCTGTTCGCCCTGGCCAACGAGCTGCTGCTGGAGCTCGGCACGGTCGAGGCCGGCCGCGCCACCCGTCGTCTGACCACCGCCAGCCGTGCCCTGATCGACGGTCAGGCGCAGGACATCTCCTACGAGCACCGCGACCGCGTCAGCGTCGAGGAGTGCCTGGAGATGGAGGGCAACAAGACCGGCGCGCTCCTCGCCTGCGCCTCCTCCATCGGCGCCGTGCTCGGCGGCGCCGACGACAAGACCGCCGACATGCTGGAGAAGTACGGCTACCACCTCGGCCTCGCCTTCCAGGCCGTCGACGACCTCCTCGGCATCTGGGGCGACCCGGAGTCCACCGGCAAGCAGACCTGGAGCGACCTGCGCCAGCGCAAGAAGTCCCTGCCGGTCGTGGCCGCGCTCGCCGCGGGCGGCGCCGCCTCCGAGCAGCTCGGCGAGATGCTCGCCGCCGACGCCCGGTGCACCGACTTCGAGAACTTCTCCGAGGAGGAGTTCGCGGCCCGCGCCGCCCTCATCGAGAAGGCGGGCGGCCGCGCGTGGACGGCGGAGGAGGCGCGCCGCCAGTACGGCATCGCCCTCGAAGCCCTCGACTCCGTGAACATGCCCGACCGGGTGCGGGACCAGTTCGCGGCGCTCGCCGACTTCGTCGTCGTACGGAAGAGATGATCACCATCGGCCGCATAGCCCTCGCGTAGTCGCCGGCCGGTGCCGCGGGCAGTGCCCGCTCACCGGCCGACGGCGGACCCACAGCAGCACGACGAGACGACTGCACGAAGGGGAAGCCATGACAGCGACGACCGACGGAAGCACCGGGGCCTCCGTGCCGCCCCGCGCCGCCTCGGCCCATGGAGCAGCCAGCACGATCCCCGGGGCGGCCGGGGTACACGTAGCCGCCGCCCGCGCCGCGCAGCGCGCCACCGACTTCCTGCTCTCCCTGCAGGATGCCGAGGGCTGGTGGAAGGGCGACCTCGAGACCAACGTCACGATGGACGCCGAGGACCTGCTCCTGCGCCAGTTCCTGGGCATCGGCGACGAGGAGACGACCCGCGCCGCCGCCCTCTTCATCCGCGGCGAGCAGCGCGAGGACGGCACCTGGGCCACCTTCTACGGCGGCCCCGGCGAACTGTCCACCACCATCGAGGCGTACGTCGCCCTGCGCCTGGCCGGCGACGCGATCGACGCCCCCCACATGGCGAAGGCCTCCGCCTGGATCCGCGAACAGGGCGGCATCGCCGCCGCCCGCGTGTTCACCCGGATCTGGCTGGCCCTGTTCGGCTGGTGGAAGTGGGAGGACCTGCCCGAACTCCCGCCGGAGCTCGTCTACTTCCCCAAGTGGATGCCGCTCAACATCTACGACTTCGGCTGCTGGGCCCGGCAGACGATCGTCGCCCTGACGATCGTCTCCGCGAAGCGCCCGGTACGGCCCGCGCCCTTCCCGCTCGACGAACTCCACACCGACCCCGCCCAGCCGAACCCGCCCAAGCCCTTCGCTCCCGTGGCCAGTTGGGACGGCGTCTTCCAGCGGCTGGACAAGGCGATGCACCGCCTGCGCCCGGTCATGCCGCGCCGGCTGCGCCGGGCCGCGATGAACACCGCCGCCCGCTGGATCATCGAGCGCCAGGAGAACGACGGCTGCTGGGGCGGCATCCAGCCGCCGGCCGTGTACTCGCTCATCGCCCTGCACCTGCTCGGCTACGACCTTGAGCACCCCGTGATGCGCGAGGGCCTCGCCTCGCTGGACCGGTTCGCCGTCCGGCGCGAGGACGGGGCGCGGATGGTCGAGGCCTGCCAGTCACCCGTGTGGGACACCTGTCTGGCCGTGATCGCCCTGGCCGACGCGGGAGTTCGCCCCGACCACCCCCAACTCGTCAAGGCGGCCGACTGGATGCTCGGCGAGGAGATCGTCCGGCGCGGCGACTGGGCCGTACGCCGTCCCCAACTACCGCCGGGCGGCTGGGCGTTCGAGTTCCACAACGACAACTACCCCGACATCGACGACACCGCCGAGGTCGTCCTCGCGCTGCGCCGCGTGCAGCACCCCGACGCGGAGCGGATGGAGGGTGCGATCGGGCGCGGGGTCCGCTGGAACCTCGGGATGCAGTCGAGGAACGGCGCCTGGGGCGCCTTCGACGTCGACAACACCAGCCCGTTCCCCAACCGGCTGCCGTTCTGCGACTTCGGCGAGGTCATCGACCCGCCGTCCGCCGACGTCACCGCGCACGTCGTCGAGATGCTCGCCGTCGAGGGCCTGTCCCACGACCCGCGCACCCGGCGCGGCATCGAGTGGCTGCTGGCCGAACAGGAGCCCGACGGCTCGTGGTTCGGGCGCTGGGGCGTCAACTACGTCTACGGCACCGGGTCCGTGGTGCCCGCGCTGACCGCGGCCGGACTGCCCGGCTCGCATCCGGCGATCCGCCGCGCGGTGAACTGGCTGGAGTCCGTCCAGAACGACGACGGCGGCTGGGGCGAGGACCTGCGCTCGTACAAGGACGCCAAGGAGTGGAGCGGCCGCGGCGCCTCCACCGCCTCCCAGACCGCGTGGGCGCTGCTCGCGCTGCTGGCTGCGGGGGAGAAGGACTCCAAGGCCGTGGAGCGAGGCGTCGAGTGGCTCGCGGCCACCCAGCGGCAGGACGGCTCCTGGGACGAGCCGTACTTCACCGGCACCGGCTTCCCCTGGGACTTCTCCATCAACTACCACCTCTACCGGCAGGTGTTCCCGCTCACCGCGCTCGGCCGGTACGTGCACGGCGAACCGTTCAGTGACCAGCACGCAGGGCAGCCGCTCGCCGGGGCCGAGGGGAGCTGATGAGAGCGCAGCCCGCCACGGCCCCGCTGCTGATCGCCTGCGCGCTCGGCATCGAGCACCTCGCGCTGCGCACGGGCGAGCGCGGCGCCTGCGGCGGGCCGGTCACCGTCCTGCGTACCGGTATGGGCCCCCGGGCGGCGGAACGCACCGTCGCCCGGCTGCTCACCGACCCCCCGCTGGCCGGGGCCGCCGTGCTCGCCACCGGCTTCTGCGCGGGGCTCGCCCCCGGCATGCACCCCGGTGACCTGGTCGTCGCCGAAGAGACCAGGGACCCGCGCGGAAACGTTCCGTGCGTGGGCACCGAACGGCTCGTCAAGGAACTCGTCCGCACGGTGCCCGGGCGCACCGTCCACACCGGCCCGCTGACCGGCTCCGACCACGTCGTCCGCGGCCACGAACGGTCCGATCTGCTGGCGACGGGCGCGATCGCGGTCGACATGGAATCGGCGGCCACGCTCCTGAGCGCCGTGCGTGCGGGCGTGCGCCCGGTTGCGGCCGTACGGGTGGTCGTGGACGCTCCAGAACATGAACTGGTCCGGATCGGCACGGTGCGCGGTGGAATATCAGCTTTCCGCGTTCTTCGTTCCGTCCTCCCCGCTTTCTTCGAATGGCACCGTTCTTTGCTGCTCCCCCGGAGGTGAGCCAGATGGCCATGCCGCTGCGCCAGTCCATCAAGGTCGCTACGTACCTGGCTGAACAGAAGCTGCGCAGGCGGGACAAGTTTCCGCTCATCGTCGAGCTGGAACCGCTCTTCGCCTGCAACCTGAAGTGCGAGGGCTGCGGCAAGATCCAGCACCCGGCCGGCGTGCTGAAGCAGCGGATGCCGGTCGCGCAGGCGGTGGGGGCGGTGCTGGAGTCCGGCGCGCCCATGGTGTCCATCGCCGGCGGCGAACCGTTGATGCACCCGCAGATCGACGAGATCGTGCGCCAGTTGGTGGCCAAGCGGAAGTACGTCTTCCTGTGCACCAACGCGCTGCTGCTGCGCAAGAAGATGGACCAGTTCACGCCCTCGCCGTACTTCGCCTTCGCCGTGCACATCGACGGACTGCGCGAGCGGCACGATGAGTCCGTGGCGAAGGAGGGCGTGTTCGACGAGGCGGTGGCGGCCATCAAGGAGGCCAAGGAGCGCGGCTTCCGGGTCACCACCAACTCCACCTTCTTCAACACCGACACCCCGCAGACCATCGTCGAGGTACTCAACTTCCTCAACGACGACCTCGAGGTGGACGAGATGATGATCTCGCCCGCCTACGCCTACGAGAAGGCACCCGACCAGGAGCACTTCCTCGGCGTCGAGCAGACCCGCGAGCTGTTCAAGAAGGCCTTCTCGGGCGGCAACCGCCGGCGCTGGCGGCTCAACCACTCCCCGCTCTTCCTGGACTTCCTGGAGGGCAAGGTCGACTTCCCGTGCACCGCGTGGGCGATCCCGAACTACTCCCTCTTCGGCTGGCAGCGCCCCTGCTACCTGATGAGCGACGGGTACGTGCCGACGTACCGCGAACTCATCGAGGACACCGACTGGGACAAGTACGGCCGCGGCAAGGACCCGCGCTGCGCCAACTGCATGGCGCACTGCGGCTACGAGCCCACCGCCGTCCTCGCCACCATGGGCTCGCTCAAGGAGTCGCTGCGCGCACTGCGCGAGGCGGTCTCCGGGAACCGGGAGTGACCGTATGACAGCCATCCCCCTCGGCCTCCCGGAGGCCCCGGCCCGGCCGATCGCCGAGCGGCGCGTGTCGCGGCAGATCCAGGTCGGACCGGTGGCGGTCGGAGGCGGCGCGCCTGTGTCGGTGCAGTCGATGACGACGACGCGGACGTCGGACATCGGTGCGACGCTCCAGCAGATCGCGGAGCTGACGGCGTCGGGTTGCCAGATCGTGCGGGTGGCCTGCCCCACGCAGGACGACGCGGACGCGCTGGCGACGATCGCGCGGAAGTCGCAGATCCCGGTGATCGCGGACATCCACTTCCAGCCGAAGTACGTGTTCGCGGCGATCGAGGCGGGCTGTGCGGCGGTGCGGGTGAACCCGGGGAACATCAAGCAGTTCGACGACAAGGTCAGGGAGATCGCGCGGGCGGCGAAGGACCACGGCACGCCGATCCGCATCGGTGTGAACGCCGGTTCCCTGGACCGGCGTCTGCTGCAGAAGTACGGCAAGGCGACCCCGGAGGCTCTGGTGGAGTCGGCGCTGTGGGAGGCGTCGCTGTTCGAGGAACACGGCTTCCGGGACATCAAGATCTCGGTGAAGCACAACGACCCGGTCGTGATGATCGAGGCCTACCGCCAGCTGGCGGCCCGGTGCGAGTACCCGCTGCACCTGGGTGTGACGGAGGCGGGCCCGGCGTTCCAGGGCACCATCAAGTCGGCGGTGGCGTTCGGCGCGCTGCTCTCCGAGGGCATCGGCGACACGATCCGCGTCTCGCTGTCGGCGCCGCCGGCGGAGGAGGTCAAGGTCGGCATCCAGATCCTGGAGTCGTTGAACCTGCGCCAGCGGGGTCTGGAGATCGTTTCGTGCCCGTCGTGCGGCCGCGCGCAGGTGGATGTGTACAAGCTGGCCGAGGAGGTCACGGCGGGCCTGACCGGCATGGAGGTCCCCCTTCGCGTCGCGGTCATGGGGTGTGTCGTGAACGGCCCGGGCGAGGCCCGCGAGGCCGACCTCGGCGTCGCTTCCGGTAATGGCAAGGGCCAGATCTTCGTGAAGGGCGAGGTCATCAAGACCGTCCCCGAGTCCAAGATCGTGGAGACCCTGATCGAGGAGGCCATGAAGCTGGCCGCCCAGATGGAGGCCGAGGGGCTCGCCCCGGGGGAGCCCGCCGTAACAGTGAGTTGAACCGAAGCACGGAACCGAGAGGGGGCCCGACGGTGACCATTCTGGAGAACATCCGGGGACCGCGCGACGTGAAGGCGCTGTCCGAGGCGGAGCTCGGGGAACTGTCGGAAGAGATCCGCGAGTTCCTGGTGACGGCGGTCGCCAGGACCGGCGGTCACCTCGGACCCAACCTGGGCGTGGTGGAACTCTCCATCGCGCTCCACCGGGTCTTCGAATCGCCGGTCGACCGCATCCTGTGGGACACCGGCCACCAGAGCTACGTACACAAACTCCTGACCGGACGCCAGGACTTCTCCAAACTGCGCGGCAAGGGCGGACTGTCGGGCTATCCGTCGCGCGAGGAGTCCGAGCACGACGTCATCGAGAACAGCCACGCCTCCACCGCCCTCGGCTGGGCCGACGGACTCGCCAAGGCCCGCCAGCTGCAGGGGGAGAAGGGCCATGTGGTCGCGGTCATCGGCGACGGCGCGCTCACCGGCGGCATGGCCTGGGAGGCGCTCAATAACATCGCGGCCGCCAAGAACCGGCCCCTGATCATCGTCGTCAACGACAACGAGCGGTCGTACTCGCCGACCATCGGCGGCCTCGCCAACCACCTGGCCACCCTGCGCACGACCGACAGCTACGAGAAGATCCTCGCCTGGGGCAAGGACGTCCTGCTGCGCACCCCGGTCATCGGCACGCCCCTCTACGACTCCCTGCACGGCGCCAAGAAGGGCTTCAAGGACGCCTTCGCGCCCCAGGGCATGTTCGAGGACCTCGGCCTGAAGTACGTCGGCCCGATCGACGGCCACGACACCAAGGCCGTGGAGTCGGCGCTGCGCCGCGCCAAGCGGTTCCACGGGCCGGTACTGGTGCACTGCCTCACGGTGAAGGGGCGCGGCTACGAACCCGCCCTCGCCCACGAGGAGGACCGCTTCCACACCGTCGGCGTGATGGACCCGCTGACCTGCGCACCGCTCACCCCGTCCGGCGCCCCGTCCTGGACGTCGGTGTTCGGCGACGAGATGGTGCGCATCGGAGAGGAACGCGACGACGTCGTGGCGATCACGGCGGCCATGCTGCACCCGGTCGGCCTCGGCAAGTTCGCCGCACGCTTCCCCGACCGCGTCTGGGACGTCGGCATCGCCGAGCAGCACGCGGCCGTGTCCGCCGCCGGACTCGCCACCGGCGGCCTGCACCCGGTCTTCGCCGTCTACGCCACCTTCCTCAACCGTGCCTTCGACCAGCTGCTGATGGACGTGGCGCTGCACCGGTGCGGAGTCACCTTCGTCCTCGACCGGGCCGGCGTCACCGGCGTCGACGGGGCCTCGCACAACGGCATGTGGGACATGTCCGTCCTCCAGGTCGTGCCCGGCCTGCGGATCGCCGCGCCGCGCGACGCCGACCAGTTGCGCGCCCAGCTGCGCGAGGCCGTCGCCGTGGACGACGCGCCCACGCTGGTGCGCTACCCCAAGGAGTCGGTGGGACCCCGGATCCCGGCGGTCGACCGGGTGGGCGGCATGGACGTCCTGCACCGGGACGAGAGCCCCGAGGTGCTGCTGGTCGCCGTCGGCGTCATGGCGCCGGTGTGCCTCCAGGCCGCCGAGCTGCTGGCCGCCCGCGGCATCACCTGCACGGTCGTGGACCCCCGCTGGGTCAAGCCCGTCGACCCGGCGCTGCCCGGACTCGCCGCGGCACACCGGCTGGTGGCCGTCGTCGAGGACAACAGCCGCGCGGCCGGGGTCGGCGCCGCGGTGGCGCTGACACTGGGCGACGCCGAAGTCGACGTACCCCTGCGGCGGTTCGGCATCCCCGAGCAGTTCCTCGCGCACGCCAAGCGCGGCGAGGTGCTGGCCGACATCGGGCTCACACCCGTCGAGATCGCGGGGCGCATCAGCGCGAGTCTGGCCGTGCGGGAGCAGTCCGACGGCCCCGTCAGGGAGAAGGCTGAATGACCAGCGAGTTCGACCTAGGCACCCTCCTCGCCGAGCGCGGGGCCGAGCGCTACGAGCTGCACACCAAGTACCTCAACCCGCAGCTCCCGCGCATGCTGCGCACCATCGGCTTCGACAAGGTCTACGAGCGCGCCGAGGGCGCCCACTTCTGGGACGCCGACGGCAACGACTACCTGGACATGCTCGCCGGGTTCGGAGTGATGGGCCTGGGCCGCCACCACCCGGTCGTCCGGCAGGCGCTGCACGACGTCCTCGACGCCCGGCTCGCCGACCTCACCCGCTTCGACTGCCCGCCGCTGCCCGGCCTCCTCGCCGAGCGGCTGCTCGCGCACAGCCCTCACCTGGACCGGGTGTTCTTCGGCAACAGCGGCACGGAAGCCGTCGAGACGGCCCTGAAGTTCGCCCGGTACGCCACCGGCAGACCCAGGGTCCTGTACTGCGAGCACGCCTTCCACGGACTGACCACCGGCTCCCTGTCGGTGAACGGCGAGAAGGGGTTCCGGGACGGCTTCGCCCCGCTGCTGCCCGACACCGCCGTACCGCTCGGCGATCTCGACGCGCTGACACGGGAGTTGAAGAAGGGCGATGTCGCCGCGCTCATCGTCGAGCCGATCCAGGGCAAGGGCGTGCACGAGACCCCGCCCGGCTATCTGCGCGCCGCCCAGGAGCTGTTGCACCAGCACAAGGCGCTGCTCATCGCCGACGAGGTGCAGACGGGCCTCGGCCGGACCGGGGATTTCTACGCCTACCAGCACGAGGACGGCGTCGAGCCCGACCTGGTGTGCGTCGCCAAGGCGCTGTCCGGCGGCTATGTGCCGGTCGGCGCCACGCTCGGCAAGGACTGGATCTTCAAGAAGGTCTACTCGTCCATGGACCGGGTGCTCGTCCACTCGGCCAGCTTCGGCTCCAACGCGCAGGCCATGGCGGCCGGGCTCGCCGTCCTGTCGGTCATGGAGAACGAGGAGATCGTCGTCAACGCCCGTGCGGTCGGGGAGCAGTTGAAGTCCCGGCTCGCGGCACTGACCGACAAGTACGAGCTGCTCGCCGACGTCCGCGGCAGGGGCCTGATGATCGGCATCGAGTTCGGCCGCCCCAGCTCGCTGAAGCTGCGCGGCCGCTGGACCGTCCTCCAGGCCGCCCGCAAGGGCCTGTTCGCCCAGATGGTGGTCGTACCGCTGCTCCAGCGGCACCGGATCCTCACCCAGGTCTCCGGCGACCAACTGGAGGTGATCAAGCTGATCCCGCCGTTGGTCATCGGCGAGGCCGACGTGGACCGGTTCGTGGACGCCTTCACCGCCGTGATGGACGACGCACACAGCGGCGGCGGCCTGGTCTGGGACTTCGGCAAGACCCTGATGAAGCAGGCGGTCGCCAACCGGTGACGCGTTCGCGGTCTCGAGAGGTCTTGCCTCTGAGGCAATAAATTTGCCCGATGGGCAAGAGGTGCGGCTGAATGGAGGCATGAGCTCCTCCGAAGCCGAGCTGCACGTCGTGGCGCCGCAGCTCCGGTCGCTGCGCAGGCGCGCCGGCCTCACCCTGGAGGCCGCGGCCCGCGCGGCCAGGCTGTCGCCCGCCCACCTCTCTCGCCTGGAGACCGGACAACGACAGCCCTCGCTGCCCATGCTCCTCGCCCTCGCCCGAATCTACGGCACGACCGTGTCGGAACTGCTCGGCGAGACCGTCGCCGGCCGGGACGCGATCGTACGCGCCGCCGACATGGAGCCGACCCGGGCGGGCGGCTGGACGTACTTCCAGGCCGGCGCGCCCGGCCGCGGGATGCAGGCCCTGCGGGTCCGGGTGCCGTACGGCGCGCAGGGCGACATGGTGCGGGTGCACCCCGGTGAGGAGTGGCTGTACGTCCTCCAGGGGCAGCTGCGGCTGGGCCTCGGTGACACCGTGCACCGGCTCGGGCCCGGCGACAGCGCGCACTTCGACTCGCTGACCCCGCACCGGCTCGCCGCCGAGACCGACGACGGGGTCGAGCTCCTGTTCGTCCACACCCTGCTGCAGAGTCCCACGGCCGCGCTGTGCCTGGGCCCCCACACCGGAGAGCTGTCATGAGCAACCTCGAGGAGAGGTTCCCCCGCGCCCTGTGGGTGCGGCTGATCATCTATATCGCCGTCGGCCATGTCCTGGCCGCCTTCATCTACCTGCTGTTCACGCTGGGCGCCAAGGGGTGAGGTGCCACGGCGCCAGCGCCGTGCCGCGACGGTCAGTCGAGGAAGCGCTCGCGCAGCCGCTCGCGGTCCTGCGGAGTGAGCCCGAGGCCCCGCTCGAGGTAGGTGTCGACGTCGCCCCAGGTCTCCTCGATGGCCTCGAACGCCGCCGTCAGGTACTCGGCACGCGCGTCGAAGAGGGGGCTGAGCAGCTCCATGATCTCGGGAGTGTAGGCGGAGGCCGCGTCGCCGTTGCGGCGGACCTTGTAGCGGCGGTGCTTGGCGTTCGACTCCAGGTAGTCGGCCACGATGGCGTCGCGCTCCACGCCCAGGGCGAGGAGCGTCACGGCTATGGACAGGCCCGCGCGGTCCTTGCCCGCCGCGCAGTGCATCAGGGCCGGTGCGCTGTCCTCGGCCAGCGCGTGCAGCACCTGGGAGTGCTCGGCGGTGCGCCCCTTGATGATCGCGCGGTAGGAGGCGATCATCCGGTTCTCCGCCTTGCCGTCCGAGAGGAGTCCGCGGAGCTGGTCGAGCTCGCCGTCGCGGACCAGCTTCCAGAACTCGGCGCCGTCGGCCGGGTCGCTCAGCGGAAGGTTCACGTTCCGTACGCCGGGGAGGTCGACGTCCGGTCCTTCCAGCTTCTGGTCGGCCTCGTTGCGGAAGTCGAAGACCGTGTGCAGACCGAGGGAGGAGAGGAAGGCCGCGTCGTCGTCGGTCGCGTGGGCCAGGTGGCCGCTGCGGAACAGCACCCCGTACCGCACCCGCCGTCCGTCCACGGTCGGAAGGCCGCCCACATCACGGAAGTTGCGCACTCCGGCCAGTTCGGGCTCGGTCGACGGGACCTGCTGCGTCACGGGGTCTCCTCGCGGGTCGGTGCCGACGGCGCGGCTCGCCGGCGGGCACGTGATCGACCATACGACACGGGTTCTTCGGGCCCGCGAGTTGTCCACAGGTGCGGGTAGTTCAATATGCCGAGCTTATTTACTCATTGATAAAAACAGGCGAGAGTGTCCTATCTCACCGCTCGTCAACCCCTGCCTACGGTCGCGTAAGTCACATCCGAAGGTGAATCATGTACTGATGTGACAGACGATTCGGAGAGTGACAACACAGCAGTGATCGGGTCCTACGTGGCCCTGGGGGACAGCTTCTCGGAAGGCGTCGGTGACCCCGGCCCCGACGGGGCGTTCGTCGGCTGGGCCGACCGGTTCGCCGTTCTGCTCGCGGACCGCAGGCCCGAGGGCGACTTCCGGTACACCAACCTCGCGGTGCGCGGGAAGCTGCTCGACCAGATCGTGGCGGACCAGCTTCCGCAGGCCGTCCGGCTCGGTCCGGACCTGGTGTCCTTCTGCGCGGGCGGCAACGACATCATCCGCCCCGGCACCGACCCGGACGAGGTGGCCGAGCGGTTCGAGCGGGCGGTGGCCCAACTGACCTCCGCCGTCGGCACGGTCATGGTGACGACCGGATTCGACACGCGCGGCGTGCCCGTGTTCAAGCACCTGCGCGGCAAGATCGCGACGTACAACGGCCATGTCCGGGCCATCGCCGACCGATACGGCTGCCCGGTGCTGGACCTCTGGTCCCTGAAGACCGTCCAGGACCGCCGGGCCTGGGACGATGACCGGCTCCACCTCTCTCCCGAGGGCCACACGCGGGTCGCGCTTCGCGCGGGTCAGGTCCTCGGCCTGGAGGTCCCGGCCGACCCGGACCAGCCCTGGCCCCCGCTCCCGCCGCGCGGCACCCTCGAGATCCGTCGCGACGACGTCCACTGGGCCCGCGAGTACCTGGTCCCCTGGATCGGCCGCCGCCTGCGCGGCGAGTCCTCGGGCGACCACGTCACGGCCAAGGGGACGCTGTCCCCGGACGACATCAAGATGCGGATCTCTGCGGTGGCTTGAGGGGCGGTCGCCTTGACGGCGCTTGACGGCGCTTGACGGCGGTTGCCCGAAAGGGGGGCGAACGGGGCGGTCGGGGGCGGCCGGTGCGCGCGATGCACTGGCGAGCCTGCCGGCCGCCGCCGGTTCGGGGGAGCGGAGTGGTTGCTGATTCGGGCGGCGCGGCTTGGCCGGGCTTCGGCTGTGGCTGCGTGGGGCGGTTGTCCACGGGCTGTGCTGCTGGCTGGCCGGTGTCCCGGCGGTTGTGGTCTCCACAGGGGGGCAGCCGTAGGCCGCGCTGCCGAGGCGTACTGCTCGGCCGTGGGCTCTGGACGCGAGGTCCTGACTCACCTGCCCGGTCTTGGGCCCTGAACGCGGACGCGTCACCCGTCAGTTGGCGATCGCCGAGCCGACACTCACGGCGGAGCGAGCCGCCCCTGACCAGGACGTCGGCGGTGAAGGCAGCCGCGCTGACCGGCCGCCGGGTGCCCTCCTCGCGGTGGCGCAGGACCCCCGGCGACTCGACGGCCACCCGCGCCCCATCGCGCTGCACGGCGGCGAGCAGCGCGTCACTTCCCCCGCATCAGGGCCGCTCAGTCCTCCCGTCCGCTCAACGCGCCACGCTCCAGCCCCAGTTCCCGAGCCAGCGCCTCGTCCACCCACTCCTGGGCCCGGGCGCGCGGGACCTTGCCCGCGTACGAGGTCAGTTGGACGGCCAGGCCGTCGAGGAGGGCGGTCAGGCGGAGGGCGGTGGCCGGTGGGTCGGGGCACGCGAACTCGCCCGCTGCCACGCCCTCGGAGATGACCTCGGCCAGCGCGGCCTTCCACCGGTCGTCCAGATTGCCGGTGACCTCGCGCAGAGCGGGTTCACGCAGGGACGCCGCCCAGCCCTCGACCCACAGGCGCCACCCTTTGGCCTGGCCCGTGGGGGCGTACCAGCGCACGGCCGAGCGCAGCCGGCGCAGCGCGGTCGTACGCCTGCTCAGCAGCTTGCGCAGGTGGGCGAGGTCGCCCTCCGCCGCGAAGGCGAACGCGGCGGCCATCAGCTTCTCCTTGGTCGAGAAGTGGTACAGCACCAGCGCGTTGCTCACGCCCAGCGCCGAGGCCACGTCGGCGATCCTGACCGCCGCCACGCCCCGCGCCTCTATCTGCTCGACGGCGGCCCGCAGCAGCGCCTCCCGCCGCTCCGGCACGCTCAACCGCACTCTCGCCACGCCGTCACCCTAATCCAGTGATCACGGACGCCGCTGAACTCGCCCATCCGTTGGGGGCGTTCGCGTGCGATGTGGGGATTGCGGGGACGCGTTTCACGCCACCGTCACCGATACCAGCCGTACCGCTCCGCGATGACCGGCAGCCGGTCGGCCACGATGGCGTGCGCGGCGGCCCGCGGGGTCGTCCCGTCGCGCTCCGCGCGGGTCAGCATCAGGTCGATCAGGGCGCGCATCGAACGCCGGGTGTACGCGAACGCCTCCTCCGCGTCGGGGCCGATGTCGCCGAACAGCGTCCACCACCACCAGGCGTTCGTACCGGAGTTGACCACCACGTCCGGCAGGATCGTCACCCCGCGCGCGGCCAGCCGTTCCTCCGCCTCGGGGAGGACCGGCATGTTGGCCGCCTCGACGATCCAGCGGGCGGTGATGCGCTCCTGGTTCGCCGCGTCGATCGCGTACGACACCGCCGCGGGCACCAGCACCTCCGCGTCGGCGGACAGCCAGGCGTCGCCCGGCAGTTCGCGGTCGTCGGGGCGCAGGACGGAGCGGTCCACGGTGCCGTACGCGTCGCGCGCCGCGAGCAGCGCCTCGACGTCGAGGCCGGCCGGGTTGGCGATGGTGCCCTTGACGTCGCCGACGGCCACGACGGTGAGCCCCGCGCGCGCGAGAAAGCGCGCCGTCGCCCCGCCCATGGTGCCCAGCCCCTGCACCGCCGCCCGCGTCCCGGCGTACGGCACCCCGGCCCGGTCCAGGGCCGCGAGCGCGGACTCCGCGACCCCGCGGCCGCCGACCAGCTCGTCGAGGCCGATGCCGTCCACCTCGACCGCGAAGGCGTCCGCGAGCCGCTTGCGGGCCGTGGCCTCGTCGTCGAGCAGCGGGTACACGGCCTGGATCGACGACACGAGTCCCGCCTCGGCGGCGGCCCGGTCGACCAGGTCCTGGGTGAGGCCGAGGTCCTCGCCGGTCGTCCAGAGGCTCTCGACGTACGGCCGCATGGCGCGCAGGTAGCGCACGAGCAGCTCGTACGCCCCCGGGTCCCGGGGATCGCAGTCGATGCCGCCCTTGGCGCCGCCGAGGGGGACGTACCGGCCCTCGGGGTCGTAGTGCAGGGCCTCCTTCATGGTCATCCCGCGCGCGAGCCCGGTGACCTCCTCCAGGGTGCAGCCCGCCCGCATCCGCAGACCGCCGCTGGCCACGCCGCGCACCAGCCGGTCGACGACCAGGAAGCCCTGGCGTCCGGTGACGTGGTCGGTCCAGGTGAGCGACATCAGCGGAGCGGTCATGCGGTCTCCTGGGAGAGGGCGGTCGGGGCGGGCCCCAGCATGCGCTCGGGCGAGGTCCACGACGTCACGCGGCTTCGGATCGAGGGGGTCGAGCGGGACCGGGGCGGAGAAACAGCGCATCGGTCCGCGGGACGGCACTTACTGAACCACCGGTCAGTGTGTTGGGGTGGCGGGGCCCTGTCAATCCGCCCGGACGGGGCGTCAGTCGCGCGGTGCCGTGGAGTGCTGCGCGGTCCGGCCGGCCGGGATCTCGCAGGCGTCCTTGAAGCCCTGACTGGTCAGGCCCAGCGCGGAGTTGGTGCGCGAGCGCAGGTTCTCCACCGACACCATCGCCGTCAGCTCCACCAGCGCGGGCTCGCCCAGTTCGCCGCGCAGCCGGTCGACGAGGTCGTCGGTCACGGTGGGCGGGGTGGCCGTCATCGCCTCGGCGTACGCCATCACGTCGCGCTCCAGCGGCGTGTACACGTCGCTGTCCCGCCACACCGGCACGTCGTGCACCTTCTCGGCCGCGATGCCGTGCTCCCGGCTGACCCAGTAGCCGAAGTCCATGCACCACGAGCAGCCGACCGCGGCGGCCGTCGCCATCTCGGCGAGCGCCTTCACACCGGGGTCGAGCTTGTTCCACTTCGCGAGCGACTGCTCGTAGCGCAGGTAGCTCCAGAGCACGCGCGGGTTGTGCGAGAGGGCCAGGGCGGGGTCGAGGGTCTTGCCGTACGTGCGCCGGCTGTACCAGTCGACGAGCCGGAAGAAGAGGGTGCGGGGCGGGGTGAGCGAGACGCGGGCCACGGGGGCCACCTCCTGGAACGCGGGTCCGGACGCCTCGGTACGGGCGTCCTCACCCGTACGACGGACGGGGCCGTGCGGATGTGACATCCGGTGCCGGCCCCGCGCGCGGGAGGAACGCGGGAGGAACGCCGAGAGGCGAGGGACGGGCCAAGGGCACCCCGCACTGTCAGACCCGCGGACCATAATGGATGCTCCGACCCACTCCACCAGGAGGTGCCGTGACCGGCTCGCGTTCTTCGAGCTCCGGGCTTCGCGCGCTGCGGCCCGCTGCCTTCGGCGCCGACCCGAGCGGTGACCGGCTGGCCCGCATCCATAGATCGCCCCACTTCAAGGACGGCATCTTCCAGAACCCCGGCGGCCATGCCTCGACCCGCCCGTCCGCGTCGATGCTGGAGTTCGCGAAGCTCTACTTCGACAAGGA
Organism: Streptomyces sp. V3I7; assembly: GCF_030817495.1. NCBI lineage: Bacteria > Bacillati > Actinomycetota > Actinomycetes > Kitasatosporales > Streptomycetaceae > Streptomyces > Streptomyces sp. V3I7. Next base: position 5,866,851 of record NZ_JAUSZK010000001.1, read on the forward strand.
CCAGCGGCCCCGCCGCGCCCCGAGCGGCGCGATCCCGGTCCACGCCACCACCCTTGCCGACCTGGCCCGGCCGGCCGCCACCGGGCTGCGGCTGACCTGGCTCGGCCACTCCAGCGTGCTCGCCGAGATCGACGGGCAGCGGGTGCTCTTCGACCCGGTCTGGGGCGAGCGCTGCTCCCCGTTCCCGTTCGCCGGGCCCAAGAGGCTGCACCCGGTGCCGCTGCCGCTCGCCGCGCTCGGCCCGGTCGACGTCGTGGTCATCTCGCACGACCACTACGACCATCTCGACATGCCCACGATCAAGGCGCTGGCCGGCACGGACACCCTGTTCGCCGTGCCGCTCGGCGTCGGCGCCCACCTGGAGCGCTGGGGCGTCTCCGCCGACCGGCTGCGCGAGCTGGACTGGCACGAGGCGACCAAGGTCGGCGGACTCACCCTGACCGCCACCCCGGCCCGCCACTTCTGCGGCCGAGGGCTGCGCAACACCCAGCACACGCTCTGGGCGTCCTGGGTCGTCGCCGGCGAGGAGCACCGGATCTACCACAGCGGTGACACCGGCTACTTCGATGGCTTCAAGGACATAGGCGCAGCGCACGGCCCGTTCGACGCCACCATGATCCAGATCGGGGCGTACAGCGCGTACTGGCCCGACATCCACATGACCCCGGAGGAGGGCGTGCGCGCCCACCTCGACCTCCAGGGCGGGACGCCGCACGGCGTGCTGATGCCGATCCACTGGGGGACTTTCAACCTGGCTTTCCACGCGTGGGCGGAGCCGGGGGAGTGGACCAGGGACGCGGCTGAGGAGGTCGGGCAGGTCGTTGCTTCTCCTCGGCCGGGTGAGCCTTTCGAGCCGGCCGGGCAGGTTCCCACGGACTCGTGGTGGCGGTCCGTGTCCCACCCGATCGCTCACCCGTGGCGCCGACCGCGACCGATGGTGTCGGCTGCTGCCGCTGAGGAGCGGAGCGACGAGGAGTGCGTCGCGATCCTTGAGTCCACCGAAAAGGGCCGCTGACCAGCGGTTCAGGCCGAGCCGACGCTCCCCGGTCCGTGGTGGGCGGCTCCAGCATCGGGGCCGCCCACCACGAGTCGGTGTCAGAGGTGCTTCTTGTAGAACGGGACGAGGTGGCTCAGCGCCTCTTCGACCGGCTCGGGCTGATCGTAGAGGTCGTAGTGCGACGCACCTTCGACGACGACCAGTTCCTTGTCCTTGGACGCGGCGCGGCCGTAAATCTCGAAGCCGGCACGGTAGGAGCCGAAGCCGCCCGGCCGGTCTCCGATCACGATGCACATCGGCTGGGTGAGCAGCACTTCGGCCCGGTCGAAGGCATCCCAGTTGACCAGGGCGGCCTGGCGTGAGAAGCGGAAGCTGGTGGTGCCGTGCGGAGCGCTACCGCGATCGGTCTTGTAGTACTCGGTCGCCTCGCACAGGTCGATCTCGGCCAGGCCGGCCTCCTTGGCCGCCTCCGGCGATGCGGGGAGCAGGTCATTGACCACGCCGTCCGCGCCGCGGGCTTCGGCCGTGCGCTGAGCGGCGATGGCCTCCAGCGCGGCAATGGGGTCGTAGTTCACGAACCCCTCACGCATCAGCCGGCCGACGTTGCCCGCGACGACTGTGCCGAGCGCCTTGATCCGCCGCTCCGTCATCGTGGCGCTGATGGCGTAGCCGCCTCCGCCGCAGATGCCGAGGACACCGATGCGGTTCTCGTCCACGTACGGCTGCGTGACCAGGTAGTCGATCACGTAGCTGAAGTCCCCCACCCGGAAGCCCGGGTCCTCCGTGAATCGTGGCTCGCCGCCGCTGGCACCCTGGAAGCCGGCGTCGAACGCGATCATGACGAACCCGTGCTGGGCCAGCGCCGTGCCGTACACGTTGCCCGAGGTCTGTTCCTTGCAGCTGCCGGTCGGATGGGCACTGATGATCGCGGGGTACTTCTGGGTCTCGTCGAATCCCGGCGGGAAGTAGATGTCCGCCGCGATGTCCCAAGCCAAGCCCTTGATACGGACCGGCTTGACGTTGTCGTTGCTCATTGAGTGTCTCCTCCGGGAGCGGTGTACTCCCGCTGGTGCCACCTGCGAGCGATCGGCATGTGATGCCGAAATGCTCTCGCTGGAGATCCGCAATACTGGATCGCCAGACAGGTGTCGTTCATCTTGATGGCCAGCAATTCCGGCGGGCCGCATATTCAAGTTGGCATGCGCCGCATACCTCTGCAATGGGCCGGTCTTGTCCCCCGACAAAACTGTCCGGGGACAAGACCGGCCCCCTCACAAGAGGAGACCCACGCTGTAAGAATGAGCCATGAGAAGCAGCAACCGCAGCGAGCTGGGCGAGTTCCTCAAGGCCCGGCGGATGGACCTCAGCCCGGCCATGGTGGGGCTGGCGGAACCCGGCGGCCGGCGGCGGGTCAAGGGCCTGCGCCGGGAGGAGGTGGCCCTGCTCGCGTCGATCAGCACCGACTACTACACCCGCCTGGAGCAGGGGCGCCGCCAGGGATCCGCGGCGGTGCTGGACACGATCGCCCGGGTCCTGCGGCTCGACGAGGACGGGCGGGCGTACATGTTCGAGCTGGCTGGCAAGGACGCAGTCCGGCCGCGCCGGCAGGCGCCGCAGAAGATCCAGCCACAGCTGCAGCAGTTGCTGGACGACCTGAACACCATCCCGGCCATGGTCCTGGGCCGGCGGATGGACGTTCTCGCCTGGAATCCGATGGCGGCCGCCCTCCTCGGTGACTTCGCGAGGATTCCCGAAAAGCAGCGCAATTACGTCCGAATGGTCTTCATGGACCCGGCGGTGCGGGCGCTGTATCGGGACTGGGAGGAGGTCGCCCAGACTGGCGTGGCCCAGCTGCGCATGGAGGCCGCCCGCGACCCCCATGACCTACGACTGACTGCCCTGGTCGGCGAACTCTCGGTGCAGGACGAGGACTTCCGCCGCTGGTGGGGCGCCCACCGCGTCGCCGTCCGCGGCATGGGCACCAAAGTGCTGCACCATCCGATCGCCGGTGACCTCACCCTCGACTGGAACACCCTCACCTGCGTCGTCGATCCCGATCAGCAGCTCATCACCTACACCGCCGATCCCGACACGCCCTCCCATGACGGCCTGCGCCTACTCGCCTCCTGGGTCGCGGACACCGAACGGTCCGACCGGACCAGGCCCGGGCCACGCTGAGTATCAGCACGTCCAACTTCGTTGCCATTGCCGCTGTGTTGTGGCCGGGGTGTGAACCGGGCAGTTGGCCGTGGCGCGTCGCCTTGTCGGCGGGTCGAGAACGCGCCGCTGCCACGGGCGGAGCCGGTTGCGGATGGCGCTGAGGGAGCAGGGGAGTGGCGTCGGTGGCCGGGCAGGCCCGCCGACCTGAGCTGCCCGCTGCTGCCCTCGGACGCGAGAGACCTCACGGCACGCGGGCTACGCCGACATAGAAGCCGCTCAGCTCCTGGGCGGGAGCCGGTGAATCCTTGTACCACTTGGTCGCTGTGACCAGCCCTGGAGCCACCAGTTCCAGCCCCTCGAAGAACGGCTCGATCTCGGCCCGCGTACGCATGCGCAGGGGGATCTCGCCCTTGCGGTAGGTCGTGTTCACCGACTTGGCGAGGTGCGGGTGCTCATCGGTGGTGCCGTGGGAGAACATGAAGTAACTGCCCGAGGGCAGCGCGTCGAGAAGCGTCCGCGTGAGACCGTAGGGGTTTTCGTCGTCGGTGATGAAGTGCATCAGCGCGATCATCGACAGCGCGACGGGCCGGGTGAAGTCCAGGAACGTACGGGCGTGGTCGAGGATGGTCCCCGGCTTCCGTACGTCGGCCTCGATGTAGTCGGTGCTTCCCTCGGGACTGCTGACGAGCAGAGCCTCCGCGTGCCGCAGCACGATGGGGTCGTTGTCGGCGTAGGCGATGCGCGCCGAGGGCGCAATGCCTTGCACGATCTGATGCAGGTTCGGCTCGGTCGGGATGCCCGTACCGATGTCGAGGAACTGGTCGATGCCGTTGCCGGCCAGCCAGGCCGCCGCGCGGTGCATGAACGCCCTGTTGCGCATGGCGTTGAGACGCGCTTCCGGCGGCAGCCGCTCCGCCACCTCCTCATCGACCGGATAGTTGTCCTTGCCGCCCAGCAGCCAGTCGTAGACGCGTGCCGGGTGGGGCCTGCTCGTGTCGATGCGACTTTCGGAGGAGGGGTCTGCCGTCATGCATGACTCCAGCGTGTACTAGGTCGCTGACCGACTCACCGAGGTCGTCTCGTGCGCTGTGGGTGAGGCGGTAGAGGGCATTGCGATTGTGCCATTGGCCAAGCCCTCGCGCAGAGTTGTCGCTCGATGGTCGCACGCTCAAGTGGTGCGCCGGGCGCCAGGCGTATTGCCCCGGCGTTGTTCACGCGGCTGATGAGTGGCTGGCCGCCGCATGCGGTCGCCTTGGCCGAAACGGCGAGTTCGCGTGGTCGTCACTGGCTGTGGAGCCACAGTTGCCGTCTCGACACGTGGCTTAAGCCCTGAAGCCTGATAGTGCGTCATGTTGTCCGACATCCACATGACCCCCGAGGAAGGCATGCGCGCCCACCTCGACCTCCAGGGCGGGGCGCCGCACGGCGTGCTGCCGCCGATCCACTGGGGGGCCTTCAGCCTGGCGTTCCACGCGTGGGCCGAGCCGGGGAGGGGACCCGGGACGCCGCAGAAACAGTGGGCCAGGCCGTCACCTCGCCCCGGCCCGGCGAGTCCTTCGATTTGGCCGGGAAGCTGCCCGAGGACCCGTGGTGACGCGGGGTGTCCCGGCCTCTCGCCCGACCGTGGCGCGGGTCCCGGGCGGAGGAGGACGGTGCCGACGTACGACGGGACGATCTCGACTTCGACGCAGAGCGGTGACCGGCTGGCCGCCGCTCAGGGGGACATGCGTGCGGCCACGTCCTCCACGCACTCCCGCAAGGCGGGGGCGTGGGCGCGGAGTTGGCCGGCCTCGGTGAGGATGACCGTGGCGGCGAGGGAGATGGCCAGGGGCCGGGTGCCCTCGGGGGGGTCGGGCAGCGCGGCCGCGATCGAGCGGACGCCGATCTCGTTCTCCTCGTCGACCTCGGCCCAGCCGCGCTCCCGTACGAGGGCCAGCTCGGCGCGGAGCCGGTCGGGGTCGGTGATGGTGCGGGGCGTCATCGCCGGGAGGGGGCCCGAGAGCAGCCGCTCGCGCTCCTGTTCCGGGAGCCCGGCGGCGATGGCCTTGCCGAGGGCGGTGGCGTGCCAGGGGTTGCGGGTGCCCTCCGCGCTGCGCAGCTGGATGTGCTGGGTGCCCTGGGCGGAGAGGACGAGCAGGACGTCGCTGCCGTGCAGGATGCCCGCGATGACGGGCAGCCCGGTGCGTGCGGCGAGCCGGTGCATCGGGCCCGCCGCGGCGGAGTAGCCGGCGGGCGAGCGCTGGAACCCGCGGGAGAGCTCCAGCACACGCGCGCCCAGGGCGTACCGCCGGGCGTTCTCGTCGTAGGTGGCGAACCGTTCCTCGACGAGCCGGCCGAGGAGCCGGTGGGCGCTGCTGACGGGCAGGTCCGCGGCGCGGGCGGCGGCGCTCACGCCGAGACCGGCGGGATGCTCGGCCAGTACGGTGAGCAGCCGCAGCCCCCGGCCCAGCATGTCGTCGCCGGATGGTGTGGGCACCGTGTGCGCCTCCGTGTTCGGTGCTGCCGCCGCCGCTGACGCGCGTGTCGCGACGGAGGAGTGGGGGGTGGGGGTGCGGCGGCCGCCGTCATGACGCCGGGCCGGCCGCCGCTACGACGATCACCGTACCGGGACCGGACGGGGCGTCGCGGGCTCGGGCACGGCCAGGGTCAGGGCGGCGGCGATCAGCGCGCAGGCCGCCATCATGCCGAAGGCGCCCGCGTCGCCCAGCGGGGTGCCGCGCACCCAGCCGACCAGATACGTCCCGGCGAAGGACCCCAGCGCGCCGAAGGAGTTGACGAGCGCGACGGCGGCGCCCGCGATCCCGGGCGGGGCGAGGGTGGTGACCAGGGCGAAGTACGGGCCGTACGGTGCGTACAGACACAGCCCCGCCACCACCAGCAGGCAGAGGGCCAGCGCGAAGTGGGCGCCGGCCGCGTACGAGCCGACCAGGGCCACGCCACCACAGGCCAGCCACGGCCAGACGGCCACCCGGCGACGGCCGGAGCGGTCGGACAGGCGCGAGTTGAGCAGCATGGCGACGGCAGCGCAGGCGTACGGGATCGCGGTGAGCAGTCCGGTGGCGCCGATGCCCTCGCCGGAGCCCTTCTTGATGATGGCCGGCAGCCAGAAGACGAAGCCGTACATGCCGAAGGACCAGAAGAAGTACTGCGCGGCCATGGTGAGCACCGCGGGGGAGCGCAGCACGCGGCCGTACCGCTCGCGCAGGGAGCCGGTCACCGCCGGTGCCGCGGCCTGTTCGGCCGCCAGGTCGGCGCGCAGCAGGGCGAGCTCGTGCTCGGGCAGTCGCTGCGTCTGCTCGGGGCGGTCCTTGATGAGCCACAGGCAGCACAGGCCCCAGACCACCGAGGGCGCTCCCTCGGCGATGAACATAACGCGCCAGTCGGAGACCGACACCAGCCAGCCGGAGACCGCCGACAGCCACATCACGGTGACCGGATTGCCCAGGATGAGCAGGGTGTTGGCGCGTCCGCGCTCGCCGCGCGTGAACCAGCGCCCGAGCAGCATGACCATCGACGGCAGCACCGCGCCCTCGACGACACCCAGGGCGAAGCGGACCGCGATCAGCTGGGTGGGGCTGCTGAGCAGGCCCTGCGTCACCGCGAGCAGTCCCCAGGCCACGGTCGACCAGGCGACCATCCGGCGGGCGCTGCGCTGCTCGGCGTAGATGGTCCCCGGGATCTGGAAGAAGAAGTAGCCGAGGAAGAACGACGCGGCGATGAGGGAGTCCGTCCCGGCGGACAGCCGCAGGTCCTCGGCCATGCCGCCGGCGGACGCGATCGCGTAGTTGGACTTGTCGAGATAGGCGAGCGAGTACGTGACGAAGGCGACCGGCATCAGATACCGGGCGCGGGCGGACCGCCAGAACCCGGCCTGCGCGGGCTGTGCCCCGGTGTCGGTGGCGGGTGACGTCGCTGTCATCCCAGACCCCCTGTTTTCCGTGAGATGGAAAGTGTTTCACTGGACGGGAAGCACGGTACGAGAAGGAGAGTCCGATGACCAGAGACCTTCACCACACCGCCACCGGCGTCCTGCTCCCGTGGGCCGACCTGGACCGGCGGTACGGCCCCTGGCCCGACGGTGTGGAGGTGCACGTCTGGGACGGCGTGATGCCGGGCACCGAACCCGCCGCCGACGTCCTGGCCCGCATGGGTCTGTGGGTGATGCCCTACGCCGTGCCCGGCGCAGACCGCCTGCTGCCCCGGCTGCCGCGGCTGCGCGCGGTGCAGTCTCTGAGCGCCGGGGTGGAGAAGCTCGCGCCGCTCCTGCCCGCCGGGGTCGCCCTGCACAACGGCCGCGGGCTGCACGACGCCTCCACCGCCGAACACGCCCTCGGGCTGATCCTGGCCGCACAGCGGGACCTGCCGCAGTGGGTCGCCGACCAGACCGCCGGCCGCTGGAACCCGCACTTCACGCGCTCCCTCGCCGACTCGCGCGTGACGATCCTCGGGTACGGCTCCATCGGCGCCGCGCTGGAGCAGCGGCTGCTCGCCTGCGAGGCCGAGGTCGTGCGGGTCGCCCGGCGTGCCCGGCCCGAGCAGGGCGTCCACGCCGTCGCCGACCTGCCGCGGCTGCTGCCGCAGACCGACATCGTCGTCCTCGTGCTGCCCGAGAACCCAGGCACGGTGGGCCTGTTCGGCCCCAAGGAGCTGGCCGCGCTGCCCGACGGGGCGCTGGTGGTCAACGTCGGCCGGGGCCGCACGCTCGACACCGAGGCGCTGCTCGCCGAGACCCGCGGCGGCAGGCTGCGCGCGGCCCTGGATGTCACCGACCCCGAGCCGCTGCCCGCCGACCACCCTCTGCGGCACGCCCCCGGCGTGCTGATCACTCCTCATGTCGGCGGCGGTTCGGCCGCGTTCCGCCCCCGCGCCGAGCGTCTGATCGTCGACCAGGTCCGGCGCTTCGCCGAGGGGCAGCCGCTCCGCAACGCCTTCTCTCGCGGCTGATCCTGCTTTTGGCGGGAAAAGGGCCGGTGCGCGCATCCGCGTACCGGCCCTTGATGATTATCGGCTGTCATTTCTGATCGAGTCGGATCGATATTCATCCCATTTCTTACGGGAATTCAACGCGATTATCGGTCGGCCGTACGAGGCTTAATACCAAAGCGGGACGCTGCGCGGGGGAGTTTGCCAACTGCCCTCCGAACGCCATGCGCAGGCAACTACCGTGAGTGTCCGTCGGTCGACACAGGGCCCGCTGTCCGGGCGCTCTTACGACCGGACAGCGATCGCGTATGCCCACGCACCACGCACCACGCACCGCGCACCACGCGAGGAAAAAGGACCGACGGACCAGCATCCAGTACGAGGACACCGATGTCTCACCTCCGTGCACCGGCCGCCCGCCCCGACCGCCGTGAGGGTGGACGGCACGGCAGGCCGGCTCCCCGCCCCACTTCCGCGCTGCCCGAGACCCATATACGCCCCCAACTCCTGCGCCTCGCCGTCCTGCCGCCCCTCGCGGTCGCACTCAGCGGCACGGCCGCCGTGCTGTTCACCGTTCGCTCCACCGGCGCACGGCCCAGCCTCGTGCTGTGGGCCGTCCTCGCCGGAGCCGCCTCGGTGACGATCGCGGGCATCGCGATCGCCACCGTCGCCGCGGGCCGTGCCGCCCGCTCGGTGAGCGACCGCGTCGGCGTTCTGCGCCGCAACGCCGCACGCGGCGAGGCCGATCTGCGCTCCCTCGTCGAGGCGCTCCGCCGCGGGGAGGGGCCGCCGCAGCGCAGGACGCGCGGCGGGCCGCCGGAGGACGCCGACGCCTTCGAACTGCTCGCCGCCGACCTGGCCAGGGCCCACGACGGCGCCGTCACCGCCGTCGTGCAGGCCGCCCAGCTCTCCAGCCACGCAGGGAGCGAACAGAAGCTCGAGGTCTTCGTCAACCTCGCCCGGCGGCTCCAGTCCCTCGTGCACCGCGAGATCTCGATCCTCGACGAGATCGAGAGCGAGATCGAGGACCCGGACCTGCTCAAGGGCCTGTTCCATGTGGACCACCTCGCCACCCGCATCCGGCGCCACGCCGAGAACCTCGCCGTGCTCGGCGGAGCCGTCTCGCGCCGGCAGTGGAGCAACCCGGTGTCCATGACCGAGGTGCTGCGCTCGGCCATCGCCGAGGTCGAGCAGTACTCCCGGGTCAAGCTGGTGCCGCCGATCGACGGCGAGCTGCGCGGGCACGCCGTCGCCGACGTCATCCATCTGCTGGCCGAACTCGTCGAGAACGCCACGGTGTTCTCGGCCCCGCAGACCCCGGTGCTGCTCCGCGCCAACCTCGTCACCTCCGGGCTCGCGGTCGAGGTGGAGGACCGCGGACTCGGGCTGCCGGTCGGCGAACAGAGCCGGATGAACGCCCTGCTCGCCGACCCCGACCAGGTCAACGTCGCCAGCATGCTGGCGGACGGACGCATCGGCCTTTACGTCGTCTCCCAGCTCGCCCGCCGCCACGGCATCCACGTCCGCCTCCAGAGCAACATCTACGGCGGGGTCCAGGCCGTACTCGTCATCCCGAAGGCGTTGTTGGGGACGGCGTCGGGGGCGGGGGCGGGGGCGTATGAGGGTGTGCCGCAGGCGGCGGAGGTGCCGCCGGTACAGCCGCAGCCGCGGCCACAACACCAGTCTCAGCCGCGTTTGCATCCCCAGTCTCAGCCGCGACCGCGTCCGCAATCCCAGCCGCAGGCACGGCCGGTGGCGCCAGTGCCGGAGCCGGATCCGGAGCCGGGGCTGGAGTATGGGGGTCAGCCGGGAGCCGGTGGCCATGCGGCCAGCCCGGACGGAAACCCGCGCGGGATGCGGCGGGTCGAGGTGCCGGGGGCTCGGGACGGTTCCTTCGACGGACCGCCCGTGCCGCTGCCGGTGCGCGGGGGTCAGGAGGCGCGGCCCAACCCCGCGCACGCCGTGCCCGGCGTACAGGCCGCCGACCGGATCGTGGACGCCGACCACATGGCCGCGCCACCCACCAACCTCGGCGGCAGTGCGGTGCGCGGCACCATGGCCAAGCCTCAACTGCCGCGCCGGCGCGCTCAGGAGCACATCGCACCCCAGTTGAAGGACGGCCCGGTTCCGCGCCCGGACAGCGAAAACGTGGTGGGCCACGACCCCGGCCTGGTCGCCGCCTTCCAGCGCGGTGTCGGCCTCGCGGAGACCCAGCAGCACATGGAACTCACCCACACCGAGCCCGCCCACACCGAGCCCGCCCACACGATGCCGACCCTGGTGGACCCACCCGAGTTCGGCCGGACGGACACCGGCGCGGGCCACATGAGCCCCGGCCACATGGAGACCCCTCACATGGAGCCTGACCACATGGGTTCGGGCCACATGGGTTCGGGCCACATGGGGTCGGACCACATGGAAACCGACGGAAGTACCCCGGCCGGATGAAGAGCCCGGCCACCGCCACCCCCTGACGAGACACCCGACCACCTCCCCCCACCAGCGCTCCCGCTGGCCTTCGTACCCCAAGGAGTCGATCGACCATGGCGAGCGATGCGCCGACCGCCCAGGTATCCGACCTCGACTGGCTGATGAGCGGCCTCGTGCAGCGCGTACCGCACACCACCAGCGCCGTGCTCTTGTCCTGCGACGGGCTCGTGAAGTCCGCGCACGGCCTCGACCCCGACAGCGCCGACCACATGGCCGCCCTCGCCTCCGGTCTGTACTCGCTCGGCCGCAGCGCGGGGGCCCGGTTCGGTGACGGCGGGGACGTACGGCAGGTCGTCGTCGAACTCGACTCGACCCTGCTGTTCGTCGCCACCGCCGGCTCCGGCACCTGCCTCGCCGTGCTCGCCGGCCGGGAGGCCGACGCCGCCGTGCTCGGCTACGAGATGGCGATGCTGGTCAAGAGCGTCCGGCCGTACCTGGTGACCGCGCCCCGGCAGCACGCCGTCGAACCGCAGGCGTTGAGGCCTTGAGCGTGCGTGCGGTCGGTGACGGGCCCTGGCTCGACGACGCGGCCGGACGGCTCGTGCGTCCCTTCACGGTCAGCAACGGCCGCACCCGGCCCACCGTCGCGCTCGACCTCATGTCGCAGGTGATGACCACCGGGGCCACCCCCCTCGGGTACCCCGGCCCCGAGCAGGCCCAGGTGCTCGGCCTGTGCCGCGCGCCCCTGTCGGTCGCCGAGATCGCCGCTCACCTGAAACTGCCCGCGGCGGTCACCAAAGTGCTGCTCGCCGACCTCGTCGACTGCGGGGCGCTGACCGCCAAGCCCCCCGCGTTCCATGACAACCCCACTGACCGGTCCCTTCTGGAGGCAGTGCTCGATGGACTACGACGACAGCTCTGACCTGTTCCCCACCGCACTGAAGATCCTGGTGGCCGGCGGGTTCGGGGTCGGCAAGACGACCTTCGTGGGCGCGGTGAGCGAGATCGCCCCGCTCAGCACGGAGGAACTGCTCACGACGGCCGGTGCCGCGACCGACAACCTCGACGGGATCGAGAACAAGGTCGAGACGACCGTGGCGATGGACTTCGGCCGCATCACCCTCGACCCGGAGCACGTTCTGTACCTGTTCGGCACGCCCGGCCAGGAGCGGTTCTGGTTCATGTGGGACGAGCTGTCCGAGGGTGCGCTCGGCGCGGTCATCCTCGCCGACACCCGGCGCCTGGAGGAGTGCTTCGCCGCGGTCGACTTCTTCGAGGAACGGGGTCTCGGCTTCATCGTCGCCGTCAACGAGTTCGACGGCTCCTACCGTTACGACCCCGAGGAGGTGCGCGCGGCCATAGACCTCGACCCGGCGATCCCGATCGTCCGCTGCGACGCGCGCATCTCCAGTTCCGGCATCCAGACCCTGCTCATCCTCGTACGCCACCTCCTCGCGTACGCACCGGCCGCCGCACCCACCCACGGCGCCCACCACATGTGAGCGCGGCACACAGTCCACGTCACACCCATGGATGGCGCACACGAACACGACCCCCTGAACGCAGCCCACATATGGAGTACGCCCACAGTGAGGGAGCCCGGACATGACCTACGAGCCGTCGCGGCCGGCCAGGGGCCTGCTGCTCACCCCCGAGGACAGGGATGCCCCCGACCGCGTCCGGCGCCTACGCAGGCTGGGCCTGGGGGAGCGCCCTGAACCCGCGCTCGACGCCGTCGCGGACCATCTCGCCCGGATCACCGGAGCGCCGTACGCCATGGTCAACTTCGTGGGCGAGGAACGGCAGTTCTTCGCGGGCCTGCGCACACCCGCCGCCGGTACGGCGGTCAAGGCCGACGGCACCCCGGCCGAGGTCGCCCGCGCCCTCCCGCGCGACCATGGCTTCTGCCCCCATGTGGTGGTCCGACGCAAGGCACTCGTCCTGGACGACGTCCGCGACTACCCGCGCTTCGCGGGCAACCCGGTCGTCGACGAGTACGGCATCCACGCCTACCTCGGCGCCCCGCTCCTCGACAGCACGGGCTTCGTCCTCGGCACGGTCTGCGTCGCCGACGCCCGGCCACGCCGGTGGGGACCGACCGGCCTGGAGACCGTCAAGACGACAGCGGCGGAACTCGGCGCCGAGATCGCCCGGCGGGAGGAGAGCCCGGAGCTCTGAGCGCGTCCAACTCGCCCGCCCGCTTGTTGATTTCTTTCCTTCCCCGCCCATCCCGGCCACCGGACTCCGGCGCTAGGCTGCGCCCTCGCGGCGTGTCCGTGATCAGGCGGGGCCTGGTCGCGCCGCTGAGCTGGGGGGCGTGATGAAGGGCTTCGGGGACGGTATGACGGCGGATGTGAAGCGCCGAAGACGCCGGAACGTGGTGGCCGTGCTCGTCACGGCGGTCGTACTGGCCGGCGCCGCGATGCTGAGCGCGTACGAGACGAGCAGTGAGAGCGTCGCCCGCATGTGGGCAGCAGCCGAGCTGTCCGCCGACGGCCGCGCCCGCATCACCGAAGTGATCGACTACGACTTCGGACACGAGGACCGGCACGGCATCTTCCGGGACGTCCCCGGACTGCCGGGCGACGCCGACGAGGCCAAGGTGCACATTGCCATGGACGGCGAGCCGGTGCCGTACGAACTCCAGGCCGAGATGGGCGACAACGGCGAGACCCGCATCCTCATCGGCGACGCCGACCGCACGGTGACCGGCGCTCACCGCTACCGCATTCAGTACCAGTTGGACGACATCGCCCCCAAGGGGAAGCTCGCCTGGAACGCGGTCGGCACCGGATGGCTGGTTCCGCTGGAGCACGTCGAGATCCATGTGACCGGGCCACACACCTTCGCTGACGTCCGGTGTGTGAGCGGTCGGCAGGGCTCCCGGTCCCCGTGCCAGGCCCGTCAGCCCTCGCCCGGCCACCTCACGCTCGGCTTCGACCACCTCGACGCGGGTCGCGGCGCCACGCTGTACGCCGCCTCCGCGGGCGGCGCCGCCACGGTCCCGCCGTCGCCTGCCGAGCCGTCCGGGCCGGTCCTGTCCATCCAGCGCCCCGGCCCGCTGCGGGTCGGGCTCCTGGCCGGCGCGATCGCCCTGGCCGCCGGGCTTCTGACGGGGTGGGCGCTGCGACTGGGCGGGCGTGAACGGGTGCCGGCCGATGTGCTGCCCGGAGCCGCCGCGGACGTGACCCCCGCGGACGCGATCGCCGCGGACGCGACCGGCGCGACACGCCGCGTCGACGTCACGCGCCTCGGCGGCCTGGTCACCGAGACCTCATCCCCACCCGAAGGGCTGACCCCGGCCCAGGGCGGCGTCCTGCTCACGGAGAAGGTCCTGCCCCGGCATCAGGTGGCGTGGCTGCTGAAGGCCGTGATCGACGGATACGTCGTCATGGACGACAACGAGTCCTTCCCCACGCTCACCCGCCCCTCGCGGGACGAGGTCCCGCGCACCGACCGCGAAGTCAGGGAGGTGCTGGACCAGGCGTTCGCGGGCCGCGACTCGCTGCACCTCGGCGGCGGCTACGACCGTCTCTTCAGCACCGCCTGGCGGAAGATCGCCTCCGATCTGGAACGCTGGCGCGACGACGGCGACGACCTGTGGGAGCCGGGCCGGGGCGCGCTCGAGGGGCGACTCCAGACCATCGGCCTGCTCGGCACCCCGGTCGGCCTGATCGCCACGATCGTCGCCGGAGTCGCGGCGGGCCGCCCGCACGGATACTGGGCGATCCTGCTTCCCGTCGGCGCGGCGCTGGCGGGCGCCGGCGTCGCACTGTTCGCCTGGTCCGGCGAGTTGATGGCGCGTACACCCAAGGGCTCGGCGCTGTGGCTCCGTCTGGAGTCCTTCCGCCGCTACCTCGCCGGAGCCGGCGCCCAGCACGTGGAGGAGGCGGCCGGCGCGGGCGTACTCGACCACTACACCGCCTGGGCCGTGGCGCTCGGCGCCGCCGACCGCTGGTCCGAGGCGGTGAAGCAGTCGACGGTGCCGCCGCCCGCCCCCTCCCCGCAACGGCCGGCCCGCGTGCCGCTGTACCGCACCCTGATGGCCTACGCGATGCTCAAGGCGGTCTCCTCGACCACCACCCCACCGCCTCCTCCGCCGAGCAGTTCGTCCACATCGAGCTCCAACTCCAGTTCCAGCAGCGACTACTCCGTCGGGGGCGGCGGAGGTGGGGGCGGAGGCGGCTCCTGGTGACCCCGGCAGCAGGCACGTGAAGGAAACCTGCGGCCGAGCTTAAGAAAACCTCGATGGACCGGGGCCGTCGGCGTGAGGCACATTGCTCGGGAATTCACCCCACTCCCGGCGGGGCCGTTCGGTGTGCTCCGGACCGGGAGCTCACCCACAGGAGCCGTCGCGTGAAGGCGCTGGTCAAGGAGAAGGCGGAGCCCGGGCTCTGGCTCACGGACGTCCCGGAGCCGCAGGCCGGTCCCGGGGACGTGCTGATCAAGGTCCTCCGGACCGGGATCTGCGGCACCGACCTCCACATCCGCAACTGGGACGGCTGGGCGCAGCAGGCCATCAGCACCCCGCTCGTACTCGGCCACGAGTTCGTCGGCGAGGTCGTCGAGACCGGCCGGTACGTCGTGGACATCAAGGTCGGCGACCGGGTCAGCGGCGAGGGCCACCTGGTCTGCGGCAAGTGCCGCAACTGCCTGGCCGGGCGCCGTCACCTCTGCCGTGCGACCGTCGGCCTCGGCGTCGGCCGGGACGGCGCGTTCGCCGAGTACGTCGTGCTGCCCGCCGCGAACGTGTGGGTGCACCGCGTGCCCGTCGACCTCGACATCGCGGCGATCTTCGACCCGTTCGGCAACGCCGTGCACACTGCGCTGTCGTTTCCGCTGGTCGGCGAGGACGTGCTGATCACCGGCGCCGGCCCGATCGGCCTGATGGCCGCGGCCGTGGCCCGGCACGCGGGGGCCCGCAACGTCGTCGTCACCGACGTCAGCGAGGACCGCCTCGACCTCGCCCGCAAGATAGGGGTCAGCCTGGCCCTCAACGTCGCGGAGTCGACGATCGCCGACGGCCAGCGCGTCCTCGGCCTGCGCGAGGGATTCGACGTGGGCCTGGAGATGTCCGGCCGCCCCGAGGCGATGCGCGACATGATCGCCAACATGACCAACGGCGGCCGGATCGCGATGCTCGGGCTGCCGTCCGAGGAGTTCCCGGTCGACTGGTCCCGGATCGTCACCTCCATGATCACGATCAAGGGCATCTACGGCCGCGAGATGTTCGAGACCTGGTACGCCATGTCGGTCCTGCTGGAGGGCGGGCTCGACCTCTCTCCCGTCATCACCGGGCGCTACGACTTCCGCGACCACGAGGCCGCCTTCGCCGACGCCGCCAGCGGCCGCGGCGGCAAGATCATTCTCGACTGGACCCTCTGAGGACTTCAAGGAACTGATGATGTTCGATTCCGTACGCGACGATCTGCGCACCACCCTCGACGAGATCCGCGCCGCCGGACTGCACAAGCCCGAGCGGGTCATCGGCACCCCGCAGTCCGCGACCGTGAACGTCACCGCGGGCGGCCGCCCCGGCGAGGTCCTCAACTTCTGCGCGAACAACTACCTCGGCCTCGCCGACCACCCCGACGTCGTCGCTGCCGCCCACGAGGCGCTCGACCGCTGGGGCTACGGCATGGCCTCCGTGCGCTTCATCTGCGGTACGCAGGAGGTGCACAAGCAGCTGGAGGCGCGGCTGTCGGCGTTCCTCGGCCAGGAGGACACGATCCTGTACTCCTCCTGCTTCGACGCCAACGGCGGTGTCTTCGAGACCCTCCTCGGCCCCGAGGACGCGGTGATCTCCGACGCCCTCAACCACGCCTCGATCATCGACGGCATCCGGCTGTCCAAGGCCCGCCGCTTCCGGTACGCCAACCGCGACATGGCCGACCTGGAGACCCAGCTCAAGGAGGCCTCGGACGCCCGCCGCAAGCTGATCGTCACCGACGGCGTCTTCTCGATGGACGGCTACGTCGCGCCCCTGAAGGACATCTGCGACCTCGCCGACCGGTACGACGCCATGGTCATGGTCGACGACTCCCACGCCGTCGGCTTCGTCGGCCCCGGCGGCCGCGGCACCCCCGAGCTGCACGACGTGATGGACCGCGTCGACATCATCACCGGCACGCTCGGCAAGGCGCTCGGCGGCGCCTCCGGTGGCTACGTGGCCGCGCGCGCGGAGATCGTCGCGCTGCTGCGCCAGCGGTCGCGTCCGTACCTCTTCTCCAACACCCTGGCCCCGGTGATCGCGGCGGCCTCGCTGAAGGTGCTCGACCTGCTGGAGGCGGCCGACGACCTGCGCGTCCGGCTCGCCGAGAACACCGCGCTGTTCCGCAGCCGGATGACGGAGGAGGGCTTCGACGTCCTCCCCGGCGACCATGCCATCGCACCGGTCATGATCGGCGACGCGGCGAAGGCGGCCCGCATGGCCGAGCTGCTGCTGGAGCGCGGCGTGTATGTGATCGGCTTCTCCTACCCGGTGGTGCCGCAAGACAAGGCCCGCATCCGCGTCCAGCTCTCCGCCGCGCACTCCACCAAGGACGTCGACCGCGCGGTGGACGCGTTCGTCGCGGCCCGGGCGGCGCTGGAGGCCTGACGGGGCCGGGGCGGTGCCGGGCTGCGAGTCCGGGTCGGTCTGGTCTGCGGGTCCGGGCCGGTTTCCGGGTCGGCCTCGTCTCCGGATCGGGGGGCGGTTTCCGGTCCCGGCCCGTCTCCGGGTCCGGCCCGGAACCGGTCCGGGGCGGGCCCGAGCCGAGTCGGGCGCGGCCCGGAACCGATCGCTCCGGACGTTTTGCCATAATCCATCGCATGATCGAAGCGCGGCGGCTCCACATCCTCCGTGCGGTGGCCGACCACCGCACGGTGACCGCGGCGGCCGCCGCGCTCTATCTCACGCCCTCCGCGGTCTCCCAGCAGCTCACCGCCCTGGAGCAGGAGACCGGCCACCGCCTGGTCGAGCGCAGCGCCAAGGGCGTACGCCTGACCCCCGCCGGCGAGATCCTGCTCGGCCACACCAACGCCGTCCTCGCCCAGCTGGAGCGGGCCGAGGCGGAGCTGGCCGCGTACAGCTCGGGGGCGGCCGGCACCGTCACCGTCGCTGCCTTCGCGACCGGCATCGCGCAGGTCGTGGCGCCCGCGGTGACCCGGCTCGCCCGGACGGCGCCCGGCATACGCCTGCGTGTGCAGGACACGGAGGGCGACGCCAGTGTGCCCATGGTCCTGGACCGGGCGGTCGAGGTCGCGGTCGCCGTCGAGTACCGCGGGGCGCCCGCCGCCGACGACCCCCGCCTCACCCACGTCCCGCTGTACGCCGAGCCCTTCGACGCCGTCGTCCCGGTGCACCACCGGCTGGCCGACGCCGCCGAGGTCCCCCTCGCCGAGCTGGCCAAGGACCCGTGGATCGGCCCGTACCCCGGCAACCCCTGCCACGACGTGGTCGTCCTGGCCTGCGAGAGTGCCGGGTTCCAGCTCCGGCTCGAACACTTCTCGGACGACTTCCGGGCCGTGGTCGCCCTCGCGTCCGCCGACGCGGGCGTCGCCCTCGTGCCCCGCTCCGCGCTGCGCGGCATGGACCTGTCCGGCGTGGTCGTCCGCCCCGTCGACGGGGTCGCCCCCACCCGCCGGGTCTTCGCGGCCGTACGCCGCGGATCCGAGGACCATCCGCTCATCCGCCCGGTGCTGGACGCGCTCGGCGACGCGGCGGCCGCCCGCGCCTAGGGAACCGGCCGGACCGGACGCTCCCACCAGGTGACTGTCAGTGGCTGCGGCTACGGTGCCAGTCATGCCGGATGCCGAAGACGTACGCCGTATCGCCCTGTCCCTGCCGGACACGTCCGAGAAGACCGCCTGGAACATGCCCACGTTCCGGGTGGCGGGGAAGATGTTTGCCACGCTGCCCGAGAACGAGACGTCGCTCGCCGTGCGCTGCCCCAAGGAGGAACGCGACGAGCTGGTCCTCGCCGAGCCGGAGAAGTTCTGGATCGCCGGCCACGAGGCCCAGTTCGCCTGGGTCCGCGCCCGCCTGGCCGCCCTGGACGACGAGACCGAGCTGCGCGCCATCCTCACCGACTCCTGGCGCCAGGCGGCCCCGCCCCGGCTGCTCGACGCCCATCCGGACCTCGGGGTCCCGGACGAGGCGTAGCAGCCCTGGCTCACGCCCGCTCCGGCACCCGGCTCCCCAGGAACGCGCCGATCCGCTCCCGCAGCCCCCGCGCGTCCAGGCCGTGCGCGGCGACGTGCTCCTCGACGGTGCCGTAGCGCCGCAGCTCGCGGCGGCCCACGCCGAGCCCGAGAACCCGGTGCGGCACGTCGGAGAGGGCCTCACTCGCGGCGGCCGTGGAGGTGCCCGCGAGGTACGGCTCGACGAGGACGACGTCCGTGCCCGCCGTCTCCGTGGCACGGCGCAGCGCGGCGGCGTCGAAGGGCCGTACGGTCGTGGCGTACAGGACGGTGACGTCGAGGCCCTCCGTGGCGGCGAGCGCCGCGTCCAGCATCGGGCCGACGGCGACGACCACGCCCGAGCGGCCCTCGCGCACGGTGCGGAAACGCTCGCCGTCGACCGCGAGCGGCTGCCGGTTCGCCTGCACGGACAGCCGGACGTACACCTTGTCGTCGCCCGCGGCGACCGCGTGCCGCAGCAGCGTCTCGGCCTCGTCGGGGTGCCCGGGCACATGGACGGTCCAGTCGTCCAGGGTGTCGAGCAGCGCCACGTCGCCGGGCGACATGTGGGTGTAGCCGCCGGCGGGCCAGTCGAAGGAGGCCGCCGCGCTCACCAGTACGGCGCCGGTGTCCTGGTGGCCCAGGTCCAGCTTGACCTGCTCGAAGGGCCGCTCCACGAGGAAGCTGGCGAAGGTGTGCACGACCGGGCGCAGTCCGGTGAGCGCCAGCCCGGCGGCGGCGCCGACCAGGAGTTGCTCGCGGATGCCGACGTTGATCACCCGGTCCGGGTGCCGGCGCAGTGCCTCGGCGAAGCCGTCCTTGCCGATCTCGGCGAGAACGATCGCGACCCGGGGATCCTCGTCGAGCAGGCGGGTGACGACGGGGGCGAAACGGTCACGCATGGTGTCCATGACGGGTGGGCCCTTCTTTTCGCGATGGCTTTCAGAGGGATTTCACGAGCGATTTCAGAGGAACTTCGGCTCGACACGTGCCACGACCACATGTGGCCGGCCCGGGTGCGGGGCGGTGAACGCGGCATACAGCGCCTCGTGATCACGCCCGTCGACGGTCACCGCGGACCAGCCGGCCGCCTCGAAACGGGCGGCGATCCCGCCAGGCCGGGCATGGCTCGCGGAGGCGTTGTCGATGACGACGGTGTGCAGTCGCTCCAGTCCCGCGGGTCCGGCGAAGGCGATCGCCTCGTGGTTGCTGCCCTCGTCCAGCTCGGCGTCCCCGATCAGCGCCCAGACGGCGGGCTGGCCGAGCCCCTGGGCGCGCAGCCCGAGGGCCGTGCCGACGGCGATCGGCAGCCCGTGCCCCAGCGAGCCGCTGCCGATCTCGGCGCCCGGCACCAGCACCCGGTCGGGGTGGTGGCCGAGCGGGGAGTCGTACGAGCCGAAGCCCGGCAGCCAACCCACCGGCAGGAACCCCTTGGCGGCCAGCACCGCGTAGTACGCCATCGGCCCGTGCCCCTTGCTCAGCAGGAACCGGTCCCGGCCCGGATCGTCCACGCGGTCGGGGCCGACCCGCAGGACGCGGTCGTACAGGACCCAGAGCACGTCCAGCGTGGAGGTCGCGGCGGGCCCGTGCTTCTCGTCGCCGGTCATCAGGCTCATCAGCCCGGGCAGGTCCGCGTAGGTGTACGTCCGCTCGTACGTCCGCTCGTCTTGCTCGGTGATCGTCATGCGAACGATCGTGCAACCTCGACCGAGCTTGAGGTCAAGAGATGATCGTCGGGACGCCTGGAACCGGCCCCGGAAATGATCGAGGGGCTGTTTCGGATTGCTCCAAAACAGCCCCTGACCTGCGACTCTTTCGAGTCGGGACGACAGGATTTGAACCTGCGACCCCTTGACCCCCAGTCAAGTGCGCTACCAAGCTGCGCCACGTCCCGGTGTCGTCTGACCTGGGCTTTCCCCGGTCGAAACGCGCAGGGAAACAATACCGCACTCGGCTCGGTGATCGCGCACCCGTTTCCCGGGACACGGGCGATCCCCGGCTACGGCGGCTGCATGATCCGGTGACGCGACGTCCTGCGGGTCGAGGTCAGTCGCCGTCGATTCGCTGCGGCACCCCCAGCGGGTTGTCGTCCCGGAGGGCCTCCGGGAGGAGGTCCTGGGGTATGTCCTGGTAGGCGACCGGGCGTAGGAAGCGGGTGATCGCGGAGGAGCCTACGGAGGTGTGCAGGGCGGCGGTGGTCGCGGGGTAGGGGCCGCCGTGGTGCATGGCCGCGGTGACCGCGACGCCGGTCGGCCAGCCGTTGTAGACCAGCCGGCCCGCGCGCTCGCTCAGCACCGCCAGCAGCGGGCGTACAAGATCGGCCTCGGCCGGTTCGGCGTGCACCGTGGCGGTGAGGTTGCCCTCGAACTCCTCGGCCATGGAGAGGAGTTCGTCCTCGTCGGCGTACTCGACCACGACCGACAGGGGGCCGAACGCCTCCTCCAGCAGTACCTCGCGGTGGCGTCGCAGCGTCGGTACGTCCGTGACGAGCAGTGTCGGCGCGGCGGTGAGGTCCTCGCCGGTGCCGCCCTCCACCAGCGTGCGCACGCCGTCGGCGGTGCTCATGGCGGCCGAGCGCTTGCGGTAGCCGTCGTACACCCCGGGGTGCAGCATCCGGGTGGCTGGTACGGCCCGTGCGGCCTTGGCGAGCCGCTCGTCGAGGCCGTGGCCCCGCGGGAGGAACAGCAGTCCCGGCTTGGTGCAGAACTGGCCGGTCCCCAGGGTGAAGGAGGCGACATAGCCCTCGGCGACCTCCGCTCCCCGGGCGACGACGGCGCCCGGGGTGACGAACGCCGGGTTGAGGCTGCCGAGTTCGCCGTAGAAGGGGATGGGCGCCGGACGCGCGGCCGCGAGGTCGAACAGGGCCCGCCCGGCCGGGACGGACCCGGTGAACGCGGCGGCCTTGATCCGCGGGTCGAGCAGCGCGCTCCGTCCGGTCTCCAGGCCGGTCACGAGGGCGAAGGAACCCTCGGGCGCACCGCCCGCGCGCAGCGCCCGCACGATCAACTCGGCGGTGCGCACGGACAGTCGGGGGTGACCCGGATGCGCCTTGACCACGACCGGGCAGCCCGCCGCGAGGGCCGAGGCCGTGTCGCCGCCCGCGACGCTGAAGGCGAAGGGGAAGTTGCTGGCAGCGAAGACGAGCACCGGCCCGAGCGGGACGAGCATCCGGCGCAGGTCGGGCCGGGGGCCCAGCGGGGTCTTTGGCAGCGCCCGGTCGATGACGGCGTCGAGGCAGCCACCGTCCTCCAGCACCGCCGCGAAGGACCTCAACTGAACGGTCGTCCGCAGCAGTTCGCCGCGGAGTCGGCCCTCCAGCAGGCCCGATTCCTCACCGGCGAGGGGGACCAGCTCGTCGGCCGCTCCGTCGAGCGTGTCCGCGACGGCCGTGAGCAGGGCGACCCGTTCGCGCGGCCGCAGTGCCGCCAGCGGCCGCGCGGCCGCGGACGCCGCGGTGAGGACGGCGTCGAGTTCGGCCGGTGTGGTGTCGTCCATGTCGGTCATCAGTCTCCTCGTCTCGCTCTGTCGTCTCGCTCAGGTGTCTTCCTGCGGGCGTACCCGGTGCGCACGCCGCGCCAACGGCCGGTCGATCGCCTCCACCAGCCAGTCCAGTTCGGCCCGTTGGTCGCGTACCGGGTTCGAGAGCGTGCCGACGCCCTCGACGGTGATCTCGACGACGTCCCCGGACCGGAGGGTGAAGTCGAGGCCGGGGACGATCCCGGTGCCGGTGGACAGCACGGCGCCGTCGGGGAACGGCTGGGAACGCCACAGGTGGTCCACCAGGTCCCGCGGCGGACGGTGGAAGGAGGCTGTGGTGGTCGTCGCCTCGTAGGCGACGGCGCCCGAACGCCGCACGACCAGACCGATCTTCAGCGCGGTCGCGTCCTCCACCTCCCAGAACGGCACGATCCCCGACGACACCGCCGCGCTTCCGGCGTAGACCTTGGCCTGCGGCAGGTAGAGGGGGTTCGATCCCTCGATCGAGCGGGAGCTGACGTCGTCGACGATCACGTAACCGACGGTCTCCCCCTGCCTGTTGAGTACCAGGCCGAGCTCGGGCTCGGGCACGTTCAGCTCGGAGTCCTCGCGGACGGCGATCGGCTCGTCATCGGTCACCACGCGCCAGGGCTGTGACTTGAAGAACAGCTCGGGGCGCTCGGCGTCGTAGATCCGCTCGTACACGGACTGTTCGGTGCTCTCCGCGATCCGGGCGTCCCGCGAGCGTTCGTAGGTGACGCCCGCGGCCCAGAGTTCCATGAGGCCGTCGAGCGGCGGCAGCAGGAGGACGGCGTCCGCCGGGAGGCCGGGGCCGGATCCGGGGGCGGCCGCGGTGGCCTCGACAAGGGCGCGCAGGTCGGCCGCGGGCAGCTGCAGCAGGTCGGCGATGCGCGGTGAGCCCTCGAAGGGGCGCACGGTCCCGGAGGCGTCGGCGACGCCCGTGCGGACGGTCCCGGTGTCGTCAGCGAAGCGCACGAGGTGCATCGGTGATCCCTTCTGCCGTGGCGGGGGTGCGGTGTCCGACCCAGCGGAAACCGGCGACGACGGCCGCTCCCGCGGCGGCGATCGCGGCGATGACGTAGAGGCCGCCGGCCCCGGACCCGGTGCCCGCCTCGACGGCGCCCATCAGATACGGGCCGACGAAGCCGCCGAGGTTGCCGAAACCGGAGATCAGCGGGATGGTGCCGGCGATCTGGACGCCGGCGAGAAGCGTCGGCGGCACCGTCCAGAACACCGGCTGCGCGCCGAGGAAGCCGAACGCCGCGACGCACAGGGCTGCGACCGCGGGCACCGGCGGCAGCAGCACGCCGCCGACGAGCCCGACGACCGTGAGCACGAGCGCGAGTCCGAGCGGGCCGCGGCGGTCGCCGGTACGGTCCGACCACCACGGCAGGATCAGCACGCCGAGCAGGGCGAACACCCAGGGCAGCGCCGAGACGAAGCCGATGCCGACATCGCCGAGGCCGTCGATGCGGCCGACCAGCGCGGGCAGCCAGAACGTCACGCCGTACACGCTGATCTGGATCGCGAAGTAGACGAACATCAGACGGAGCACCCGGCTGTCGCGGATGATCTCGCGAGCCCGCCGGGGCGGACGTGCGCCGGCGCCCGGCTCGTCCGCCGCGATGCGCTCCGTGAGCAGTCTCCGCTCGTCGGACGTCAGCCAACCCGCCTGCTCCGGGCGGTCGGTGAGCAACCTGGGGATGAACAGGGCCAGTACGACGGTCGGCGCGCCCTCCAGCAGGAACATCCACTTCCAGCCCGCGAGGCCGGCCAGGCCGTCGAGCCCGATGAGGTAGCCGCCCACCGGGTTGCCGATGATGCTCGCGACGGCGACGGCCGACTGGAACAGGCCGGTGGCCCTGCCGCGGTCGGCGCCCGGGAACCAGTAGGTGATGTAGAGGATCACGCCGGGGAAGAAGCCCGCCTCCGCGGCTCCGAGCAGGAAGCGCAGCACGTAGAAGGAGGAGGAGTTGGTGACGAGGGCCATCGCGCAGGACAACAGCGCCCCACACGAACATCAGACCGGCCAGCCAGCGGCGCGCACCGATCCGGTGCAGCGCCAGGTTGGAGGGCACGCCGAGCACCGCGTACCCGAGGAAGAAGACGCCGGCGCCGAAGCCGAAGGCGGCGGCGCCGATGCCGACGTCCGTCTCCAAGTGGGTTTTCACGAGTGCCACGTTCGTGCGGTCCAGGAAGCTCAGCACGAACATCACGAAGAGCGGGGGCAGCAGGCGCCGGGAGACCTTCCGGCGCACGCTCTCCTGGCTGGTCACCGTTTCCGTCGGATCCATCGGACCTCCCTGCGGTCCACGCTGACGCGCGTAGGGGTGGGTGGTTGTCTGGCAGTCGCTGGCCAAGGAGCAAGAAACATCTGACGTCTGGACCGTAGTGATGGAGTCGGGGTGTCGCAATACCTAGGTAACTGGTGTTTCAGCGCGCTGAATTGAGAGAAACATCTGACGGAATCGATAGACATCTGACATCTTGGCCCTGCGTACGTGCCTCAACCGTCGTCACACACAGGAGTGATTGCCGATGACCGCCCGTATCGTCGATGTGGAGACGATCGACGTCCGCTTCCCCACCTCGCGGGAGCTCGACGGCTCGGACGCCATGAACGACGCGCCCGACTACTCCGCGGCCTACGTGGTCCTGCGCGTGGCCGGAGGGGACAAGCGCACGGACGTGTCCGAGGGACACGGCTTCACCTTCACCATCGGCCGCGGCAACGACCTCGCCGTCCAGGCCGCCCGCGCCGTCGGCGAACGCGCCGTGGGCCTGTCCGTCGCCGAAGTGGTCGGCGACCTGGGCGGGTTCTCCCGCCATCTGCTCGGCGACAGCCAACTGCGCTGGCTCGGCCCGGACAAGGGCACCATCCACCTCGGCACCGCCGCCGTCGTCAACGCCGCCTGGGACCTCGCCGCCAAGCTCGCGGGCAAGCCGGTGTGGAAGCTGCTCTCCGACATGACGCCCCGTCAACTGGTCGACCTGGTCGACTGGCGCTACCTCAAGGACGCGCTCACGCCCGAGGCCGCGCTCGAACTGCTGGAGTCCCGCGCGCCGGGCCGCGCCGAACGCGAGCGTTACGTCCGCGAGCACGGCTACCCCGCCTACACCACCAGCGCGGGCTGGCTCGGCTACGACGACGCCAAGCTCGCCCGGCTGTGCAAGGAGGCCGTCGACCAAGGCTGGAACGCCGTCAAGCTCAAGGTCGGCGCCGACCTGGCCGACGACGTACGCCGCTGCCGCATCGCCCGCGAGATCATCGGCCCCGACCGCCGGCTGATGATCGACGCCAACCAGACCCTCGGCGTCGAGGAGGCCATCGCCTGGGCGCAGGCGCTCGCCGAGTTCGACATCTGGTGGTTCGAGGAGCCGACCAGCCCCGACGACGTCCTCGGCCACGCCGCCATCGCCCAGCGCATCGCGCCGACCCACGTCGCCACCGGCGAACACGCCCACAACGCCGTGATGTTCAAGCAGTTCCTCCAGGCCAAGGCGATCGGCATCTGCCAGATCGACGCCTGCCGCCTCGGCGGCGTGAACGAGGCCGTCGCCTCCCTGCTGCTCGCCGCCGCGCACGACGTACCGGTCTGCCCGCACGCCGGTGGCGTCGGCCTGTGCGAACTGGTGCAGCACCTCTCGGTCTTCGACTACGTCGCGGTCAGCGGCTCGATGGACAACCGCGTCATCGAGTACGTCGACCACCTCCACGAGCACTTCCACGACCCGGTCCGCATTCGCGGCTCGCGCTACCTGGTGCCCGAAGCCCCCGGCTACAGCGCGCAGATCCGACGCGAGACGCTCGAGGCCCATCGCTACCCCGAGGGTCCCGTCTGGAGCCGGCCTCCGGCCGATGCCCAGGTGGCATCCTGAGCCCATGCCGAAGAAGCCCATGGCGAAGAAGAGAGACACGGACAGCCTCGGCGAGAGCGCCGGAAGCGTCGTCGACGTGGCGATCAACCGCCTCAAGGAGCGCATCGAGGCAGGGGAGTTCGCACCCGGGCAGCGCCTGCCCCCGGAGATGGTGCTCGCCGGCGAGCTGGAGCTGTCCCGTCCCTCGCTCCGCGAGGCCGTCCGCGCCCTCGCCATGGCCGGCGTCCTGGACGTGCGCCGCGGCGACGGCACGTACGTCACCGATCTGCGCCCCGACCGGCTGCTCCGCGCCATCGGCAGCTTCCTCGACCTCGCCCACGACACCGGGCTCGACGAGATGCTGGAGTGCCGCAAGGTCCTGGAACCGGGCGCCACCGCGCTCGCGGCCACCCGGATCGACGAGGCCACCCTGGACGCCCTGCGCGGGCGCATCGAGCGCATGCGCACCCTGCACGATCCGGAGGAACTGGTGCGCGAGGACCTCGCGTTCCACGCCGACATCGTGGCGGCGACCGGCAACCGCACCCTCGAGTCCCTGCTGGCCTCCGTCACCCAGCGCACGGCCAGGGCCCGCATCTGGCGGGCCCTGGTCAAGTCCGACGTCCTGTCGTGGAGCCACGAGCAGCACATGGACATCTACCGTGCCCTGCGCGCCCGCGACAGCCTCGCCGCCTTCACCGCGGCCCACCGCCACGTCGACGACGTGGAGGCCTGGGTGCGCGAACGCCTCGACGCGGTCCGGGAGCATTCCCCGGAAGCCGACGCGAAGGGGATCCGAATGGAGGAACGCATCTGACCGAGCCCGGCGAAACGCCGCGGTAACCCTTTTCGCCCACCCCGAAACCGGCGAACATGCCCCAACATGGACCTCTTGCTCGTCGTCAGTGCGTTCAACAGCCTGTCCCAGCGCGTGTACGCCGAACTGTCCGACCTCGGGCACCGGGTGGACGTCGTGCTCGCTTCGCACGGACCCGACGCGGTCCGTGCCGCGGTCGCGGAGCTGCGCCCGGAGCTGATCATCGCCCCCATGCTCAAGACGGCCCTGCCCGAGGACGTGTGGCGCGAGCACACCTGCCTCGTCGTGCACCCGGGGCCGCCGGGCGACCGCGGCCCCTCCTCCCTGGACTGGGCGATCGGTGAGTCCGCCCCGCAGTGGGGGGTGACGGTGCTCCAGGCGGAGGCGTCCATGGACGCGGGCGCCATCTGGGCGGCCGAGCCGTTCCCGGTGCCGCCGGTCGGCAAGAGCGACCTGTACCGGGGCGAGCTCGCCGACGCCGCCGCGGCCGCCGTCCTGCTGGCCGTACGCCGCTACGCCGAGGGCGCCTTCAAGCCGCGGCCGCAGAGCGACCCCGAGCTGCGCGTCATCTGGCGCGACGCCTTCCGCCAGGAACAGCGGCGGATCGACTGGGCGAACGACACCACCCGCACGGTGCTGCGCAAGCTCCGCGGGGGTGACTCCCAGCCCGGCGTCCTGGACGAGATCTGCGGCCAAGAGCTGTTCCTGCACGGCGGACACCCCGAGGACCGGCTGCGCGGCCGCCCCGGTGAACTGCTCGCGACCCGCGCCGGGGCCGTGTGCCGGGCCACCCGCGACGGCGCCGTGTGGATCCCGGAGATGCGCCCCCGCAAGAACTCCGGCGACCCCGCGCCCTTCCGCCGCCCCGCCGCCTCCGTGCTCGCCGCCTTCCCGGTCCCGCCCGGCGCCGTACGACGGGCGTACGTCGGGCTGACCTGGGTGCCGGAGGTCCCCGTCCCGCTCGACCTGCCCGCCGACCGGGACACCTGGACCGACATCCGCTACCGGCAGCACGGCGACACCGGCTTCCTGACCTTCTCCTTCCCCGGCGGCGCGATGAGCACCGACCACTGCCGCAGGCTGCTCGCCGCCTACCGGTACGCGCTCACCCGCCCCACCTCGGTCCTGGTCCTCGGCGGGGCCCGCGACTTCTTCTCCAACGGCATCCACCTCAACGTCATCGAGGCGGCCGCCGACCCGGCCGCCGAGTCCTGGGCCAACATCAACGCCATGGACGACCTGGTCGAGACGATCCTGTGCACCACCGACCGGCTGGTGGTCGCGGCGCTCGGCGGCAACGCGGCGGCCGGCGGCCTCATGCTCGCCCTCGCCGCCGACCAGGTGTGGTGCCGCGAGGGCGCCGTCCTCAACCCGCACTACCGGCGGATGGGCCTGTACGGCTCCGAGTACTGGACGTACACCCTGCCGCGCCGCGTCGGAGCCGAGACGGCCGAGCGGCTGACGACCGAGGCACTGCCGGTGAGCGCCGCCGCGGCCGCCCGGATCGGACTGGTGGACCGTCTGCTGCCGGTCACGCCCCAGGCGTTCACCGCCGAGGTGGAGCGCACGGCGACCGCCCTCGCCGGCGCCCCGGACCTCGGCGAGCGGATCGCCGCCAAGGCCTCGGCACGCCAGGCCGACGAGACGCAGCGGCCGCTCGCCGCGTACCGCCGGGCCGAACTCGCCCGTATGCACGCCACGTTCTTCGATCCGCACGCCCCCTATCACGCCCTGCGCTCGGCCTTCGTCCGCAAGGTGCCCGGCGGCTCGGCCCGCCCGCTGTCCCCGGTCGGCGAGCAGGGCATCGGGGCCGAACGATGACGTCGGCGCCGGACGCGCGGTTGCTCGTGGCGGGCGTCGGCAACATCTTCCTCGCCGACGACGCCTTCGGCCCCGAGGTGATCCGCGCCCTGGACCGGCGCCCGCTGCCGCCCGGGGCGCACGTACGGGACTTCGGCATCCGCGGTCTCGACCTCGCGTACACGCTGCTCGACGGCTACACCACCGCCGTGCTCGTCGACGTGGCCGTACGCGGCCACCGCCCCGGAACCCTGTCGCTGATCGAGCCCGACCTCCCGGACGGGGCCCCGGCCGCCGCCCCGCCCGAGGCCCACGGCATGGACCCGGCCAAGGTCCTGGCTCTCGCCGCCCACCTGGGCGACGGCCCGCTGCCGCGCGTCCTCGTCCTCGCCTGCGAGCCCGCGGCCCGCCCCGACCCCGAGGAGGACATCGACCCTGGCCTCAGCACGCCGGTGCGCGACGCGATCGGGCCCGCCGTCCAGGCCCTGCACACCCTGGTGCCCGCCCTGCTCGCCGACCCGGCGGCCACACCCCCGTTGAGCCGCCAGGAGGAATCGGCGGACCCGCCCGCGGCCGGTCTCGCACGCTAATCCGCCGGGGGCGTCGAGGATCGCAGGGCAACACGTCGTGCCCCGACGTGCACCCGATCCCTCGCGAGGAGCAGCGCCCATGTGCGATTCCGTGGACGTCACCCAGGCCGTCCTGGCGAAGAACGACGGCCTGGCCCAGACCCTGCGCGCCGATCTGGCCCGGCGCGGGGTGAGCGTGGTCAACCTGCTGTCCAGTCCGGGCAGCGGCAAGACGGAGCTGCTCGGGCGGGTGCTCGCCCGCGCGCTGGAGCGGCGCGTCCCGGTGGCCGCGCTCACCGCGGACCTCGCCACGGACAACGACGCCGACCGGCTGGCCCGCTCCGGAGCCCCCGTCAAGCAGCTCCTCACCGACGGACTCTGCCACCTGGAGGCCCGCCAGCTGCGCGGTCACGTGGAGAACTGGATGCCCGAGGACACCACGCTGCTCTTCGTCGAGAACGTGGGCAATCTCGTCTGTCCGGCCTCCTACGACCTCGGCGAGAGCCTGCGCCTCGTGCTCATGGCGGTGACGGAGGGCGAGGACAAGCCGCTGAAGTACCCCACCGCCTTCGGCTCCGCCCACCTCGTCGTGCTCACCAAGACCGATCTGGCCGAGCCCGCCGGCTTCGACGAGGCCGCCTTCTCCGCCAACGTGCAGCGGGTCAACCCCGGCGTGGAAGTCGTACGGACCTGCGCCCGCGCCGGTGCCGGCGTCGACGCCGTCCTGGAACGCGTGCTCGCGGTGCGGGACGGCTCCCTGCCGCATCTGCCGCCGCTCGCCCCCCACCCGCACGGCCACGACCACACCGCTGACGCCACCGCCCTCGCCGCCGACCGCGTCTCGTGACAGCCCCGGCCACCCAGGCGGTGCGCCGCCGCGTCACCGTGCGGGGCACCGTGCAGGGCGTGGGCTTCCGCCCCTACGTGCACCGCCTGGCCACCGACCTGGCGCTCGCCGGGTTCGTGAGCAACACGGCGTACGGCGTGCTCATCGAGGTGGAGGGACCCGCGGCCGCCGTCGCCGCCTTCCGCGACCGGCTCCCCGCCGAACTGCCGCCACTGGCCACCGTGATCGGCATCGAGGCCGAGGACCTGCCCGCCACCGGCGCCGACGACGCCTTCACCATCCGCTCCACCGAGCAGTCCCCGGGCCGCACCCAGCTCCCGGCCGACACCGCGACCTGCGCCGACTGCCTGCGCGAGCTGGCCGCCCCGGCCGACCGCCGCCACCGGCACCCCTTCGTCACCTGCACCCACTGCGGACCCCGCTTCACCATCGCCACCGGCATGCCGTACGACCGCGCCGTCACGACCATGGCCGGCTTCCCGATGTGCCCGGACTGCGCCCGGGAGTACGGCGATCCGGGCGACCGCCGCTTCCACGCCCAGCCCGTGGCCTGCCCCGCCTGCGGACCCCGGCTGCGCCTTCTCCCCGCAGCCGGCGGTGATATCCGCCCCGCACGGGACGCCGATGCGCTGACGGCGGCCCGCGCCCTGCTGGCCGCCGGACGGATCGTCGCGGTCAAGGGGCTCGGCGGCTACCACCTGGCCTGCGACGCCACCGATCCGCGCGCCGTCGACGAGCTGCGCCGCCGCAAGGAGCGGGGCGGCAAACCGTTCGCCGTGATGTGCGCGGACCTCGCCGCCGCCGAGCGCATCGCCGAGACCTCCCCGGCCGAGCGCACCGCGCTCACCGGCCCCCGGCGCCCCATCGTCCTGCTGCGCCGACGCGGCTCGGACCTCCTCGCCCCCGGCGTCTGCCCGGGCAGCCCGCACCTCGGCGTGATGCTGCCCTACACCCCCCTGCACACCCTGCTGTTCGGGCTGCCCGGCGACCCGCCCGGACCGCAGGCGCTGGTCATGACGAGCGGCAACCGCTCGGGCGAGCCGATCGTCACGGACGACGACGAGGCGCTGACCCGGCTCGCCCAACTGGCCGACGCCTGGCTCGCGCACGACCGGGTCATCGCCTCCCCGTGCGACGACTCGCTGCTGCGGGTCCGCCCCGACGGCACCGAACAGGTGCTGCGCCGCTCCCGCGGCTACGTCCCCCGGCCGCTGCGGCTGCCGGTTCTGGTACGCCCCGCGCTCGCGGTCGGCGGCGACCTCAAGAACGCGCTGTGCCTCGGCGAGGGCGAACAGGCCTGGTTCGGGCCGCACATCGGCGACATGGGCGAGCTGACCACCCTCCAGGCCGCCGAGCGGGCGGAGTTGCGGATGCAGGCCCTGACCGGCGTCACCCCCGAACTCGTCGCCGCCGACCGCCACCCCGCCTACCACTCGGCCCGCTGGGCCTGCCGACTGACCGGCCTGGCACCGCTGTTCGTCCAGCACCACCACGCGCACACCGCCTCGGCCATGGCCGAGCACGGTCTCGACGGCACCACCCCCGTCATCGGCGTCGCCTTCGACGGCACCGGGTACGGCGACGACGGCACCGTCTGGGGCGGCGAGTTCCTCCTCGCCGACTACACGGGCTACCGGCGCTTCGCCCATCTCGCCCCCGCCTCCCTCCCCGGCGGGAACGCGGGCGTCGCCAACCCGTGCCGACTCGCGCTGGCCCGGCTGCGGGCCGCCGGTCTGCCCTGGGACGCGGACGTGCCGAGCGTCACCGCCTGTACCCCCGACGAACTGGCCCTTCTGGACCAGCAGTTGACGCGTCAGGTCGCGTGCGTGCCGACCTCCAGCATGGGGCGGCTCTTCGACGCGGTCTCCTCCCTCGCCGGGGTGTGCCACCGCGCCGGGTACGAGGCCCAGGCCGCGCTGGAACTGGAGGCCGCGGCCGGTGCGGCATGGGGCGCCGACAACTCGGCGTACGGCTTCGGCTTCGGCTTCGACGGCGGTTCGGGTGCGGTGCGGTGCGATCCGGCGCCCGTGCTGCGGGCCCTCGTCGCCGACCTGCGGCACGGCACCCCGGTGCCGGTGATCGCCGCGCGCTTCCACCGCGGCGTCGCGCACGCCGTGCTGGAGATCTGCGGGCGTGCGCGGCGGGCCACCGGCCTCGCCACCGTGGCCCTCACCGGCGGGGTCTTCGCCAACGCCCTGCTGGAAGAGGCGTGCACGGCCCTGCTGGCCGACGCGGGCTTCGCCGTCCTGCGCCACGGCGAGGTCCCCCCGAACGACGGCGGTCTGGCGCTCGGGCAACTGGTGGTCGCGGCGCGGCAACGACAGGAGGAGTGACCCATGTGTTTGGCAGTGCCCGGCAAGGTCGTGTCCATCGACGACCAGGCCGATCCGCTCACCGGGCTGATCGACTTCGGCGGCGTGCAGAAGCAGGCGTGTCTGGAGTACGTGTCCGACGTACAGGTCGGCGAGTACGTCATCGTGCACGTCGGCTTCGCCCTCCAGCGACTGGACGAGGCATCGGCGCTCGCCTCGCTCAAGCTCTTCGAGGAACTCGGACTGCTGGAGGAGGAGTTCGGCGACGCCTGGGAGCAGGCGGCGAACGAGGCGGGGGCCACCCTGACGGCGGAGCACCCGAACAGCGGGAGTGAGGTCCTGTGAAGTACATCGACGAGTTCAACGACCCTGATCTCGCACGGCGGTTGCTGGACGAGATCCACGCCACCGCCACCCGGCCGTGGGCCCTGATGGAGGTGTGCGGAGGACAGACCCACTCCATCATCCGGCACGGCATCGATCAACTGCTCCCCGAACAGGTCGAGTTGATCCACGGGCCGGGATGCCCCGTCTGCGTCACCCCGCTCGACGTCATCGACAAGGCGCTGGAGATCGCCTCACGGCCGGGCGTGATCTTCTGCTCCTTCGGCGACATGCTCCGCGTCCCCGGCACCGACCGCGACCTGTTCCGGGTCAAGGGCGAGGGCGGCGACGTACGCGTGGTCTACTCGCCGCTCGACGCACTGGAGTTGGCGCGTAAGCACCCGGACCGCGAGGTCGTG
Organism: Streptomyces sp. V3I7; assembly: GCF_030817495.1. Classification (NCBI taxonomy): domain Bacteria; kingdom Bacillati; phylum Actinomycetota; class Actinomycetes; order Kitasatosporales; family Streptomycetaceae; genus Streptomyces; species Streptomyces sp. V3I7. Next base: position 5,899,965 of record NZ_JAUSZK010000001.1, read on the forward strand.
TTCTTCGCCATCGGCTTCGAGACCACCGCCCCCGCCAACGCCATGGCCGTGCACCAGGCGCGCCGCCTCGGCCTGGCCAACTTCAGCCTGCTGGTGTCCCATGTGCGGGTGCCCCCGGCCGTCGAGGCCATCATGAGCGCCCCTCAGTGCCGGGTGCAGGGCTTCCTGGCCGCCGGCCACGTGTGCAGCGTGATGGGCACGGCCGAATACCCCGAGCTCGCCGAGCGGTTCGGCGTCCCGCTCGTGGTGACGGGCTTCGAACCGCTGGACATCCTCGAAGGCATCCGCCGCGCCGTACGCCAACTGGAGCGCGGCGAGCACCGGGTGGAGAACGCGTACGCCCGGGCCGTGCGCGAGGACGGCAATCCGGCCGCCCTGCGCATGATCCAGGAGGTGTTCGAGGTCGCCGACCGCAACTGGCGCGGCATCGGGCGCATTCCGCGGAGCGGCTGGCGGCTGTCCGAGGCGTTCCGGGCGTACGACGCCGAGCACCGCTTCGACGTCGGCGGCATCCGTACCGAGGAGCCGGCCGAGTGCCGCAGCGGCGAGGTGCTCCAGGGGCTGATCAAGCCCACCGAGTGCGCCGCGTTCGGCACCACCTGCACCCCGCGCACCCCGCTCGGCGCGACCATGGTCTCCAGCGAGGGCGCCTGCGCCGCGTACTACCTGTACCGCCGGATGAACAGCCCGATGCCGCAGGCCGCCCGGGCCGCGCGGGAGGAGATGAACCCCGTTGCCTGAACTCGCCGACGCCACCGCTGACATGACCGCCGACCCGGTCGTCGATCCCGCCAACTGGAGCTGCCCCGCCCCGCTGCGCGACCAGCCCGTCGTGGTCATGGGGCACGGCGGGGGCGGCGCCCTGTCCGCCGAGTTGGTGGAGCAGGTGTTCATCCCCGCCTACGGCAACGCCACCCTCGCCGCGATGGCCGACTCCGCCGTGCTCGAACTGGGCGGCGCCCGGCTGGCGTTCTCCACCGACTCCCATGTGGTGCGGCCGCTGTTCTTCCCCGGCGGCAGCCTCGGCGACCTCGCGGTCAACGGCACCGTCAACGACCTGGCGATGAGCGGCGCCCGGCCCGCCTACCTGTCCGCCGCCTTCGTCCTGGAGGAGGGCGTCGAGCTGTCCGTGGTCGAGCGGATCGCCCGCGCCATGGGCACGGCGGCCGAGGCGGCCGGGGTCACCATCGCCACCGGAGACACCAAGGTGGTGGAGTCCGGCCACGGCGACGGCGTGTACGTCACCACGGCCGGGGTCGGTCTCGTGCCCGACGGCGTCGACATCCGCCCGCAGCGGGCGCGGCCCGGCGACGCCGTCATCGTCAGCGGGCCGATCGGCCTGCACGGCGTGGCCATCATGAGCGTGCGAGAGGGGCTGGAGTTCGGCATCGAGATCGCCAGCGACACCGCGCCGCTCGCCGGACTGGTCGCCGCCATGCTGGACGTCACCCCGGACGTCCACGTGCTGCGCGACCCCACCCGCGGCGGCCTCGCCGCCTCCCTCAACGAGATCGCCCGCGCCTCGGGAACCGGCGTCCGGCTGAGCGAGCGCGCCATCCCGGTGCCGGACGCGGTGGCGGGCGCCTGCGGCTTCCTCGGCCTCGACCCGCTGTACGTCGCCAACGAGGGGCGCCTGGTGGCGTTCGTACCCCGCCCCGCGGCGGAGGCGGTCCTCGCGGCGATGCGCGCCCACCCGCAGGGGACCGGCGCCACACTGATCGGGGAGTGCGTCACCGAACATCCCGGCATGGTCGTGGTCTCCACCGGCCTCGGCGGTACGCGGGTGGTGGACCTGCCGCTCGGCGAGCAGCTTCCGCGCATCTGCTGAGCTGAGTACACGCGAGGGCCCCGCCGGTGCCGCACGCACCGGCGGGGCCCTCGCGCATGTCAGGCCGAGCCCAGTATCGGCTCGATGCCGGTGATCTCCAGTTCCCGTCCGCTGCGCAGGTCCTGGGACGGCTGATCGCAGCGCGGGCACCAGAAGAACGGCGGCATCCCTACCGCGAACTCCTCGGCGCACGGGGCGCACCAGGCCTGCGCGGGAACCTGCTCCACCACGAGCCGGGCCGAGGCCAGGGCGGTTCCGTCACGGGCCACTTCGAAGGCGAAGTCCAGCGCGTCGGGCACGACGCCGGACAGCTCACCGACCCGGACGGTCACGGCGGAGACGGCCTCCGTCCCGTCCGCCCGGGCCAGCGCGTCGGCCTGCTCGATGATCGCGGTCGCGATCGACAACTCGTGCACAGCCGCCTCACGGGTACCGGCGGCGGGCGCGGAAGCCGCTCACGGTCATCCGCCGGATCCGCACCTCACGCACCAGGCTGGGGATCTCCCGGACGAACAGCGCCAGGGCGAGCAGTCCCACCACGAGGGCCTGGGCCTTCAGCACCTGCCGTCCGGTCGTCCCGGCTCTCCGGCACATGGGGGCCGGCTTTCGTGCTCGTCGATGCTTCATTTCCGGTGACTCCCTGCTGTCGCTGTGCCTGTCGAGTCGGTTCCTCATCCCGGCGGGATGTTCGGCATGACCTCCAGGAGGACGTCGTGCTTCTTCCAGCTGATGGCGGTGGAGCGGCGCGCGTCCGCGGTGCCGTCCTCGTGGTGGCCGCGCTGTCCCTGGTACGGCCCCTTGTTGCCCTCGTGCATCCCGCACACGTGCGTGGGGGTGTCCGGCTTGACCTGGGCCCGGCCCACTCTGACGTGGCCGATGGTGGTGGTCATGGGACTCTCCTTCCTCGCCTCCGCGCCGCGGAGGACGTCGTGCTCACGACGACCGCTCGGTGAGGCCCTCGAAGAAGGCCTCGACGGCCCGCCAGACCCGGCCGCCACCGGACAGGCCACGCCATTCGCGGCGTACGACGGCCACCATCCGGTAGCAGTCGTCGACGGGCACGATCCAGTGGTGGTCGAGGCCGTGGACGGTGTTCACCAGCAGTGCCTCCACCTCGGGTGCCACGGTTCGCAGCGGCGGACACATCGCGCCCAGCCGCTGCCAGGCGTCCGCGTCCACCTCCCACCGCATGGCGCCCGCCGGGCTCGGCCCCTGGGCGGTGACGGTGCCGTCGGCCCGGGGCACGAAGAAGACCAGCCCGACCGGCACCCCCAGGACCTCCGTGTCGACCCGGGGGAGCCTGACCCGGCGCCGGGGCACGAGCCGGTAGCGGCCTTCGCCGTCGCCCGCGAACAGCACCGAGCAGGGGCCGCAGACGCAGCGCACCTCGTCGTCGGAGCAGTCGTACAGATGGCGGTGCTCCTCGGACACCCGCGTGGCGCACAGCTCGCACACCTCGGCCGCCGACGTCACCGCACGGTCGGCCGAGGAGCGGATGAGGCGGGCCAGCGCGCCGTCCGTGCTCACGGCGCGCCCCGGTGGGTGAGCGCAGCCAGCGGCACGAACGCCGGGGCCGCGGGCCGGCCGGAGTCCTCCAGCGGCTCCACGTCCGTCAGCTCGGGAGCCAGGGCGAGCACGGCCTCGCGCACCGCGTCGGTGACCTCGCTCGTACCGCCGCCGCATTCGCTGCCGCAGCCGCCCGCCGTCACGCGCACCCGGCCCACCTGTCCCTCGACACCGGCCCACTCCACGTCGCCGCCGCGCTCGCGCACCGCCGGGCGCAGCCGTTCGACCGCGCGGGCGGCCCGGCGCTCGACCGGCTCCGGGTGGATGGCGTGCAGCACCATCAGGTGCCCGACCAGCTCGTCATCGGCGAGGCGCCCGGCGAGCTCCGCGTCCGCGTGGTCGAGGACCCGGGCGAGTGCCTCGCCGTAGACCTCGGTGAGCAGCGCGACCGCCTCCACGGCGGAGCGGGCGTGCGAGCCGGGCGCGGACTCCAGCCCGGCCAGCAGCTCGTCGAGGTGGGCGAGCCGGGCCTCGACGGCCGGGTCGGCGAGCCGGCCGACCGCCACCGGCGCCTCGGCCTCAGCCATGGTTCGCCCCGTACGTCGGCGAGTGCAGGGTGGTCAGCGTCTTGCCCTTGCCCATGTACATGTGCACGCCGCACGGCAGGCACGGGTCGAAGCTGCGGACGGTGCGCATGATGTCGACGCCCTTGAAGTCGTCCGGCCCGTTCTCCTCGAAGATGGGCTGGCCCTGGACGGCGTCCTCGTACGGCCCGGGGGTGCCGAAGCTGTCGCGGGGGCTGGCGTTCCACGGGGTCGGCGGGTACGGGTGGTAGTTGGCGATCTTCTTGTCCTTGATCACCAGGTGGTGGGAGAGCACGCCGCGCACCGCCTCGTGGAAGCCGCAGCCGATCGCCTCGTCCGGCACCTCGAAGTCCTCGAACACCTTGGTCTCGCCGGCCCGCACGAACCCCATGGCCTCCTCGATGAACTGCAGCGCCATGGCGGCCGCGTAGGCCACGAAGTACGGCCGGGCGCGGTCGCGCTCGATGGTGTTGCTCCACTTCGGGATGCGCCACTCCAGCGTCGTCTCCGGCAGCGTCTCGCCCTTGGGCAGGGAGATGCGCACGCTGTCGCCGGTCGCCTTGACGTACGGGGTGTCGACCAGGCCGCTCAGCGCGGTCGACCACAGCCGGGCGAGCGGGCCGCCGCCGGTGTCGAGGGCGAGGTGCTCGCCGGTCTTCTTGTCGAACCAGCGCGGGCTCATCACCCACGTGTACTTGTCGTCGAAGTTCCGCTTCTGCGGCACCGGGATCGTCGTCTGGTTCCACGGGTGGCGCATGTCGACCGGGTTGCCCAGCGGGTCGTGCGTGACGAACGGCTTCTCGTTGACCCAGTCGTCGTAGTACGAGCTGCTGACCAGGATGCGGATGCCGAGGTTGATGTCGATGAGGTCGTTGGTGACCAGCTCACCGTCGACGATGATGCCCGGGGTGACGTACATCGCCTTGCCCCACTCGTTCATCGTGTCGTAGCGGTAGTCGACGACGTCGGGGTCCTGGAAGGCGCCCCAGCAGCCCAGTTGGATGCGTCGGCGGCCGACCTCCTCGTAGCCGGGCAGCGCCTCGTAGAAGAAGTCGAAGACGTCGTCGTTCATGGCGACGGCCTTCTTGATGAAGTCCATGACGCGCATGAGGCGGCTGAGGTAGTCGGTGAAGAGGGTCGGGGTCGGCATCGTGCCGACGCCGCCCGGGTAGAGCGCCGACGGGTGGACGTGGCGCCCCTCCATCAGGCAGAACATCTCGCGGGTGACCCGGCTGACCTTCAGGGCCTCCTTGTAGACCTCGCCCTCGAATGGGTTGAAGGCCTTCATGATGTCGGCGATCGTCCGGTAGCCGTGGAGGTACCCGTGCGGCGCCTCGGTGCGCTCCGCGCGGGCCAGCACACCGGGGTTGGTGGCCTTGACCATCGCCTCGCAGAAGTCCACGAACACCAGGTTGTCCTGGAAGATCGTGTGGTCGAACATGTACTCCGCGGCCTCGCCGAGGTTGACGATCGTCTCGCCCAGCCGGGGCGGCTTCACCCCGTACGCCATCTGCTGGGCGTAGTCCGAGCACGTGGTGTGGTTGTCGCCGCAGATGCCGCAGATGCGGGAGGTGATGAAGCCCGCGTCGCGCGGGTCCTTGCCCCGCATGAAGACGGAGTAGCCACGGAACAGCGACGAGGTGCTGTGGCACTCCACGACTTCCTGGTTGGCGAAGTCGATCTTCGTGTAGATGCCCAGGTTCCCGATGATGCGGGTGATCGGGTCCCAGTTCATGTCCACGAGCTGCGGTGGTTTGCGTGCTGAGGAGGGCCCTGCCTCGGTGGTGGTCATCGGTGGTTGTGCCCCTCGGTTTCGTTCGGTGCGTGGTGGGGTGCGGGCGGGTGTGGGCGGGCGTGCGGTCAGGGGCGCCAGTACGGGTCGTAACCCGTCGTGAGCTTGCGCCCCTTGTGACGCCACTTGGTCTCGTGGTTCACCATGTCGTTGGTGAAGCCGCGCAGCCGGCGGACGACGGCCCCGTAGGGCTTGATGACCATCGACGACAGCGTGCCGCCGGGCGGCTCGTCCATGAACGGCATGAACGCGTCCGGGAAGGCGGGCATCGTGCAGCCGATGCAGATGCCGCCGACGTTCGGACAGCCGCCGACACCGGCCATCCAGCCGCGCTTGGGCACGTTGCAGTTCACGACCGGACCCCAACAGCCTGTCTTGACCAGGCATTTGGGAGAGTTGTAGTCCAGCGCGAACTGGCCCTGCTCGTAGTACGAGCCTCGGTCGCAGCCCTCGTGCACCGTCCGGCCGAACAGCCACTGCGGGCGCAGCATGTGGTCCAGCGGGGGCGGGGGAGCGGCGCCGGCCGCGTGGTACAGGACCCAGATCAGGGTCTCCATGAAGTTCTCGGGCTGGATCGGGCAGCCGGGCACGTTCACGATGGGCAGGCCGCCCTGCGAGAGGAAGTCCCAGCCCAGGTAGTCCGCGAGACCCATGCAACCCGTCGGGTTGCCGGCCATCGCGTGGATGCCGCCGAAGGTGGCGCAGGTGCCCGCGGCCACCACCGCCCAGGCCTTGGGGGCGAGCTTGTCGATCCAGGTGTTCAGGGTCTCGGGCTGACCGGTCTCCGGGTCGTTGCCGAACGAGGTCCAGTAGCCGTCGCCCTCGATGGTGTTCTGGTTGGGGACCGAGCCCTCGATGACGAGGATGAACGGAGCCACCTCGCCACGCGCCGCCGCCCGGTAGGGCGCGAGGAACTCCTCGCCGCCCAGGGTCGGGGAGAGCACCTTGTTGTACAGGGTGACCTTCGGCAGGCCCGGGATCAGACCGAGGACCAGGTCTTCGATGGAGGGCTGGTCGGCGGCCGTCAGGGAGACGGTGTCGCCGTCGCAGCTCATCCCCTCGGAGATCCAGAGGATGGTCATCTCCTCGAAGCCGGTCCGCTTCTCGACGGGGCCGGGTTTGTCGCGGACGTCGGTGGTGCGGCGATGCTTGTTCATGTCATCGGCCTTTGCTGCGCGGGGAGTTGAGGTCGGTGGAGCCGAGCGTCTGGAGTGGGGTGAGCTCGTCGGGCCGGAAGTAGTGGAAGCGGCCGTACCAGGTGTGGAGCTCGGCCGCCGGGTCGCCGTCGACGGTCACGGCGACGTGCGTGCTGCCGTCCACGTCGTGGAAGACGGCGGCCACCTCGGCGGTGCGCCCGACCAGGAACATGTCCTGGGCGTCTGCGCCGCGCCCCCGCGGGCACAGCCGTACGCGGCTGCCCTTGCCGACGGGCACGCCGTCGACGAGCACGGTGTCGGTCGTCGGGGACAGGCCTTCGTCGGCGCCCTCCTGCCACCAAGTGGCGCGCTCGGGGGCGGGCCCGGCGGCGTGGGGCGTGGCCGGGGCCAGGGAGCGGACGGCGCCGTGCAGGCGCGCGAAGACCTCCTGCGGCATCGTGTCGACCCGGTCGAGGATCGCGGCGGCCCGCGCGTCGGTGGCGCGCGCCTCGCGCTTCTCCTCGTCGGTCAGCAGCATCGTGCGCAGGGTGAGGATCTCGTCGATCTCCGCGGCGTCGTGCAGATCGCCGGGGCTCTCCGGGGCCACCTGGGGGTGGTCGGAGAGGATGATCGGCGCGGAGAGCACGGCCGGTCCGGTGGTGGCGGGGGAGCCGCCGCCCAGCACGGGGAAGGTGAACTCGTTCCGGCAGGCGCGCGCGTGCTCGCAAAGGTCGGCGGGCGGGTCGATCAGTGACACGAACTCCGCGCCCTCGCAGGCGAGGAGGGTGTGCGTGGCGATGAGCGCACGGCGCAGCGCCTCGTCGCGCGGGGTGCTCGGGTCGGGTGCGGGCGCCGCGTTCGTGGTACGCACCCGGAGCCGGACGACGTCCTCGGAGAGCCGCTCGGCCACGACGCCGACATCGCCCCGGACCGCCTCGCGGCGCCGCACGATCCGGCCGACGCCGTCGGGCAGCGGCTCGTCGGTCTCGTCGGCCTCCGCCTCCAGCGTCACGGTGTGCTCCCGGCGTAGCAAGCCGTCGAGCGGGAGGGCGAGTTCGACCTCGCGCGGCACCGCCTCGTCGAAGGTCAGATGCGTCTGCCCGTCGCCCGTCCGCAGCGACGCGACCGCACGGGGAGCGCCGTCCCGGCCCGCCTCCTCCACCTGCTTGTGCTGCATCTGGAGGCAGCGCACCTTGATCCGTACGACGGCACCGGGCCGCCGGACGCGCAGCAGGCACTCGGTCCGCTGGTACCAGGAGTCCGCGGAACCGGACACGCTCGGGGCGACGGGGCCGGACTGCTCCACCCACTCCCGGGGGAACAGCACCCCGAACTGCCACCGGACACGGTTCTTCGTGGAGGAGCGGCGGTAGGGGTAGAGCAGATAGCCCTCGTAGAGGACGGCGTCGGCGACCGCGCTCAGTTGCTCGAAGCCGTCCCGGCGCCGGTCGGGCGCCGGATCCTTCCCGGCGTCCGTGACCGCAGCACAGGCCACGGTGCTCGCGGCAGCCAAGCCATCCGACATCCCGCCTCCTCGGATCCGTATGCGTGTGCGCCCATGCCTTCCACCACGGTCACCCCGCCGACGCACCCTCGCCTCCTCTGGCTCACCACCGTTGGGCCGTTCAGGCGAGAAGGCTTGGCCCGCCCGGCGGGGAGGGGGCGTGGGTTCGGGGAGGGGGAGTGGGCTCGATCAGGCGAGGGCTTTGAGGCACGCGCGGCCAGCGCTCGTCCAGCAGGAGGCGGTGGACGAGTCGCGGCGGGACAAGGCTGCCCCCGAGGTGCTCGGCGGCTCGTGGACGTACTCCGGGCGGGAAGCCGGGCGGAAGCGTCGCGACGCGCTTCCCCCGGCCGGACCCCGTACGGTCAGGCGACGATGCCGACGTGGGCGAGGGCCTGCTTCAGCAGGACACCGTGGCCGCCCGGCATCTCGCTCTGGAGCGCCTCCGACAGCGCCTCCTGCGGGCTGAACCACACCAGGTCCAGGGCGTCCTGCCGCGGACGGCAGTCGCCGGACACCGGCACGATGTAGGCGAGGGAGACGGCGTGCTGGCGCGGGTCGTGGTACGCCGTGACACCCGCGGTCGGGAAGTACTCGGCGACCGTGAACGGCTGGAGGGACGCCGGGACGCGGGGCAGGGCCACCGGACCGAGGTCCTTCTCCAGGTGGCGCAGCAGGGCGTCGCGCACCCGTTCGTGGTGCAGGACACGGCCGGAGACCAGGGTGCGGCTGACCGTTCCGTCGGGTCCGATGCGCAGCAGCAGGCCGATGCTGGTGACTTCGCCGCTGTCGTCGACGCGCACCGGTACGGCCTCCACGTACAGGATCGGCATGCGGGCGCGTGCCATCTCCAACTCGTCGGACGAGAGCCAGCCGGGCGTGGTATCGGTCATGTCTGACATTGCTTGATCATACTTTCCGGGTGGGGGCGCGCTCAGTCGCGGGGATGATCGGATGCGGGGATTCCATACAGACGGCGGGCGTTGTCGCGTCCCGTCCACTCGGCGATCCGCAGGGCGTCGCAGAGGCTCAACTCGTCGGCGTCCACACGGTCCTGGAGCAGCGCGGCCATCCCGCGACGGAAGCACAGCGCGCCCAGATGGTGGCACTCGGCGAGCCCGTACGCGTCGGAGCTGTACAGGAGTTTGCGGAAGGGGGTGATCTCCAAGGCCTCCTCCAGGATCGTCCGGGCGCGGATCGGACCGGCGAAATGCAGGGCCAGTCCGACGTCCAGGTACACGTGCTCGAACACCGTTGCCAGATAGGCGGCTTGGCGGTGGAACGGCCAGCAGTGCAGCAGGAGTACCGGGATGGTGCCGCGCGTCAGGTGCAGCCAGTCGGTGAGCAGAGCGGGGTCGGCGCGGTGCAGCCGGATGTCGAAGTCGCCGAGACCGGCATGCAGTTGGAGCGGCAGGCCGAGGTCGACCGCGGTCCACAGCAGATGGCGTACGAGGACGGGATCGGCGAGGCGCGCCCCGTCCGACGCGAGCCAGTGTCCGGCGGCCTCGGTCACCTCGGCGTCCGTCGGCCGCTCCGGGGTCAGGGCGAAGCCCGTGCGGTACGCGGCCACCGACTTCACGCCCACCACACCCGGCCGCCGTACGGCCTCCTCGGCGGCGGCGCGGAACGCGGCCGCGTACGCGGCCGGCTCCATACCTCGCGCGGCCACCGCCTCCGCCACGCTCTCCAGACGTACGACCTCGTACGCCGTGCCACCCCCGTCGGCCGCCAACTCGGCCGGAGAAGTCACCGGTTGCGGGGCGTAGCCCGTGTCGACGCAGAACACCCCGGCCCGCGCGGCCGTCAGGAAACGACGGTTGACCTCGCGCCACCCAAGGGCGGCCCGCCGGTCCAGGTAGTCGGCGGGCGGTGCATGGCGCGGCAGGTCCAGCAGGGGCGCGCAGTGGCGTCGTACGGCCGCGCCGACCGGGCTGTCGAAGGGTGAGATCCCGCTGCCGGGCCAGGCGTCGCCCTCGGTGAGCAGCGACTCGAACTCCTCGCGCGACAGGTCGGCGGTGACCGCACCGTGGCAGTGGTGGTCCACGAGGGGCAGGGCGTCGAGCGCCTCCTGGATCGCGCCCACCGTCAGTACGTCCAGCGGTAGTGCGCCGCCACCTGGGCGTCGTCCAGCCCTTCGACCGCCGCCGCCTCCCCGAGGCGTACGGCCGTCACCGCGTCGGCGAGGACGGGGCCGAGCGCGGCGCGCAGCACCTCGTCGCCGCGGAACTCCTGGACCGCCTCCGGCAGCGACGCCGGCAGTCGGCGTACCTGCCGGGCCGCCGCCTCCGGAGGGCCGAAGCGCGCCGGGTCCCCGGTGATCTCCTCGGACAGCGGCGTCGCCGAGGCGATGCCGTCGAGCCCGGCGGCGATGACGCAGCCGAGGGCGAGATAGGGGTTGGCGGCCAGGTCGACCGGTTTGACCTCCAGGTTGGCGCTCTCCTCCCGGCGGCCGAGCGTGCCGGTGACCACCCGCACCCCGGCCTCGCGCGTCTCCCGGCCCCACGCGGTGAACACCCCGGCCCACTGGGAGGGCTTGAGCCGCAGATGGCTGGCCGGGCTCGGCGCGGTCACGGCCGTCAGCGCGGGCAGATGCGCGAGCACCCCGGCCAGGAACGACTCGGCCTCACCGGTCATGCCGTACCGGCCGTTGCCCCCCGAGTGCAGATTGAGGCCGTCGCGCCAGCAAGAGAGGTGGATATGACCGCCGTTGCCGACCCCCGTGGCGAACACCGCGGGCGAGAAGGACACTTGGAGGCCGTGCCGTCGCGACACCGCCCGGATCGTCTGGCGGACCAGCACACTGCGGTCGGCGGCCGCCACCGGGTCGAGCGCGCCCACCGAGACCTCGAACTGCCCGGCCGCGTACTCGGGATGGACCTGATCGACGTCCACGCCCTCGGCCGCGAGGGCCGCGAGCAGGTCGGCCGTGCAGTCGCTCAGCTCGACCTGCCGCGCGGCGCCGTACGCCGGACCCGGCGCCGCCGGGACGAACTCCCCCTCGGGCGCCGGCCCGAGGCCCACCGACCACTCGATCTCGATGGCCGCCTTGAAGGTCAGGCCGTGCCGCTCCGCCGCGTCCGCGACGATCCGGCGCAGGACGGTGCGGCTGCACCCGGGATGGCGCTCGCCCTCCTGGGTGATCCGGTCGACGGGGGCCCACGCCCAGCCGGGCTGCCCCGCCAGCACCACCAGCGCGTCCAGGTCCGGGTAGAGGCGCAGATCGCCGTCGGGTGAGCCGAGCACGTCGGTGGTGACGACGGAGTCGTCCGCCAGGAACGTGTCGAAGACCGGCGACATGCCCACGCCCCACGCCGCGGCTTCGGGGAGCCGCGCCGTCGGGACCGTCTTCACCCGGCCGACGCCCGCCGTGTCGACGTACGACAGGACGATCCCGCGCACGTCCTGCCGCTCCAGCTGGGCGGCGAACTCGGTGGCCCGCTGGACGTCGCCGGGGCGGCCGCCGGGCACCGGGTCGGCAAGGGTGGTCATACGGCCTCCTTGGCGGGGCTCCCTGATGCGTGCTCGGGCTCAGCGTTTCACGGCCACCGCGCCGAACTGCGGTACCGCCACGGGGGAGTCGGTCTCCGCGCGCCACCGGGAGCACGGCACCAGGCCCGGTTCGAGCAGGTCGAGTCCCTCGAAGAAGGCGGCGACCTCGGCGCGGCCGCGGGCCGTGATGGGCGGGGTGGCGTTCTCGTTCCAGAACCTCATCGCCTCGACGTTGCCCTCGCCGCCCAGGTCGGCGTCGAAGGTCGGGTGGGTGAGCACGAGGAAGCTGCCCGAAGGGACCGCCGCCATGAACCGGCGCACGATGTCCCGGGCCTCGTCGGCGTCGAGCACGAAGTTGAGGATGCCCAGCATCATCACGGCGACCGGCCGCGAGAGGTCGAGGGTGTCGGCCGCGCGTCGGACGATCGCGTCCGGGTCGCGCACGTCCGCCTCGACATAGTCGGTGGCGCCCTCGGGGCCGCCGGCGAGCAGGGTGCGGGCGTGCGCGAGCACCACCGGGTCGTGGTCGACGTACACGATCCGCGACGCGGGCGCGACCCGCTGGGCGATCCCGTGGGTGTTGTCGCCGGCCGGCAGCCCGGTGTCGAGGTCCAGGAACTGCCGTACGCCGCGCTCGGCGGCGAGGTAGCGGACCGCCCGGCCCAGGAACGCGCGGTCCGCGCGCGCCACCTCCCGGATCACCGGGAACATCCCGGCGACGTGCTCGCCCACGTGCCGGTCGGCCTCGTAGTGGTCCGTGCCGCCGGTCCAGTAGTTCCAGACGCGCGCGTTGTGCGCCACGGACGTGTCGACGGAAGGGTGCGCGGACGCGTCCACGGACGTACTCTCCTTGCTCCGTCCGCTCACCGCTTGGCTCCGCTCGCTCACCGCTTGATCCCGACGCCGCCGTACACCGAGATCGGTCCGGGGCCCAGATCCCACTCGTCCTCGGCCAGTTCGGGGCGCCAGTCCGCCACGGACACGACGCCCGGCGGGAACAGGTCGAGTCCCTTGAAGAAACGGCTCACTTCGGCGTGCGGACGCGCCACCAGGGTCACGCCTCCTGCCGCGTACGCCTCGATGCCCCGGCGTACGTTCTCCGGTTCGAGGTCGGCGGTCATCGCGGACAGCACCAGACAACTGCCCGGCGCCAGCGCGTCGACCAGGGTGTCCACCAGCTCGTAGGCGCCGTCCGCGTCGGCGACGAAGTGCAGCAGCGCGATCAGCGACAGGGCGACGGGGCGGCCGAAGTCCAGGGTGCGGGCGGCCAGTTCGAGGATCCGCTCCGGTTCCCGGGCGTCGGCCTGGAGGTACTCCGTGACGCCTTCCTCGGTGCCGTGGAGCAGGGAGTCGGCCTGGGCGAGGACGATCGGGTCGTGGTCGACGTAGACCACCCGTGCCTGTGGGGCCGCGGCCTGGGCGATCTGGTGGAGGTTGGGCTCGGTGGGGATGCCGCTGCCGATGTCGAGGAACTGGCGGATCCCCGCCTCCCCGGCGAGAAGCCGGGTGGCGCGCTGCATGAACCAGCGGTTGGCGCGCGCGGCCCGGGGCGCCCCCGGCTCGATCGCCATGAGCTGCTCGCCGAGGCGGGCGTCGACCGGGTAGTTGTCCTTGCCGCCGAGGAACCAGTCGTAGACCCGCGCGGCGTGCGGCCTGGTCGTGTCGATCTGCCGGAGGGCGGGCTCGCTCGCGGTCATCCGGCGCTGCCCTGCTCGGCGGCGGGCAGGACCTCGTCCAGGAAGCGGGTCAGGTCGGCGAAGACGTCGGCCCGGTTCGTCTCGTTGAACACCTCGTGCCGCGCCCCGGGGTAGATCCGCTCGGTCAGCCGGCCACCGCTCAACCGCTCCACGCCGGGCCGGCTGCCGGGCAGCGGGACCAGCCGGTCGTCGTCACCGTGCAGCCACAGCAGCGGGAGCGCGCCGATGTCGCCGCCGCCGGCGACGGTGTCCAGGGTGCGGGCGAACGCCTCCACCGTCGGGCGCTTCATCGGGCCGTGCCAGACCAGCGGGTCGGCGGCGTAGTCGGCGCCCACGGCCGGGTCGCGGGAGAGCGAAGCCAGGCTGATGGGGGTGTCCGGGATCTCGTCGTGGGCGAGCAGGCCGACCACCAGGTCCCAGGTGCCGATCACCGGACCGGACAGGACCAGGGCGGTCAGCTCGTCGCCGTAGCGCTGGGCGTAGCGGGCCGCGATCAGGCCGCCCATGGAGTGGCCGATCAGGACGACGGGCAGGCCCGGGTGCGCGGCGCGGGCCAGGTCGGCGACGGCGTGTACGTCGGTGACGACGTCCTCGAAGTCCTCGATCAGCACGCGTTCGCCGGAGGACGTCCCGTGGCCGATGTGATCGGGTGCGAACACCGCGGCGCCGTGGCGGTGCAGGACGTCGGCGGCCTCCTCGTACCGGCCCGCGTGTTCGCCGTACCCGTGCACGAGGAGGGCGATGTAGCGGGGTTCGGGATGCGGCCACTCGTGGGCGGTGATCTTGCCCCGCGTCCCGGTGAGGACGTGTTCACGGACGGGCGCCATGTCTCCTCCAGTTGCCTCGGCGAAGGTACCGGGGGATCTTCCCAGGGGAGCGGTCGGAGGTCTATAGTCCAAAACTAGCAGTGCTAATTAAGTTGCGTCGAGTCCCGATGTGTCCCCGGTGAAGCGTCGTCGGTCAGGAGTCCTCCGTTGCGTCCCGTCCACTTCGCGGCCGCCCGCCGCACCCCGATCGGCAAGCTGCGCGGCGCCCTGTCCGGCGTACGTCCCGACGACCTGGCCGCGACCGTGATCCGCCGGCTGGTGGCCGACGTACCCGCGCTCGACCCCGAGCGCATCGACGACGTCTACTGGGGCGCCGCCAACCAGGCCGGCGAGGACAACCGCAACGTCGCCCGCATGGCCGCGCTGCTCGCCGGACTGCCCGAGTCCGTGCCCGGCGCCACCGTCAACCGGCTGTGCGCCTCAGGCCTGGAGGCGGTCACGACCGCCGCCCGCACCATCGCCGCGGGAGAGGCCGACGTCGTGCTCGCGGGCGGCTCGGAGTCGATGAGCCGCGCCCCCTTCGTCCTGGCCCGCCCCGACGAGGCCCTCCCGCACCACGTCGAGACCGTCGACACCCGCCTCGGCTGGCGCCTGGTCAACCCGGCGATGAAGGAGCTCCACGGCCTGCTGTCCATGGGCGAGACGGCCGAGGAGGTCGCCGAGCGGTACGGCGTCCCGCGCGAGCGCCAGGACGAGTTCGCCCTGCGCAGCCACCAACTGGCCGCCGCCGCACGCAAGAACGGCCACTTCGACGACGAACTCGTCCTCGTAGAACGCCCGGACGGCATCGTCGTCGAGAGCGACGAGTGCGTGCGCGAGGACACCTCGTACGAGAAGCTGGCCCGCCTCAAGCCGGTCTTCCGCCACGACGGCACGGTCACCGCGGGCAACGCCTCGCCGATGAACGACGGCGCGGCCGGGCTGCTGCTGGTCAGCGAAGAGGCCCTGGAGGAACTGGGGTTGGAGTCACTCGGCCGGTACGTCGCCGGGGCCTCCGCCGGAGTCCACCCCGACGTGATGGGCATCGGGCCGGTGCCCGCCACCCGGAAGGTGCTCAACAGGGCCGGGTGGGCCATCGGGGACGTCGAGGAGGCCGAGTTCAACGAGGCGTTCGCGGCACAGGCGTTGGCCTGCGTCGACCAGCTCGGCATCGACCCGGAACTGGTCAACCCCACCGGCGGAGCGATCGCGTTGGGCCATCCGCTCGGCTGCTCCGGCGCCCGCATCCTCACCACCCTGCTGCACCGCATGCGGCGCACCGGGACGGGCCGGGGACTGGCGACCATGTGCGTCGGGGTGGGGCAGGGGAGCGCCCTCCTGGTCGAGCGGAGCTGAGCCTCTCGGGGGCGCCGGACCGGCGAGCGAGGCCCCCCGCGATCAGCGAAGATGCGTGGCCATAGCATCTGTTCCCTCATGAACACGATGACGCTCTGGCACATCACCGGCTGGGAGTTCGCGGCGCTCGCCCTCGCCGCGCTCCTCGTCGGCTTCTCCAAAACCGCCGTCAGCGGGGCCAACACGGTCAGCCTCGCCGTCTTCGCGGCCGTCCTGCCCGCTCGCGCCTCCACCGGCGTCCTGCTCCCGGTACTGATCGTCGGCGACCTGCTCGCCGTGGCCAGCTACCGCCGGCACGCCCACTGGCCGACGCTCTTGCGGCTGTTCCCGGCGGTGGTGGTCGGCGTGGTGGGCGGCACGCTGTATCTGATGTGGGCCGACGGGACCGTACGGATCTCGATCGGCGCGATCCTGCTGCTGATGGCCGGCGTCACGCTGTGGCGGCGGCGCCGCACCGAGACCGGCACGGCGGAGGAGCCGGAGCCGGAGACCACCGGGGTCGGCAGGCTGAAAGCCCCCTCGTACGGCGTCCTCGGCGGCTTCACCACCATGGTCGCCAACGCGGGCGGCCCGGTGATGTCGATGTACCTGCTCTCGGCGGGCTTCCGGAAGCTGGGCTTCCTGGGGACGGCGGCGTTCTTCTTCCTGATCGTCAACGTCGGCAAGCTGCCCTTCAGCGTGGCCCTCGGCCTGATCGACGGCCGCTCGCTGATCCTCGACGCCGCGCTCGCGGTGTTCGTCGTGCCCGGCGCGTTCCTCGGCAAGTGGGCCGTGAAGCACATCAACCAGCGGCTGTTCGAGCAGCTCGTGATCGCGGCGACGATCGTCGGCGGGCTCCAGCTGCTACTGCGCTAGCCCTGCCGGCCGAGCAGGGCGGGCAGCTCCGCGATCGAGTCGATCACATGGTCGGGACTGCCGCTCGCCCGCTCCACCGTCTCGGGGAGATACTTGCCCGTCCTGACCAACACCCCCGTGATCCCGGCGCGTTGGGCGGCGAGGACGTCCGACTCGACGTCGTCACCGACCATCAGCGCCTGGCCGGGACCGACGCCCAGCCGGGCCAGCGCCGCCGCGAAGAACGCCGGTGACGGCTTTCCGGTGACCTCCGCCTCGACGTGCGCCGCCCGCTCCAGGCCGAGCAGGAACGCACCCGTGTCCAGTTGCAGCCCGGCGTCCGTACGCCAGTACAGGCTGCGGTGCATGGCCACCAGCCGCGCACCCCGCTGGAGGTTCCCGAAGGCCCGGTCGAGCGCCTCGTAGCCGAACTCGGGACCGGCGCCACCGATGATGACCACATCGGGGTCGGCGTCGTCGGGGACCAGGGTCAGGGCGTCCAGGTCCGCTGCGATGTCCCCGGCGTTGAGCAGGGAGCAGCGGGCGCCCGGACAGTGCTCGGCGAGGTAGGAGGCGGTGGCCGCGGGCGCGGTGAGCACGTCCTCGGCGGACACCGGGAAACCGGCCCCCGACAGGGTGTCGGCGATCGACGCCCGCGTCCGGGACGTCGTGTTGGTCACCAGCGCGACCCCGAGACCGGCCGACCGGATCTCCCGCAGCGCTTCCACGGCCCCGGGCAGCGGCTCCCAGGAGACCGTCAGCACCCCGTCGATGTCGATCAGCACGCCCCGCACGGATTCCATGCCGGGGACGATAGGCAACCGGCGCGCGGAACGGGACGTACGACACCGGAACCGCGCCGGAGAACCGACCCCGTACGCTCACCCCATGTCCCCCCACGTCCTCGTCCTCGGCGGCACCACCGAGGCCCGCCGCCTCGCCGCCGAACTGGCCGCGCGTCCCGGAGTCCGGGTCACCACCTCGCTGGCGGGGCGGGTGACACGGCCGGGAGCCGTCGACGGAGAGGTACGGATCGGCGGGTTCGGCGGCGCCGAGGGGCTGGCCTGCTGGCTGCGCGAGCGGCAGGTGCACGCCGTCGTCGACGCCACGCACCCCTTCGCCGCCGGCATCACCGCGGGCGCGGTCAGGGCGGCGGCGGAGACCGGCCTGCCCCTGGTCGTGCTGCGCCGCCCCGGCTGGCACGCCGGCCCGGGCGACCACTGGCATCCGGTCCCGTCCCTGGACGCGGCCGCGCGGGCGCTGCCGGGCCTGGGCCGGCGGGTGTTCCTCAGCACCGGGCGCCTGGGCCTCGCCGCCTTCGCCCACCTGAGGGAGCTGCACTTCGTCGTACGGTCCGTGGAGCCCCCCGAGCCACCGATGCCGCCGGACGCCCAAGTGATCCTGGCGCGCGGCCCGTTCACCGTGGCCGACGAGTCGGCGCTGCTGCGTGAGCACCGCATCGACGTGATCGTGACCAAGGACAGCGGGGGAGAGGCGACGGCCGCGAAACTCACGGCGGCACGCCGGCTCGGCCTGCCCGTGGTCGTCGTACGACGGCCGCCGCTGCCGGACGGGGTGACGGCAGTGGCCGACGTGGCCGGTGCTCTGGAGCGGCTCGGGGCCGGCCTTCCGGGGATGCCGGTCAGCCGTCCTTCGGACTCCGCCGCAGCAGATAGGTGTCCATGATCCAGCCCTTGCGCTCGCGGGCCTCCGCGCGCAGCCGCTCGATACGGGGAGCGGCCTGAGCGATCGGGCCGGAGGCGAGGATCTCGTCCGGGGTGCCTATGTACGCGCCCCAGTAGATGTCGATGTCCTCCTCGGCGTACTGCCGGAAGGTCTGCTGGGCGTCGAGCATCACCACCACGTCGTCCACCCCCTCGGGGAAACCCTCGGCCAGGCGCCGGCCGGTGGTGATCTGCACGGGCCGGGCCACCCGGTTCAGCCCCGTACGGTGCCGCGCGACGAGCGCCGAGACGCTGCTGATGCCCGGAACGACGTCGTACTCGAAGGACACCGCGCCGCGACCGAGCACCTCCTGAAGGATGCCGAGCGTGCTGTCGTACAGCGCCGGGTCGCCCCACACCAGGAACGCGCCGCTCTCGTCCTCGCCGAGCTCCTCGGCGATCAGACGCTCGTAGATGCCGGCGCGGGCGCTGCGCCAGTCCCCGACGGCCGGGGAGTACGCCGCGCCGCCGGCCGAGCGGTCCCGCTCCGGATCGCGCGCCTCCACCAGCCGGTACGAGCCCTCGGGCACATGCGCGTCCAGCATGCCTCGGCGCAGCCCCGTCAGGTCGCTCTTCGCCTCGCCCTTGTCGAGCAGGAAGAACACGTCCGTGCTCCGCAGCGCCCTGACCGCCTGGAGGGTCAGCTGGTCGGGGTCGCCCGCGCCGATGCCGATGACATGAATCTTTCGCACGCCCCGAGTCTGCCCCATGCCACTGACAGCGAGTCCACCGCCTCCCTGCGCGCGGCTAGGGTCTGTCGTTTGGATCAGGCTGGCTGTGAGGTGCGGTACTTCTCGACCGACCCGAGCGGGGTCTGGTGCGTGCAGCTGCAAGGCGGAGGAGGGCGTCGACGCGATGGGGTCCCCCCCCCGCGCGAGCGGAGCCGAGCGTGGGGGAGTTGGCAACCGACGACAACGCGGCAGATGTGCGTGCCAGGCCCCGCGACGCCGGGATGATCCAAACGACAGGCCCTAGGCGGCCCCGCGCAGCCGGGGCGCCTGATCCGCGGCGTCGACGGCTTCGGCATGGCGCTCCACCCCGCCCGCGAGCTCCCCGGCCCAGGCGACGAGCCCGGGCAGATCGATCCCGTACGGCCGCTCATCGTCGCTTTCCACGGCCCACTCCTGAACCGCCTCCGCACCGCGCCGCAGCAGCCGTGCGCCGCCCCCGGTGTTGCCGCGGGCCGCGTGGGTGAGACCGACGGCGAGCTGGGCGAGCCCGCGCCACAGGGTGCGTTCGCCCTCCGGCCCGGACTTCCAGGCGTCCTCGAAGACCTCGTGGGCGTGGAACGGCTTCCCCTCGTCCAGCAGCGCCTGCGCCGCCGCGACCGTCTCCTCCGGGGTCCGTACGACGCCCTCGGGCTGCCGCTCCACCCCGTCGGTGCCGTACGGCAGTGGGCGCCCCAGCCCGTCCCGGGGCCGCGCGTTGCGCGCCCGCCCCTCGCTGTCCCGGTCCCGCGGCTGAGCCGCCCGCCCTGACGAAGCCCCTGTGCTGCCCATACGACCGATTGTCCCGCGCCTCCCGATGCCGTGCGCGGAGGCCGGTACGGGGGCCATTCGGTGCAACCCGGGACGTGCGGTAAAGTTCTGTTCGCACGATCACGCGGGTCACCGCGAGTGAGCGCATCGGGACGTGGCGCAGCTTGGTAGCGCACTTGACTGGGGGTCAAGGGGTCGCAGGTTCAAATCCTGTCGTCCCGACAGTGATGTCGGAGTTTTCCGTGGATGAGGGGCCCTTCCTTGGGGCCCCTTATTTCATGGGGCGGTTGTCGTTCGAGGTCCGTTTCGAGGACCGAGCGGGCGGCGTAGCGCCGTGCATGACCGCCGCCGCGGCGGGTACGACCCCTCCCGTACGAAGCGCCGTGGAGGCGGCCGAGAGCGAGGGGTGTCGGAAGTGATTCGAAAGCTGCAGGCGGTCGCGCTGGACTGTGCCGATCCGGTACGGCTCGCGGAGTTCTACGCGGAGCTGCTCGGTGGCCGGGTGGTCGCGGATCCGGAGGACTCCGACTGGATCGAGGTGCACGGCTTCGAGGGGACGCCGCTGGCCTGCCAGCGGGTGGACGGCTACCGACCGCCCGCATGGCCCGGCCAGGAGCGCCCGCAGCAACTCCATCTCGACTTCGACGTGGACGACCTCGACGGCGAGGAGAAGCGGGCGCTCGCCCTCGGCGCGACCGTGCTGGAGCGGACGGACCAGATCCGCCCGGAGGCCAACTGGCGGGTCTACACGGACCCGGCCGGCCATCCGTTCTGCCTCTGCCTCCACTGAGTCCACCGCGGGCCCACCGGCCCACCGCAGCCATGAGGCGCGGGGCGCGGCCTCGGATGCGCCGTCCGGACCGGATCGGCGCGCTCGGCCTGGTCCTCAACGCTCTGGTGCCGGGAAACCCGCCACCATCGTCGGCGGCGCGGCCGAGCGGCCGCAGCCGCACGACTCGCGGTGCATGAAGGCCGGGTTGATGGTCAGGCGGCGGGGTGGCAGGGACGGGGTCGTGATGCGGGACAGGGCCATCGACACGGCCTGTTCGCCAATGGACAGGGCCGGTTGGGCCATCGCGGTGAGGCGGGGGTGGAAGAGGTCGGCCCACTCGAAGTCGTCGAAGCAGACCAGGGCCATGTCCTCAGGGACGGCGAGACCGGCGTCGCGCAGGGCGCGCAGGGCGCCGATGGTCATGCGGTTGTTGCCGACGACCAGGGCCGTCGGCCGGTCCGGCAGGGACAGCAGGCGGCCGACCGCCGCCTTTGCGCCCAGCTCGGTGGAGTCACCCTCGGACGCGTAGCGCGGGTCGGCGTCGATGCCGTTGCGGCGCAGGCCCAGGAGGTAGCCGTCCCGGCGTTCGTCCGTGGTGCTGAGACCGGCGCGGCCCGTGATCATGGCGATGCGGGTGTGGCCGAGGGAGGCCAGATGGTCGACCAGGGCGGCGGTCGGCTCGATGTTGTCGACGGCCACCTGGTCGACGGCGGCCGGTATGAAGCGGTCGATGACGATCACGGGGACGTCGACCTTGCTCGCGTAGCTCAGGGACTGGGCCCCGTCGCCCGCCGGGGCGAGGAGCACCGCGCTGACCCGGCGGCGCAGCAGTTCGCCGACGGCCTTGATCTCCTGGTCGCGCTCGTCATGGGTGTCCGCCAGCACCAGCGAGTACCCCGCCGCCGAGGCGTGCCGGTCGATGCCGTGCACGACGTTGCTGAAGTACGGGTTGGACAGGGCGGACATGGCCAGGCCGATGGTCCCGTACCCGGTGTTCTCCAGGGCGCGCGCGACCGGATCGGGGACGTAGCCCGTCTCGGCGACCGCGTCGAGGACCCGGCGTACCGTCGAAGTCGCCACGGGACGCGTCTTGTTGAGCACATGGGAGACCGTGGACACGGACACGCCCGCCCGGAGTGCCACATCCGTCATGGTCGGTCTCTGTCGGGGTGCTCTGCCTGGCATGTCCGGAGCCTATCCGACCTCGCTGAGCACGAGATCGGCTCGTGAGGCGGTGCCGCGGATGAGCGCGCTGGTGTCCTCGTCGACGCCGTACGCCTTCGTCCGGGCGGCCTCGGCGGTGAAGCCGTACCGGACGTAGCGGCGGGTGAGCCGGTCGCGCCGGGCCCGCGGATCGGCGTCCAGGAACCAGGTCTCGTCCAGCTCGTCCTTCACCTCGTGCCATGGACTGCGCGTCGACAGGAGGAAGTTGCCGTCGACGATGACCAGCCGGTGGTGCGCGGCGACCTCGATCGAGCCGGCGACGGGCTCCTCCAGGTCGCGGGTGAACTCCGGCCACCACACGGAGGAGTTGGTCTCCGCGCGCGTGCGGCGAAGCAGTGCGAGGAAGCCGCCGGCGTCGAAGGTGTCGATGGTGCCCTTCGTGGCCGCCTGCCCCCGGGCGTCGATGACCTTCTGCGCCAGGTGGAATCCGTCCATGGAGACCGCGACGGCGAGAGAGGGCCGCTCGCGTTCCATACCCGCCCACAGCTGTTCGGCGAGCGTGGACTTGCCGGAGCCCGGCTCCCCGGCGATGCCGAGCAGCGCTCGCCGGGTGCCGGACGCCAGACGCAGCGCGCGCTCGACGAGGGCGCTCAGGGGCGGACTCCCGTACAGGGGCGGGTCGTACGAATCACCCGTCGCTGTACGGCCGTTGCCGCCCGTCACCGTCATTCGGCGGTCTCCGGGAGGTGACGGGGCGAGGCCCCCTCGGTGGGCATGGGCTGCGTACTGCTCTCCAGGAGGCTGCCGTCGGACCCCATCTGGAGCGCGCCGGTCATCAGGCCCACCACGTCGGTCATCGTGCACGCCCCGGGCTCGACCACGGCCGTGCGCCGGCCGAGGCGGTGCACATGGATCCGGTCGGCGATCTCGAAGACCTGCGGCATGTCATGGCTGATGAGGACGACGGGAACGCCCCGGTCGCGGATGCGGCCGATCAGGTTCAGCACCTGCCGCGACTCCCGTACGCCGAGCGCCGCGGTCGGCTCGTCCAGGATGATCAGTCGCGTGCCGAACATCGCGGCACGCGCCACCGCCACCGCCTGGCGCTGGCCGCCGGACAGGGTGCCGACGAGCTGGGTGATGTCCTGGATGGTCGCGATGCCGAGCCGGTCGAGCTGTTCGGCGGCGAGGGTGCGCATCTTCTTGTGGTCGAGCATGCGCAGCTTCGAGCCGAGGAACCCCTCGCGCCGCAGCGGACGCCCGAGGAACAGGTTGGTGGCGATGTCCATCTGCGGGGCCACCGCGAGCGTCTGGTACACCGTCTCGATGCCCGCGGCCCGTGCGTCGCGCGGACCGTGGAAGTGGACGGTGCGGCCGTTCAGTTCGATGGTCCCCGCGTCCGGGATCAGCGCTCCGGTGAGGGCCTTGATCAGGCTGGACTTGCCCGCGCCGTTGTCGCCGACGACGGCGAGGACCTCACCGGCGCGGATCTCGAAGTCGGACTCGCGGATGGCCACGACATTGCCGTACCGCTTCACGAGTCCTCTCGCGCGCATCACCACCTCGGAGGAGGCATCGGCATCCGCCGTGGCGGCCGGCGCGGAGAGTTGCGGCTCGTTCATGCGGCCCTCCTGCGGACGACGCGGTCGACGGCGACGGCGGTGATGACCAGAATGCCGGTGGCGACCTGCTGGTAGAGGCTGTCGATACCGGCCTGCGTCAGGCCGTTGGACAGCACCGTGACGACCAGCGCGCCCAGCACCGTGCCGGGGATGCCGCCGCGCCCGCCGAACAGGCTCGTGCCGCCGATCACCACGGCCGTGATGCTGTCCAGGTTGCCGGTCTGGAAGGCGTTCGGGTCGGCGTTGGGGATGCGGCCGAGCGCCTGCCAGGCGCCGATGGCGTAGACGAACCCCGCCAGCACGTACACGCTCAGCAGCGTGCGCCGGGTGTTGATGCCGGTCAGCCGGGCGGCCTCCTCGTCGTCGCCGACGGCGTAGACGCTGCGACCCCAGGAGGTCTGGGTGAGCAGGAACCACAGCCCGAGGCCCAGGACGAGCATCACGCCCATGCCGTACGTGACCTCGATCCGGCCGAACAGATACGAGCGTTCGCCCAGGAAGGTCAGCAGGCCCGGCGGCACGGAGAAGCTCTCGCCGCCAGCGAACAGCTGGCTGACGGCGGTCAGTACGCTCAGGACGCCGAGCGTCACGATGAACGGAGGCAGCCGCAGCCGGGTCACGAAGGCGCCGGCCAGCCCGCCGATCGCGGTGCACAGCAGGATGCCGACGACCAGCGCGACGCCCGCGGGCAGCGTGTGCTGCCCCAGACGCGCGATGACCAGGGTGCCCAGCACCATGATGGCCGCGTTGGCCAGGTCGATGCCGGCCGTCAGGATGATGAGCGTCTGGCCCAGCGCGAGGGTGCCGACGACCAGGAACTGCTGGACGATCAGCGACCCGTTGTCGATGGTGAAGAACGTGTCGGTGCTCAGCGCGAACACGGCGATGGCGATGGCCAGTGCGGCCAGCGGGCCCGCCGCCGAGTTCCCGAGGGCCCGCACGGCGGCGGACTTCAGCGGGGACCCGGCGGCGGTCGTCTCCGGCGCCGGCGCGGGGGGCGTCTGCGTCGCGGTCACGATCAGCCCCAGCAGTTCTTCAGGCCCCAGGCGGTGTCCTTGGACTCCAGCCCCGGCTGCGGCTTGTCGGTGATGAGCTGCGATCCGGTGTCGATGAACCCGGACGGCTTCTTCTTGTCCTTGGCGTAGTCGATGACCGCGTCGACGCCCAACTGCGCCATCTTCTTCGGGAACTGCATGACGGTCGCCGCGAACTTCCCGCTGCGCACGTTGCGTACGCCCGCGCAGGAGCCGTCGATCGAACCGATGACGACGCTCTTCTTGCCGCCCAGCGCCTCCGAGGCACCGGCCGCGGCGGGCTCGTTGAGCGTGTAGACGGAGTTCACGTCCCGGTCGCGCTGGTAGAGGTTCTCCATCGCCGTCTGGGCCTTGGTCTGGTCGCCGTTGGTGACCGCCGTGCCCTTGATCCCGGGCGACCCGTCCTTGAGCCCGAAGCCCTTCAAAAAGCCCGAGTGGCGCTGGGTGTTGACGGTCGAGCCGGGGGTGCCGTCCAGCATGACGAGCGCGGGCTTCCGCTTGCCCAGGGCCGCCTTGACGTACTTGCCCTGCGAGACACCCGCCGCCGTGTTGTCGGTGGCGATCGTCGCGTCCACGGCGTCCGCCGGTTCGGTCGCGGTGTCCAGGGCGATCACGACGATGCCCTTGGCCCGCGCGGCCTTGATGGCCCCGAGGACGCCGCTGGAGTTGCTCGGGGTGATCAGGATGCCGGCGACGTTCTGTGCGACCAGGTTGTTGATCGCGTCGACCTGCCCCTGGTTGTCGCCGTCGAACTTGCCCGCGAGCGGGATGAGTTTGGCGCCGCGCTTGTCCGCCTCGGCCTTCGCCGAGTCGCGCAGCTTGACGAAGTAGGGGTTGCTGTTGGTCTTGGTGACCAGTCCGACGGTGACCTTGCCCCCGGACTGCGAACCACCCCCCGACCCGCCGCTCTTGGTCGACGTGCACCCCGTCACCAGCAGGGTCAGCCCTGTCACGGTGACGACGGATGCTCTGGCAGGGAAACGCAGACGGCCCACGATCTGCCCCTTTCCTCGGCTCTTCCTCGGCACAGGTCGTCCTCGACCTGCTCGGGTGCCAACAAGCTAGCGGGCCAAGCCCCGTTGGCATAGCCATTGCGCAAAGCTTTGCGGACGAGCTGAGATGGCGGAGGCCGTGATCGGGTGGGTCGTGGACGGATGTCCGAGTACGCCCGCCTCAGCCCTTGTTGGACCCGAGCGTCAACCCGCTCACGAACTGCCGCTGCAGCACGAAGTACACGACGAGCGTCGGGATCGCCGTGAGCAGTGCGCCCGCGGCGACCAGGTTGGGGTCGGTGAAGTACTGGCCGGAGAGGTTGTTGAGCGCCGAGGTGATCGGCATGTTCTCGCCGGTCGAGACGAGGACGACGGCCCAGAAGAAGTCGTTGTAGACCCAGATCGACAGCAGGGTCGCCAGGGCAGCCATCGCGGGCTTGCACAGGGGGAGGGTGATCTGCCAGTACAGGCGCCACACCGAGGCGCCGTCGACGAGGGCCGCCTCGGTCAGTTCATGGGGCAGGGAGCGCATGTAATTGCTCAGCACGAAGGCGCAGAAGCCCGACTGGAAGGCCACATGGATGAGGACCAGGCCGAGCGCGGAGTCGTAGAGCTTGCCGCTGACCGTGACGCCGGGGAGGTCGACCAGCAGGTACAGGCGGTAGAGCGGGGTGATGACGACCTGCTGCGGCAGCAGGTTGCCGGCCGTGAAGACAAGCAGGAGGGCAAGGTTGAGACGGAAGTCGAAGCGGCTGACGTAGAAGGCGACGCAGGAGGAGAAGAACAGCGTCAGGAGGACGGCCGGTACGGCGATGAGCAGCGTGTTGCCGAAGTAGTGCGGCATGTCCGACTGGGTGAACGCCTGGGTGAAGTTGGTGAGGCTCAACCGGTCCGGCCAGGACACGTAGCCCTTGGCGCTGGTCTCGCCGTACGGGCGCAGGGCGGCGAAGACCGCCCACAGCAGCGGGGCGAGCCAGGCCAGGGCCGTACCCGCGAGGAACAGGTGCAGCAGGATCCGGGCGGGGCGCAGAGGGGTGCGCCGCTTGCCGGGCGCGGCCGGGGTGCTCACGCGCGTCGCTCCTTCCGGAAGGTGGCCACCAGGTAAGGGATGATGACCGCGAGCGAGATGGTGAGCAGGACGACGGCGATGGCCGATCCGTAGCCGATGCGGCTCGACTCGCCGATGATGTTGTTGGTGACCAGGATCGACAGCAACTCGGTGCCCCGGGCGCCCTTGTTGAAGACGAAGACCAGGTCGAAGGCGCGCAGGGCCTCGATGATCGTGACGACCAGGACGACGGTGTTGGTGGGGCGCAGCGCCTGGAAGACGACGTGCCGGAAGGCCTGCCACTCGCCCGCGCCGTCCAGGGCCGCGGCCTCGCGCAGGGACGGGTCGACGCTCTTCAGTCCGGCCAGGTAGAGGATCATCATGTAGCCGGTGTGCCGCCAGGACGCGGCGACGAGGATCGCCCACAGGTTGAGCTTCGGGTCGCCGATCCAGTCGATGTAGTGGCCGGGCCGGTTGGTCCCGGTGAGGCTGTTGATCAGGCCCGTGTCCGGGTTGTAGACGAGCTGCCACACGAAGCCGGTGACGGCCATCGACACGACGACGGGAAGGAAGTACGCCGTCTGGTAGACGCGGCTGAAGCGGATCCGCTTGTCCAACTGGACGGCCAGGAACAGGCCGAGCGGCGTCGGGATCACGATGAGCACGACGAACCACACGACGTTGTGCTGCAGGGCGGGCCAGAACTGCGGGTTGTCGGTGAACAGTTGGCGGAAGTTGTCCAGGCCCACCCATTCGATCGCGTCGAACCCGATGCCGTCCCAGGTGGTGAACGCGAGCGCGATCGAGGCGAGCGCGGTGACCCAGACGAGGACCACGTGCAGGACCGTCGGCACGCCCGCCATGAGCGCGAGCGTGAACCGGTCGCGGCGCGTGAGGAGGCGGCGGTGGCCGCGCGAGGCAGAGGCAGACCGCCGCTCGCCGGGCGTCGCGCCGCTCATGAGGACGCGAAGATGGTCTTCTTCTGCCGCTCGATCGAGGTCAGCAGGCCGTCGACGCTCTTCGGGTTCTGGACGAACCGCTGGAACGCGGGCTGCGTCACCGTGGCGGCGAAGTCGGGCCGGGTGTCCCGGTCCATGAACTGGGTGAGGTTCTTCGCCCCGGTGATCATCGCGTACGCCTTCTTCTGGAGCGGGCTGTACGCGGAGGTGTCGGCCTTGGTGGAGGCGGCGACGAAGCTCGGGTCGGCCTTGAGATAGCGCGTCTCGGCCTCCGGAGTGCCCAGGTACTCCAGGAGCTTGAGGGCGCCGCTCCTGTTCTTCGGGGAGCGGCTGATCATGAAGCCGTCGGTGGGCGCCTCGACGGTGTCCAGGCCGTGAGCCGGGTCGATCTCGGGGAAGGGGAAGAAGTCGAGGTCGTCCAGGTCGGTCTTGTTCGTGAACTGCTGGGCCACGAAGGTGCCGAAGACGTACAGGCCCGCCTTCTTGGCTACCAGCGTCTGCGCGGCGTCCTGCCAGGTCCGGCCGAGGGCGCCGTCCTGGTGGTAGGGGAGTATCTCGCGCCACCGGTCGAAGACTGCGCGCACCCTGCGGTCGGTCCAGGAGGCCTTGCCCGCCATCAACTCCATGTGGAAGTCGTATCCGTTGAGGCGGACGTTGATCTGGTCGAAGGTGCCGGTCGCGGGCCAGCCGTCCTTGTCGCCGAACGCGAACGGAACCAGGCCGTCCTTCTTCATCCGCTTACACAGCGCCATCAACTCGTCCCAGGTGGCGGGGGCTTCGTAGCCGTGCCGCGCGAAGACGCTTCTTCGGTAGAACACCGCCCACGGGTACGTGTACAGCGGCACGAAGTAGTACGTGCCGTCCGTGCCCCTGCTGAGCGCCTTCATCGCCTCGGGGAAGTCGCCGCCGATCTTCTCCCACACCTCGTCGACCGGCGTGGCGAGGTGCTTGGCGGCGAAGAACTGCATGCGGTAGCCCGCGAACCAGTGGAACACGTCGTCCGGCGTGCCCTGGAGATAGGAGTTGATCTGTTCCTGAAAGGTGTTGTGGTCCTTGGTGTTCACGTCGACGGTGATGCCGGACTGCTTCGTGAAGGCCGCGTAGAGGTCGGCGAACGCCTTCTTCGGCACCGCGTCCGAGGCGTTGGAGCCGACGGTGACGGCATTTGTGCCGGCCGACGTGCCGCTGCCGCCGCAGGCGCTCAGCAGGGGCAGGCCGGCACCGGCCAGGGCCGCGCCCCCGGCGGTGCGGAGCAGGGAGCGGCGGCTGGGGCGCGGTGCGGTGGGACCGGAGAGCGACAGACGCATGGCGGCTCCTGGAGGCAGGGTTCGGCCAGGGGCGAGCGGATCCCGATCGCCTTTCCGAACCGATCAGAAACCAACTCGACCGAACAGGGTGGCGCTATCACAGCCGCGCGTCGTGACACACGTCAAGAGACGCGTCCCCCTTGCCCGAAACGTAACCGGCGGGCGCAGAAGGGCTTTTGGGGCTCTGACGTTTGCGAACGTGCCCGCGGGAAGATGATTGACAGCGAGCGCGCCAGGCACTTGGATCCCCATGACCCGGACCGCCCGGCCGGTCCGGGGCGCCGGATCCCCCGATCCTTTCCTTTCGCCCGGAAGACCAGTTCGCCCGGAGACCAGTGAGGTGCAGGAAAGATGGACCGCTCGTCGCACGACCGCTCCCGCAGACTGGCCCGTGTCGTGGCCGTCGCCGCCGCGGCAGCCCTGACCCTCGCCGGCTGCTCGAGCGGCTCCGGCGGAAAGAAGTCCGACGAGTCGGGAGCCCCGGGCGCGTCCGCGGGCAAGGCCGCCACGCCCCGTATGACGGTCGCCCTGGTGACCCACCAGGCGGCGGGCGACACCTTCTGGGACATCGTCCGCAAGGGCGCCGAGGCCGCCGCCGCCAAGGACAACGTCAAGCTCGTCTACTCCCACGACCCGAACGCCGGCAACCAGGCCAGCCTGGTCCAGAACGCCGTGGACCAGAAGGTCGACGGCATCGCGATCACCCTCGCCAAGCCCGACGCCATGAAGGACGTCGTCACCAAGGCGACGGCCGCGAACATACCCGTGGTCGGCCTCAACTCCGGTGTGAGCGACTGGAAGAAGCTCGGCCTGATGGAGTTCTTCGGCCAGGACGAGACCGTCGCCGGCGAGGCGCTCGGCAAGCGGCTCAACGAGGCCGGCGCCAAGAAGGCCGTCTGCGTGATCCAGGAGCAGGGCAACATCGGCCTCACCCAGCGCTGCGACGGGGTGAAGAAGACCTTCTCCGGCAAGACCGACGTCCTCTACGTCAACGGCACCGACATGCCGTCCGTGCAGTCCACCATCACCGCCAAGCTCAAGAAGGACAGCGCGATCGACTACGTCGTCACGCTCGGCGCGCCCTTCGCGCTGGCCGCCGTGCAGTCGGCCGGCGAGGCGGGCAGCAAGGCCAAGATCGCGACCTTCGACCTGAACAAGGAGCTGACCGGCGCGATCTCCAAGGGCACCATCCAGTTCGCGGTGGATCAGCAGCCCTACCTCCAGGGCTACTTGGCGATCGACTCCCTGTGGCTCTACAAGAACAACGGCAACTACAGCGGCGGCGGTGAGCAGCCCGTGCTGACCGGGCCGGCCTTCGTCGACAAGTCCAACGTCGAGCGCGTCTCGGCGTTCGCGTCGAAGGGCACTCGGTGACCGGGACGTCCGGTCACGCCGGGCCGGCGGTGGGCACACCGCCGGCCCCCGGCGGCACGGCGACCGACGGGCGCACCGCCGAACGCCCGCTGGTGCTGCGGCTGCTGGCCCGGCCCGAAGTAGGCGTCCTGCTGGGCGCGTTGGCCGTCCTCGTCTTCTTCCTCGTCGTGGCGCCCTCGGTCCGCCAGGGCAGCTCGATGGCCACGGTGCTCTACCAGTCGTCCACCATCGGCATCATGGCGCTGCCCGTCGCCCTGCTGATGATCGGCGGCGAGTTCGACCTGTCCTCCGGTGTCGCCGTCATCACCTCGGCGCTCACCGCGAGCATGCTCAGCTACCAACTGACCATGAACGTCTGGACGGGCGTGATCGTCGCCCTCGTCGTGTCGCTCGGGGTCGGCGCCTTCAACGGCTGGCTGCTGGTCAGGACCGGGCTGCCGAGCTTCCTGGTCACCCTCGGCACCTTCCTGATCCTCCAGGGCGTCAACCTCGCCGTGACCAAGCTGGTCACCGGCAACGTCGCCACCGACGACATCAGCGACATGGACGGCTTCGAGCAGGCGAAGGCCGTCTTCGCGTCGTCGTTCGACGTCGGCGGCGTCCAGGTGAAGATCACCGTGGTGTGGTGGCTGGTCTTCGCCGCGCTCGCCACCTGGGTGCTGCTGCGCACCAAGTACGGCAACTGGATCTTCGCCGTCGGCGGCAACCAGGACAGCGCCCGCGCGGTCGGTGTCCCGGTGACCTTCACCAAGGTCACCCTGTTCATGACCGTCGGCTTCGGCGCCTGGTTCGTCGGCATGCACCAGCTCTTCGCCTTCAACACCGTGCAGTCCGGCGAGGGCGTCGGCCAGGAGCTGATCTACATCGCGGCCGCGGTGATCGGCGGCTGCCTGCTCACCGGCGGACAGGGCTCCGCGATCGGCCCGGTCTTCGGCGCCTTCATGTTCGGCATGGTGAACCAGGGCATCGTGTACGCCGGTTGGAACCCCGACTGGTTCAAGGCCTTCCTCGGCGTGATGCTGCTCGGCGCCGTCCTCATCAATCTGTGGGTCCGGCGCACGGCGACGGCGACCCGGAGGTGACCCGATGACCAGCAACACCCCGATCGTCGAACTCCGCGGCACGGGCAAGTCGTACGGCAACGTCCGCGCCCTGCACGGCGTCGACCTCGCGGTCCACTCCGGCCGGGTCACCTGCGTCCTCGGCGACAACGGCGCCGGCAAGTCCACCCTCATCAAGATCATCTCGGGGCTGCACCGGCACACCGAGGGCGAGGTTCTCGTCGACGGCGCACCGGTGCGCTTCGGCACCCCGCGTGAGGCGCTCGACAAGGGCATCG
This sequence comes from Streptomyces sp. V3I7, assembly GCF_030817495.1. NCBI lineage: Bacteria > Bacillati > Actinomycetota > Actinomycetes > Kitasatosporales > Streptomycetaceae > Streptomyces > Streptomyces sp. V3I7. The sequence goes on from NZ_JAUSZK010000001.1 coordinate 5,931,307, forward strand.
CCGCCGTCTACCAGGACCTGGCCACCGTGCCGCTGATGCCGGTGTGGCGGAACTTCTTCCTGGGCTCCGAGCTGACCCGGGGCCCCTGGCCGGTCCGCCGTCTGGACATCCCCCGCATGAAGGAGACCGCGGACCGCGAGCTGCGCGACATGGGCATCGTCCTGGACGACCCGGAGCAGCCCATCGGCACGCTCTCCGGCGGCCAGCGCCAGTGCGTCGCCATCGCCCGTGCCGTCCACTTCGGCGCCCGCGTCCTCATCCTGGACGAGCCGACCGCCGCGCTCGGGGTGAAGCAGTCCGGGGTGGTGCTGAAGTACATCGCCGCCGCCCGCGACCGCGGTCTCGGCGTCATCTTCATCACCCACAACCCGCACCACGCCTACATGGTCGGCGACCACTTCAGCGTCCTGCGCCTCGGCACCCTCGAACTCAGCGCCGAACGCCGGGAGATCACCCTGGAGGAGCTGACGAACCACATGGCGGGCGGCTCCGAACTCGCGGCACTCAAGCACGAGCTGGCGACGGTTCGGGGCGTGGACGTGGAGGAGCTGCCCGAGGAGGGGGAGCTCGGCGGGGGCGGTGGCGCGTCGGCGGCGGGCGAGGACGACTGACCGGTGTCCTGGGCCCGCTGCCGTACCGCTTCGTGGTCGGACCACTGCGGGATGTGAGGGGGCGGCGCTCCCGACAGGCGATGACACGAGGGGGCTCCTATCCTCGTGATATCAGGGCCGTCCGGTCGCCCGCGAGGGCAGGACGTACGCCGGACGCACCTGCCGGCCGGTCCCGTTCCGCCGACTTCACCGACAGCCGCGGGACCGGCCTCCTCCCTGTTCCGCAGCGTTCTCACGGGGGAGCAAGCATGGCGCACGCGAGAAGACGACGACTGCGCGACGGAGCCGTCGCAGCCCTCGCGGTCGGAATGCTCGCGGTCCCGGCCGCGGGCGGATCCGCCGCGGCCCTGCCGCCCTCGACCACCGCTCCCTCGACCACCGCCCCCACGGCCGGACAGCCCTCGCCCTCCCCCTCCGGCGACGACGTCCGCGCCCTCACGCCCGCCGTGCAACGGCAGCTCGACGGGGCCGTACGGCAGGTCATGCGCGAGGCGCGCGTCCCCGGCGTGACCGTCGGGATCTGGACCCCCGACAAGGGACAGTACGTCCAGTCCTTCGGCGTCGCCGACAAGAGCACCCGCCAGCCGATGTCCCCCGACCTGTACACGCGGATCGGCAGCGAGACCAAGACGTTCACCGTGACGGCGCTGCTCGAACTCGTCGACAGCGGCAAGGCCGGCCTGGACGACCCGATCGGCAAGTACATCAGCGGCGTACCGAACGGCGACCGGATCACGCTGCGCCAGCTGGCCGGGATGCGCAGCGGGCTCTTCAACTACAGCGAGGACGACGACTTCTTCAAGGCGCTGACCTCGGACCCGGAGCGGCCGTTCACGCCGCGCCAGCTGCTCGACTACTCCTTCGGGCACCCCGTGCTCTTCCCGCCCGGCGCGAAGTTCGACTACTCCAACACCAACCTGATCCTCCTCGGCCTGGTCATCGAGAAGGTCAGCGGCCGCCCGCTGGGGGAGTACATCCGGCAGACCATCCTCGAACCGGCCGGTCTGCGGCACACGCTCTTTCCGCAGGGCAACGAGTTCCCGACGCCCCACGCGCAGGGCTACACCGACCAGACCGCGACCGGCCGCGTCGAGAACGCCACCGACTGGAACCCTTCCTGGGGCTGGGCGGCCGGCGCGATGATCTCCGATCTGGAGGACCTGCGCGTCTGGGCGCGCACCGTGGCCACCGGTGAACTGCCCGACGGCAGCACCCTGATCAGCCCCGCCACGCAGAAGCAGCGCCTCACCACACCGGCGACGCCGATCCCCGGCGCCGGGTACGGCCTCGGCATCTTCGACGTCCAGGGCTGGATCGGGCACAACGGCTCCCTGCCGGGCTACGAGACGCTCACCATCTACCTCCCCTCCGCCCGGGCGACCGTCGTCGTGCTGCTCAACACCGACATCAACGCCAAGGGGGAGGAGCCCAGCACCCTGTTCGGCGACGCGATCACGAAGATCATCTCGCCGGACCACGTGTTCAACCTCCCCGCCCAGCCAACGGCCAAGTGAGCGGGGGAGGTTCAGTCGGCGCGGACCTCCGCGACGGTCACCGGCCGGTGCTCGCGCAGCGACAGCGTGCACGCCTCCGCGATCCAGCCCGACTCCAGCGCGTCCGCCACCGTGCACGGAGACGGCCGGGTGCCGGCCACCACCTCGGTGAACGCGGCGAGTTCGGCACGGTAGGCGTCGGCGAAGCGGTGCAGGAAGGAGTCGTACGGGGTGCCCGCGGGGAAGGTGACCCCGGGTTCGGCGGAACGCAGGGGGAGTTGGTCGTCCAGGCCCACGGCGAGGGAGTCGGCGAAGCCGTGCAGCTCCAGGCGTACGTCGTGACCCCGGGCGTTGTGGCGGCTGTTGGAGACCAGGGCGACGGTGCCGTCGTCCAGGGTGAGGAGCGAGCCGGTGGTGTCGGCGTCGCCCGCCGCCCGGATGTAGTCGGCACCCCGGTTGCCGCCGACGGCGTACACCTCGGTCACCTCGCGGCCGGTCACCCAGCGGATGATGTCGAAGTCGTGCACGGAACAGTCCCGGAAGATGCCCCCGGACGCGGCGACGTACCCGGCCGGCGGGGGCGCCTGGTCGAAGGTCGTCGCGCGGACGGTGTGCAGCTTGCCCAGCTCACCGGAGCGCACGGCCGCGCGCGCCGCGCCGAAGCCCGCGTCGAAGCGCCGGTTGAACCCGATCTGCACGGGCACCCCGCTGCCCTCGACGGTCCTGAGCACGTCCACACCCTCCCGCATGGTGCGGGCCACGGGCTTCTCGCAGAACACCGGGACCCCGGCCTCGACCCCGGCCAGCACCAGGGCCGGGTGGGCGTCGGTGGCCGCCGCCACGACGATGCCGTCCACCCCGGCGGCCAGCACCTCCTCCGGCGAGTCCGCGACCTCGGCCCCGAACCGGTCGGCGGCCGCCTTGGCCGCGTCCGCGACCGGATCGGCGACGACGAGCGACTCGACGGCGTCCAGCGCGGACAGGGTCTCGGCGTGCAGGGTGCCGATACGGCCGAGGCCGAGGATTCCGATACGCATGACGGAGCTGCTCCTTGAGGGGTCGGGAAGGTGGGCAGGCAGTCAACGGCGTTACGAGGAAGGCACCTTGACCCATGTGCCGCTCTCGCTGGACCGCGCCATCGCGTCCAGTACGGCGGCACTGTGCACGGCGTCGGCGAGGGTGGTGCCGTACGGGGTCGCCTCGGCGATCGAGCGCAGGAAGCGGGCGGCCTCGATGACCTTGAGGTCGTCGTAGCCCATGGCGTTGGCCGCGCCAGGCTGGAACGCGCCGAACTCGCCGTCCCCCAGCCCGACATACACCGTGCTGACCGGCTGGTCCTGGTAGGTGGTGCCGCGGCTGACCGCGAGCTCGTTCATCCTGCGGAAGTCCCAGAACACCGCGCCCCTGGTGCCGTGCACCTCGAAGCCGTAGTTGTTCTGCTCGCCGACCGAGACCCGGCAGGCCTCCAGGACACCGCGGGCGCCGGAGGCGAACCGCAGCAGACAGTTGACGTAGTCCTCGTTCTCGACCGGGCCGCGCTCGCCGCCCGGGGCGCGTGCATGGCCCGCAGTGCTGCCCGTCGGACGCGCCCGCTCGGGAACGAACACCGCCGTGTCGGCGACCAGGGAGACGATGTCGCCGAGCAGGAAGCGGGCCAGGTCGGCGCCGTGCGAGGCGAGGTCGCCGAGCACCCCGCTGCCGCCGCGCTCACGCTCGTACCGCCAGGTCAGCGCGCCGTCGGGGTGGGCCGCGTAGTCACTGAACAGCCGGATCCGGACGTGGGTGACGGAGCCGAGCTCGCCGGAGGCGATCAGCTCACGGGCCGCCTCCACGGCGGGCGCGTTGCGGTAGTTGAAGCCGACGGTGCCCTGGACGCCCGCCTTGGCGACCGCGTCCGCGACCACGCGCGCGTCGTCGGCCGTCAGCCCGACCGGTTTCTCGATCCAGATGTGCTTGCCGGCCTCGGCCATCGCGACGCCGATCTCGCGGTGCAGGAAGTTCGGCGCGGTGATGCTCACCGCCCGGACCTGAGGATCGGCGGCCACCTCGCGCCAGTCACGGGTGGCCGAGGCGAACCCGAACCGCGCCGCGGCCTCCTCCGCCCGCCCCGGTACGTCGTCGGCGACCGCCAGCAGCCGCGGCCGTACGGGCAGCTGCGGATAGTGGTGCGGGACACGGGCGTACGCCTGCGTGTGCACCCGCCCCATCCAGCCGAACCCGATGACGGCGACCCCGAGCGCATCCACCATGGCAGCCCTTCTCCGGACCAGGTCCCTTGTCTGTCCAGCCACCCTGAGCGGACGGACCGCGCCTGTCAATCGAACGGAAGCGGCGGCTCCGGCCCCGCGCACGGAACGCCGGACAGAACCACCCGTACGCGTACGGTAAGGTTGACCTGCGCGATCACGCGGAACACCGCGTGGCGACGCCTCGGGACGTGGCGCAGCTTGGTAGCGCACTTGACTGGGGGTCAAGGGGTCGCAGGTTCAAATCCTGTCGTCCCGACTCGGAAGAGTCGTAGATCAGGGGCTGTCTCGGAGAAATCCGAGACAGCCCCTGACCCGTTTTCGGGGAGCAGTTGTGGACCAGTCGTGGCCCAGGCCGGGACCTGAAGGACTGCTTTGTGTCATGCTTCGGTCATGACTGACCGAGACGACTGGGGCAGCAGACTGCGGACCGATCGACCTCACTCAGCGCGTGTGTGGGACTACCTGCTCGGCGGGAAGAACCACTACCCGGTGGACAGTCAGGCCGGCGAGCTGATCCTCAAGACCTTCCCCGAGTTCGCGGCCATCGCCCGGGTGCAACGGCGCTTCCTGGAGCGAGTGGTGCGGTTCCTGGCGCGCGACGCCGGGATCCGCCAGTTCCTCGACATCGGTACCGGGTTGCCCACCACCTGTAACACCCACGAGGTCGCCCAGGGCATCGCGCCCGAAAGCAGGATCGTGTACGTGGACAACGACCCCATCGTTCTCGCCCACGCCGATGCGCTGTTGGTCAGTGCGCCAGAAGGAAAATGCGCCTACCTCGACGCCGATGTGCGCGATCCGCAGAAGATCCTCACCCAGGCGGCTCACACACTGGACTTCGACCAGCCCGTCGGCCTGATGCTGCTCAACATCATGGGCCAGGTCTCGGACGAGGAGGAGCCCGAGCGGATCGTGGCCGAACTCATCGACGCGCTGCCGCGCGGCAGTTACGTGGCCTTGAGCGACGGCACGGCCACCAACGACCAACTCCAGGCGGCCGTCGAAGCGTACAACGCACAGTCCGTCAACACGTACCACCTGCGCTCACCCGAGCACATCGGGAGCTTTCTGCGGGGGACGCGTCTGGTCGAACCAGGCTTGGTCAGGTCTGCCGACTGGCGCCCGGACCCTGACTCTGCGGGGACCCCGCAGGAGCAAGGGCACGCGGTCGGGGCGGTAGGCCTGAAAGAGTAAGAGCTCCTTCGAGGTTGAACTAACAGCCGTGGGTACCGAGTTGACGTGGGGCGGCCTAGAGAGATGAGGCCGGAGGGTGGGCGCCGGCGCCGTCGACGAGGGTGGCCAGGGCGGTCGCCAGGCGGGACAGTCCGGGGCCCGCCGGGCCGCCGGGCTCGGTCATGTAGGTGTCCCGGCGGATCTCCACCATGAGCGCGCCGACACGCGGCTCCCTCCCGTGGAACTCCAGCGGGACGTACGCCCCGCCGAAGGGACTGTCGAGCCCCGTCTCCCCGCACCCGGCGAACGCCTCGCGGGCCAGCTTCGTCAGCGCGTCGGGCGTGTGGAAGGCGTCGGTGCCGATGCAGACGGGTGGGCGCGGGCCGGTGCCGTGCAGTTCGTAGGGGAGCGGTTCGGCCGGGTAGGAGTGGACGTCGACGACGATGGCCCGTCCGGTGGCGGCGAGCCGGTCGCGTACCGCCTCCGTCATCGCCCGCGCGTACGGCCGGAAGTAGCCGGCGAGGAGCGGTTCGGGGTCGGTGTGTTCGGGGCGCAGCGGGGCGCCGTGCGTGGTACGCGTGTACACGGCGCCCATGCCGGCCGTCAGCATCTCCTCCCGCTCGTCCGGAAACCGTTCCGGATCGACGACCAGCCGCGACAGCCGGTTGACGAACTGCCAGGGCGTGACCCTCGCCAACTGGGCCGCAGCCTCGGCGATTTCCGCCGTGTGGGCGTCGGTGATGTGGTCCAGCTCCCGCTCCAGCGCTACGTCGTCCAGCATGATGTCCGACCGCACGGAGGGCGGTATCTCCCGTGCGGAGTGCGGCACATGGAGGATCACGGGGGAGTCCTCGGCGCCGGGCAGGAGTTCGAAGGAGGGCGGCGCGGCAGGGGTCATGGGGCTGCTCCCGGGGCGTTGTCCGTGGCGTGGTGCACGATCAGGAGTGTTCCGGACACACCTCCGCCCCGGCCGGGCGGTGCCGGACGGGGCGGAGGCTACGAGCGGGCGGGCCGGCCGGAGGCCGGGGGCGTCAGCTCAGGGACGCGAGGGTGTCGTTCCAGGTGGCCGACGGGCGCATGACCGCGTCCGCCTTGGCCTTCTCCGGCTGGTAGTAGCCGCCGATCTCGGCCGGGGAGCCCTGGACGGCGATCAGCTCGTCGACGATCTTCTGCTCGTTCGCGGCGAGCGCCTCGGCGAGCGGGGCGAAGGCCTTGGCGAGCTCGGCGTCGGCGGTCTGCCGCGCCAGCTCCTGCGCCCAGTACAGGGACAGGTAGAAGTGGCTGCCGCGGTTGTCGATGCCGCCCACGCGACGGGTCGGCGACTTGTTCTCGTTGAGGAAGGTCGCCGTCGCGCGGTCCAGGCTGTCGGCGAGGACCTGCGCGCGGGCGTTGCCCGTGGTCTTCGCGAACTGCTCCAGGGACGGCACCAGGGCGAAGAACTCACCCAGGGAGTCCCAGCGCAGGTAGTCCTCCTTGACCAGCTGCTGGACGTGCTTCGGGGCGGAGCCGCCGGCGCCCGTCTCGAACAGGCCGCCGCCCGCCATGAGCGGGACGACCGACAGCATCTTGGCGCTGGTGCCCAGCTCCAGGATCGGGAACAGGTCGGTGTTGTAGTCACGCAGCACGTTGCCGGTCACCGAGATGGTGTTCTCGCCGCGGCGGATGCGCTCGACGGACAGCTTGGCCGCTTCGACCGGGGCGAGGACACGGATGTCCAGGCCCTCGGTGTCGTGCTCCGGCAGGTACTGCTCGACCTTGGCGATCAGCTGCGCGTCGTGGGCGCGGGTCTCGTCCAGCCAGAACACCGCCGGGTCACCGGTGGCGCGGGCGCGGGTGACGGCCAGCTTGACCCAGTCGCGGATCGGGGCGTCCTTGGTCTGGCAGGCGCGGAAGATGTCGCCCTCGGCGACCGGCTGCTCGATCAGGACGTTGCCGGCCTGGTCGACCAGACGGACCGTGCCCGCGGTGGCGATCTCGAAGGTCTTGTCGTGGGAGCCGTACTCCTCGGCCTTCTGCGCCATCAGGCCGACGTTCGGGACCGTGCCCATGGTGGACGGGTCGTAGGCGCCGTTCGCGCGGCAGTCGTCGATGACGGCCTGGTAGACACCGGCGTACGACGAGTCCGGGATCACCGCGAGGGTGTCGTGCTCCTCGCCGTCCGCGCCCCACATGTGGCCGGAGGTGCGGATCATGGCCGGCATCGAGGCGTCGACGATGACGTCGGACGGTACGTGCAGGTTGGTGATGCCCTTGTCGGAGTCGACCATGGCGAGGGCCGGGCCCTCGGCCAGCTCGGCGTCGAAGGACGCCTTGATCGCGTCGCCCTCGGGCAGGGACTGAAGGCCCTTGAGGATGCCGCCGAGACCGTCGTTCGCGGACAGGCCGGCGGCCGCCAGCGTCTCGCCGTACCGCTCGAACGTCTTCGGGAAGAAGGCGCGCACCACGTGACCGAAGATGATCGGGTCGGAGACCTTCATCATCGTGGCCTTCAGGTGCACGGAGAACAGGACGCCCTCCTCCTTGGCGCGGGCGATCTGCGCGGCCAGGAACTCGCGCAGGGCGGCCACGTGCAGCACGGAGGCGTCGACGACCTCGCCCTGAAGGACCGGCACGGACTCGCGCAGCACGGTGGTGGTGCCGTCCTCGGCGACCAGCTCGATCTTCAGCGCGCCGTCCTCGGCGATGACCACGGACTTCTCGGTGGAGCGGAAGTCGTTCTCACCCATGGTCGCCACGTTGGTCCTGGACTCGGAGGACCAGGCCCCCATGCGGTGCGGGTGGTTCTTGGCGTAGTTCTTGACCGAGGCGGGGGCACGGCGGTCCGAGTTGCCCTCACGCAGGACCGGGTTCACGGCGGAACCCTTGATCTTGTCGTAGCGGGCGCGGACCTCGCGCTCCTCGTCGGTCTTCGGGTCGTCCGGGTAGGCCGGCAGGGCGTAGCCCTTGGCCTGGAGCTCGGCCACGGCGGCCTTCAGCTGCGGGATCGACGCCGAGATGTTCGGCAGCTTGATGATGTTGGCCTCGGGCCGCTTGGCCAGCTCGCCCAGCTCGGAGAGGGCGTCGGCGATGCGCTGGTCCTCCCGCAGGTACTCGGGGAAGGCGGCGATGATGCGGCCGGCCAGCGAGATGTCCCGGGTCTCCACGGCGACACCGGCCTGCGAGGCGTAGGCCTGGACCACCGGCAGGAACGAATGCGTTGCCAGGGCCGGGGCCTCGTCTGTGTAGGTGTAGATGATGGTCGAGTCAGTCACCGGGTGCTCCGCTCCACGTCTGCAACATTGCTCGACATCAAGATATCTCGTGAGCGACCCGCACTCGACAGGGGTCCGCGACTTGTGCCGGCCGCGGACCCCGCGAGCGTCAGTCGAGCCGGACGGAGTCCGCCTCGCCCGGTTCGCGCTCGGCGGTGCGCTGCTGCGGGATCACGACGTTGCCCTGCTGGAGGGCCACCGTGCGGACGGGCGAGGGGATGCGGATGCCCTCGTCGCGGTAGCGGCGGTGCAGGCGCTTGATGAACTCGTGCTTGATCCGGAACTGGTCGCTGAACTCGCCGACGCCCAGGATGACCGTGAAACCGATGCGCGAGTCGCCGAAGGTGTGGAAGCGGATGGCCGCCTCGTGGTCGGGGAGGGCGCCGGTGATCTCCTTCATGGTCTCGGTGATCACCTCGGTGGTCACGCGCTCGACGTGGTCCAGGTCACTGTCGTAGCTCACCCCGACCTGGAGCAGGATCGTGAGCTTCTGCTCGGGCCGGGTGTAGTTGGTCATGTTCGACTTCGCGAGCTCCCCGTTGGGGATGACCACCAGGTTGTTGGAGAGCTGGCGGACCGTGGTCTGGCGCCAGTTGATGTCCACGACATAGCCCTCCTCGCCGCTGCTCAGCTGGATGTAGTCGCCGGGCTGGACGGTCTTGGAGGCGAGGATGTGGATGCCCGCGAAGAGGTTGGCGAGCGTGTCCTGGAGGGCGAGCGCGACGGCCAGGCCGCCGACGCCGAGGGCGGTCAGCAGGGGTGCGATCGAGATGCCCAGCGTCTGGAGCACCACCAGGAAACCGATGGCCAGGACCAGTACCCGGGTGATGTTGACGAAGATCGTGGCTCCGCCGGCGACCCCGGAGCGGGACTGCGTGATCGTCCGCATCAGGCCCGTGACCACCCGGGCCGCGGAGACCGTGATCACGATGATGAGCCACACGGTCAGGATCTGGTTGACGTGGTGCTGGACCGTCCGCGTCAGCGGCAGCGCCACGCCCGCGCCCGCCAGGCCGGCCGCTATGGCACCCCACGGCACGATCGAGCGCAGGGCGTCCACCATGACGTCGTCGCCGCTCCAGCGGGTGCGCTTGGCGTGCTTGGCCAGCCAGCGCAGCAGCCCGCGCGACAGGAACGCCACCACCAGGCCGGCGGCCAGGGCGATGCCGGCGAGGACGAGATCGTGCAGGGTCACGTCGCGGTTCATCGGTCACCTCCACCAGGGCGTGCTGCGGCGCCCGAGAACGGCGCCGTCGGCCGGATGTGAAGTTGTGTCACGTTGTCACCTGCTCGCTGTCCGGGATGTGCGAACGTGCCGACCGTACGAAGGTTCGATGGTGGGCGCGTGTGCTCATCCTGCCGCATCCCGTAAGGCAGTTCGTACCGGACGAGGGTGCGCGGACACCCCCGCCCGGCGGGCCGAACGGACGGATCAGGCGATGTCGTCGGTGAGTTGGGCCGCGTCGTGGCCGGTGCCGTCGGCAGCCGTGGCGGGCGTCGCGTACGTCCGGCGGGCGACGTACCACCACACGCTGGCCAGGACCAGTACGACGACGAGGGCCACCGAGGCGTAGTTCATCGTGTCGACGGTGACCGGTGAGGACTGCGGCAGACAGAACAGCACCGTGACTCCCGTCACCCACACGACCGCGATCCACCCGACCGGCCTGCTCCACCGGCCCAGGCTCCACGGACCCGGCCGGAAGCGGCTACCGGCGCGCAGGCGCAGCAGCACCGGGATGGCGTACGCGGGCGTGATGCCGATGACGTTGATGGCGGTGACCGCGCCGTACGCCGTCGCCGAGTACAGCGACGGCAGCGCAAGCAGCCCGGCGACCACCACCGACAGCCACACCGCCGCGACAGGCGTGCGCGTACGGGCGCTCACCCGGCGCCAGAGCGCCGAGCCGGGCAGCGCGTTGTCCCGGCTGAACGCGAACACCATGCGGCTGGCGGCGGCCACTTCGGCGTTGCCGCAGAACAACTGGGCGACGATCACGACGAGCAGCAGGGCGCAGGCCCCGTTCGTGCCGAGCGCGTCGAGCAGAATCTGCGCGGGCGGCACCCCCGTGGCGCTCGCGCGGGTGGCGTCGTAGTCCTGGATGGCGAAGGTCAGCCCGGCCAGCAGCACGAAGCCCGCGATCCAGGAGACCCAGATGGAGCGCACGATGCCGCGCGCCGCCTGGACGGAGGCCCCGGCGGTCTCCTCCGACAGATGCGCGGAGGCGTCGTAACCGGAGAACGTGTACTGCGCGAGCAGCAGGCCGATCGCCGTCACGTACAAGGGGCTGGACCAGCCGGTGTCGTTGACGAACGTCGTGAACACGAAGGACGGGGAGCGGTGGTGGTCGGGCAAGATCGCCAGCGCACCGACGATGAGGGCGACACCGGCCAGATGCCACCAGACCGAGACGGAGTTGAGCAGGCTGACCAGGCGGACGCCGAACAGGTTCAGCACGGCGTGCAGGAGCAGGATCGCGACGAAGATCAGCATCGTGCGGCCGGGAGTCGGCTCGAAGCCCCACCGGAGGTTGGCGAAGGCGCCCGTGAACAGCGCGGCGCCGTAGTCGATCCCGGCGATCGCGCCGAGCAGGCCCAGCAGGTTCAGCCAGCCCGTGTACCAGCCCCAGCGGCGGCCGCCGAGCCGGTCCGCCATGTAGTAGAGCGCGCCCGACGTCGGATACGCGCTGGTGACCTCGGCGAGCGCGAGCCCCACGCACAGCACGAACAGACCGACGCCCGCCCAGCCCCACAGCATCACGGCGGGCCCGCCGGCGCCCAAGCCGAAGCCGTACAGGGTCATGCAGCCGGACAGGATCGAGATCACCGAGAAGCTGATCGCGAAGTTTCCGAAACCGCCCATGCGGCGGGCGAGTTCGGGGCGGTAGCCGAGCTCCCGGAGCCGCTCTTCCTCATCGGGGTGCGGTGGTGAGGGTTCGGAGACGGGGGACATGAGGGACAACCTCCAACGGGTCGACGGCAATCGGTCGCGCGAACGGGAGGATGCCCTGTGCAACCCGAACTCAAGTTTGTTCAAAGTGATTTGACGATAAATCAGGTGTGCTTGACGTGCCTGGGGCGCGGCGGCAGGCTGTCGCGCGGTGATCCACGAGGGAAGGGAAGGGGCCGGAATGACAGGTGCGGTGCTCGCCGTGGACCAGGGCACATCCGGCACCAAGGCCCTGGTCGTCTGTCCCGAACGCGGCGTCCTGGGTGTGGGATTCGCTCCGGTACGCCCCCGCCAACTGTCCGGCGGGCGGGCCGAGGTCGACCCCTTCGAGCTGTACGACTCCGTCGTGGACGCCGGGCGGCAGGCTCTGGCCGGGGCGGACGAGCCCGTCGTGGCGATGGGGCTCGCCAACCAGGGCGAGACGGTCCTCGCCTGGGACCCGGACACGGGCCGCCCGCTCACCGACGCACTCGTCTGGCACGACCGGCGCGCGGAGAGCGTCTGCGCCGACCTCACCGAACACGCGGATGAATTACGGCAGTTGACCGGACTGCCCCTCGACCCCTACTTCGCCGCCCCCAAGATGGCGTGGATCCGCGGCCATCTCACCCGCGAGGGGGTGGTCACCACCTCGGACGCCTGGCTGATCCACCGGCTCACCGGGGGGTTCGTCACCGACGCCGCCACCGCCGGCCGTACGCAACTACTGGACCTCGACAGCGCGACCTGGTCCGCACGCGCCCTCGACCTGTACGGGCTGTCCGACGAACGGCTCCCGGACGTCGTCGACACCGCGGGTCCCGTCGGCACGACCACCGCCTTCGGCCCCGAGCACCCCGAGATCCCGCTCACCGGCCTGGTCGTCGACCAGCAGGGCGCCCTGCTCGCCCACCGCATCACCGGACCCGGAGGCGTCAAGTGCACCTACGGAACAGGCGCGTTCCTGCTCGCGCACACCGGTGACACGCCCCGGCGCGGTCCGTCCGGGCTGGTCGGCTGTGTCGCCTGGCGGCTCGACGGACGGACCAGCTACTGCCTCGACGGGCAGGTCTACACGGCGGCCTCGGCCGTCCGCTGGCTCACCGAGCTCGGCGTCATCAACGGGGCCGCCGACCTCGACCGCGTGGGCGGGGCCGTACCCGACGCCGGAGGCGTGACCTTCGTGCCGGCGCTGGCCGGGCTCGCCGCCCCCTGGTGGCGCGGCGACCTGCGCGGCTCGCTCACCGGCCTCGGCCTCGACACCACCCCCGGGCACGTGGTGCGCGCCCTGTGCGAGGGCCTCGCCGCCCAGGTCGTCGCCCTCTGCGAGACCGCAGCCACCGACCTCGGTGTGCCCTTGACCGCGCTGCGCGTCGACGGCGGCCTCACCCGCTCGTCCCTGCTCATGCAGACCCAGGCCGACCTGCTGCAACGCCCCGTCGAGGTGTCCGCGCTCCCTGAGGCGACCTCGCTCGGCGTCGGCGCCCTGGCCCGGCTCGGCGCCGACACGACGCTCAGCGTCGAGGACGTGCTGCCGGACGGCAGACCGGCCGCCGTGTACGAGCCGCGCATCGGCGCCGACGAGGCCGCCGAACGCCTCGGCCGCTTCCGCGCCGCCGTCACCACCCTGCTCGCCTCATGACGGTCACCGCCCGCGGGGCGCTGCCCTCGACGCCGTACGACGTGACCGTCGTCGGCGCCGGCGTCGTCGGCTGCGCGATCGCCCGCGAACTGGCCCGCCACCCGCGGCTGCGCGTCGCGCTCGTCGAGGCCCAGGACGACGTCGGCCAGGGCACGTCGAAGGCCAACACCGCCATCCTGCACACCGGTTTCGACGCCACGCCCGGCTCCCTGGAGGCCCGGCTGGTCCGGGAGGGCTCCCGCCGGCTCGCCGCGTTCGCGGCCGAGTCCGGCATCCCCGTCGAACCGGTCGGCGCGCTGCTCGTGGCCTGGGACGAGGAGCAACGCGCCGCGCTGCCCCGCCTGGCCGAGAAGGCCGAGCGCAACGGGTACCGCGCGGCCCAACTCCTCGACGCCGCTCAGCTCTACGCACGCGAACCGCACCTCGGCGCCGGTGCGCTGGGCGCCCTCCACGTGCCCGGCGAGAGCATCATCTGCCCGTGGACGACGACCCTGGCGTACGCGACGCAGGCGGTCCTCCATGGCGTGGACCTGCACCTCAACTCGGCGGTACAGCAGGTGAATCGGCCGGAAGGCGCCCACCTGCTCACCACCGATCGGGGCACCCTGCGCACCCGCTGCCTGATCAACGCGGCGGGACTGCACGCCGACACCCTCGACCGCGACCTGGGCCACCACGACTTCACGGTCACCCCGCGCCGCGGACAGCTCCTCGTCTTCGACAAGTTCGCCCGCTCGCTGGTTCGCCACATCCTGCTGCCCGTCCCGACGGCCCTCGGCAAGGGCGTCCTGGTCACCCCGACCGTGTACGGCAACGTCCTGCTCGGCCCCACCGCCGAGGACCTCGACGACAAGCGGGCCACCGCTTCCACGGCCGACGGCGTGGCCCTGCTGCGCGAGAAGGGCCGCCGCATCCTGCCAGCGCTGCTCGACGAGGAGGTCACCGCCGTCTACGCCGGGCTGCGCGCGGCCACCGAGCACGACGACTACCGCATCACGGCCCACCCCAGCCAGGCGTACGTCACCGTCGGCGGCATCCGCTCCACCGGCCTGACCGCGTCCCTGGCCATCGCCGCGCACGTGACCGAGCTGCTGGCGGACACCGGCCTCGCTCTCGGCCCCGAGCGGGAGCTGGAGCCGGTGCGGATGCCCAACCTCGGCGAGGCCTTCCCGCGCCCGTACCAGCTCGCCGAACTCATCGACGCCGACCCGGAGTACGGCACGCTGGTCTGCCACTGCGAGCGGGTGTCCCGCGGCGAGATCCGCGACGCCCTGGCCGCGGTGATCCCGCCGAACAGCCTCGACGGACTGCGCCGCCGGACGCGGGCCAGGTCAGGCCGATGCCAGGGATTCCACTGCGGCGCTGCGGTGCGGGCGTTGTTCGAGGAGGGCCAGCGGTGAGCGGACTTCGTGAAGTCGCGGGCGCCGTACGCCACGTCGACGTCCTCGTCGTCGGCGCGGGCCCCGCCGGACTCGCGGCCGCCGCCCGCCTGGCCGCCGCCGGTACGCGCCGTGTCGAGGTGTTGGACCGGGAGCAGCAGGCCGGGGGAGTGCCCCGGCACTGCGCCCACGGCGGATTCGGCCCCTGGCTCCACCCCTTGACCGGCCCGGCGTACGCCCGCCTGCTCACCCGGGCGGCGGTGCGCGCGGGGGCGGTCGTACGGACCGGGGTGACCGCCCTCGACTGGGCGGGCCCGTCCACGCTGACCGCGGTCGGTCGGGGCGGGCCGGAGACGATCGAGGCCCGGGCGGTGGTCCTGGCCACCGGCGCCCGCGAACGCCCCCGCACGGCAAGGCTGGTGCCGGGCACCCGGCCTGCCGGGGTGTACACGACGGGCGAGTTGCAGCAGGCGGTGCACCTGTACGGGCAGCGCATCGGCAGCCGGGCGGTGGTGATCGGCGCAGAAGAGGTCTCCTACGCCGCCGCCGACACCGTACGCGCGGCGGGCGCGGAGGTCGTCGCCATGGTGACGGACCTCCCGCAGGCCCAGGTGAGCCCGGGTCGCGCCCTCAACGCCCGCCTGCGGCAGGGGATTCCGCTGCTGACCGACGCGATGGTCGATGAACTCGTCGGCCGTGGACGGCTGTCGGCCGTCCGCCTGCGCCACCACGACGGCCGTACGACCGTACTTCGTTGCGACATCGCCGTGTTCACCGGCGACTTCGTGCCCGAGCGCGAGCTGGCACGGCGTGGTGACCTCGTCCTTGACGCGGGCACGCGCGGCCCCGCCGTCGACGGTGGCCTGCACACCTCCCGGCCGGGTGTCTTCGCCGTCGGCAGCGTGCTGCACCCCGCCGAGAGCGCGGCGACGGCGGCCCGCGAGGGCGCGCACGCGGCCGACGCCGTACGGCGACGGCTCACGGGCGACGCCTGGCCGACCGGCGTTCCGCTCACCGTGGCCGCGCCCCTGCGCTGGATCGCCCCGAACCGCGTCACCCCGGCCGACGAGCTGCCGTACGTCCTGCGCACCACGATCTCGCTGCACCGCCCCGTACTTCAGGTGACCCAGGACGACCGCCTGCTGCACCGCTCACGCAGCCTGCGCACGGCACTCCCGAACCGCACCGTGACGCTGACGGCGAGCTGGACGCACCGCGTCGACGCGGGGGGCGGTCCGGTGCGGGTGACCGTTGCCTGACTGACCGGCCGCCGGCGGAACAAACCGCTCAGACACTCGACGCGGCGGTCCCCTTTCCCCGAGTTGTCGTCCTTTACACTTTCGCCGTCACTCAGCGTGAGGATCCATATGAGAAACGTGATGGGAGCGCTGCGAAGTCCGCGGCGTCCTTTTGTACTCGGCGCGGCACTGACCGTCGCGCTCGTCGCGCAGTCGGCCGTACTCGTCGAACAGCACATGCAGATCCAGAGTCTGCAGACGCAACCCGTCGACTTCGATGAGCACCTCAAGGCCGGACCTCCCGGCCCGTCCGGTCCTCCCGGACCTGTCGGCCCGGCGGGACCCATCGGCCCTCCCGGCAAGGACGGGGCGGACGGGACGGACGGCAAGGACGGCACCAACGGCAAGGACGGCAAGGACGGCACCAACGGGAAGGACGCTGTCGCGCCGCCGGCGAGCTAGAGCCCCGGCCGCAGTCACCCCCGTGAACCGTCGCCCTTTGCACTTTCGCCGTCAGGCAGCGTGAGGATCAATGTGAGAAGCGTGAAAGAGGCGTGGCGCAGCCCGCGCCGCCGCCATGTGCTCGGCGCGGTGCTGACCATCGCGCTCGTCGCGGAGACAGCCGTGCTCGTCGCCCACCAACAGGAGCTCGACGACATGCAGATGCAGCGCGTCAGTCTCCAGGACGGCGGCGTCGGGCAGGGACCGCCCGGCCCGCCGGGCCCCTCCGGCCCGTCCGGCAAGCCCGGCCCCACCGGCCCGACCGGCGTGCCGGGGGAGGACGGTGACGACGGTGACGACGGCAGGAGGGGCCATAACGGAAGGCGAGGACGTGACGGCAGGGACGGAAGGGTCATCCCTGCCCCCAAGAAGTGACAGCCCGTTCACACCTCCCCGAACGACCCGTGCCGCCCCGCACCCCCGGCGAACCGAGCCGCCCCCTCCATCGCCTCCGCCAACACACCCATCCCGTAGCGGAGTTCACTCCGCATCGCCGCCTCCTCGTCCTGGCCCTCCTGCTCCAGGACCGAGGCCCGGTCGCCCCGCAGGCACGCCTGCGGGAAGCGGGCGATGGAGGCCGCCAGTTGCTCCGCCTCGACGCGGGAGCGGCCGGTCGGGACCACGCGGTTGGCCAGGCCGATCTCATGCGCCTCGGCGGCGGCGACCGGGCGGCCGGTGAGGATCATGTCCATCGCCCGGCTGGTGCCGATCAGGCGGGGGAGGCGGACCGTACCGCCGTCGATCAGGGGGACGCCCCAGCGGCGGCAGAACACGCCGAAGACGGCGTCCTCCTCGGCGACCCTGAGGTCGCACCACAGGGCCAGTTCCAGGCCGCCGGCGACGGCGTGGCCCGCGACCGCGGCGATCACCGGCTTGGACAGGCGCAACCTCGTCGGGCCCATCGGGCCGTCACTGTCCGTGGCGACGCGGTTGCTCCGCTCGGTGCCCATCGCCTTCAGGTCCGCGCCCGCGCAGAACGTGCCGCCCTCGCCCCACAGCACCGCCACCCGCGCCTCGGGATCCGCCTCGAACGCGCGGAAGGCGTCGGCGAGTTCGGTCGCCGTCGGCCCGTCCACCGCGTTGCGCACCTCCGGGCGCGAGATCACCACCGTCGTGACCGGGCCCTGGCGTTCGATCCTGACCGGCATGTGTCCCTACCCCACTCCCCGTCGCGCTTGTGTGCGGGCGGCAGGCTACAGGGCGGGAGCGCTCAGATGACCTGGCGTACGCCGGGCCGCCGGCTTGTCGGGAGGGGGAGGAGGGGGTGCGCCGGAATCTCGGTTGACCTCAAGGACGCTCGAGGTTCTACCGTTCTTTCCATGAGCATGGAAACCACCGCCTGGATGCAGCTGCACAGCGTGATGACCGCGCAGGAGGAGCGGCGCCCCTTCGCCCGCGCCACCCTGCGCCGCATCGGCGCCTTCGCCCGTCCGCACCGCCGCCGCATCGTGCAGTTCGTGCTGCTCGGGGTGGTGACCGCGCTGCTCGCCGTGGCGACGCCGGTCCTCGCCGGGCGCGTCGTGGACGCGATCGTGTCGCACGGCGACGCGGGCCGGGTCGTCCGGCTCGCCCTGCTGATCGCCCTCATCGCGGTCGCGGAGGCGGGGCTCGGCATCCTCGCGAGACGCCTCTCGGCGACGCTCGGCGAGGCGCTCATCCTCGACCTGAGGACCGCCGTCTTCGACCACGTGCAGCGCATGCCGGTCGCCTTCTTCACCCGCACCCGCACCGGGGCCCTCGTCAGCCGCCTGAACAACGACGTCATCGGCGCACAGCGCGCCTTCAGCAACACGCTCTCCGGGGTCGTCAGCAACTTCGTCACCCTGATCCTCACCCTCGCCGTGATGCTCACCCTGTCCTGGCAGATCACCCTGCTCGCGCTGGTGCTGCTCCCGGTGTTCGTGCTGCCCGCGCGGCGCATGGGCAGCCGGATGGCGCGTATGCAGCGCGAGGCGGCCGCGCTCAACGCGGCGATGGGCACCCGTATGACCGAGCGCTTCTCGGCGCCCGGCGCCACCCTGATCAAGCTGTTCGGCCGTCCGGACGAGGAGTCGACCGAGTTCACCGCGCGCGCCGCCCGGGTGCGCGACATCGGCGTCCGCACCGCGACCGCCCAGTCGGCGTTCATCACCGCGCTGACCCTCGTGTCCTCCCTCGCCCTCGCCCTGGTCTACGGCCTCGGCGGCTGGTTCGCGCTGCGCGGCACCCTCGAAGCGGGCGCCGTCGTCTCCCTGGCCCTGCTGCTGACCCGCCTGTACGCCCCGCTCACGGCGCTCGCCGGAGCCCGCGTCGAGGTCATGAGCGCCCTGGTCAGCTTCGAGCGGGTCTTCGAGGTGCTCGACCTCGACCCGCTGATCAAGGAGAAGCCCGTGGCGCGCGAGGTGCCCGAGGGTCCGGTCGCCGTCGAGTTCGCGGACGTCCGCTTCGGCTACCCCGCCGCCGACAAGGTCTCCCTCGCCTCCCTGGAGGAGGTCGCCACCCTCGACACCCGCGGCGGCGACGAGGTCCTGCACGGCATCTCCTTCCGCGCCGAACCGGGCCAGACCGTGGCCCTCGTCGGCTCCTCCGGCGCCGGCAAGTCGACCATCGCGCAACTGCTGCCGCGGCTGTACGACGTCGACGAGGGCGCCGTACGCATCGGCGGCACCGACGTCCGCGACCTCAGCGCCGCCTCCCTGCGCGCCACCCTCGGCATGGTCACCCAGGACGGCCACCTGTTCCACGACACCGTCCGCGCCAACCTGCTGCTCGCCCGGCCCGGGGCGAGCGACGACGAGCTGTGGGACGTCCTGACCCGCGCCCGCCTGGAGGAGGTCGTACGCGCCCTGCCCGACGGGCTGGACACGGTGGTCGGCGAACGCGGCTACCGGCTCTCCGGCGGCGAGCGCCAGCGCATGACCATCGCCCGGCTGCTGCTCGCCCGCCAGCGGGTCGTCATCCTCGACGAGGCCACCGCCCACCTGGACAACACCTCGGAGGCGGCCGTCCAGGAGGCGCTGACCGAGGCCCTGGAGGGCCGTACGGCCGTGGTGATCGCGCACCGGCTGTCGACCGTACGGGCCGCCGACGTGATCCTCGTGGTCGAGGGCGGCCGCATCGTGGAGCGCGGCACGCACGAGGAACTCCTCGTCGCCGACGGCCGGTACGCGGAACTGCACCGCACCCAGTTCGCCAAGCAGGACGCCGAGGTGGCGGCGAGCTGAGCGCCCGCCGCCCCGAGTGACTCGCCCTGCCCCTTGATCAGTTCGGCCCTGCGGCGAACACCCGGCTGGCGAGGAAGTCCTCCGGCTCCAGCCGCATGAGGTCGTCCTTGCCCAGCGCCCCCGCGTCACCGTCCACCAGCCGGTTGGCCTGCCGCAGCCGGGCGCGCTCCACGGCGTTGCGGACACTGCGGGCGTTGGCGAACCGCGGCTGCTCGCGGCGCCGTTCCAGATAGTCCCGGACGGTGGAACGGGCCGCCGGGGACAGCTCGTATCCCTGCTCGCGCACGATGAGTTCGCTGATCTGCTCCAGCTCCTCCAGCGAGTAGTCGGGAAAGTCGATGTGGTGGGCGATGCGTGAACTCATCCCGGGGTTGGACTGGAAGAAGGTGTCCATCCGGTCCTTGTAGCCGGCCAGGACGACCACGAGGTCGTCGCGCTGGTTCTCCATCACCTGCAGCAGGATCTCGATGGACTCCTGCCCGTAGTCGCGCTCGTTCTCCGCGCGGTACAGGTAGTAGGCCTCGTCGATGAACAGCACGCCGCCCATGGCGCGTTTGAGGACCTCCTTCGTCTTCGGCGCGGTGTGCCCGACGTACTCGCCGACCAGGTCGTCCCGGGTGACGGTGACCAGATGGCCGCGCTCCAGATAGCCGAGCTGCTTGAGCAGCGCGGCCATCCGCAGGGCCACCGTCGTCTTGCCCGTGCCGGGACTGCCGGTGAACGACATGTGCAGGTTGGGCCGGTTGGACGAGAGGCCGAACCGCGCCCGCTGCCGGTCGACGAGCAGCAGCGCCGCGATCTGCCGGATGCGGGTCTTCACCGGGCGCAGGCCGACCAGTTCACGGTCCAGCGCGTCCAGTACGTCGTCCACGCCCGACTTGCGCCGCTCCGCGTCCAGGTCCACCGTCGCGTCGTCCGGCAGGAGTTGCTCCACCGGGTCGTCGGCGGCCGCCTCGGTGCCGGGTGCGGAGGGGCGCATACCGAAGGCCGGACGCCCCTGGTCGCCGCCGGTCATCGGGGGCGGCCCGGCGCGTAACGCTCGCCGGAGGGGCGGTCGGTGGCGTACGCCTGCGTCGTGTACTGGATGCGGCGGTCGCTCACCTCGGTCCGCTGGAGCCGGAAACCGGGCTCGTCGTCGGGGCGGTTGACGATGAACGACAGCGCGGTGGTCTGCCGGCCGAGGCGCGCGTCGTAGGCGTTGACGCGGACGTAGTGCTGGGGGTACGCCCGGCGGCACTCGTCGACCTCGAACATCACGCCCGCGGCGTCGCGCAGGTCGAACATCGGCAGGCCCCACATCTCCCAGTAGGTGTTGCGGGGGTGCGGGTCGTCGGTGAACTCCACCGACAGTGGCCAGTCGTTGTCCAGCGCGTACTGGATCTGCCGCTGGATCTCCTCGTCGGTCAGGTCGGGCAGGTAGGAGAAGGTGCCCTGGGTGATGCGCATGTTCTTCGTTCCTCCCGGTCGTCAGGCCGTGGTCGGGGTGGGGACGACGTCCGGTGTGTCCGTGGACGCATAGGTGAAGGTGACGTCGCCCCAGGTGGACAGCGCGACGTCCAGGGGACGGTGGTGCTTGGCGGCCGCGCGCAGGATGTCCGGGCCCTCGGCGAGGAAGTCCCGGCCCTCGTTGCGCGCCTTGATCATCGCTTCGAGCGCGACCCGGTTGGCGCTTGCGCCGGCGGCGATGCCCATGGGGTGGCCGATCGTGCCCCCGCCGAACTGGAGGATCACGTCCTCGCCCAGGTAGTCCAGGAGTTGGTGCATCTGACCGGCGTGGATGCCACCGGAGGCGACCGGCATGACCCCGGGCAGCGAGGCCCAGTCCTGGTCGAAGTACAGGCCCTTGACCGGGTCCGCCTCCACCTTGTCCAGCCGCAGCGTGTCGTAGAAGCCGCGCACGGAGTTGGGGTCGCCCTCCAGCTTGCCGACGACCGTGCCCGCGTGGATGTGGTCGACGCCCGCCAGGCGCATCCACTTGGAGATCACACGGAAGCTGACGCCGTGCGTCTTCTGCCGGGTGTAGGTGGAGTGGCCGGCGCGGTGCAGATGCAGGATCACCCCGTTCCTGCGGGCCCACTTGGCCATCGACTGGATCGCCGTGTAGCCGATCGTCAGGTCGATCATCACGATGACGCTGCCGAGCTCCTTGGCGAACTCGGCCCGCTCGTACATGTCCTCCATCGTCGCCGCGGTGATGTTGAGGTAGTGGCCCTTGGTCTCACCGGTCTGCGCCTGCGCCTTGTTGACCGCCTCCATGCAGAACAGGAACCGGTCCCGCCAGCGCATGAACGGCTGCGAGTTGATGTTCTCGTCGTCCTTGGTGAAGTCCAGCCCGCCGCGCAGCGCCTCGTACACCACCCGGCCGTAGTTGCGGGCGGACAGACCGAGCTTCGGCTTCGTCGTGGCGCCCAGCAGCGGACGGCCGTACTTGCCGAGGTGCTCGCGCTCCATCACGATGCCGTGCGCGGGGCCCTGGAAGGTCTTGGCGTAGTGCGGCGGGATGCGCATGTCCTCCAGGCGCAGCGCCTTGAGGGGCTTGAAGCCGAAGACGTTGCCGATGATGGACGAGGTGAGGTTCGCGATCGAGCCCTCCTCGAACAGGTCGAGGTCGTACGCGATGTAGGCGATGTACTCGCCCTCGGCGCCCGGCACCGGATCCACCCGGTAGCACTTGGCCTGGTAGTGGTCGTACGCCGTGAGCCGGTCCGTCCAGACCACCGTCCAGGTGGCCGTCGAGGACTCGCCCGCCACCGCGGCGCCGGCCTCCTCCGGCGGCACGCCCGGCTGCGGCGTGATGCGGAACGCGGCGAGGACGTCCGTCGGCTTCGGCTCGTAGTCCGGCTGCCAGTACCCCATTTCGGCGTAGGGAATGACTCCTGCGCCCCAGCGCTCGGCCATGTCTTCTCCTGACGATGGGTGACTCGGGATGTCTCCATGCTGGCGCCGAACCCTTCGTATATCCATCAAGTCTTTCGGCGGATACTTGAGTGATCGCTCAAGGGTTGGATCCGGAGCGCCGCGATCCCGGATCCGGAGGGCCGCGATCCCGACCGTGTCCGGCGTCTTTACCTGCGGCTTCTTTTCGGGGTATCTATGGCGGCATGCTGTTGCGCCAGTTGGAGTACCTCAGTGCTTTGTCGCGCGAGGGCCACTTCGGGCGCGCGGCCGAGGCGTGCCATGTGTCCCAGCCCGCGCTGTCGTCCGGCATCCGCAAGCTGGAGGCGGAGCTCGGTGTGCGGATCGTCCAACGGGGCCAGCGGTTCGAGGGGTTCACCCCCGAGGGCAAGCAGGTGCTCCAGTGGGCGCACCGGATGCTCGCGGAGCAGGACGCCCTGCGTCACTCGCTGTCGAGCATGCGCGGCGGGCTGTCCGGGGTGCTGCGCATCGGCGCGGTCCCCACGGGGCTGACCATCGCCTCGATGCTGACCACACCGCTGCACGCGCGGCACCCGATGATGCAGTTCTCGCTGGAGTCGATGTCGTCGCGCGAGATCGTGGCCCGGCTCAACGAGTTCGACATCGACGTCGGCATGACCTACGTCGACGGCGAACCCCTGGGCAAGGTGCGGGTGGTCCCGCTGTACCGGGAGCGGTACCTGTTCCTGACGCCGCGGGAAGGGGCGTTCGGCGAGCAGGACTCGGTGAGTTGGGCGGAGGCCGCCTCGGCGCCGCTGTGCCTGCTCACCCCGGTGATGCAGAACCGCCGTATCCTCGACGGGTACTTCGCCGAGGCCGGCGCGACGGCCGGGCCCGTCGTCGAGACCGACACCGTCTCGGCGATCTACGCGCACATCGCCTCGATGCGGCTGTCCAGCGTCATCCCGCATGCCTGGCTGCACAGTTACGGCGTACCGGAGGGCACCCGGCTGCTGGCGCTTCCCCGGCCGAAGCGGGCCGTCCACGTCGGACTGGTCCTCGCCGACCGCGCCCCGGAGTCGCTGCTGGCCCGCGCCCTGGTGGACATCTCGCGCCAGATCGACATGCGGGGCGAACTCGACCGCGTGATGCGACGTCACGTAGACGGCCTGCGCCCGCTGGGCGAGGAGGAAGGGGAGGGAGTCATTCCGAGAGCCCGAGCGGATGCGGAGCAACGGGCTTCATAAATCCTGGTTATGACCAGATTCGCAAAGAAAGTTTGACCTGGGTCACACACGCCCTTAATTTTTCAGCGCACCACCGCTGAGGCGACCGAGCTTGTACGTCGCCGTCGCCCGTGTCGGACGTCACCCGCTGCGAGCGCATGCACCAGCCACCACCTCAGCCACTCACAGGATACTCGCACAAGGAGGTGGACAGTGGCTGCACTGTCCTTCCTGGACCGCGAGCACACGGTTGCCCGGCCCGGCTACAGTCGTTGGCTGATACCACCCGCTGCGCTCGCCATCCATCTCTGCATCGGCCAGGTCTACGCCACCAGCGTCTACAAGACCGCGCTGGTCCAGGACTTCGGCACGACGCTCACCTCGATCGGTGTCATCTTCTCCATCGCCATCGTCATGCTCGGCGTCTCGGCGGCGGTCATGGGCACCTGGGTCGACAAGGTCGGCCCGCGCAAGGCGATGTTCACCGCCGCCTGCTGCTGGTCCGCCGGATTCCTCATCGGCGCCCTCGGCATCGCCACCGACCAACTGTGGCTCGTCTACGTCGGCTACGGCTTCATCGGCGGCATCGGACTCGGCATCGGCTACATCTCCCCGGTCTCCACGCTCATCAAGTGGTTCCCCGACCGGCCGGGCCTGGCCACCGGCATGGCCATCATGGGCTTCGGCGGCGGCGCCCTCGTCGCCTCCCCGCTCTCCCGTGAGCTGCTCGCCTTCTACGACGGCCACGGCGACACGGCGGCGGTCGCCTCCGGCGGCGCGGTCGCCAAGCTGTTCGTGACCCTGGGAGTCGTCTACTTCCTGGTCATGATGCTGGGCGTCTTCACCGTCCGCGTCCCGGCCCCCGGCTGGCGGCCGGACGGTTTCGACCCGGCGCAGCTGAAGGCCAAGCCGATGGTGACCACCGCGCACGTCTCCGCCGCCAACGCCATCAGGACACCGCAGTTCTGGCTGCTGTGGACGGCGCTGTTCTGCAACGTCACCGCGGGCATCGGCATCCTGGAGCAGGCCGCCCCGATGATCCAGGACTTCTTCCGCAAGGGGGAGACGTCGAGCGTGACCGTGGCCGCCGCGGCCGGGTTCGTGGGCCTGCTGTCGATCTTCAACATGACCGGCCGCTTCGCCTGGTCCTCCGCCTCGGACTTCATCGGCCGCAAGCCGATCTACGTGGTCTACCTCGGTGTCGGCATGGTCCTCTACACCCTGCTCGCCCTGGTCGGGTCCACGTCCACGGCCCTGTTCGTCCTCCTGGCCGCCGTCATCATCTCCTTCTACGGCGGCGGTTTCGCGACGGCTCCCGCCTATCTGCGGGACCTGTTCGGGACGTACCAGGTCGGTGCCATCCACGGCCGGCTGCTCACCGCGTGGTCCATGGCGGGCGTCGTCGGACCGCTGATCATCAACGGCATCCTCGACGCGCGGGGCACCCCCGGCGAGCTGACCGCGAGCGACTACCGGCCGGCGCTGTTCACCATGGTCGGTGTCCTGGCGGTCGGCTTCGTCGCGAACCTGCTCGTCCGGCCCGTCGCCGCCCGCTGGCACGAACCGGCCGGGACGCCGCAGACCAGCGCGGCCGCGCAGGCCGCCGCCCCCAACTGAGCGGCAAGCCACAACTGGCCACCACCCGCAACTCGCGACCGCCCGCAAAAGGGAGGGAAGGAGCGACCGTCATGTCGCAGAGCGCCACCAAGGCATCCGGCGGCCACACCGCGAGGATCGCCATCTCGTGGCTGATCGTCGGAGTACCGCTGGTGTACGGCGTCGTGCAGGCCGTCAACTCCAGCCTGCCGCTGTTCACCCGCTGAAACCGGCCCGCCCGTCCCCCGTCCCCTTCAGGCGCGGGGCGGGCCCGCTGCCATTTCCGGAAGTACGAGCAACAAGCAACCCCTGCGGAGCGGCTCATGAACCGAACGGAAATGAATCTGCCCGAACTCGTCCGGTGCGTCGTCGACGCCCACCGGCAGGAACCGGGACCCCTCCTGGTGGTTCTCCAGGACATCCAGGACCGGCTCGGTTACATCGATCCCGACGTCGTCCCGCTCGTGGCCGCGGAGTTGAACCTGTCCCGCGCCGACGTGCACGGCGTCGTCACCTTCTACCGGGACTTCCGCTCCAGGCCGCCGGGCAGGACGACCGTACGGGTGTGCCGCGCGGAGGCCTGCAGGTCGGTCGGCGCGGAGGACCTGCTCGCCGGTCTGGAGCAGACCCTCGGCGTCCGGGCCGGACAGACCACGCCCGACGGCTCGGTGACCCTTGACCAGGTGTTCTGCCTGGGCAACTGCGCGCTGGGACCCGCGGCCCAGGTCAACGGCCGGCTGTACGGGCGTCTCGACCGGGACCGGCTGGCCGGCATGGTGCAGCGGGAGGCGTCATGACCACGGTCTACGTGCCGCGGGACTCCGCGGCGACATCCGTCGGCGCCGACGAGGTCGCCGAGGCCCTGCTGCGCGAGGCGCCGGCCACCGGCCGGGAGATCGAGGTGGTGCGCAACGGATCGCGCGGCATGCTCTGGCTGGAGCCCCTGGTGGAGGTCGTCACCGAGCGCGGCAGGATCGGCTACGGGCCCGTGTCGCCCGACGACGTCGCCGGCCTCGTCGCCGCCGGCATGCTCGAGGGCGAGCCCGAACACGCCCTGTACCAGGGTCCGGTGGACGAACTGCCCTGGATGCGCGACCAGCAGCGGCTGTGCCTCGCCCGCGTCGGCCTCACCGACCCGCTGTCCCCCGAGGACTACCTCGCCCACGGCGGCCTCGCGGGCCTGCGCCGGGCCCTCGCACTCGACCCGTCCGACGTGGTCACCGAGGTCATGGACTCAGGACTGCGCGGCCGCGGCGGCGCCGGGTTCCCGGCCGGTATCAAGTGGCGCACCGTCGCCGGCACCGACGAGGACGTGAAGTACGTCTGCTGCAACGCCGACGAGGGCGACAGCGGCACCTTCGCCGACCGGATGGTCATGGAGGGCGACCCGTTCGTCCTCATCGAGGGCATGACCATCGCCGCGTACGCCGTCGGCGCCCACGAGGGCTACCTCTACCTCCGCTCCGAATACCCCGACGCCGCCCAGGTGTTGCACCAGGCGATCGGCATCGCACGCGAGCGCGGCTGGCTCGGCGAGGACGTCCTCGGCTCCGGCTTCCGCTTCGACCTCCATCTGCGGATCGGCGCCGGGGCGTACATCTGCGGCGAGGAGACCTCCATGCTGGAGAGCCTGGAGGGCAAGCGCGGCATGGTGCGCGCCAAGCCGCCGATCCCGGCCCTCACCGGTCTGTTCGGCAAACCGACCGTCGTCAACAACGTCCTGACCCTCGCCAGCGTGCCGGCCATCCTCACCGACGGCGGCAAGGCGTACGCCGACCTGGGCGTCGACCGCTCGCGCGGCACCCAGGTGTTCCAGCTCGCCGGGAACATCGCGCGCGGCGGCGTCTTCGAGACCGCGTTCGGCATCAGCCTGGCCGACCTGGTCCACGGCTACGGTGGCGGCACCCGCTCGGGCAGGCCCCTGCGCGCCGTCCAGGTCGGCGGCCCGCTGGGCCCGTACCTGCCGGCCTCCCAGCTCGAACTGCCCACCGACTACGAGGCGTTCGACGCGGCCGGGGCGATGCTGGGGCACGGCGGGATCGTCGTCTTCGACGACACCGTGGACATGGCCGGCATGGCGCGCTACGCGATGGCGTTCTGCGCCGAGGAGTCCTGCGGCAAGTGCACTCCCTGCCGGATCGGCTCCGTCCGCGGGGTCGAGGCGATCGACCGCATCACCGCCGGGGAGGACCCCGAGGCCAACCTCGGCCTGCTGAACGACCTGTGCGAGCTGATGACCGACGGCTCGCTGTGCGCGATGGGAGGACTGACGCCCAACCCGGTGCGGAGCGCGCTGCTGCACTTCCCGGAGGACTTCACCGCTCGACGCGAGGAGGCGGCACAATGACCCGGTTCAAGGAACCCGACCTCGGCACGCCCGGCCTGCCCGGTGCGGCTACCGTCACGGTGGAGATCGACGGGCAGCCGGTGGCGGTGCCGGAAGGCACCTCGGTGATGCGCGCCGCCGCCCTGTCCGGCACCGACATCCCGAAACTGTGCGCCACCGACAGCCTTGAGGCGTTCGGCTCCTGCCGGCTCTGCCTGGTGGAGATCGACGGCCGCAAGGGCACCCCGGCCTCCTGCACCACCCCGGTGACCGAGGGGATGAAGGTCCGCACCCAGACACCGCGCCTCCACAAGCTGCGCCAGGGCGTCATGGAGCTGTACATCTCCGACCACCCTCTGGACTGCCTGACCTGCCCCGCCAACGGCGACTGCGAACTCCAGGACATGGCGGGCGTCGTCGGACTGCGTCAGGTGCGCTACGGCTACGAGGGCGAGAACCACCTCGACCTGGAGACCGATCACAGCAACCCCTACTTCGACTTCGACGCGTCCAAGTGCATCGCCTGCTCCCGGTGCGTGCGCGCCTGCGGCGAGATCCAGGGCACCTTCGCGCTCACCATCGAGGGCCGCGGCTTCGAGTCCAAGGTCTCCGCCGGGGCGGGCGAGTCGTTCCTGGACTCCGAGTGCGTCTCCTGCGGTGCCTGCGTCCAGGCCTGCCCGACCTCCACCCTCCAGGAGAAGTCGGTGGTGCAGCTGGGCATGCCGACCCGCAGCGTCCAGACCACGTGCGCGTACTGCGGCGTGGGCTGCACCTTCAACGCCGAACTGCGCGGCGACGAACTGGTCCGCATGGTGCCCGCCAAGGACGGCGGCGCCAACGAGGGCCACTCGTGCGTCAAGGGGCGCTTCGCGTTCGGCTACGCCACCCACCCCGATCGCGTCCTCAAGCCCATGGTGCGGGAGAACATCACCGACCCGTGGCGCGAGGTCGAGTGGGACGAGGCGATCCGCACCGTCGCCACGCGCATGCGCGACATCCAGCAGCGGTACGGCGCGGGCTCGATCGGCGCCATCTCCTCCTCGCGCTGCACCAACGAGGAGGTCTTCGTCGTCCAGAAGATGGTGCGCGCGGCCTTCGGCAACAACAACGTCGACACCTGCGCCCGCGTCTGCCACTCACCCACGGGCTACGGGCTCAAGCAGACCTTCGGTGAGTCCGCCGGCACCCAGGACTTCCGCTCGGTCGCGGACGCCGACGTGATCGTGCTCATCGGCGCCAACCCCACCGACGGACACCCCGTGTTCGCCTCCCGGATGAAGCGCCGGCTGCGCGAGGGCGCCCAGCTGGTCGTCATCGACCCGCGCCGCATCGACCTCGTCCGCTCACCCCACGTCGAGGCCGCCCACCACCTCCAGCTGCGCCCGAGCACCAACGTGGCCGTCATCAACGCCATGGCCCACGTGGTGGTCACCGAGGGCATGGTCGACAAGGCCTTCGTCGCCTCCCGCTGCGAAGGGTTCGACGAATGGGCCGAGTTCGTCGCCCGCCCCGAGAACAGCCCCGAGGCCACCGAACCGGTCACGGGCGTCCCCGCGGGCCAACTCCGGGCCGCGGCACGGCTGTACGCGCAGGCACCCAACGGCGCCATCTACTACGGCCTCGGCGTCACCGAGCACAGCCAGGGCTCCACCATGGTCATGGGGATGGCCAACCTCGCGATGGCCTGCGGCAACCTCGGCCGCGAGGGCGTCGGCGTCAACCCGCTGCGCGGCCAGAACAACGTCCAGGGGTCGTGCGACATGGGCTCCTTCCCGCACGAGTTCAGCGGCTACCGCCATGTCACCGACGACGCCGTACGCACCGTCTTCGAGGAGCTGTGGGGCCGGGCCCTCCTCCCCGAACCCGGACTGCGCATCCCCAACATGTTCGACGCCGCGATCGACGGCACCTTCCGCGGGCTGTTCGTGCACGGCGAGGACATCGCCCAGTCCGACCCCAACCTCCGGCACGTCGCCGCCGCGCTCGGCGCGATGGAACTCGTCGTCGTGCAGGACCTGTTCCTCAACGAGACGGCCGAGTTCGCGCAGGTCTTCCTGCCCGGCGCCTCCTTCCTGGAGAAGGACGGCACCTTCACCAACGCCGAACGCCGGATCAACCGGGTGCGCATGCTGATGCCGCCGAAGTCGGGCAGGCACGAGTGGGAGATCGTCTGCGACATCGCCACCGCCATGGGCTACCCGATGGCGTACGACCACCCGAGCCAGATCATGGAAGAGATCGCCCGGACCACACCGACCTTCAGCGGCGTGACGTACGAACTGCTCGACAAGCTCGGCAGCGTCCAGTGGCCCTGCAACGAACAGGCACCCACCGGCACGCCGACCATGCACGTCGACGAATTCGTGCGCGGCAAGGGCAGGTTCATGGTCACCGCATACGTCCCCACCGACGAGCGGACCACCTCCCGCTTCCCGCTGATCCTGACCACGGGACGCATCCTCACCCAGTACAACGTCGGCGCGCAGACCCGCCGTACGGACAACGTGGCCTGGCACGCCGAGGACGTGCTCGAGCTGCACCCGCACGACGCCGAGGTCCGCGGCATCCACGACGGCGACCTCGTGACACTGGCCAGCCGCGTCGGGAGCACCAGCCTGCACGCCCGCGTCTCCGACCGCATGCCGCCGGGCGTCGTCTACACCACGTTCCACCATCCGGTGACCGGCGCCAACGTGGTGACCACCGAGAACTCGGACTGGGCGACCAACTGCCCGGAGTACAAGGTGACGGCTGTACAGGTCGCGCTCGCCCACCCGCTTCAGTCCCCTCAGGGCGACCGGCTCGCGGCGGTGGACTGACATGGCCGCCACGGGCGTCCCGGCCCAGTACCGGATGGCGAACGACATCGCGAACAACCTCGGTCATCTCCCCGCCGGCGAGATCGCCGAGGCGGTGGCGGGTCACATCCGCAGGTTCTGGGACCCGCGGATGCAGGCACAGCTGATCGAGCAGGTCGGACAGGCCGGCGCCGACGGCAACCCCGTCGTCGCGGCGGCCGCCGCGCTGCTGAGGAACTGAGCGAGCGAAGGCCCGCGCCGCCCCGCCCGGACAGGGGCGGGGCGGCGCGGGCCTGGTGGCGCGGCCGTCAGCGGGTGGCCTCCAACAGGTGATACATCAGCAGCAGTTGGGTGATGGCCAGCGGCTCGCTGCGCTCGCCGCCGTCGAGCCTGCCCAGGGTGTCCGGCGGACCGCCCGCCTCCACGCCCAGCTGGGACCAGATCGCCTTCTCCACCACCTGGCTCTCCTCGCGCGGCGCGTAGCCGTGGACGTGCAGCGCGTCGACCGGCCGGCCGTCCTCGTCCCGGGACAGTTTCAGGTGGATCGCCCGCCGGTCGCCCTTGGACAGCACCCCGTTCAGCTCCGGATGCGGCACGGTCGGCCGCAGCAGCAGCTCCGCCGACAGCGGTGTGCCGGGCGGATCGTCGCGGCCCGCGATGGGCGCGAACCGCACGACGAGATCGGCCGCCGCCCGCTGCGGCCGGATGAACTCCTCCGACTCCGGCTCCCGGCGGGCGAGTTCGCCCCGCACCTGGTCGGCGGTGTACCCACGCTTCCGCGTGTCCCGCCTGATCTTCCACTCCCGGCGGATCTCCTCCGGCGGGTTGAGATAGACGGTGACGTCGAAGCACGCCCGCATCAGCTTCGTGTGCAGCGGCAGCAGACCCTCGACGATCACGAAGTCACGGGGCTCGATGAGCTCCGGCCGGGTGAGCTGCCCGGTGTCATGGTCGTACACCGGCTTGAGGATCGGCTGCCCGATGGCGAGCAGCTGCAGATGCTGCTCCATGACCCCGACGTAGTTGCAGTCCGGGTGCAGCGCGGTGAACGGCAGCCCCTTGCGCTCCTGCCGGTCGTAGCGGTGGTAGTCGTCCACGCAGACCGAGGTGCTGCGCTCCGGCCCGAGCGCCTCCACCAGCCCCTTGGTGAGGGTGGTCTTGCCCGCCGCGCTGTCGCCCGCGATGGCGAGCATGACCGGCCGCCGTCCCGCCGCCCGCCCCGCGTCCGCCCGCTGCATCCGCATCATCTTGTACGGCATCTCGCTCCTCCCCGGCGCCTCGACGCCGTCATGCCTTGCCGGTGATGCCGGTCAGTGCGGCCTCCACGACCGCCGGCACCGTGAAACCGAGGGCGCGGTACACGACCGGCCCGGGCGCACTCGCGCCGAACCGGTCCAGCCCGATGACCTGATCGCCGGGCCGGGCCAGGGCCCGCCACCCGTGCGGCACCCCCGCCTCCACCCACACCGCCGGACAGTGCGGCAGCAGCCCCGGGTCGGCCGCCAGCGCCTCCTCGAACCGCTCGCGCCAGGGCACGGAGACGACCCGGACCGCGACAC
This sequence comes from Streptomyces sp. V3I7, assembly GCF_030817495.1. Lineage (NCBI taxonomy): Bacteria > Bacillati > Actinomycetota > Actinomycetes > Kitasatosporales > Streptomycetaceae > Streptomyces > Streptomyces sp. V3I7. Next base: position 5,963,337 of record NZ_JAUSZK010000001.1, read on the forward strand.
CGCGCGCGTCCAGCTCCTCGGCGGCGGCGCACGCCAGCGCCACCTCCGACCCGGTCGCGAGCAGGACCGTCTCCGGGGCGTCGGCGCTCTCGCGGACGACCTGGCAGCCGTACCGGGCCAGCGTGCTCGCGGACACCGGGGCGAGCACCGGCAGGTCCTGGCGGCTGAGCACCAGTGCCGTCGGCCCGTCACTCCGCTCCAGTGCCAGCTGCCAGCAGGCGGCCGTCTCGTTGGCGTCGCCCGGGCGCAGCACCGCCAGCCCGGGGACGAGCCGCAGCGACTCCAGCTGCTCCACCGGCTGATGCGTCGGCCCGTCCTCGCCGACCGCGATCGAGTCATGGGTGAAGACGAACACCACCGGCAGCTTCATCAGCGCCGCCAGCCGCAGCGTGGGCCGCAGGTAGTCGGAGAACACCAGGAAGGTACTGCCGTACGGCCTGAACTCCCCGTGCAGGGCCATCCCGTTGAGCACCGCGCCCATGGCATGCTCACGGATCCCGAAGTGCAGGGTGCGCCCGTCGTACGCCCCCGGCCCGACGTCCCCCACGCCCGGGATCGTCGTGTTGGTCGAGGCCGCCAGATCCGCCGAACCCCCGACCAGCGCCGGGTAGGCCGGGCCGACCGCGGCCAGCACGGCACCGGACGCCTTGCGGGTGGCCATGGATGTTCCGGGCTCGAACTCCGGGAGCAGCGATTCGAGTTCGGGCGGAGAGGCCGAGGGGCTCCACTGCGCGGCGAGGTCGGGGCGGTCCTCGGCCCAGCGCGCCCGGTCGAACTCCCAGGAGACGCGGTCCGTACGTCCCTTGTCGGCCAGCCGGCGGCAGTACTCCGCGACGGCGGCGGGGACGTGGAACACCTCGTCCGGCCGGCCGAATCGTCGCCGCGTGGCCGCCAGTTGTGCCTCACCGAGCGGCGCCCCGTGCGCCGCGCTCGTTCCGGCCACGGTGGGTGCGCCGTACCCGATCGTCGTCCGTACGGCGACGAGGCTCGGCCGGGTCTCGTCGGCGACCGCGGCGGCCAGGGCTGCCGTCACCGCGTCGGCGTCGTTGCCGTCGGCCACCCGCAGTGTCTGCCAGCCGTAGGCGGCGAAGCGCGCCAGCACGTCGTCCCGGCAGGACCCGGTGGCCGCTCCGTCGATGGTGATGTCGTTGTCGTCGTAGAGGACGATGAGCCGGCCGAGCTCCAAGTGCCCGGCGAGGGAGGCCGCTTCGTGGCTGATGCCCTCCATCAGGTCGCCGTCGCCCGCGAGCACCCATGTGCGGTGCCCGACGACCGTGTGCTCGGCGGTGTTGCACCGGGTGGCCAGCATCCGCTCCGCGAGCGCCATGCCCACCGCGTTGCCCAGTCCCTGGCCCAGCGGGCCGGTGGTGGTCTCCACACCGGGGGTGTGACCGTACTCGGGATGTCCCGGCGTCGCCGAGCCCCACTGGCGGAACCGGCGCAGCTCGTCGAGCGGGAGGTCGTAGCCGAACAGATGCAGCAGCGCGTACAGCAGCATCGAGCCGTGGCCGGCGGACAGTACGAACCGGTCGCGGTCCGGCCAGGCTGGGTCGCTCGGGTCGTGGCGCAGGAAGCGCGACCACAGCACCCACGCCGGGACCGCGGCGCCCATCGGCAGCCCGGGGTGCCCGCTGCCCGCCGCCTCCACGGCGTCGGCGGCGAGCAGCCGGATCGTCGCCGCCGCCTGGGCGTCGAGGTCGTCGGGGGCGGGCGCGAGATCGGCTGGCGCCGGGCCGGGTGGGGCGGTGTGTGACTCGTCCGTGGGCGTGGGTCCGGGCGGGGTGGTGTGCGGCCTGTCCGTGGGCACTGGGCCGGGCGGGGCGGCCGGCCGGCTGTTCGTGGGTGTGAGGCGGGGCGGGGCGGTGTGTGACTGGTCTGAGGGCGTGGGTCCGGGTGGGGCGGTCGGCCGGCTGTCCGTGGACGCCGGGCTGGGCGGGGCGGCGTGGGACCTGGGCGGGACGGTGTGCGGCCTGTCCGTGGACGCGCTCATGCTGCCTCCTTGGTGTCCTTGTCGTGGGAAGCCGGGCCCGGTGCCGCCTGCGCGGCCAGCGCGCGCAGGGCCGTCACCTCCTCGGCGAGATGGGCCCGTTCGCGGAACAGCGCGCTGCCCGCGCAGAACGTCGTGGCACCGGCCCGCGCGGCGCCGGCGATGGTGCCCCGGCCGATGCCGCCGTCGACCTCCAGCTCGATGTCCCGCCCGGACCGGGCGATGAGGTCACGGGCGGCGGAGATCTTCGCCTCCATGGAGGCGAGGTAACGCTGGCCGCCCCAGCCCGGGTTGACCGTCATGACGAGCAACAGGTCGATGCCGTCGAGGACATGCTCTACCGCGCTCAGCGGGGTGGCAGGATTGAGCGCCACTCCGGCCCGCGCCCCCAACTCCCTTACGGCGTCGAGGGTGCGGTGCAGATGGCGCGTCGCCTCGGCGTGGACGATGATGATCTCGCAGCCCGCGTCCACCCAGTGCCGCAGCATCCGGTCCGGCTCCTCGACCATCAGATGGGCCTCGAACCCGAGGTCCACCAGCGGGCGCACCGACGCGATGACGTCCGGTCCCATGGTCATGTTGGGCACGAACACCCCGTCCATGACGTCCCACTGGATGCGGTCCACCCCGGCCCGCTCCAGCAGCCGGCACTCGTCCCCCAGCCGTGAGAAGTCGGCCGGGAGGACGGATGGGACGATGCGCGGGGGCGATGCGGTCGAGTTCATCAGGGCCTCCTGTCCTGGGGGTTGCGGACGACGGTAGGCACGCGCGGACGCGCGCGGTTCCCCCCGGTGGGGGATGACGCTGGGGATTCCCGTGATCACAGGCCGCGGTTAGGGTGACCGCATGGAAGACCGACCGCTGCGGGTCGTGCTCGTCGACGACCACGAGATGGTGCTCGAGGGACTGAAGACGCTGCTGGCGCGGTTCGCGCGCCGCGTACGCGTGGTGGGCCAGGCCGCGGACGCTGCCGACGGCGCGCGTGTCGTCGCGGCGTTCGACCCCGACATCGTCGTCTCCGACGTACGCCTGCGCGGCCCCGCCAGCGGCCTCGACCTGTGCCGGCGGCTCGTCGAGACAGAACCCGAGCGGAAGGTCGTCCTGCTGAGCGCGTACGACGACGAGCAGTATCTCTACCAGGCGCTGCGGGCCGGAGCGGTCGGCTATCTGCTCAAGTGGATGGGCGGCGAGGAGCTGGTACGGCACATCGAGCGGGCGGCGTCGGGTGAGGTCGTCGTGGACCCGACCATGGCCGGCCGGGCCGCCGTGTCCGCGGCGCGGCTCCAGGCCGGGGAGTTCTGGCCCGGCGCAGCGCTCGGCCTCACCCAGCGGGAGAGCGAGGTCCTCTCGCTGCTCGTCGCCGGGCTGTCCAACCGTGCCATCGCCGGCCGGCTCGTCCTCGGCGGGGAGACGGTCAAGAGCCATGTGGCCTCGCTCTACCGCAAGTTGGAGGTCAACGACCGGGCGGGCGCGGTGGCGGCCGCGCTGAGGGAGGGGATCTTCCGGTGAGGGTGGGGAGCGGCAGCGAGGGTGCTGGTGGAGGTGGCATGGCTGACGAGGGCGACGGGGCCGGTGAGGCCGACGCGGCGACCGGCGGGCACGATCACGGCCTCGGTCTCGCCGACCCCGAGCGCGAGAACGCGCTGCTGGTCGGCATCATCGAGGCGATCTCCGCCGGCCCGGACCTCGGACCGCTCGCCGCCAACGTCGCCGGGCTCATCTCGGAGGCCACCGCCACCGACGTGTGCTTCGTGCACGTCCTCGACGACACCGGTGAGTCCCTCACGCTCACGGGCGCGACCCCGCCCTTCGACCGCGAAGTCGGCCGTGTCCGGCTGCCGATCGGCGAGGGCGTGAGCGGCTGGGTGGCCAGCCACCAGGAGCCCGTGGTCATCACGGACCACAAGGAGGACGACCCCAGGTACCGCTACTTCCCCCAACTCCGCGGCCAGGACTACACGTCCATGCTCTCGGTGCCCATGGCGAGCCGCCCCGGCGGGTTCGTCGGCATCCTCAACGTCCATACGCGCGACCGCCGCGAGTTCACCGACCGGGACGTCCGCCTGCTCACCTCGATCGGCAGCCTCGTCGCCGGAGCGATGCACCAGGCCCGGCTGCACCGCAGGCTGGCCGCCCGCGAGCGCGCGCTGGAGCGGTTCGCCGAGCAGATCATCGACGCGCAGGAGGGGGAGCGGCGCCGGCTGGCGTCCGACATACACGACGGCATCGCCCAGCGGCTGTTCAGCCTCCGCTTCCATCTCGACGCGGCGGCCGACGCCCTCGCCGACGCGCCCGACTTCACCGCCGAGCAGCTCGTCCACGCCCGCCGCCTCACCGGCCTCACCCTGGACGAGGCCCGCGCGGCGGTCAACGACCTGCGCCCGCCCGTCCTGGACGACCTCGGTCTCGCCGACGCCCTGACCAGTCTGGCCCGTTCGGTCCCGACCGTCGACGTGACCGTGGACGTCGAGGAGTGCCGCCTGCCCGAGCACGTGGAGATCGCCCTCTACCGCATCGCGCAGGAGGCCCTCCAGAACGTCGTCAAACACGCCGAGGCCACCCAGGTCCGCCTCGAACTGCACGGCGACGCCGATGAGATGTCGCTGCGCGTCTTCGACGACGGCCGTGGCTTCGACCTCGCCGCCCCCGCTGCTTCTCCCGCGCCCGCGTCCGAGCAGCCGAACGGCAGCGGATACGGCATGGGCAGCATGGCCGAACGCGCCGAACTCGTCGGCGGCCGCCTTCAGGTGTGGTCCCACCCCGACCACGGCACGACGGTCATCGCCAAGGTGCCGACTGCCGCAACAGGGCCGCGGCATCAGGATCGTTGAAGCCGTCGAAGACCGCCAGGGCACCGGTGAAGTCCTGCCCGCGGGTGTAGTCGTTCGTCACGACGACACAGGGCAGCCCCGCGTCCAGCGCCGCGGTGAGGCCGTTGGCCGAGTCCTCGACGGCGAGGGCCTGTTCGGGTCCTACGCCGAGGCGTGCCAGCACCTCGCGGTAGACCGCCGGGTCCGGTTTGAGCGTCCGTACGTCGGTGCCGGTGACCACCTCCGCGAACGTGTCCGCCCCGAACAGCCGCTCCAGCAGCGGCTCGACCCACGCCAGGGTGCCGGTCGTGGCGACGGCGAGGGTGACGCCCGCCTTCTGGAGATCGGCGATCAGCTCGGGTACGCCGGGACGCGCCGGGACGCGACCCTGCGCGACCAACTCCCGGAACCGGGCCGTCTTGTCCGCGTGCAGCGCCGCCGCGAGCACCGACGCCTCCTCTGGTTCGTACTCCTGCTCCTCCAGGAACACGGCGATGCGCCTGCGTCCGCCGGTGACGTCCAGCAGACGGCCGTACGCCTCGACGCTCCACCGGTACGGCAGCCCCGCCGCTGCGAACGCCGCGTCGAAGGCGACCCGGTGGCCGTCCCGCTCGCTGTCGACGAGCGTGCCGTCGACGTCGAAGACGACCACGGTCCGGCCGGCGTCGTCAGGCCGGCGCATGCGCGTCTTCCAGGGCGTCGGTGTAAGTCCCCTGGAGCGCGGCCGTGTTGCACGCCACCCGGTGCGCGAGGGCCCGCTGCCCGGCGCTCACCCGCCCGGGCTCGCCGTGCCAGGCGGCCAGCGCCGGGTCGACGAGGCCCCGGCCGAAGGAGAAGGTGAGCGGCCACGGCGTCTCCAGCCGTTGCATCGCGGCGAGGTGGGCGGTGGCCCGCGCGGCGCTCTGCCCGCCCGACAGGAACGCGATCCCCGCGACGCGCTCGTCCACGGCGGCACGCAGCACCGTGACCGTGGCCCGGGCGACCTCGTCCGGCGTGACGACTTCGAAGGAGTCCCGCCCCGGCACCACCATGTTCGGCTTGAGCACGATGCCCTCCAGGTCCACCCCCGCCGCCTCCAGCTCGGCGAACACCGCGCGCAGCACCTCGGACGTGACCGCCGCGCACCGGGCGGTGCCGTGCGCGCCCTCCATCAGGACCTCGGGCTCCACGATCGGCACGATCCCGGCCTCCTGGCACAGCGCCGCGTACCGGGCGAGCGCGTGGGCGTCCGCCCGCACCTTCCACGGGGACGGCTGCCCGGCCCCGGTGCCGGTCCCCGCCCCGATGCCGACGACCGCCCGCCACTTGGCGAAACGGGCGCCCAGAGCGGCGTACTCGGCGAGCCGTTCCCGCAGACCGTCCAGCCCCTCGGTCACCGTCTCGCCCGGGGCGCCCGCCAGGTGCCTGGCGCCGGTGTCCACCTTGATGCCGGGCAGCAGCCCGAGCTGTGCCATGGCCTCGGGGAACGTGCGTCCGTCGGCCAGGGACTGGCGGAAGGTCTCGTCGCACAGGATCACCCCGCTGATGCCGCTGGCGAGCCGGGGCGTGGTGACGAGCAGTTCGCGGTAGGCCCGGCGGTTCTCCTCGGTCGGCGCGACGCCGGTCTTCTCCAGCCGGGCGGACATCGTGGCGATGCTCTCGTCGGCGGCGAGGATTCCCTTTCCGGGAGCCACCATCTGGGCGGCGGTGCGGGCGAGTTCGGTCATCGCGGTCACGCTCCTTCCTGAGCGGCGGGTCGGGAAGAGGGGGCGGGGTCGTGCAGGTGGTAGTCGACGACGCCGTACGCGCCGAGCCGGGCGAGGCTGTGCTCGCTGCGGAGGAAGCGGACGGTGCCGCTGCGGGCCCGCATGACCAGCGACTCGGTCGAGGCCCGGCCGGGGCCGTAGCGCACGCCGCGCAGCAGCTCGCCGTCGGTGACGCCCGTCGCGACGAAGAAGGCGTCGTCGCCGGTGACGAGATCGTCGGTCGTGAGGACGCGGTCGAGGTCGTGCCCGGCGTCCAGGGCCCGGCGCCGCTCCGCCTCGTCACGCGGCGCCAGCCTGCCCTGGAGCACCCCGCCGAGACACTTGACGGCACAGGCGGTGATGATCCCCTCCGGCGTGCCGCCGACACCGAGGAGCAGGTCGACGCCCGTATCGTCGCGGGCCGCCATCACCGCACCCGCCACGTCGCCGTCGGAGATGAACTTGATCCGCGCCCCCGCCCGGCGCACCTGCTCGGCCAGGCCGGTGTGGCGCGGCCGGTCGAGGATGCAGACGGTGATGTCCTCGGGGGCGCAGCCCTTGGCCCTCGCGACCGCGCGCACGTTGTCGGCGACGGGCGCCTCGATGTCGACGGCACCGGCGGCCACCGGCCCGGTCACGAGCTTGTCCATGTAATACACGGCGGACGGGTCGAACATCGACCCGCGCGGGCTCACCGCGAGCACCGACAGCGCGTTGCCCATGCCCTTCGCCGTCAGGGTCGTCCCGTCGATCGGGTCCACGGCCACGTCGCAGCCGGCCCCGGTGCCGTCGCCGACGCGCTCACCGTTGTAGAGCATCGGCGCCGCGTCCTTCTCGCCCTCGCCGATGACCACGACGCCGCGGACGGGCACGGTGCCGATCATCGCGCGCATGGCGTCGACGGCGGCCTGGTCGGCGCCGTTCTTGTCGCCGCGCCCCACCCACCGCCCGGCCGCCATCGCCGCGGCCTCGGTGACGCGCACCAGGTCGAGGGCGAGGTTGCGGTCGGGGCGGGGGCGGACCGCCCTGGTGCTGCGTGTACCGACGTCGGCCGGTGTCGTCGTCATGTCACTCTCCCTCCTGGGCAGAACGACCGCCCCGCACGCGGTCGGGGTGGTGCGGAGGGTGTACGGGGCGGCGTTCCGGAAGCGACGTTAGGCGTGCGGGGTGGCCGGCTTCGCCCCCCGCCGGGTGGAAAGCGCGGGGGAGACGGGGGAGTTGGGGGAGCGGGTCGGGCTGGTGGAGCGAGGGGCACGCCAGCCGCCCGCAGCGCCATCGCCGTCGTCACCGCCCCCGTCGTAAAGAAGGTGGTCGAGGAGCAGGGTGGTGGTCGCGGACGTCCGGGTGTGGGTCACGGCATGCCAGGGCCTGCGCAGGGGCGTGTCCGGGACCGCGACCTCGACCAACTCGCCGGCGGCCAGGTGCGGGGCGACCGCGTCACGGGAGACGAGGGTCGCGCCGAGCCCGGTCACGGCTCCGGCGACCACGGCCCCGTTGGAGCCCAACGTCAGCCGGGGCGGGTCGAGTTGGCGACCGGCAAGCAGGGCCTCGCAGGTGACACGGGTGCCCGAGCCGGCCTCGCGCAGCAGCCAGGTGGTGCGGCCCGGATCGAAGTCCTCGGCGAGCCCGGGGGCGACGACGGCCACCAGTTCGTTGGCCCGAACGGCCCGCGTGACGACGTCGTCGAGCCCGTGGGGCGGCCGTCCGGCGACGACGAGATCGGCCTGATGGGCGGCCAGCAGCCCCCACACCCGCTCGCTCGTGCCGACTTCGAGCCGCAGATCCACCGCGGGGTACCGGGTCAGGAACCCCGCGATCACGGCGGGCATGACGTGCTCCCCGGCGGTCGTCACCGCGGCGACCCGCACCCGCCCGCGCTCCGGATCGACGTCGCCCCGCGCGGCGGTGAGCGCCTCGTCGTGCAGCCCGAGGATGGTGCGGGCGTATCCGGCGTACGTCTGCCCGGACGGCGTCAGGCACACGCCTCGGCCCACCCGCTCCACCAGTGGTACGCCGACCTCCCGGGTGAGCGCGGCGACGGCCGCCGACACGGCCGACTCCGTCACGACGAGACGCTGCGCCGCCACCTTCACCGACCCGGTCTCGGCTAGAGCGACGAAGGCGCGCAGCCGGGCAGTGGTCGTCATGCGCCCCTCCTCAGGCCTGCTTCCAGGGGCTTGGAGGATAAGGCCTGAGGCGAGAGGACGACCCACGAGGGAACCGACGCGGGCCGTGGCCTCCCTGCCGGTCTCACATCCGCGTGTACCGTTCCATGTCCTCGTGGAACTCGCTGATCATCTGGTCCGTGAGGGTGGGCCGGATCTCGCTGATCGCGGTGAGGTAGTCCTCGGTGGCGGCGGGTTCCCCGCGCCGGTGCGCCACCTCGCGTTCGAAGGCGGCCTGTGAACCCTTGCGGGCGGCGTACTCGATGTCGGCGGGTGTGAACAGCTCGGAGGCCTCGACGAGTCGGGCGAGATCGACCGAGTCGGCGGCCCGGCCGAGGTAGCGCTGCCAGATCGCGGCGCGTGCGGTGGCGTCCGGCGGGCCGATGGGGAGCAGGTAGTCGAACCGGCCCGGCCGCAGGAACGCCGGGTCGAGCGAGCGTACGGAATTGGTCGCGCAGACCATCAGGTGCTCGTCGTGCGCGCGGAAGCCGGGGATCAGCTTGAGCAGCTCGTTGGTCACCATGTGCCCGGGGTCCGCGGCCACCCCGGACCGCTCGCTGGCGATCTCCTCGACCTCGTCGATGAACAGCACCACCGACTCCAGGGCGCCGATGTCGGCGAACGCCTCCCGGAGAGCCGCGGCGAGCCCGGCCGGTCCGCCGGCGGCGGCGAGCCGGGAGGGGAAGAGCTCGACGAACGGCCAGCCCAGCCGGGACGCGACCGCCTTGGCGAAGCTGGTCTTGCCGGTGCCGGGCGGCCCGAAGAGGATCACCGCCTTGGGCGGGACGACGCCGTACTGCTCGACCAGCTCGGTCTCCTTCAGCGGCAGCACGATCCGCCGCTCGACGATCTCCTTCTCCCGCTCCATCCCGGCCACCGAGCCCCACAGCCCGCCCGGCAGCACCCGTCCGCCGAGGGCGTCGAGAAGCCCCGCGTCGGCGGCGGGGAGGTGGTCCAGCGTCTCGAAGTAGACCAGCCCGTCCCGGGGCCGGTACCCGTAGTTGCGCAGTGCGGCCGTGCCGGTGGCCTCGGCCGGGAGCAGCGCGCTGATACGCCGTACCCCCGACGCGCGCAGCCGCCGCTCCAGCTCGGCGAGGAGATCACTGCCGATCCCGCGCTGCCGCCACCCGGCGGCCAGCGCCAGCACCAGCACCCAGGCCCGCTCACCGTCGGCCCGCGCCACCGCCATCCCCACGAGCTCGTCCCCGACGGCCGCCACCACCGCGGGCTCCCCCGTACGGACGGCGGCGATCACCTCGGAGAGCGGAAACACGGGCACGGCCCGGCCGTCCATCCCGTTCTGGTCCCAGAGCTGAATGGCCTGATCCAGGTCATCGTCATGGAAGTCCCTCATCCGCCACGCGGGCATCCCTACGCCACCTCCTCGCTGCCGCTCCCACCAGGGTGTGGGGGAGCGGGACGGGGCGCACGCCGGAAGCACGCTGCGCGGTGATCTTGGGACCGTTACGGAACAGTCGACAGCGGGGGACGGGAGTGATGCGGCCCCGGGTCAGCGGGAGACGAAATTGATACGGCCGGGGCCGGGGGCGCCGCGTGGCTGGTGGGGCCGTTTGTACGGGCGTCCCTGCGGGGCCATGGCCTGCCGCCACACCGGCCCGGGACCCAGGATCACCACAGAAACGATCAGCCAATTGCCCCGGATGGCGGGGGCCGGTGAGCGCTCCGCCACCGCCCCCCGACCCCAGGTCACCGGGTGTTTTTCATGTCACGCGCGCGCCCCGCTTTCTTTACTCGGCCTTTCCCCGAGCGAGGGGGCCGTGGCCGCATGCTGGACCACCGCCATCGCACCGGGCACCGGGCATCGATGGCGGCCGAATCCCCCCCATGTCACGAAGGAACCGAAGCCCTGTGCCCGCATCCGTCTTCCTCACTGGTCGCAAGACCTGGCTGGAGCCCCTCGCTCCCCACCACGCCGAGGCCCTGGCCCAGGCCGGCGCCGAGGACCGTACGACCTACGCCTTCACCCCCGTCCCGCACGGCCTCGACGCCGCCCAGCGCTACATCGACCGTGCTCTCGCCGAGCAGGCCGAGGGCCGGATCCTGCCCTTCGCGGTGATCAGCGCCGAGGACGGGCGGGTCGTGGGTTCCACCCGCTTCCTGGAGCTCGACTACTGGCAGGGCCCGCTGATCTGGCCGCCCGCCCCGGGCGTCCCGTACGGCGACCCGGCCACCGCCGTGCCCGACGCCGCCGAGATCGGCAACACCTGGCTCGCGCCGCGCGCTCAGGGCACCGGCATCAACACCGACGCCAAGCTGCTGATGCTGCGCCACGCCTTCGAGACCTGGGGCGTACGACGCGTCTCCTTCCGCGCCGACGCCCGCAATCTGCGCTCGCGCGCCGCGATCGAGCGGCTCGGGGCCACCTGCGAGGGCATCCGCCGGGCCCACTCGCGCGGACTGGACGGCGTCGTCCGCAGCACCGCGTTCTACTCGATCCTCGACGACGAGTGGCCCACCGTCCGCGACATCATCGAGCTCCGCATGGCCGGCACGGTCTCGCCCGCCGTCCTCGACCGGGCGGCGCCGGACCGCGCCTGCGCCTGACCGATCCGTACGGGCGGCGTCGCGTCACGCCGCCTCCTGCCCGGTCTCGCGTCCCTGATTCGGGACCGAGTCCAGTGACGGGACGGATGCCGTCGAGGGTCCGGTCCGCCCGGCCCCGGGCACGCCGCCGGCGGGCGCCCGCCGGCGGCCCGCGACCGGATCAACTCCCGTTCAGATGAGGGGAGTTTGCCGACTCGCGGTCGGAGTGCGCGGTCGTACGGGCGGAAGCCGCGGTCGGGCGCTCGGCGGGGAGGAGCTGCTCCGCCCAGATGACCTTGCCCTCGCGGCCGTGCCGGGTGCCCCAGTGCTCGGCGAGCTGGGCGACCAGCAGCAGGCCGCGGCCGCCCTCGTCGAAGGTGCGGGCGCGTCGAAGGTGCGGGGCGGTGCTGCTCGCGTCGGACACCTCGCAGGTCAGCGTGTCCTGGAGGATCAGGCGCAGCTGGATGGGGCTCTTGCCGTAGCGGATCGCGTTCGTCACCAGCTCGCTGACGATGAGTTCGGTGGTGAAGGACAGCTCCTCGAGCCCCCAGGCGGCCAGCCGGTCCGTCACGAAGTCGCGGGCCCCGGCGACGGCGGCGGGGTCGGCCGGGAGGTCCAGCGTGGCGACGTGGTCGGGGTCGAGCGCCCGGGTCCGCGCCACCAGGAGGGCGACGTCGTCGGCGGTGCGCGTGGGCAGGAGCGCGTCCAGCAGCCGGTCGCAGATCTCGTCCGGTGACCGCGGCGCCCGGGCGAGGACGTCGCCGAGCACCGCGCGCGCGGCGTCCACGTCACGGGTGCGGCTCTTGATGAGTCCGTCGGTGTACAGGGTGAGCATGCTGCCCTGCGGCAGCTCGAACTGGGCGGTCTCGAAAGGCAGTCCGCCCAGGCCGAGCGGCGGGCCGATCGGCAGGTCCGGGAAGTCGACCGCGTACGAGTCCGGGGCGCCGTAGCCGTAGCCGTCGCCTTCGTCGGCGGGCATGGGAGTCGCCACCGCCGGCAGGAGGTGTCCGGCGCTGGCCAGGGAGACGACGCGGGAGACGGGATCGTAGACCGCGTACAGGCAGGTCGCGCTGATCTCGCCCACGCCCTCGTCCGGCTCCTCCTCGCGCTGGAGGCGGATGACCACGTCGTCCAGGTGCGTGAGCAGTTCGTCGGGCATCAGGTCGATGTCCGCGAAGGCGCGCACGGCCGTGCGCAGGCGGCCCATCGTGGTCGAGGCGTGCAGGCCGCGGCCGACGACGTCCCCCACGACCAGGGCGACGCGCGCCCCGGACAGCGGGATCACGTCGTACCAGTCACCGCCCACGCCCGCCCGCGAACCGCCGGGCAGATAGCGGGAGGCCGCCTCGATGGCGCCGTGCGAGGGGGCGCGCTGCGGAAGCAGGCTGCGCTGGAGGGTGAGCGCGACGGAGTGCTCGTGGGTGTAACGGCGGGCGTTGTCGATGTGCACCGCGGCGCGGGCCGAGATGTCCCGGGCCAGAAGGAGGTCGTCGTCGTTGAACGGCTCGCCGGTGCGGTGGCGGAGGAACTGGGCGAGGCCGAGGATGTTGCCGCGGGCCTGGAGCGGTACCAGCAGCACCGAGTGGAAGCCGAGTCCGCCGGGGGCGGGTCCGGGCGGCAGCCACGTCGGGAGGACGTCGGTGGCCGTGATCCGGTGCAGCAGGGCCTGCCCCGTGGCCAGCGCGCGAGCGGGTTCCGACCCGGCGGGGTAGGTGTGCGTACGCCCCGTGGCGGAGGCGTCCGGGAAACCGTCCGGTACCGGCCGCTGGGCGATGCGGCGCAGCACGGGTGTCTCCTGCGGCGGATAGGTGTCCTCCTCGCGGAGAACGGAGTCGAGGAGGTCGACGGTGACGAGGTCGGCGAAGCCGTCGCTGCCGGCGTCGGCCAGCTCCTGCGCGGTGCGCGCCGTGTCGAGCGTGGTCCCGATCCGCCGGCTCGCCTCGTTGGTCACCAGGAGCCGCCGCTGCACCAGCCGATCGCGCTCGCCCTCGTACGCGGCGACGACGTCCTCCGCGCCACGGTCGACGTACTCGAAGGCCCGTGCGATCAGGGAGCTGGTGACGGCGTGGAGCAGCTCCCAGTCGTCGGTGAGACGGGCGGCCTCCGTCTGGAGCTCCTGGAGCAGGCCGACGTGGGCGAGCCGGTAGGCACGCAGGAGCCTGCTGATCGGCACGCCGCTCCGGGCGAACCCGCGGGCGACCTCCAGGGCGTCGGCGGGTGCCTCGAAGTCGGCCGCGTCGAGGTCGTACTCGAGGGCGTCCAGGAAGGCGCTGATGTGCCCGGCGGTGTCCTCCAACGCCAGAGCGGCGATGTCGTCGCACTCCCACAGCTCGGGAAGCTCGTCGCGCATGCGCCGCAGCACCACGTCGACCGATTCGCTCGCCCGCGGCCTGAACTCCTGAGCCAGACGACGGAGGAACGCACCGGCATCGTTCCCCATGAAAAAAATGTACGGAAGGACCTGGACCGGCGCCTCTCGGGACCGGACGGGCGCCTCTCGGGACCGGGCCGAGCGCCGTCGTGTGGGCCGGTGCCGGCTCGGTCTCCCTCTCGCTGGCCGTGCGGTGAGCCAGGCGGCTCGGCCACCGCAGGGCGGGGTCGATGTCCCGGATGCCGGAGCCCGGCGGACCGGAGTCAGAGGCGCCCTGTCGGTCACTGCGGGCTGGCGCCGCTCACCCCACTGACGCCGCCCACCCGCGAGATCACCAAGCGGTGGGGCGTCGCGATGGCGACCGCGACCAAGGTGCTCACCGAGCTGCGCCGTGAGGGCGTGGTCCGCGCGGTCCCGGGTATCGGGACGATCGTCGAGTCGCGCGCGGCGGCAGGGGGTCGTGCGGTGCGCGGCAGCCGCTCCCCATCGGGACAGGCTGCTCTCACGCTCGAACGGATCGTCGACGCCGCCGTCACGGTCGCCGACACCGAGGGGCTGGCCGCGGTCTCGATGCGCCGGGTGGCGGCCGAACTGGGGGTGGCGACCATGTCGCTCTACCGGCACGTGACCGACAAGGACGACCTGCTGACGCGGATGATGGACACGGTCATGGCGGTCCGCCTTCACCGCGCACCTCATGCTGCTCAACTACGCCCGCGGGATCGCCGTCAATCTGGAGACGGAACGGGAGGCCGAGGCGCACAGCGGGCTCGACAGCGTGGATGGACACCCAGGAGCCGGCATTCCTGGCGCTCCTGGCCACCGGCCGGTTCCCGGAACTCTCCCGCCTCGCGAGGGCCGGTTACGACCTCGACCTCGACGCCCTCTTCGAGTTCGGCCTCCAACGACTCCTCGATGGCCTGGCCCCACTTCTGGACGAGGGCTCCGTCGGCCGAGCGTGAAGAGGAGTGAGCTGACGGGCAGTGTCGCCCTGAGCAAAAGCGATTGCATCGAGGGGAGCGCTCACGTTGGCTGGGCGACGTGACTGAGCTGCGGACCGGTCGCCTCATCCTCCGTCGGTGGCGTGACTCCGACCTTGAACCGTGGGCGGCGATGAACGCCGATCCCGAGGTTCGGGAGCACTTGGGCGACGTACTCACCCGTGAACAGAGCGATGCCTCTGTGGCACGGTTCCAGGCCGAGTTCGACCGGCGAGGCTACGGATGGTGGGCGGTCGAACTTCAGGCCACGGGCGAGTTCGTCGGCTTCGCGGGCCTTGATCAGGTGGATGACGGCACGCCGTTCACCGGAGTGGAGATCGGCTGGAGGCTCACCCGCTCGGCCTGGGGTCAGGGCTACGCCACCGAGGCCGCGCGGACCGTTCTGGCCCACGGCTTCGACAGGCTTGGGCTTCCCGAGATCCTCGCCGTGACAACGGCCGCCAACCTCCGTTCTCAGGCAGTGATGCGCAGGATCGGCATGACCCGGGACCCGGCGGGCGACTTCGACGACCCCGCCGTGCCCGAAGGACCGCTGCATCCGAACGTACTGTTCCGCATCACGCGTGGTGCGGGTTGATCCGAACGCGAAGGACCGGCCCTGGCTGCTACCGAACCTCGCTGCTACCGAACCTAGCTGCTGGTGAAATCCGCGGCGGTGGCGGCTTCTTGGGTGGCGGCCCAGGAGGCGAGGAGGCGCAGGCCCTCTTCGGAGGGTGAGCCGGGCTCGGCGGTGTAGATGGTGAGGGTGAGGCCGGGTTCGGCGGCCATGTCCAGGCCCTCGTAGGCGAGGGTGAGTTCGCCGACGGCCGGGTGCTGGAAGCGTTTGGTTCCGGTGCCGTGGTGGCGGACGTTGTGCGCGCCCCAGCGGGTGCGGAACTCGTCGCTGCGGGTGGACAGTTCGCCGACGAGGTCGTGCAGGTCCTTGTCGTGGGGGTCGCGGCCGGCCTCGGTGCGCAGAATGGCGACGGCGATGTCGGCGGCGAGGTCCCAGTCGGGGTAGAAGCGGCGCGAGGCGGGGTCGAGGAAGTTGAAGCGGGCGAGGTTCGCCTGATTGTGCCCAGTGGCGTAGACGTCGCTGTAGAAGGCGCGGGCGAGCTGATTGGCGGCGAGGAGGTCCATGCGGCCGTTGCGGACGAAGGCGGGCCCGGCGGTGATGGCGTCCAGCGTCCATTGCAGGCTGCGGTGCGGCGTCCACTGCCGGGTGGTGCGGCGCCGGGGGCGGGTGAGGGCGTCGGAGCCGTCGGCGGCCTGGGCCAGGTTCAGCAGGTGGGCCCGTTCGGCGTCGTCCAACTGGAGGGCGCGGGCCACGGCTTCCAGCACAGCCGGCGACACCCCGGCGAGGTTGCCGCGTTCGAGTTTGGCGTAGTACTCCACGCTCATGTCGGCGAGGGCCGCGACCTCGCTGCGGCGCAGGCCGGGGACGCGCCGTCGGCTGCCGGAGGGCAGGCCCGCCTGTTCCGGGGTGATCTTCGCGCGCCGCGAGGTGAGGAACTCGCGGACCTCTGCTTGGTTGTCCACGCCTTCGACGGTACGTCCCGCACGCGACCGGAGGGATGTACTGCCGGTACACCCTTTGATGGTGACTCGCTGCGCGCGCGAAGAACCGGTTACCTGGAAGACGTGGTGCTGCCACCGGCCCTGAACGCGGTGGCCGGTGAGCAGCCCACGCCCGGCTCGGGTGGCCCGCCGCCCACGGCCCGGCTCGCACCCGCACCCGGCGCCACCGGCTCCTCCGGCCGGCGCACGCCTCACTCGTTAAGGAATTCCACATGCGCGGCGCAGTGATTCACGCCCCCGGCGACGTCCGCTTCGAGACCCTGGACGACCCGAAGATCCTCCACCCGACCGACGCGATCATTCGCACGGCCGTGACCTGCGTGTGCGGCTCCGACCTGTGGCCCTACCGCGGGCTGGAGCCGATCGGCGACCCGCACCCGATGGGCCACGAGTACGTCGGCTTCGTCGAGGAGGTCGGAGCCGAGGTCACCTCGGTCAAGCCCGGCCAGTTCGTGATCGGCTCGTTCGCCACCTCGGACAACACCTGCGCGAACTGCCGTAACGGCTTCCAGTCCAACTGCCTGCACCGTGAGTTCATGAGCACCTGCCAGGCCGACTACGTCCGCATCCCCAACGCCCAGGGCACCCTGGTCGCCACCGGCCAGGTGCCGGGCGAGGAGTTCTGGCCGGGCCTGCTGGCCGTCTCCGACGTCATGGGCACGGGCTGGTGGGCCGCCGACGCCGCCGAGGTGCGGCCCGGCTCCACCGTCGTGGTGGTCGGCGACGGCGCCGTCGGCCTGTGCGGTGTGATCGCCGCCAAGGAGATGGGCGCGGAGCGGATCATCGCCATGAGCCGCCATGAATCCCGGCAGAGGCTCGCCCTGGAGTTCGGCGCGACGGACATCGTCACCGAGCGCGGTGAGGAGGGTGTGGCCCGGATCAAGGACCTCACCGGCGGCGTCGGCGCCGACAGTGTGCTGGAGTGCGTCGGCACCGCCCAGGCCATGCAGCAGTCGCTGCGCTCCGCACGTCCGGGCGGCAACGTCGGCTTCGTCGGCGTCCCCCACGAGGTCGCCGTCGACGGGCAGGAGCTGTTCTTCTCCCAGGTCGGCCTGCGCGGCGGCCCCGCCCCCGTGCGCCGCTACCTGCCCGACCTCATCGACCGCGTCCTGACCGGCCGGATCGACCCGGGCAAGGTCTTCGACCTCACCCTGCCCCTGGACCAGGTCGCCGAGGGCTACCGGTCGATGGACGAGCGCCGCGCGATCAAGGCCCTCCTCAAGCCCTGACGCCCCGGGCCTGAGGCGGGGCGCGTATTGGCCCTGGCCCTGGCCCTGGCCCTCGGCCTCGGTCCTGTCGGCCGCGCAAGCCGAACACCGCCGGTGCCCCGAGCCCCGCCCTCAAGCCAGGCGACCTCGCCTGCCACGTGCCCCGAGCCCACCGCCCCTAGGGCCTGTCGTTTGGATCATCCCGGCGTCGCGGGGCCTGGCACGCACATCTGCCGCGTTGTCGTCGGTTGCCAACTCCCCCACGCTCGGCTCCGCTCGCGCGGGGGGACCCCCATCGCGTCGACGCCCTCCTCCGCCTTGCAGCTGCACGCACCAGACCCCGATCGGGTCGGTCGAGAAGTACCGCACCTCACAGCCGACCTGATCCAAACGACAGACCCTAAGTCCGGCGACCTCGCCTGCCACACGCCCCGCGGCAACCTCGCCCTCTTCCACCGCGATGGCCCCGGCCACGCCGCAGCCGACGCCGACCTGCTCGTCCTCGGCCACCTCGACGCCGCCCCCGGCCCGCTGACCCGGGGCCGCCCACATCACCCCCGAGCCCGCCCCCGCCTCCTGACCGCCTCCCCTTCTCGTACGGAAAGGCCCTCGCATGTCTTCCGCAGCCGGAACCGCCCCCGGCCGACTGCCCTTCGTCGTCTGGGTGCTCGCCGCCGGTACGTTCCTGATGGGAACCACCGAGTTCGTCATCGCCGGACTGCTGCCCGAGATGGCCTCTGACCTCCACGTCAGCGTCTCCCACGCCGGCCTGCTGATCACCGCCTTCGCCGTCGGCATGATCATCGGCGGACCGACCATGGCCATGGCCACTCTGCGTCTGCCGCAGCGCCGCACCCTGGTCCTGGCCCTCGCCGTGTTCGCGCTCGGCCACGTCGTCGCCGCGCTCAGCACGTCCTTCACCGTCGTGCTCGCCGCGCGTGTCGTCACCGCCCTGGCCACCGGCGCGTTCTGGGCGGTCGGATTCGTGATCGCCACCGCAGCCGCGGGCCCCGGCCAGTCCACCCGCGCCGTCAGCGTCATGATGGGCGGCCTGACCCTGGCCAACGTCGTCGGCGTGCCGATCGGCTCCTACGTCGGCCAGTTCACCGGCTGGCGCGGCCCCTTCTGGGCGCTGGCCGTCCTCGCCGCGCTGGCCGCCGTGTTCGTCGGCCGCGTCGTCCCCCGGACCGAGCGGCGCGCCGCGGTGTCGGTGCGGGCCGAGGTGCAAGCCCTGCGGCAGGGCAGGCTGTGGCTGGCGCTCACCGCCGCAGTGCTGATCATGGGCGGCGTCCTGGCGACGTACACCTACATCACGCCGCTGCTGACCGACCGCGCGGGCATCGCCGAGAGCGCCGTCCCCCTGGTCCTGATCGCCTTCGGCATCGGCGCGCTCGGCGGCAACACCATCGGAGGCCGTCTCGGTGATCGTCGCCCCATGGTGACGACGATCGCCGCCGCCGCGGCCACCGCCGTCACCCTGCTCCTCCTGATCCCGCTGTCCAGCAGCCCGGTGGCAGCCGTCGTCCTGGTCTTCCTCATGGCCCTGACCGGATTCACTGTCAACCCGGTGGTCACCTCCCTCGCCGTCCGCTTCGCGGGCGACGCCCCCACCCTGACCTCGGCCCTGACGACCTCGGCCTACAACACCGGCATCGCCGCGGGCTCCGCCATCGCCGGCCACGCCCTGGACTCCTCCCTCGGCCTGACCGGCCCGGCCCTGGTCGGCGCCGTCTCCACCGCCCTCACCCTGCTCCCGCTCATCGCCCTCGCGGTCAGCGGCGCGGCCCGCCGGACGCGGATCGTCACCCGGCAGACCGACGCCGGCGCACGACGGACGGTCGACACACCGGTGACGACGACCCGCTGAACCTCAAGTCCACGACACACCGCCCTCGCCGGGAGACCCTCATGAATCCCACGTACGACTTCACCGGACAGGTCGCCTTCGTCACCGGTGCCGGCTCCGGCATGGGCCTGGCCACCGCCCGCGCCTTCGCCCGGGCCGGAGCCGCCGTCGCCCTCGCCGACCTCGACGCGAGCGCCGCGAACGCGGCCGCCAAACAGCTCACCGACGAAGGCCACCAAGCCCTCGCCCTCGTCTGCGACGTCACCGACGAGGACCAGGTGGCCGCCGCGGTGGACCACACGGTGGAGACCTTCGGCCGGCTCGACATGGCCTACAACAACGCCGGAATCCAGATCCCGCCCGCCGACGCCGCCGACGAAGGAGCGGACCAGTTCGACCGCGTCCATGCCGTCAACCTGCGCGGCGTCTGGGCGAGCATGAAGCACGAACTGCGCCACATGCGCGCCCAAGGAAGCGGTGCCATCGTCAACTGCTCGTCCCTCGGCGGGCTCGTCGGCATCCCCGGCCGGGCCTCCTACCACTCCTCCAAACACGGTGTGATCGGCCTGACCACCAGCGCCGCCCTCGAATACGCCCCGCGCGGCATCCGCGTCAACGCCGTGTGCCCCGGCACCATCGACACCCCGATGGTCAGCGACATGATCGCCAAGGGGGAGCTGGACTGCGCCGAGGCCGAGGCCAACCAGCCCATCAACCGGCTCGGCACCGCCGACGAGATCGCCCAGGCCGTCCTGTGGCTGTGCAGCCCCGGCGCGAGTTTCGTCGTCGGCGTCGCCCTGCCCGTCGACGGCGGCTACGTCGCCCGGTGACCACACCGTCGGCAACTGGATCCCGCTGGACCGCCCCGAGCACAGAAGGAAGAACCGACACCATGCCCAAGCAGTCCGCCCCCAAGGAGCTGGAGACGATCGCGCCCAAGCTCGTAGAGCTCACCAACGACGTCCTCTTCAGCGACATCTGGGAGCGCCCCGGCCTCTCACCGCGCGACCGCAGCCTGGTCACCGTCAGTGTCCTGGCTGCCCTGTACCGCAGCGAACAGCTGCCCTACCACCTGAGCGTGGCGCTGGAGAACGGCCTGAGCGTCGACGAACTGTCCGAGGCCATCACCCACCTCGCCTTCTACGCCGGCTGGCCCAACGCCATGACCGCGATCAACCAGCTTAAGAAGATCGCCGACGAGCGCGATGCCTGACACGGGCGCAACCTCCCTCTACAGCACCAAGGAAACAACCGCCATGGAACACATCACCGAGACGTCCACGCTCAAGGCCCCGGCCGATCGCTTCACCGGCGACGTCTACCTCAACATGATCGAGACGCCCACCGAACCCGCCCGCCTCGCTTCCGCCCTGGTCCGCTTCACCCCCGGCGCCCGCACCAACTGGCACTCCCACGCCAACGGCCAGACCCTCTACATCACCGACGGCGTGGGCCTGGTCGGCACCCGCGACGGCAACGTCGTACGTGTCAGCGCCGGCCAGATCGTCAAGTGCCCGGCCGGTGAGGAGCACTGGCACGGAGCCACCGACACCACCCTCATGGCCCACATCGCCATGGTCGTCGGCGACGGCAGCGGAGACGGCACCACCTGGCTCGAACCCGTCACCGCCGAGCAGTACGCCGACGCCCTGAACAGCACCAACTGATTCGTACGCCGACGGTACGGCCACCCGTTCGCCCCGGAACTCGTGCGGCTGCGGTTCAGGCGTCCAGGCGGCGCTCGGCGAGCCAGGTGACGATCTTTTGCGAGGGGCTGCCGAGCGAGGTCAGCATTCGGTCAGTATGGGTACCGAAAACCTGGGGACAACTACCCGGACAGGCGACTGGCTGTAAAGTATGGAAAGAGCCCTTGACCTGCAAAAACGCAGGCAGGGAGCCTACTTCCAGGAGTACACCTATGTTCCGCACGATGTTCAAGTCCAAGATCCATCGAGCCACCGTCACCCAGGCCGACCTGCACTACGTGGGATCTGTGACCATCGACGCCGACCTGCTCGACGCCGCCGATCTGCTGCCCGGTGAGCTCGTGCACATCGTCGACATCACCAACGGGGCCCGGCTGGAGACGTACGTCATCGAGGGGGAGCGGGGCTCGGGTGTCGTCGGGATCAATGGGGCCGCCGCTCATCTCATCCACCCCGGTGACCTGGTGATCATCATCAGCTACGCTCAGGTGAGCGACGCCGAGGCGCGGGTGCTGGAGCCGAAGGTCGTGCACGTCGACGGCGACAACCGGATCGTGGCCCTCGGTGCCGACGCGTCCGAGCCGGTGCCCGGTTCGGACCAGCGGCGCAGCCCGCAGGCCGTGGCGGCCGACCGGGGCTGACAGTCGCGCGGCGACAGACCGACGGACGACCAGGAGCGTGCGTGCCCATGAGCGGCGGCGAGAGCGTCGAGATCCGCGACGACCGGGCGGCCGGCCGCCTGGAAGCCGTCGCCGGCGGTGAAGTCGTCGGCCGTATCGAGTACTTCGTGCTCGACGCGCCCGCGCGCGCCCTGGTTCCCGTCCACACCGTCGTCGAGCCCGCCCATGAGGGCAAGGGCATCGCGGGCTCCCTCGCCCGCGAGCTGTACGCCATTGCCGCCCGCGAGGGCGTCGCGGTGGCGCCGCTGTGCCCGTACGTCGTCCAGTGGGCCGCTCGTCATCCCGCCGAGGCGCCTGCCGCCGACCCCGGCCTGCTGCGGGCCGCGAAGCAGTGGCTGGCGGCGCATCCCGGGCGGTTCTGAGCGCCGCCGGGGCGGGTCCGGGCGCGGGAGCGGTCCGCCTCCCGCAGGCGTGGCGGTGCACGTGGCGGGTACGCGGGGGAGTAGTCGACAGGCGATGTCGGCCATTGGCCGGAGGACGTCATGACGAACCCGCACCCCGACCCCGTGCCGCCCGGTCCGACCCCGGGTCCGGACCCCGGGCACCCGGAGCCGTACCCCAATCCGGTCCCGCCGCCCGAGCCGGCGCCCGCTCCGGAGCCGACCCCGCCGCCGGAGCCGTACCCCAACCCGGTCCCGACCCCCGAACCCCCGCCGGCGCCCGGACCGCCCCCGCATCCGGAGCCGCCGCCGCACCCGGGGCCCCCGCCCCCTCCGGGCCCGCCCCACCCCGGCCCGCCTCCGGAACCCTCTCCGTCCCCGATCCCGCCGGGACCGGAGCCCTTCCCGCCGCCCGAGCCGGGACCGCCCCTGACCTGAGCGCGAGCGAGGGCCGCCGCTGACGGATCAGCGGCGGCCCTGTCAGGCAGCACTCAGGAGGCGGCCGGACCGCCGAGCGGTGTCATGCACCGCCCGGCAGGAAGCGAACCCTCAGGCGCGCAGCCCTCGGGCCCGCACCCCTCGGGCCTGCGGCCCTCAGGCCCGTACCCGTCAGGCCCGCACCTCGGAGCGGTCTCCGCCCCACAGCGTGTGGAACGAGCCGTCCTGGTCGACGCGGCGGTAGGTGTGGGCGCCGAAGAAGTCGCGCTGGCCCTGGGTCAGGGCCGCGGGCAGGCGCTCGGCGCGCAGCGCGTCGTAGTAGGCGAGGGCGGCGGCGAAGCCCGGGGTGGGCACGCCTTGACGGGTGGCCGTGACGAGGACCTCGCGCCAGTCGTCCTGGGCGTCCGCGATCTCCTGGGCGAAGGTGTCGTCGGACAACAGGCTCGGCAGGTCGGGCCGGGCGTCGTACGCGGCGCGGATGCGGTCCAGGAAGGCCGCGCGGATGATGCAGCCGCCGCGCCAGATGGCGGCCATGGCGCCGAGGTCGATGTCCCAGTCGTACTCCTCGCTGGCCGCCGCGATCTCGTGGAAGCCCTGGGTGTACGAGACGATCTTCGACGCGTAAAGCGCCTGCTCGACGCGGTCGGCGAAGGCCGCCTTCTCCGCGTCGCTCATCGGGGTCGGCTTGGGGCCGGCCAGGCCGCGCGAGGCCTCGCGCAGGGCCGCGTGACCGGACAGGGAGCGGGCGAAGACCGCCTCCGCGATGCCCGACACCGGGACGCCGAGGTCGAGGGCGATCTGGACCGTCCAGCGGCCGGTGCCCTTCTGCTCGGCCTGGTCCACCACGACGTCCACGAACGGCTTGCCCGTCTCCGCGTCCACGTGGGACAGCACCTCGGCCGTGATCTCGATCAGGTACGAGTCGAGCCGGCCCTGGTTCCAGGTGCGGAAGATCTCCGCGATCTCGGCGGGGGTGAACCCGGCGACGTCGCGCAGCAGCTGGTACGCCTCACCGATCAGCTGCATGTCGGCGTACTCGATGCCGTTGTGGACCATCTTCACGAAGTGGCCGGCGCCGTCGGGGCCGACGTGGGTCACGCAGGGCGCGCCGTCCTTCGCCTTCGCGGAGATCTTCTCCAGCATCGGGCCCAGCGAGTCGTACGACTCCTGCGGGCCGCCCGGCATGATGCTCGGGCCGTTCAGCGCGCCCTCCTCGCCGCCGGAGACGCCCATGCCGACGAAGTGGATGCCCTGCTCGCGCAGCTCGCGCTCACGGCGGCGGGTGTCGGCGAAGTGCGCGTTGCCGCCGTCGATGATCATGTCGCCCGGCTCCAGCAGCGGGGCGAACTCCTCGATCACCGCGTCGGTCGGCTCGCCGGCCTTGACCATGATGACCAGGCGGCGCGGCCGCTCCAGCGCCTCGACGAACTCCTTGGCGGTCTCGGCCGGGACGAAGTCGCCCTCGTTCCCGAACTCCTCCACGAGCGCCTGCGTACGCGAAGGCGTCCGGTTGTGCACCGCGACCGTGTAGCCGTTGCGCGCGAAGTTACGGGCGAGGTTGCGGCCCATGACCGCGAGACCCGTGACGCCGATCTGCGCCGAACTGCTCATACCGCCTACTCCTCGTAAATAGGGTGGATCCGGTTTATTCGGTGGATCCTGCACACTGCATGCTCTAAAAGGTCGTGCCGGTCGTGCACGGCAGTTCGGTCAGTATCGCCCCTGAACCGCCCTGACGTGCACGTACGGCGACGCGACCATCCTGACGTGCCGAGCGCCGTCGGCGCACATCTGACCCGCCACGCTTGCATACGTGCGGAACGCGCCCGGCGCCTCAGCGGAGCAGCGAACGGCTCACGGATCGGCCCAACAGCCGCTCCTGACCGACCACTTGGAGTGGCCGACGGCCGAATGTCGTCTTGTCGCGGCCTGTTTGCGGCGGCTACTTTTGCCCCTCCTGACGCAGGGCGAGGGGGGGCCGAAGTGGCCGTGCACGGTCGGCATCGCCGCTACCAGCCGAACAGGATCAACCGCGCCTCACTCACCGTCACCGCGGGCGGGGCCGGCCTCGCGCTCCCCCTCATCGGCGCCGGGAGCGTCCACGCGGCCGACGCGGCCACCTGGAACAAGGTCGCCGCCCGCGAGTCCAGCGGCGACTGGAGCGTCAACACCGGCAACGGCTACCACGGCGGCCTCCAGTTCACCCGGTCCACCTGGGCGGCCTACGACGGTACGGCGTCCGCCCTGCTGCCCGGGAGCGGCGAGGCCGTGCACATAAGTGACGTACAGCCCCAGATGGCGCCTCAGTCCCGCGCCGGCAAGGCGGAGATGTACACCGTCGTGCGCGGCGACACGCTGTCCGGCATCGCCGAGGAGCGGGACGTACGGGGCGGCTGGCAGCGCCTGTACGCGGCCAACCGTACGACGGTCGGAGCCGACCCCGACCTGATCCTGCCGGGACAGCGGCTGACGCTGCACACCGCTCACGCCGCGGCACCGCCCGCCGAGAAGTCGGCCAAGCCATCGAAGAAGACGGAGAAGGCGGAGAAGGCGGAGAAGGCGGAGAAGACTGAGAGGACGGAGAAGGCGGCGAAGGCGGCGAAGGCGCACCGCGAGTCCGAGAAGCCCGCCAAGCCCACCCGCCGCGGCCACACCTCCCTCACCGCCCCCGTGAACGCCCGCACGGGGACGCCCTACCGTGCTGTCGGCTCGTACTGGTCGAAGGGCTATCACACCGGCGTCGACTTCCCCGTGCCCACCGGCACCTCCGTCCACGCGGTCGCGGCCGGACGCGTGGTCGACGCGGGCTGGGGCGGCTCCTACGGCTACCAGGTCGTCATCCGGCACGCCGACGGCCGCTACTCGCAGTACGCCCACCTGTCCGCCATCAGCGTGCGGACGGGGCAGGAAGTCTCCGTCGGACGGCGCATCGGCCGCTCGGGGGCGACCGGCAACGCCACGGGCCCGCATCTGCACTTCGAGGTGCGGACCGGGCCCGCGTTCGGCGCGGACATCGACCCGGTCGCCTATCTCCGGGCCGGCGGCGTCAGGATCTGACCCGCAGGCGGTGCCGGTGCAGCGCGGGCAGCGGCACGTGCATGCCGGGGGAGGAGAGGGGCTCGGGGTCGGAGGCAGGCCGAGCGGGTGAGTCCGACGGCCGCTCCTGCGAGTTCCCCTGAGCCTTCGAGGCCGGGTGCGGTGTGTGCTGGATGCGCTCCGTCGTCAGCAGGATCAGGCCGCCCGCTGCCACCACACCGCTGCTCAACGCGAGCGCGGTGCCCGTGACGCCGTAGCGGAAGGTCTCGCCGAACATCGTGATGCCGACCGCGGCCGCCAGCACCGGGTTCACCACCGTCAGCGTGGCGAGCGGTGCCGCGAGGCCGCCGCCGCGGTACGCGGCCTGGGAGAGCAGGACGCCGGCCGACGCGAACACGCCGATCGCCGCCAGCGACGGCAGGTCGGCCGCCGAGAACCCGTCGCTCCAGTCGGTGGTGACGGTCTTGGTGAACACCGACGACATGCCGAACGCGATGCCGGAGGCGACCGCGAGCAGCACGCTGCGCACCGCGGGGTGCCGGTGCGCCGCGCGGGCCGCGGTCATCAGCGTCAGCACCGCGCCGCCGGTGACCACGGCCGTGCCGATGCGCTCGGCGGCGGTGAGCGACTGGCCGTGGGAGGTGCCGACGAGGGCGAGCAGTCCGGCGAGACCCAGAGTGGCCATGATGGCGCCGCGCCAGGCCGCCGCCCCGGCCTTGCGGCCGACGAACAGCGCCGCCATGGGCAGCGCGAACACGATGGTCAGGGCGCCCAGCGGCTGGACGAGGCTCAGGGGGCCGTAGGCCAGCGCCACCACGTGCAGCGCTCCGCCCACGGCCGTCAGTGCGACGGCGGCCCACCAACTGGGCCGCCGTAGATGGCCGTACCGCTCGTCGGGAGCGCAGGACAGCGCGACCTGCTCCTGCACGATGGCCCCGCCCGCGTACGCGACGGCGGAGACGAACGACAACAGGACGGACAACACGAGGGCGGTCATCAAGGGCTCCTCGGCGCCAGGCGGGACCCCCGGGCCCGGTGACGAGTACGGTCGGCATTCATGGGCAACACTCTGCCGCCCGGGCTTCTTCCCGTCGTCGTACCTGGGCAGGCATTGAGTCCTACTGCCGATGGAGTATCTCCGGAGCACCGTCCTCCCCAGGGTGGGCGACACGGACGTACCCCCGACTCGGCCGCATCCGTACCGTCCCTGGTACTACTCCTGTTCGTGGACATCGACCCCGGACTCGCAGCGCTCCGCCCGCTCGGCGGATTCTTCGTCCTGCGCGCGGCAGGAGACGGCGGGCGGTCACCGGCCGGGACGCTGCCGACGCTCGCGGAGGCCTATGGCGGGGCAAAGTCTGACGTTTACGGCGATTCCATAATTTTTCGTGTCGAGCTGGTGGCGCAGCGTCTTCGCACCTCTGAGCTGCGCGTTTCCGCGTCCATCGCCCAGCAGGGGCTCGCCGCCCGGCTCTGGTCGGTGGCCCTCGGCAGTGCCGTCCTGTACGGCCGGATCCCCGATCCGGACCCGGCCCTGCTCCACTGGGACCCGGCCGCGACCGCACCCGACGACCTCTGGCTGGCCGAGATGCGCCCGCTGCCCGGTGACGCGGAGACGCTCGCGGCCGCCGTGCTGGACCGCCACCTCGAACCCCTAGGGGAGACCCTGCGCGCCCGGTACGGGGTCGCGGCCGGGCTGCTGCGCGGCAACGCGGGCTCCGCGCTCGCCGGCGCCGCCCGCGAACTCCAGCGATGGGCGCACGGCAGCGGCCGTACCGACCTGGCCGAGCGGGCCCGCGCGCTCACCGCCGAACTGTTCACCCACCCCCTCCTGAGCGCCACCGGCACCCTCTCCGGCACTGCCTTCCGGCGCCGCAGCTGCTGCCTGTACTACCGCCTACCCGGCGGCGGAGTCTGCGGCGACTGCTGCTTCACCCGGCCGCCGCGCTCCGTCCCGCACTCTTCCCCGAGCGCCCCGTCTGGGTGACCATGAGGGAACCTGCCGCCAAGACCAGGGAGTTGCGGTGCGAGTGGGACTGCTGAGCCGGGAGTTCCCTCCGGACGTGTACGGCGGCGCCGGAGTCCATGTCGAGTTCCTGGCGCGGGAGTTGACGTCCCTGGTCGAGCTGGAGGTGCACTGCTGGGGCGAGGGCCGCGGTGTCGGCGTCGTACGCCACCGCCCCTGGTCCGCCCTGGACACCGCCAACGACGCCCTGCGCACGTTCTCCGTGGACCTCTCCATGGCCGCCGCCCTCGCGAGCCGCGACCTCGTCCACTCCCACACCTGGTACGCCGGTCTCGCCGGCCACCTCGCCAAGCTCCTCTACGGCGTCCCGCACGTGATGACCGCCCACTCCCTGGAGCCGCTGCGGCCCTGGAAGGCCGAGCAACTCGGTGGCGGATACGCCCTGTCCGGCTGGTCCGAGCGCACCGCCATCGAGGCCGCCGACGCGGTGATCGCCGTCTCGGGCGCCATGCGCGAGGACATCCTCGGCTGCTACCCGGCGCTGGATCCGGCCCGGGTCCACGTCGTGCACAACGGCATCGACACCACCCTCTACCGCCCGGACCACGGCACCGACGTCCTCGCCCGGCTGGGCGTGGACCCGCACCGCCCGTTCGTGCTGTTCGTCGGCCGCATCACCCGCCAGAAGGGCGTCCCCCAACTGCTGCGCGCCGTACGGGACATCGACCCGGCGGCGCAGGTCGTGCTGTGCGCGGGCGCGCCGGACACCCCCGAGCTCGACCGGGAGTTCCGCGAGCTGTTCCGGGAGTTGAGCGGAGTCCGCGAGGGCGTGCACTGGATCCCGCAGATGCTGCCGCGCGGAGACGTCATCCAACTCCTCACCCACGCCGCCGTGTTCGTCTGCCCCTCGGTCTACGAGCCGCTGGGCATCGTCAACCTGGAGGCGATGGCGTGCGGCACGCCCGTCGTGGCCTCCCGGGTCGGCGGCATCCCCGAGGTCGTCGACGACGGCCGGACGGGCCTGCTGGTCACGCCGGACGAGGACTTCGAGACCTCGCTCGCGGAGGCGCTGGACGAGATCCTCGGCGACCCGGAGAGGGCCCGGCGGATGGGGGAGGCGGGGCGGGAGCGCGCGGTGGGCGAGTTCGGCTGGGACACCGTGGCCCGGCGCACGGTGCGGCTGTACGAGGAGATCCTCAAGCAGGCTTAGCCGGCCCCGCCCGGGGCAGGCCAGGGTTCGACCAGGGTGAGGGGAGCGGCCATGCGTCGTGGAGGTCCTTCGGTTCTCGGGATCGTGCTCGCCGGCGGCGAGGGCAAACGGCTGATGCCCCTGACGACGGACCGCGCCAAACCCGCGGTCACCTTCGGCGGCACCTACCGGCTCGTCGACTTCGTGCTCTCCAACCTCGTCAACGCCGACATCCTGCGCATCTGCGTGCTCACCCAGTACAAGTCGCACTCGCTGGACCGGCACATCACCACCACCTGGCGGATGTCCAGCCTGCTCGGCAACTACGTCACCCCGGTCCCGGCGCAGCAGCGGCTCGGCCCGCGCTGGTACCTGGGCAGCGCCGACGCGATCCTGCAGTCGCTCAACCTCGTCCACGACGAACAGCCCGACTACGTCGCGGTGTTCGGCGCCGACCACGTCTACCGCATGGACCCGCGCCAGATGATCGCGCAGCACGTCGACAGCGGCGCCGGCGTGACCGTCGCGGGCATCCGAGTGCCGCGCGCCGAGTCCTCCTCGTTCGGTGTGATCACCCCGGGCTCGGACGGGCAGAGCGTCAAGCGGTTCCTGGAGAAGCCCGCAGATCCTCCCGGCCTGCCGGACGATCCGCAGTCCGTGTTCGCCTCGATGGGCAACTACGTCTTCAGCACCAAGGCCCTGATCGAGGCGCTGCACCGGGACGCCGAGGACGAGCGGTCCGTGCACGACATGGGCGGCTCGATCCTGCCCCAGCTCACCGGCCGCGGCGAGGCGCAGCTCTACGACTTCGCCGACAACCACGTCCCCGGCGAGACCACCCGCGACCAGGGCTACTGGCGCGACGTCGGCACCCTCGACGCCTACTACGACGCCCACATGGACCTGATCGCCGAGCGCCCCGCCTTCAACCTCTACAACCGCACCTGGCCCGTCTACACCCACTCGGGCCAGCTCTCGCCTGCCCGTTTCAACGCCGGCGGCATAGCGAGCGAATCCATCGTCAGCGCGGGCTGCCTGATCCGCGGCCAGGTCACGCGGTCGGTCCTGTCTCCGGGCGTGGTGGTGGACCCGGGGGCCGTCGTGCAGGGGTCGGTGCTGCACGACAACGTGCACATCGGCCGGGGCGCGGTGGTGCGCGGCGCCGTCATCGACAAGAACGTCCAGGTGCCGCCCGGGGCGACGATCGGCGTCAACCCGGACCGCGACGCCGAGCTGTACACCGTCTCCCGGGGCGGCGTGATCGCCCTCGGGAAGGGGCAGTTGGTGCCCTAGGGTCTTTGTTTGGATCAGGCCGGGCTCGCGGGCCCGACACCGGCTGGGGCGCCCCCGAAGGCGCCCCAGCCGGAACGGCCCCCTATGACCCCTACGGCCCCCTATGGACCCCTACGGATCCCCACGGACGCCTCAGGGATCGCAAGCCATGATCAGCGTCTCCACCTCGGCCGTCAGCGCGCGGGCGAAGCGGTCGAGGTCCGGGACGGCTCGGCCGTCGGCGACCAGGCCGTAGTGCACGTGGCCTCGGTACGTCGAGATCGCGACCGCCAGGGACTGGCCGGGGGCGAGCGGGGCGAAGGGGTAGACCTCGGTGAGGGGGTGGCCGCCGAGGCGCAGTCCGATGCCGGGCAGGGGGACGCTGGTGACCAGGATGTCGAACCACAGCCGGGCCGCCTGGCCGACGAGCGGTCCGCCGAGCCGGTGGCCGAGCGCGGGGACGTGGTCGGCGAGCAGCGCGACCGCGCCGGCGCCCCGGTCGGCGCCCGCGTCCTTGTTACGGTCCATCGCCGCGCGCACCGTGTCGAGGCGGCTGCGCGGGTCGGGATCGTCGACGGGGAGCCGTATCAGGTAACCCGAGAGCCGGTTGCCCTGTGGCTGCGCGCTGCGCGGGCGGCGCCGGGAGACGGGGATCAGCGCGCGGGGCTCGACGCCCGCGCTGCCGTCGCCGCGCTCGTCGAGCCAGCGGCGCAGCGCGCCCGCGACGACGGCGATGAGGACGTCGTTGACGGTGCCGCCGACCGCCTTGCGCACCCGGTGCACGTCGTCGATGTCGAGCACGACGCCCGCGGTGCGGCGCGTGCCGCTCGGCGTGGAGGTCAGCGCGGAGGAGGTGCGCCCGCCCAGCGTGGACAGGGCGACGGAGGCGCCGATGTCCAGCGCGCGGCCGGCCTCGGACAGGGCGCCGCGCAGCAGACCGGGCAGCTTGCGCACGTCGGGCAGCAGACCGCGCGGCGGCTCGACGGGGCGCGGGCCGCGCTCGGGGAGGTCCATGGGGTCCAGCACGCCCGCGGCGAGCTTGAGCGCGCGGAGGCCGTCGGCGAGCGCGTGGTGGAACTTGAACAGCACGGCGAAGGAGACACCGTCCTCGCCGGGCAGCACGTGCGCCTCCCACGGCGGCCGGTCGCGCTCCAGCGGGCGTTCCATGAGCGTGCCGGCCACGGCCTGGAAGTCGCCGGCCGGGGCGTGCAGCCGGACGTGGTCCATCGGGTCGAAACCGGGATCGGGCTCACGGGTGGCGCCGCCGAAGGCGAGCGGGAGCGCGAAGGGGGAGCCGATGGGCTGCCAGACGTCCCGGATACGCATCCGCAGTCCCGGCACGGCGGCGGCGCGGGCGGCGAGCAGGTCGGCCGCGTGGGCGCCGGCGGTGGGCGAGTGCGCCGAGAAGACGCCGAGGGCGCCGAGGTGCATCGGGTACAGGTCGGACTCGATGTTCCAGAAGGCCAGGTCGAGGGGAGCGAGCAGATCGGAAGTCAATGGCTTGCCTCGCATCGACGAAGGGTGGGCATGCAGTCAACCTCCGGCAGATGATTACGGTCAAGTGCGATCAAGTTACGCACAGTTAACTTCAGATGAAGTTGCGCCCGCCGAAAGGGGCGGGACTGCCCAGGCACCTGAGGTCACGTCAGGGAGGGCGGCGCGGACCCCGGGGACGTGCCCCACTCCGACGGGTGCGGGCCGACCGTGAAGGACAGCTCGCGCAGGGAGCGCAGGGCGTCCGTCGTCAGATACGTCCGGCCGTACGGGACCCCGTCCGCGGCGACGCCCTGGACGTAGCGGTCGGCCGCCGAGGTCCCCGGCGCGCTGACCGTCAGCCGGCCGCCGGGCCAGTAGCGGCGGTCGAGGGCGAGGTCCACGCGGTCGAAGACGGGCGTGGACAGCCCCCAGGTGCCGTACCCGGGCTGGACCGGGAAGAGCCCGATCGAGGACAGCACGTGCCAGGCGGACATCGTGCCCAGGTCGTCGTTGCCGGTCATGCCGGTCGGCGCGTCCGTGAACAGGGTCATCGCCGCGTGCACCACGTCGGTCGTCTTCCAGGGCTGCCCGGTCGAGAGGTAGGTGTACGGGGCGATGAGGTCGGGCTCGTTCATCGGGTTGTACACGGCCGCGTTGTAGTACGTGTACGGGTCGCCGTGCACCCACACCTCGCGGGCGGTGCGCTCGGGGTCGGTCAGCAGCCGGTCGTAGGCGAAGAACGCGTCCAGCCGGTCGTTGGCCGCCCGCTGACCGCCGATCAGGCGGACCAGGTCCGGCACGTCCTGCGGCACCAGCCACTGGTACTGCCAGGCGGTGCCCTCGTGGAAGCCGACGCTGCGGGCCGGGTCGGCCGGTCCGGCGAAGGCGCCGGAGGCGTCCCGGGCGCGGAAGAAGCCGGTCGACGGATCGAAGACGTTGCGGTAGTTGCGTGAGCGGGCCGCCCACCGGTCGGCGTCCGCGGTGTGGCCGAGGGCGCGGGCCATCTGCGCGAGCATCGCGTCGGACAGGGCGTACTCCAGGGTCACCGAGGCGCCCTGGTGGTAGTCCGAGTCGCCGAGCTTGGCCTGCGGGCGGCCCGGGACGTAGGGGGCGAAGCCGTTCGCCAGGTACTCGTCGTTGGCCTCCCGGCCGGCCATCGGCACGTCGACCGGGGGCACGCCGTCGGCGTTCTGCCGCAGCACGCGGTACGCCCGTTCCTCGTACCCCCTGAGAAGACCGAGCTGGTACGCGGTGGTGAGGAACGGGGTGACCGGGTCGCCGGTCATGATGTTCGTCTCGGCCGTGGCGTAGCCCCACTTGGGCAGCCAGCCGCCCTCCTCGCCGACCCTGATCACCGACCGGGCCATGTCGCGGGCCTCGCGCGGCGCGAGCAGGGCGAGGAGCTGGCACTGGGTGCGGTAGGTGTCCCACAGGGACCAGTTCTGGTAGTACGTGAACCCCTTGGCGCGGTGGGTCCGCTGGTCCCAGCCGGTGTAGCGGCCGTCCGCGTCGCTGCCCGTGCTCGGCGCGAGGAACGACCGGTACAGCGACGAGTAGAACGTACGGCGCCGGGTGTCGTCCCCGCCTCGGACACGGACCGTGCGCAGCCGCCCCTCCCACGCCCGCCGGGCCGCCTCGCGCACCGCGTCGAACGAACGGCCGCCCTCCGCCCGCAGGTTGACCTCCGCGCCCCGCGGGTCGACGTACGACAGCGCGGTGGTCGCCGTGACCGTGCGGTCCCCGGTGGTGTCGAACCGGACGTAGGCGCCGCCGCGGCCGGTGCGGGAGCCGTCGGTGACGGCGGCGCCGTCCCAGGTGCCGTACGCGGTGAAGGGCCGGTCGAAGCGGGTGATCGTGTGCACGGTGTACGGCAGGGTGTCGCGGCAGAAGCCGCGGCCGGTGATCGTGGTGCGCACGGTGCGGTCGTCGAGGATCTCGACCCTGGCGCCGACCGCCTTGTGCAGCGACTGGCCCGCGTTGAGCAGGACGTTGGCCTTGTCGGTGGCCGGGAAGGTGTAGCGCTGCACGCCGGTGCGCGTGGTGGCGGTCAGCTCGGCGGTGATCCCGGAGGACAGGCCGACCCGGTAGGAGCCCGGGCTCGCCTGTTCGTCGGTGTGCCGGAAGCCGGCCGCGTACCGGGCGTAGTCCGTCTCCGTGACGTCCCCGGTGGTCGGCAGGACCGGCAGGTCCCCGCCGATACGGCACCCGACGCCGGAGAGGTGGACCAGCGAGAAGCCCCGGATGCGGCTGTCGGAGTAGTCGTACCCCGTCCGGTGCCCGGTGTCGGGCGAGAGCTGGACCATCCCGAAGGGCACCGTCGCGCCGGGGAAGGTGTTGCCCTCGTTCTCGGTGCCGATGAACGGGTCGACCAGGTCGGTGAGCGGGCCGCCGCTCGGTTCGGCGGACCGCGCGGCGGGGGCGAGGAGCAGCGCGGACGCCGTCATCACCCCCGCCAGACACAGCCGCTCAAGCCGGGTCCCTCTCATGTGGGATGACCTCCGGAGCTCGACGTCAGTGTCTGCATCCTGAGGTCATCGGGGCGGGAAGCCGGGGATCCCGGGCGGTCTTCGTCGGACGCGTCGCGGTACGGGACCGGGCCCGGGGGAACATAGCCTCAAAAGTGGAGAAATGAGACTAAGGGGATCATCGTGGATGATCATGGCTTGTTCGAAGACGACGCCGAAATCGGACGGCAGGACAGGGCCGCCGCCGGGGAGCCGCTGGAGCCGCGGGTGGGCCCCGTGCCGAAAGGGCCGCCCAAGTCGAAGCCGTACACGCATCCGGCGGCGGGCTGGGGCGCGGCCAAGGCTGTGGGCGAGTTCCTGGTCGACGAGCGCGAGGTCGTGGTGGGCTCGCTCGAGATGCTGAAGATGAACCAGGAGGACAGCGGCGGCTTCGACTGCCCGGGCTGTGCGTGGCCCGACACCAAGGGCCTGGCGCTGGACCTCTGCGAGAACGGCATCAAGCACACCACGTGGGAGATGACGGGCAAGCGCGTCACCCGCGAGTTCTTCGCGGAGCACACCGTCACGTCGCTGTTCGACTGGAACGACCACGACCTCGAGGCGCAGGGCCGGCTGACCGAGCCGATGACCTACGACCCGGAGACCGACCACTACGTGCCCATCAGCTGGGCGGACGCGTTCAAGCTCTTCGGCGACGCCGTCCGCGCTCTTGAGGATCCGAACCAGGCCTCGTACTACACCTCGGGACGGCTGGGCAACGAGGCTTCCTTCCTCTACCAGCTCATGACCCGAGAGCTCGGCACCAACAACCAGCCCGACTGCGCCAACATGTGCACCGAGGCCGGCAGCCGCGCGATGATCGCCTCGCTCGGCACCGGCAAGGGCACCGTGGACCTCAAGGACTGGGAGGCCGCGGACGCCGTCTTCGTGATCGGCATCAACGCCGCGTCCAACGCGCCGCGCATGCTCACCCCGCTGGCGCAGCTCTACCGCGCCGGCAAGAAGCTCGTCCACATCAACCCGCAGGTCGAGGCGGGTGCCACCCGCACGATCATTCCGCACGACCTCGTGGCGATGGCGACCTTCCACGCCACCCCGACCAGCAACCTCAATATCCAGCCGCGGTCCGCCGGCGACATGGCGCTGATGCGCGGGATCGCCAAGGCGACCCTGGAGATGTCCGAGAGGGACGATCACGCGATCGACAGGGAGTTCCTGGCGCGCCACACGACCGGCTTCGACGCCTACCGGAGGCTGGTCGAGGACACCTCGTGGGACGAGATCGTCCAGCAGTCGGGCGTGGCCAGGGAGGACATCCTCAAGGCCGCCACGATCTACCGCGAGGCCGACCGGTCGATCATGACCTGGGGCCTGGGCGTCAACCAGCACGAGCACGCCGTCGACACGATCCGCGAGATCGTCAACGTCCTGCTGCTGCGCGGCAACATCGGCCGCGAGGGCGCCGGCGCCGCTCCCAACCGCGGCCACAGCAACGTGCAGGGCAACCGCACCTGCGGCATCACCAACGCCCCCACGCGGGAGTTCCTCGACAAGCTCGCCGAGGTCTGCGGGATCGACCCGCCGCGGGAGGAGGGGCTGGACGTCATCGGCACCGTCGAGGCGATGGACCGCGGCGACATCAAGGTCTTCGTCGGCATGGCGGGCAACTTCGCGCTCGCGCTGCCCGACACCAGGTACACCTACGCGAGCCTGCGGAAGGTGGATCTGACCGTCTACGTCAGCACCAAGCTCAACCGCAGCCACATCGTCCACGGCAAGCGGGCCCTGATCTTGCCGTGCCTGGGCCGCACCGAGAAGGACATGCAGAGCGGCGGCCTGCAGCGGCTGTCGGTCGAGGACGGCGATTCGATGGTCCACCTCTCGCAGGGCAACCAGCACCCGGCCTCGCCGCACCTGCTCTCCGAGCCCGCGATCATCGCCGGCCTCGCCCGGGCGGCGCTGCCGGACTCCGCCACCCCGTGGGAGTGGTACGTCGAGGACTACGACCGCATCCGCGACACCATGGCGAAGGTCCTGTACGGCTTCGAGGACTTCAACCGGCGCGTCCGGCAGCCGATGGGCTTCCGGATCAAGCAGCCCGCCCGCGAGCTGGTCTTCCTCACCCCCTCAGGGCGCGCCGAGTTCTCGCACGCCCCCCTGCCCGACGTGGTGCCCCGCGACGGGCGGCTCGTCCTGGGCGCGATGCGCTCCCACGACCAGTGGAACACCACGATCTACACCGACAACGACCGCTACCGCGGCATCCACCACCTGCGCACGCTCGTCTTCATGAACGGCGACGACATGCGCGAGCGCGGCCTGAAGGAGTTCCAGCCGACCACGATCACGGCATACGCCAAGGACGGGACCGAGCGCACGCTGAAAGGCTTCCTCGCGGTCGAACACGACATCCCGCGCGGCGTCGCCGCCGGCTACATGCCGGAGCTGAACCAGCTGATCTCGGTCAGCGACTACAGCGCCCAGAGCGACCAGCCGCTGATGAAGCAGCTGAACGTCACGATCGAACAGGACGCCTGACGATTCCCGTCGAGGCCCTCGGCCGGCCCTCGCGCCGTCTCGCGCCAGGCGCGTCGGCGGCGCGCGCGGCCGTGCGGGGCGGCCTCACCCGGGTGCCCCCCCAGGGGTCTCCCCCGGAGCGGTTTGGTGGTATGGGGGAGTGCTCCGTAAAATTCCCTGTTCGAAAGCGGGCGCGACCGGTGCCCTGCGCAGGTGATCAGGGAAGCGGCAGCGCGATGACGGTGACAGACGACGGCCTGACGGCCTCGGGCGTGGCGAACGAGCCCGGCGACGAGGTGGTCCACGGCCCCGGCATCGACCCCGAGCGCCTGGCGGTCTGCCTCGCCGTACTGGAGGAGCTCGACAAGATCGAGGTCGACCACCCCGACGCGATCAAGGTGCGCCGGGCCACCTCGCACATCTACCGCACGGTCAAGCAGCGCCGCCGCCAGGAGCGCCGGGCCGCCAAGACCGCGCACGACAAGGCGATCACCGAGGCCACCGCGACCGGCTCCGCCCAGCGCATCGACGACGAGACCGAGGGCATCCTGCCGTCGTCGAGCACCGAGTCCGGCAGGATCGCGGGGATACTCCAGCGCCCGCGCTCCTGCTACACCTGCAAGTCCCGGTACGTGGAAGTCGACTACTTCTACCACCAGCTCTGTCCCGATTGCGCCGGCCTGAACCGCGCCAAGCGCGACGCCGGCGCCGACCTCACCGGCAAGCGCGCGCTGCTCACCGGCGGCCGCGCCAAGATCGGCATGTACATCGCGCTGCGGCTGCTGCGCGACGGCGCGCACACGACGATCACCACGCGCTTCCCGAAGGACGCCATCCGCCGTTTCAAGGCGATGGAGGACTCGGCGGACTGGATGCACCGCCTGGAGGTCGTGGGCATCGACCTGCGCGACCCGGCGCAGGCCGTGGCCCTCGCGGACCAGATCACCGAGGCCGGCCCGCTCGACATCCTGATCAACAACGCGACGCAGACCGTGCGCCGGCTGCCCTCCGCCTACGCCGCCCTGGTCGACGGCGAGAGTGCCCCGCTGCCGGCCGGTGAGCTTCCCGCGCACCACGTCATCGGCGCCTTCAACTCCGGCGCGGTCGACGGTCTGGCGGCCCTGCCCGTCGGCACCAGCGGCCTCGACGCCCAGAAGGTCGCCGACCTCGCCCTGGTCGCGGGCAACGCCAGCGTCGCCCGGCACCTCGACGGCACCGCCATCGACGCGGGCGGCCTGCTCCCCGACGTCGTCGAGTCCAACACCTGGGTGCAGACCATCGAGCAGATCTCCCCGGTGGAGCTCCTCGAGACCCAGCTGTGCAACTACACGGCGCCGTTCATCCTGATCAGCAAGCTCCGCCCGGTCATGGCGGAGGCGGCCAGGAAGGCGACGAGCGGACGCGCGTACGTCGTCAACGTCTCGGCGATGGAGGGCGTCTTCGGCCGCGGCTACAAGGGCGCCGGCCACCCCAACACCAACGCCGCCAAGGCCGCGATGAACATGGTGACGCGCACCAGCGCCCAGGAGATGTTCGACGCCGACGGCATCCTCATGACCTCGGTCGACACCGGCTGGATCACCGACGAGCGTCCCCACTTCGACAAGCTCCGCCTCGCCGACGAGGGCTTCCACGCCCCGCTCGACCTGGTCGACGGCGCGGCCCGCGTCTACGACCCGATCGTGCGCGGCGAGGCGGGCGAGGACCTGTACGGCGTGTTCATGAAGGACTACGCGCCCGGCAAGTGGTGACCCGGCTCCACCGCCGCTGATCCGGTACGGCGCCGAGCGCGCCGTACCGGATCATGACGCGCCGTCATGCGCCGTACCGGATCATGACGCGCCGTCAGCCGCCCGCCCCGGCCCCGCGTGCCGTGCCGCCACCAGTTCCAGCACCGTGCGCCAGTCCTCCAGGACCCCCGCGTCGAAACCGGCGGTCCGGCCCTCCTCGTCCGCCGCACGCAGGGACAGCAGGTCGTCGTCGGCGTACGGGCCCCGGGCCATGCCGTGGTGGCGTACGAGACGGGCGACCCGGTCGCCGAGCAGTGGCCGCACCGCGGCGGCCGCGCGGTCCGCCTGCTCGGCCTCCTCGCTCGGCCCCAGCAGCCGCCCGCTGTCCCGCATCAGCCCCGCGACCTGGAGCTCCTTGTCGGCGGGACGGCTGCGACGCAGGAGAGCCGCGGTCCGCAGCGCGCGCTCGCTCCGGCACGCGTACAGCATCTCCATCAGCTCCTCGACGCCGCGCAGCTCCATCCGTCCGTCCTCCCGCGATACGGCTCGTGTGGACGCCAGCAGAGCAGGACGAGTTTTCGGTCCGGCCAACGCCGCCTGAACT
This sequence comes from Streptomyces sp. V3I7, assembly GCF_030817495.1. Classification (NCBI taxonomy): domain Bacteria; kingdom Bacillati; phylum Actinomycetota; class Actinomycetes; order Kitasatosporales; family Streptomycetaceae; genus Streptomyces; species Streptomyces sp. V3I7. Next base: position 6,002,009 of record NZ_JAUSZK010000001.1, read on the forward strand.
GCTCGACGTCGAGGACACGTGTGCGGCGATGTCCGCCGAATGGGTGGCCCCAAAGGGTGCATCATGTGACAAATGGGCGCAAAATTGGGCTGATGGAGCACACATTGGATCGCAATGGTTACGCCTTGTTTGCACTCCCTATCGAGCGCGCCCCCGCTCATTTGGTTACTCTATAGCCGACGGACAGCACGACTGGGTCCCATCCCCACCCACCGTCCGTCCCGAGGCGACCGCTTCACAACGGTCTGTTCTCCTACGAGTTGCCGGCGCCACCGCGTCCGAACTGGCCTTCCCTCCAGACCCGAGCGGGCGTGACGTGCCGGATCACAGACTGTTCCGGTTCGCCCCGAGGGTGACCCGACACATAAGGAGTGCGCGGTGACACCGGAGAAGACGAATCGCGAGCAGAGCAGCAAGAAGAGCAAGGAGAGCCCGGGCAAGAGGCCCGGTCAGCTCGGCAACCTCGACGTGTGGGCCCGGTCCGCTCCGATCCGCCTCGCGGGTTACGAGGAGGATCTCGCCGAACCGCACATCCTGCCGAGCGTGGACTGACCGCCGGGTCAGCCACCTCGCGATCGCCGGACGCATGGGCGTGCGCAGGAGTCACGCCCATGCCGGCCACCCGCACCGAAGAAGCCGCGGCCGACACCGGACCGCGGCTCCTCTCTGTCCGTCCGGACGTCCGCTCCCCGGGCTCGTCCCCTCCCCGCGTCAGTCCAGCAGCGCCGTGCGCTGCCACGGCCGCAGGCTCTCCAGCCGCTCCGCCAGCTCCAGCAGCTTCGGCTCCGACCCCGGCAGGCCCACGAGTTGTACGGCGCCGGGCGCGCCCGAGGGCAGCGTGCCGAACGGGACGGACATGGCGGGCCAGCCCGTGAGGTTCCACGCCGGGGTCAGCGGTGAACAGGCGGTGTTGGCGAGGACGTTGCTCAGCCAGCCGCGCTCGTGCCACGACCCCGCCTTGGGCGAGCGGCGGGCGAGAGCCGGGGTGAGCAGCACGTCGTGCTCGGCGAAGAAGGGGATCAGGCGCCGACGCAGCCGCTCGCGGTGGTCGCCGGTGCGGACGGTGCGCAGGAAGCGGCGTCCGACGGCGGCGTGGGCCCGGGTGCGCGGGGCCAGCAGCGCCGGGTCGAGGGCGGCGGCGTCCACCGCGGTGCCCGCCGTCCAGTGCTGGAGCGCGGTGAGGCCCATGGTCACCGGGTACGGCGGCTCGGCCCGGCGCACCCGGTGGCCCGCCCCCGCCAGCAACCCGGCCGCCTCCCGCACCGCGGCCGCGTACGGCCGGGTCACGCTGGTCCCGGCGAGCGGGCTGCGCAGGGAGACGCCGATCCTCAGCGCGGCCGGCTCGTCCCCGTCCGCGGGCTCCGCGGCCGTGAACTCTGTGCCGGCCAGGGCCGAGAGCATCAGCCGGAGATCCTCGACCGTGGTCGCCAGCGGTCCGTTCTCGGACATGCCGAACCAGTCGCCGTTGCCGATCCCGGCCGGGATCACCCCGTGCCCCGGCTTGAGCGTGACCAGGCCGCAGTTGGCCGCGGGGATGCGCAGCGAGCCCATGCCGTCGTTGCCCAGCGCGATCGGAGTCAGGCCTGCAGCGACCGCGGCCGCGCTGCCGCCCGAGGAGCCGCCCGCCGAGCGCGCCGTGTCCCACGGGTTGCGGGAGATGCCGTACACCCCCTCGGTGGTGCCGAAGACGCACAGCTCGGGCACGTTCGTCAGGCCCACGACCACCGCGCCCGCCGCCCGCAGCCGGGCCACGGTCACATGGTCCTCGGCGGCGGGGGTGTCCGGGGTGGCGGCGGAGCCGTTGCGGGTCGACTCCCCGCGTACACCGAGGTTGTCCTTGATGGCCACCGGCACACCGGCGAGCGGGAGTTCGGCCAGGTCGGAACGGTCGGCCAGGGCATCGGCCTCGGCGAGCGCCGCCTCGGCGCGCACGGTACGGAAGGCGCCGATCCGGCCGTCGAGCCGCTCGATCCGCGCAAGGTGCTCGGCCACCACCTCGCGCGGCGTGGCGCGCTTGTCGCGTACGGCGGCGGCGATCTCGGCGGCCGTCCGGCCGATCCACTTGGTCACGACTGCTCCTGGGAGGTGCGCTGAGAACTCGGCTGAGGACTTACTCGTCAGTACGTCAGGTGTCGGGAGAACTCTGCCCGCTCCCGCGCCCCACGTCGAGATCCTCCCCGGCCCCGGGCCGGTGAGTGACCGGCGTCATAGGCATGGTTGTCCGGGCGGCGCTTCCGGCCGACGCTGGGAGTGTGCGGCGGCCCCAGAGGTCGTCACGCACCCCAGGTGTCCATCCGCGACCAGCATCGGAGCACCCCCCATGCATGACGACCGCACTCTGGTGGAAGCCCGGCTCAAGCGTGTCCTCGACGAGCGTGTCCGCCCCGCTGTGTACCCCGAGTCCGTGCCGCTGGAGGTCGCGGTGTGGCATGCGCCGGGCGAACCCGTGCCGGTCGCCGAGGGGCTCGCGGCCGACCCCGAGCCGATCGAGGTGGGTGCCCGCTGGGGCGCCCCCTGGGGGACCAGCTGGTTCCGGGTGACCGGGACCGTCCCGAAGGCGTGGGCCGGCCGGACCGTCGAGGCCCTGCTCGATCTCGGCTTCGACGACTCCATGACCGGCTTCCAGTGCGAGGGCCTGGTCTACCGTCCCGACGGCAGCCCGGTGAAGGGCCTCAACCCGCACAACCAGTGGGTCCGCGTCGGCGCGCCCGTCCAGGGCGGCGAGGAGGTGCGGCTGTACGTCGAGGCCGCCTCCAACCCGGTCATCTTCGGCCCCCGCCCCTTCGTGCCCACCCCGCTCGGCGACAAGGACACCGCGGGCAGCGAGCCCCAGTACACGCTCGCCCGGATGGACCTCGCCGTCCTCGACGAGACCGTGTGGCAGCTGGTGATCGACCTGGAGGTGCTCGGCGAGCTGATGGCGGAGCTGCCCGCGGACTCGGCGCGCCGCTGGGAGATCCTGCGCGCGGTGGAGCGCGCCCTCGACGCCCTCGACCTCCAGGACGTGGGCGGCACGGCGGGACAAGCGCGTTCGTACCTCACCGACGTCCTCGCCGCGCCCGCCGTGCCGTCCGCCCACCGCATCAGCGCCGTCGGCCACGCACATATCGACTCGGCGTGGCTGTGGCCGCTGCGGGAGACCGTACGGAAGGTGGCGCGCACGGCCGCCAACATGACCGCGCTGCTCCAGGACGAGCCGGACTTCGTCTTCGCCATGTCGCAGGCGCAGCAGTGGGCCTGGGTGAAGGAGCACCGGCCCGAGGTGTGGGCGCGGGTGAAGAAGTCGGTCGCGGACGGGCGGTTCGTGCCGGCCGGCGGGATGTGGGTGGAGTCGGACACCAACATGCCCGGCTCGGAGGCGATGGCCCGGCAGTTCGTGCACGGAAAGCGGTTCTTCCTCGACGAGTTCGGCATCGAGAACCAGGAGGCGTGGCTGCCCGACACCTTCGGCTTCGCCGCCGGGCTCCCGCAGATCATCCGCGCGGCGGGCTCCAAATGGCTGCTGACACAGAAGATCTCGTGGTCCCGCACGAACAAGTTCCCCCACCACACCTTCCTTTGGGAGGGCATCGACGGCACCCGAATTTTCACGCACTTCCCGCCCGTCGACACCTACAACTGCTCCATGAGCGGCAGCGAAATCGCCCATGCCGCGCGCAACTTCAGGGACAAGGGCAGTGCCCGCCACTCCCTCGCGCCCAGCGGTTTCGGCGACGGAGGCGGCGGCACGACCCGTGAGATGGTCGCCCGTGCGGCCCGGCTGGGCGACCTGGAGGGCTCGGCCACCGTCACCTGGGAGACGCCCGAGGCGTTCTTCGAGAAGGCCGAGGCCGAGTACGAGCGTCCGCCCGTCTGGGTCGGCGAGCTCTACCTCGAACTCCATCGCGCCACCCTCACCAGCCAGGCCAGGACCAAGCAGGGCAACCGCCGCAGCGAACACCTGCTGCGCGAGGCCGAGATGTGGGCGGCCACCGCCGCCGTCCGCACCGGATTCCCCTATCCGTACGAGGAGTTGGACCGCCTGTGGAAGACGGTGCTGCTGCACCAGTTCCACGACATCCTGCCCGGCTCCTCGATCGCCTGGGTGCACCGCGAGGCCCGCGCGACGTACGCCCGCGTCGCCGCCGAACTGGACGCCCTCATCGGCGCGGCTCAGCGCGCCCTGGCCGGCGAGGGCACCACCCCGCTCGTCTTCAACGCGGCCCCGCACGAGCGCGACGGCGTCCCGGCGGGCGGCGCCGCGACCCCGCGGGCGGTCGGCGAGACTCGCCGCATACCGCGCCCCGACGGCGGATTCACCCTGGACAACGGCCTGTTGAGGATCGTGGTCGACGCCCGCGGTCTGGTCGATTCCGTGTACGACGTCGAGGCCGGCCGCGAGACGATCGCCCCCGGCGGCGCCGGCAACCTGCTCCAGCTGCACCAGGACCTCCCCAACATGTGGGACGCCTGGGACGTCGACGCCTTCTATCGCAACACGGTCACGGACCTCACGGACGCCGACGAGGTGACCGCGGGCGAGGAGGCCGCGTCGGTACGGATCGTCCGCTCCTTCGGCGACTCCCGCGTCACCCAACTGCTGTCGCTGCCACCGGGGGAGCGGCGGCTGGTGGTCGACACGGAGGTGGACTGGCACGAGACGGAGAAGTTCCTCAAGCTGGCCTTCCCGCTCGACGTGCACGCCGAACGGTACGCCTCCGAGACCCAGTTCGGGCACTTCCACCGCCCCACGCACACCAACACCTCCTGGGACGCCGCCAGGTTCGAGGCCTGCAACCACCGCTTCGTCCACCTGGCGGAGCCCGGCTGGGGCGTGGCGATCGTCAACGACTCGACGTACGGCCACGACGTGACCCGTACCGTCCGCACCGACGGCGACCGCGGCACGACCACCACCGTCCGGGTCTCCCTGCTGCGGGCGCCCCGCTTCCCCGACCCCGAGACCGACCAGGGCGTCCACCGCTTCCGGCACGCCCTGGTGCCGGGCGCGGCCATCGGGGACGCCGTCCGCGAGGGCTGGCGGATCAATCTGCCCGAGCGGCATCTGACCGGCGCCGGCGAGGTCGCCCCGCTGATCGAGGTGGACGACGACGCGGTGGTCGTCACGGCCGTCAAGCTGGCCGACGACGGCAGCGGCGACGTCGTGGTCCGCTTCCACGAAGCCCACGGCGGCCGGGCGCGGGCGACACTGACGGCCGGTTTCGAGGTCACCGGCGCCACCGTGACCGACCTGCTGGAGCGCCCGCTCGCCGACGCCCCGGCGCCCGAGCGCGACGGCAGCCGGATCGCGCTGCGGCTGCGTCCCTTCGAGCTCGTCACGCTCCGGCTGAAGCGGGGCTGAGCGGGGCTGAAGCAGGGCTGAGCGACGCGGGGAGTGCGTGGGCGGCCGGTGTGTCCGCCGCCTACGCGCTCTCCGCACGCGTCGCCAGCCGGGTCGGCGGCATGTAGTCGCGGACGTACGTCCGCTCCCAGCACGCGCCCGTCTCCCGCAGCTCGCGCCAGTCGGTGTACCGGTAGCGGAAGAGGCGGGCGCGGACGTAGCGCGGGGGCCGGCCGGACGGGAAGGGGGAGCGGCGCAGCAGCTTCAGCGTGGCGCGGTCACCCTCCAGGAGCCGCTCCATCAGCCCGCCGAACCACTCCCCGGCGTACGCGGGCGACAGCGCGGCGAACCACATCAGCCAGTCCAGCCGCAGATGGTACGGGGCGAACTGGCGCGGCCAGTGCCGTGGACCGCCGGGCTTGCCCTTGAACTCGTACTCCCGCCAGTCCGCGTCCTCGTGCGGCCGCTCGTCCAGGGTCCCCTCGACCACCACCTCGTACCGCACCCGGCTGACGCTGCCGAACGCGCCGTAGGTGTTGACCAGGTGGAGCGGGTCGAAGGAGCGGTTCATGACCTGGCGGCGGGAGATCATGTTCGTCACCGGGCGGTAGCTCAGGAACAGCAGCAGCGCGGCGACGGCCAGGACGACGATCTCGTACCAGAGCGGCGCGGCCGGGACCGCCGGCGGGCCGGTGGGGAACTCGATCGCGGACAGGGCCAGCACGATGGTGATCCAGTTCAGCCAGGCGAAGTTGCCGGACAGGACCAGCCACAGCTGGGTGACGACCATCAGGGCGGCCGCGGCCGACGCGATCGGCTGCGGGGTGAACAGCAGGAAGGGCACGACGAGTTGCGTGAGGTGGTTGGCCGCCACCTCCACCCGGTGCAGCGGCCTCGGCAGATGGTGGAAGAACCAGCTCAGCGGGCCCGGCATCGGCTGGGTCTCGTGGTGATAGTCCAGGCAGGTCAGCTTCCGCCAGCACTCGTCGCCGCGCATCTTGATCAACCCGGCGCCGAACTCGACCCGGAACAGGATCCAGCGCAGCAGGAACAGCACCACGACCGGCGGCGCGACCTCGTCGTTGCCGAGGAACACGGCGAGGAAGCCGACCTCCAGCAGCAGCGACTCCCAGCCGAACGCGTACCAGGTCTGGCCGACGTTGACGATCGACAGGTACAGCGCCCACGGCGCCAGCCACAGCAGCATCCCGCCCCACAGCGGGAGTTCGGAGTCCGCTCCCGCGAGCAGGGCCGCCGACACCGCGCAGCCCGCCCAGCAGCAGGCGGCGAAGAAGCGGTCCGAGTAGTGCAGGTGGAACAGGCTCGGCGCCCGCCGGAACCGCACACGGGCGACGTACTCGGGAATCGGCAGCATGCCGCGCTCGCCGAGCAGGGCGCGGAACTGGAGGGCCGCCGCCAGGAACGCGACCAGGTACACGCCGGCCAGAGCCCGCTGGAAGACCAGCCGGCTCAACCAGTACTCGGGTGCGGTGAACCAGTCCACGGCGGTGCGCTCCTTCCTTCATTGTGGCGCCCCGCGGCGGTCGCTCTCCGTACCGGGACGCTCCGTTTGCGCAACCCGGGCGAGTGAAGCAGACAATAGTGGCGAAAAGCCCGCAACGACAGGGGAGATCGTGTCGCCCCTCCCGCTCGAAGAATCGGCCGAATCCTGGCATGGTGGGCGCATGGCTGAGCAGGGAGCGAGCGCCCTGTCAGTCCCGGAGGAGTGGCCCGCTCATCCGGATCCGATCCTGGCGCTCAACCGTCTGGGCACCTTCGACTGGGACCTGGACGCCGGTCTGTTCCACATGGACGCCCAGGCGTACCAGGTTTTCGACCTGCTCCCGGACGAGTTCGACGGGCGCCCGGAGAGCCTCGCCGTCCGGGTGCCCCCGATCGAGGCCAGCCGGCTCGACGCCGAGGTGGCCAAGGCCATCAAGGACGGCAGCGAGAACTACGGGGCGTACTTCCGTATCCGCCGCCGTGACGGCTCGCTGCGCTGGACGCACTCACTGGGCCACATCCACCGTGACGCGACGGGCCGGCCGCGCCGTGTCGTCGGCATCGTCCGGGACGCCACCAAGGACGTCACGGACGGCGACACGGGCGGCCCCTGGGCCGACCAGAACGCGGCCTTCCGCCGGCAGACCGACGTCGTGCAGTCCATCACCGCGGCCCTCGCGCCCGCCCGCACCGTCCAGGACGTCATCGACGTCCTCAAGGACACCGGCGGCCTGCGCCACCTCGGCGTTGCCAGCCTGGTGATGGGCCTGGTGGAGTCGGGCCGCATCCGGCTCGTCGCCGAGGGGCCCGCGGGCGGCTTCGTGCCCGGCACCCGGGTCACCCGCGTCGACGAGCCGTACCCGATGAGCGAGGTCGTCCGCACGCTGAGCCCGCGGTACATCGAGTCCTCGGAGGAGTTCGCCGAGGAGTACCCGATCCTGTGGCCGCACATCACCGGCCTGCGGATCACCTCCGCGGCCTATCTCCCCCTCGTCGCCCAGGCCCGCCCGATCGGCGCCATGGGGCTGCTCTACAACGACCGGCGCGGCTTCTCGGCGGAGGAGCGGGCCGTCCTGGTCGCGCTCGGCACCAGCATCGCGCAGAGCCTCCAGCGGGCCATGCTCTACGAGCAGGAGAAGGACCTCGCCCAGAACCTCCAGCAGGCGATGCTGCCGCGCACCATCCCCAGCGTCCCCGGCGCCGACGTCGTCGTCCGCTACCGCTCCGCCTCCCTCGGCCGGGACATCGGCGGCGACTGGTACGACCTCATCCCGCTGCCGGGCGGCCGCGTCGGCGCCGTCATCGGCGACGTCCAGGGCCACGACACCCACGCGGCCGCCGTCATGGGCCAGCTGCGCATCGTGCTGCGCGCCTACGCCGCCGAGGGTCACACCCCGGCGACCGTGATGGCGCGCGCCTCCGTCTTCCTGCACGAACTCGACACCGACCGCTTCGCCACCTGTCTGTACGCGGAGGCCGACCTCGCCACCGGAGTGGTCCAGGTGGCCCGGGCCGGGCACATCGACCCGATCGTCCGGCACACCGACGGCTCCTGCCGCCGCGCCCCGGTCGACGGCGGCCTGCCGCTCGGCCTGTCCGCCGAGTTCGGCCGGCTGGAGTACCCGGTCACCACCCTCGAACTCGACCCCGGCCAGACCCTGCTGCTGTGCACCGACGGGCTCGTGGAGCGGCCCGGCGGCGACGTCGACGACGGCATGCGGACCCTCACGGAACTGATCCGTCAGGGCCCCTGCGACGTGCGCGAGCTCGCCGACCTGCTCATCGACGTGGCCGAGGAGCGCGGCGGGGACGACGACGTGGCCCTGCTCCTGCTGCGCCGCCGCGGCCTCGACACGGCGCGCCCCGGCGGCCGGCTCCAGCAGCACGTGGTCCCCGGTGACCCCGAGGCCCTCACCCTCGCCCGGCACTTGATCCGCGCCTCCGCCCGCGCGTGGGGCGCGGGCGAGCGCGCCGACGAGATCGAACTGGTCGCCGACGAGCTGATCACCAACGCCCTGATGCACACCGAGGGCTGTGCGATGGTCACCCTGCGGGTGCTCAGCGGCAGCGAACGCAGGCTGCGCGTCGAGGTCGAGGACTCCTCCAGCGCCCTGCCGCGCCGCCGCGACGCGGGCGAGACCGGTGTCTCCGGGCGCGGGCTGCTGCTGGTGGACCGGCTCGCCGACGTGTGGGGCGTGGAGGCGCGCGGCAGCGGCAAGGCGGTCTGGAGCGAGTTCGTACTGCCAGACAGCCCCTAGCGGGGATGGCAGGCTGGACCCATGCCCGAACTGCCCGAGGTGGAAGCGCTCAGGGAATTCCTGACCGAGCACCTGGTCGGCCGCGAGATCGTGCGCGTCCTGCCGGTCGCGATCAGCGTCCTGAAGACGTACGACCCCCCGCCCACCGCCCTCGAAGGGCGCGAGGTCGCCGCCGTGCGCCGGTACGGCAAGTTCCTCGACATCGTCTCGGCCGGCGGGCCGCACCTGGTCACCCACCTCGCCCGCGCGGGCTGGCTCCAGTGGAAGGACCGGTTGCCCGACGGCCCGCCCCGCCCCGGCAAGGGCCCCCTCGCCCTGCGCGTCGCCCTGGACACCGGCGCCGGGTTCGACCTCACCGAGGCCGGGACGCAGAAACGCCTCGCGGTGTACGTCGTCCGCGATCCCGAGGACGTCCCCGGCGTGGCCCGGCTCGGTCCCGACCCGCTCGCCGACGACTTCGACGAGGAGCGCTTCGCGGCGCTGCTCCAGGGCGAGCGCCGCCAGATCAAGGGCGCCCTGCGCGACCAGAGTCTGATCGCCGGCGTGGGCAACGCCTACAGCGACGAGATCCTGCACGCGGCGCGGATGTCGCCCTTCAAGCTCGCCTCGTCCCTGACCCCGGAGGAGACGCGCGGCCTGTACGCCGCGCTGCGCACCACCCTCACCGAGGCGGTCGAACGCTCCCACGGTGTCGCCGCCGGACGCCTCAAGGCCGAGAAGAAGAGCGGTCTGAGGGTGCACGGCCGCACCGGCGAGCCCTGCCCTGTGTGCGGCGACACCATCCGCGAGGTCTCCTTCAGCGACTCCTCGCTCCAGTACTGCCCGACCTGCCAGACGGGCGGCAAGCCGCTGGCGGACCGCCGGATGTCGCGGCTGCTGAAGTGAGCCGCGGAGGCGAAGTCAGCGGGCCCCGATCGTCACCAGCGGCCGTCCGTCCCTGGTGCGGACCTCGTAGCGGGCGATCTGGTCGGGGTGCAGGGCGGAGCCGCCCTCCATGGTGCTCGTACGGGTGTCACGGCCGGGGACGGTCCAGCTGGTCAGGGCCTGTTCCGAGCCGTCGCGGGCGACGGCTATCAGGCGGCAGGTGTGCGGGCCCGTCGCGTCCGTCACCTTCAGCTCGACGTCGCTGCCCCAGTCCCGGTCCTCGACTCTGACCTGCGCCCGGACGCCGGAGTGCGCGTCGGTCGCCGCCAGGACGCGGGCGGGGGCGCTGCCCTGGCCGGCGTACAGGGTGAGGCCGGGGCCGGTCAGGGCGAGCACCACCGAGGCGGCCAGGCCGTACAGGAAGCGCCTGCGGTGGACGCGGTGGCGCCTGGCCACCTCGGTGAGCAGCCGGTCCAGCAGCCGGGGGCCGGGCAGGGCCAACGGGGCCACGAAGCGCGGGGTGGCCCTCCGGTACAGCATCAACTGCCGTGCCGCCGGGCCGAATTCGGTCACGCGTGCGGTGCAGCGCGGGCACTCCATGAGGTGGTCCTCGAAGCGGAACGTCTCCACCTCGTCCAGCACGCCGAGCGCGTAGGCGCCGACGTCACGATGCCGTTCCAGGGACCTCATGCCGAATCCTCGTGCCGTAGGGTGCGGGGGGCGTCACTCCTTGCTCCCACCCGTACGCACCCGACAGCCGAATCACTCAAGCCACCGCCGGATCGCAACCCAAGAGGGTGATTCGGAGCCATCGCGGCCGCGGATTGGTGCCGGTTCGGAAAAGCCAGGCGGTTCGGCCCGGCGGTTCGGAAACGGTGGCCGGCGGCTCAGAAGAGGTGGATCGCGAGGTGCCCGAGGGGTAGCCCGAGCCGCCAGGCGGGCGTCCACACCTTCGGTCCGTCGTCCTCGCCGATCGCCGGTCCGCCGCCCGGTACGGCGTCGAGGTCGGGGGCGAGCAGCTCGGTCTCCTCCAGCCAGCGCCAGGCGTCGGCCGCCAGGTCGAGGTCGGGCGAGGGGCCGCCGGAGCCGGCCGCCTCGACGGTGAGCAGGTCCAGGCGCTCGCGCACCCAGTCCTGCCACGGCTGGTCGTAGGCCGTCAGCGAGAGCCAGTTCTCCAGCTGGGTGACGACCCGGATGCCGGAGAGCTCGCCGCCGGAGTCGGACAGGAAGACGGTCAGCGCCAGGGCGTCCCGGCCGGCCCGGAACTCGAAGGACGTGGGCGGCATCAGGTCGCCGGTGCGCAGCAGTTCGTCGGCGATGTACTCGGCGTACAGCCAGGCCATGGGGACGGTCAGCTTGTCGCCGCCGGTGCCGTCCGTGCTCTCGTGACCTCTGTGCAGCATCCCTTCCTGCCTTCCTCCGGTACGTGCGCGTCGCCCGAACCCTGGCCCCCGGTCCGGAACACGGATGAAGACAGCTGATTGCCCAAGCGTGGTCCACAGCAAGGCGCTTTGCGAAGCCTTTGCGTGGGCTTCGGTTTCAGCGCAGGTCGGCCGCGTACCCGGGAAGTACCCGGCGCAGGGCACGCAACGCGTAGAACGCACGGGACTTCACCGTTCCGGGTGGAATGCCCAGGGTCTCGGCGGCCTCCGCCACACTGGCCCCCTGGAAGTACACCAGCACCAGGACTTCCCGGTGTTCGGGCGAGAGCGTCTTCACGGCCTCGCGCACATCGAGCGTCGCGGCGGCCCGCTCGGCATGGTCGGCGCACACGCGCACGTTCTCCAGGACCGCGTCGCCCACCTCCGGCGGACGCGCCTGCCGGGCCCGCCGCGCGTCGATCGCGAGCCGCCGGCCGACCGTCAGCAGCCAGGGGCGTACGGAGTCGAAGCGGTCGGCGCGCAGCGCCTCGGGATGCTGCCAGGCACGTACGAAGGTCTCCTGCACGAGGTCCTCGGCGCGCTGCCGGTCCCCGTCGCACAGCCGCAGCAGCAGGGCGAACAGGGGGCGTCCGTGCTCGCGTTGCAGCGCGGCGAGCTCGTGCTCGGCGGTCGTCGTCCCGCGGGTGAGGGTGTCTCCGGCCGTCATGGGCGTATGGCACCGCAGGGGGCGCCGGCCCGACAGGGGGCGCACACGGATCTGCGGCGGGCGGTCGATCGCGTCGGCGAACGGTGCGACGAACGGTCCGTCAAGACCGGTCCCCGACACCGGACGGGCTAATGAGGGCGGCGGGACTGTTTGCGGCGGCGGCCAGATTCGTACCCATTTGTGTGTAAATACAACCTGGAGAGACGACACCCTTGGGGTGAGCTGATGATCGCACGCAGACGCCAGGTGGCCCTGGCCCTCACCGCCCTCCTGACGGCGGCCGCGGCCTGTCAGGCCCAGGCGCGGCACGAGTCCGCCAGTCCCGCCCGCCCGGCACCGCCCGCCGCCCGCGACTTCACCCTCGTCGCGTCCGGCGACATCCTCCCCGACACCTCCGTCATGGAGCGGGCGAACTTCGACGCGAACGGCAACGGCTTCGACTTCCTCCCCATGCTGTCCGGCATCCAGTCCGTCGTCTCCCGGGCGGATCTGGCGCTGTGTCACATGGACACGGTGTACGGCGAGAACGGCGACTACTCGGGCGGCCCCGTCTTCAAGTCGCCGCCGGAGATCGCCCTCGGCCTCACCGCGACCGGCTACGACAGCTGCTCCACCGCCTCCGCCCACGCGCTCGACGACGGCGCCGCCGGCATCCGCCGCACCCTGGACGCCATGGACGGCACGGGCCTGCGGCACGCGGGCACGGCCCGGACCGAGGACGAGGCCCACACGGTCACCCTGCTACCGGCGGGCCCCGCGAAGGTCGCGCACCTGTCGTACGCGGACAGCACGAACGGCATCGTTCCGCCACCGGGGCAGCCGTGGGCCGTCGGTCTCATCGACGAGGGGCGTATCCTCGCCGACGCCCGCGCCGCCCGGAAGGCGGGCGCCGACGTGGTCGTGGTGTCCCTGAACTGGGGCACCGAATGGCAGGACGCCCCCGACGAGCGCCAGGTCGCCCTCGCCCAGCGCCTCACCGCCTCGCGCACCGGCGGACGTCCGGACGTCGACCTCATCCTCGGCACCCACGCCCACGTCCCGCAGGCGTACGAGAAGGTCAACGGCACCTGGGTCGTCTACGGCCTCGGCGACCAGATCGCCGGCGAGATGACCAACCATGAGGGCGCCCGGGACCAGCGCGCCAACCAGTCCACCCTCGCCCGCTTCACCTTCACCGCGCCCGCCCACCGCGGCGAGCGCTGGCGGGTGCGCCGCGCCGAGTTCGTCCCGCAGATGTACGACCTCGACGCCGGACGCACCCTCGACCTCAACCAGGCGATCGCCGCCGGGGCCGAACTGACCAGCGTGCGCGACCGCATTCGGGACGTGACGCTCAGCCGGGGCGCCGCCAAGGACGGGCTGGTCATGGGGCAGTGACCAAGCCGGGGCGGCGGGTGCACGTCAGTCGGGGTCGCCCTGCTCGAAGGTGCGCACCATCGCGCCGAGAACCCGCACGCACGCCGCCACCTCGGCCGCCGTCAGGTCGCCGCCCACCTGGCGCATCAGCTGGTGCTCGCGGCCGAGGACCCGCGTGATCGTCGTGCGGCCCCCCTCCGTCAGCCGGATCAGGGAGGACCGCTGGTGCGCGGGGTTCGGCACGCTCTCCACCCAGCCGTGCCCCGCGGCCTCGTTGACCATGCGCTGCACGAACTGGCGGCTGATCGCCTGGTCGCGGGCCATCTGCGGGACGGTCAGCGGACCGTGGACGCGCAGCAGGTTCAGCACCGCGCGGACGCCGGCGGACACGCCCTCGACGGGTTCCGCCTGGTCCACCTTGCGCGCCGCGCGCCGGTAGAGGGGGCCGACCAGATCGAACACCTCGGTGAGACGGTGGCCGAGTTCGTCGGGGGAGAGGGGTTCGTCGATGTCGCTCACGGAGCCATCATGACACCTTGGTTGCCAAACGGCGGTCGAGATGACACCTTGGTTGTCATGACAGTTGCTTCGGAACTGCGCTTCGTCACATCCACCGACGGCGACCTCGCCTACCTCGACACCGGCGGCACCGGCGAGCCCCTGGTCCTGCTGCACTCCGGATACGCCGACCACCGCGTGTTCGAGGACCAGATACGGGCCTTCGCCCCCGCGTACCGGGTCATCGCACCCGACACCCGCGGCCACGGCTGGTCGGCGAACGCGAGCCGCCCGTTCCGCTGGGCCGACGACCTCGCCGGACTGCTGCGCCACCTCGATATCGGCCCGGCGGTCCTGGTCGGGGTCTGCATGGGCTCCGCCGTCGCCACCGACACCGCGCTGGAGTACCCGCACCTGGTCCGTGCCCTCGTCGTCAACGGCGCCGGCACCAGCGAGTTCGAGTACACCGACCCCTGGACCCTGCAGCGGTTGGCCAAGGGGGTAGGCCTGCTCTCGGCGGGCGACATCGCCGGGTACCTCGAAGGGTTCAAGCACAACGTCGCGGGTCCGCACCGCGCGGGGGACGAGGCGGACCCGGACGTCGTACGGCGGCTGCGGGAGATGGTCGCGCACACCCTCGCGAAGCACACCCTCGGCGAGCCTGAGCGGAAGGAGCCGCTGACCGGTACCTGGGAGCGGCTGGCGAAGATCGACGTGCCCGTCCTGGCCATCCACGGCGCCCTCGACGCCACCGACGCCATCGCGATGGCCCAGCGGGTCGCCGACTCGGCGCCCCACGGCCGGTCGGTGACGATCGAGGGCACCGGCCACTACCCCAACATGGAGAAGCCCGACGCCTTCAACGAGGCACTGGCGGACTTCCTCCGCACGCTCTGAGGCGCCAGGAGTGTCTAGGGTCTGTCGTTTGGATCATCCCGGCGTCGCGGGGCCTGGCACGCACATCTGCCGCGTTGTCGTCGGTTGCCAACTCCCCCACGCTCGGCTCCGCTCGCGCGGGGGGACCCCCATCGCGTCGACGCCCTCCTCCGCCTTGCAGCTGCACGCACCAGACCCCGCTCGGGTCGGTCGAGAAGTACCGCACCTCACAGCCGGCCTGATCCAAACGACAGACCCTAGCGGCCCGTCCGCTCGGGCGGGCGGGCCGCCAGCGCCGACCGCTTGTACGAGTACCCGAAGTAGATCACGCACCCGATCGCGAACCAGATGGCGAAGCGCACCCACGTCTGCCACTGCAGGAACGTGATCAGCCACAGCGAGAAGAGGACGCCCAGCGCCGGCACGAACGGCATCCACGGGGTACGGAACGTGCGCGGAAGGTCGGGCTGCTTGTAACGCAGCACGATCACCGCAGCGCACACCACGACGAACGCCAACAGGATGCCGATGTTGGTCAGTTCGGCCGCCTGCGCGATCGGGACGAACCCGGCGATGGCGGCCGACGCGACGCCGACGATCCAGGTCACGCGGGTCGGCACATGACGCGTCGGGTGCGTCTTCGCGAACCACTTGGGCAGCAGCCCGTCACGGGACATGGCGAACCACACCCGGGTCACGCCCAGCATGAACGTGAACATCACGGTGAGGATGCCGATGATCGCGCCCACCGCGATCACGTCCGCGAGTCCGCTCAGGCCCACCGACTTGAACGCCGACGAGAAACCGCTCTCCGGGTCGATGTCCTTGTAGTTCTGCATGCCCGTCAGCACCAGGCAGGCCGCCACGTACAGCACCATCGCGATGATCAGCGAGTAGATGATCGCCTTGGGCATGTGCCGCTGCGCGTCCTTCGACTCCTCGGCCGCGGTCGACATGGCGTCGTACCCGAAGACCGCGAAGAACACCGTCGCGGCGCCGGTGAAAGCGCCGCTCAGTCCGAACGGGAAGAACGGGTGGTAGTTCGCGCTGGTGATGTGGAACACGCCGACGCCGATCACCAGCAGCACGACCAGCACCTTGAGCGCGACGACGAACGTCTCGAAGCGGGCGGCGGTGCGGATGCCGAGGTTGAGCAGCCAGGCGATCAGCAGGCACAGGATCACGGCGAAGAGGTCGACCCGGCGCCCCGGCGCGGTGCCGGGCGCCCCCAGCATCCAGACGGGCAGATCGGCGCCCAGCTCCTGCACCAGGAAGCTGAAGTAGCCGGAGATGCCGATGGCGACCACCGCCACGATCGCCGTGTACTCCAGCAGCAGGTCCCAGCCGATGAACCAGCCCGCGAACTCACCCAGCACCGCGTACCCGTAGGTGTAGGCCGAGCCCGCCTTCGGGATCATGCCCGCGAACTCGGCGTACGACAGCGCGGCCGCCGCGCTCGCGACACCGGCGATGAGGAACGACAGCAGAACCGCCGGCCCCGCGGTGCCGTTGGCCACCGTACCGGCGAGGGTGAAGATGCCCGCGCCGATGATGCCGCCCACACCGATCGCCGTGAGCTGCCAGAGCCCGAGCGACTTTTCGAGCCGAGGGCCCTCCGACACCTCCGTGTCCTCGATGTGCTCAATGGGTTTGCGACGGAGGATGCCCTCACCCGCGCGGAGCCTGGCCATGTCCCTCACCTCTTCGCCTACGGCAATCGGTTGACGGCGGATCATGATGGCTCAGTGACGACCTCGACGGAAGACGCCACGCACGGTCCCGTCCTATGCCCTGCGCGGCGCCGCGCGGCACTCGCTACGGCACCACCGTCACCGGCCAGCGCCCCGCCTTCACCAGCCGCACCGCCACCGAGCCCACGATGCGGTGGCCGGCCTTCTCGGAGGCGCCCACGACGACCGCGTCCGCCGTGAGTTCGTCCGCGGCCTGGACCAGGCCGTTGTAGGGGTCGCCGCGGTAGGTGTGGAACTCCCAGCGCACGTCGAATATCCCCCTGACCCGCTCGGCCGCCTCCCGGATCTGCGCGATCAGGTCCTCGGCGATCTCGTCAGTGGTGTCCGTCACCGGCGCCCCGAGCATCGCCCCGGCCGCCACCACCGGCTGCACGTACACGACGGCCAGCAGGGCCCCCTGGCGCCGCGCCAGGCCGCCCGCGTAGGCCGCGGCGCGCAGCGAGGACTCGGAGCCGTCCAGGCCGACCATGATGACCCGGGGACCGTCCGTGCCCCGCTCGAAGCGGTGCGCGTGGTGCTCGTGCTGCTGGTGCTGTTCCGTCACGGCCGTGAGGCTATCGGACGGCACGCCGGCGAACCCGTCCGGGACGTCGCGCTGCGGCCGTCCGGCCGCGTCGCCGCCGAGCCGGGTCACCCTCCGGGCGGTCGACGGCTGGGCCGAGTGGGTGATCTTCTGCCGCCGCACCGGTGTCCTAGTGGTGCGCCGGTACCCGTCGGGGCGACTGATGGGTCATGCAGAAGGATCAGTTGTTCACGCGGCGCCGGGCGTTGCTCGCCGGCGCCGCCGCCGTGGGGGCGGTCGGGACCACCGGACTTCTCCTGTCCGGGCCCGGCCAGAGCGCCCACGTGCGGCACGCGGCGCCCGCCCCCGGCCCCCAGGCGCGCCCCGCGCCGAACTCCTCCGTCTACCGGCTCCAGCCCCTCACCGGT
This sequence comes from Streptomyces sp. V3I7, assembly GCF_030817495.1. NCBI lineage: Bacteria > Bacillati > Actinomycetota > Actinomycetes > Kitasatosporales > Streptomycetaceae > Streptomyces > Streptomyces sp. V3I7. Next base: position 6,019,453 of record NZ_JAUSZK010000001.1, read on the forward strand.
GACGGACCCCCGCGGGTCGCCCCCGCCCGGCCGCCCGTGCGGCGTGAGCCGATCCTGCGCATGTCCGGACGCGGCCGCCACATGCTGCTGACCTTCGACGACGGCCCCGACCCCGAGTACACCCCGCTCATCCTGGACACCCTGGCGCTCTACGACGTCCGCGCCACGTTCTTCGTGTGCGGCGGGATGGCCGAGCGCAGCCCGCACCTGCTGTCCCGGATGGCCGACGAGGGACATGTCGTCGGCAACCACACCTGGTCCCATCCGCTGCTCACCCAGCTGCGCCGCGCGCAGATCCGCAGCGAGATGGAACGGACCTGCGAGGTCATCGAGGAGGCCTACGGCGAGCGCCCCCGCTGGTTCCGTGCCCCCTACGGCGCCTGGAACCGGGCGGTCTTCCAGCTCGGCTCCGAGCTGGACATGGAGCCGCTGGCCTGGACCGTCGACAGCCTCGACTGGACCGACCCCGGCACCAGCGCCATCGTCGACACGGTCGAACACGGCGCGGCCCCCGGCGTCGTGGTGCTCTCCCACGACGCCGGGGGCTACGACCGCATGCAGACCGTCAAGGCCCTGCGGCGCTACCTTCCCCAACTGCTCGACGACGGCTACCACTTGACCGTGCCGAGGCGGGCCTCCGTCTGACCGCCCCCGCGCCCGGCCGGGGCCCGCTCAGCGGACCTCGGCCAGGCGCGCGAAGACGACGACGTTGCCGTCGTAGCCGTTCTGCTTCGAGTAACCGCCGCCGCACGTGATGACTCGCAGCTCGGGAGTGCCCTTCGCGCCGTAGACGCGGTCGCCGGGGAAGTCGTTCTTGCCGAAGACCTCGACGCCGTAGATCTCGAACTCGGCCGTCCTGCCGTCCGCGCGCCGTACGTCGACGAGATCCCCCTTCTTCAGCGAGCCGAGGCCGTAGAACACGGCGGGGCCCGACTTGTTGTCGACATGGCCGACGACGACCGCGGTCCCCTTCTCGCCGGGCGAGACGGCGCCGGTGAACCAGCCGGCCAGGTTCGGGTTCTCGGGCGGCGGCGCCCCGATCCAGCCGTCCTCGTCCAGGCCCACGGGCACGACGGGCGCGTCGACCCGGATCGCGGGAATGGCGACCCGGTCCGCGGCGGAGAACGGCAGCGCCTGTACGGGCCGGGCGGGCGCCGCGCTCGGCACGCGGGTGTCGGCCGCCGCGGCCGCCGCCGGAGCGGGCTGCGGCGGGCCGACGTCGAACTCTCCCGAACCGTTGCGGATGAGCGCCAGCCCGGTCAGCAGCACCAGCGCTATGACGCCCCACGGGGCACGCCTCCTGGGCCGCTCCTCCTCCACGGCAAGCCAGGACAGCTCGGACGCGTACATTCGCCATCCCCTCTCGACGGGGCCGTAGTCGCCACGTCAATCGCGCATACGAGAACGCTAAGTCCCGCGGCAGGGGCCCGGCGACGGCGGAAGGCGCGAACGGGTGTCCCCGACGACTTTTGGTGCGCCATCCGAGTAGCCGCCGACAGGATTTTTTCTGACGGTCCATGACCTGCGACAACATCAGATTGTGTGCTTTTCCTTCGGCGTGTCACCTCACCGGGACGGACCATTCTCGAAATGCGGGCGTGTTCCCCGCATCTGAGGGTCTGTACGGGAGGTGCTTTCTCGCCGATCCACCGGGTACGGGACCCGGGGCGCCTCCGCGGAGGATCACATGGCACACACACGCGCCCTGGCGGTCGCGGCCGCCGTGGTCGCCGCCCTCGGGCTCTGCGCCCCCGCGGCCGTCGCGGACGGCATGGGCAGCGGGGGCGGGACGGGCGGCACCGGAGTGGGAGGCCTGGGCAACGGCGGCGGCGCCGTGGTCGCCCCGGGGAACGGCACGGTGGTCGGACCCGGGGTTCCGGTCGGCCCCGGCGTCGGACCCGGTGCCGGGATCGCCCCCGGCAACGGCTTCGGACCGGGCAACGGCAACGGCAACGGCAACAACGGCTTCGGCAACAACAACGGAAACCGGCCCGGCAACAACAACGGGTTCGGCAACGGAAACGAAAACGGAAACGGAAGCAACAACGGGTTCGGCAACAACGGCAACAACGGCAACAACGGCAACAACGGCAACAACGGCAACAACGGGTTCGGGAACAACAACGGAAACCGGCCCGGGAACGACGGATTCGGCGGAGGCGGGTTCGACGGCGACCGCGGGGACTTCGGGCGGAACGTCATCGTCACGCCCAACGTGGTCGCCCGCGGCGGCCAGATCACCGTCATCGTGGAAGGCTGCCGGGGTGACGGCACGATCTCCTCGCGCGCCTTCCGTAACGCGCCGCTGTTCCCCGTCGACAGCAGCACGTCCAGGGGCATCGCGACGATCAGCGACGACACCCGGCCGGGCCGGTACGAGATCACGGTGAACTGCGGCGGGCGTACCTTCACCCGGGCAGGGGCGTTCACCGTGCTCGGAGGCGTGCACGGCGGCCTCGGCGGCAGTGCCACCGCGGGCGCGACCCCGACGGACATGGCCATCGGCGGCGGGCTGGTCGCCTCGGCCGCGGTCGGCGGCGCGGCGTTCTGGGTGCGCCGCCGCTACGAGAGGCGGATCTGAAACCGGCGGCCCACCCGAAGCGGGAATCGACCACCCCGCGACGACAGGCCCTCGCCCGGGCCCCTGGCGGAGTCCGGGCGAAGGCCGGCGCGCGTGTCCGGAGCCGGACACCGGTGCTCAGCCCGTGAGGTGCGGGAAGAGCTGGAGGAACGGCTCCGTCGCGGCGGCGCCCCGGCTGTAGGGCTCGTCGAAGTCCCAGATCAGGAAGAGCATGAACGCGATCGTCACGGAGAACAGCCCGGCCAGGACGAGCTCCCGTTTCGTCCGCTGGATCTGGAGAGCGAACACCATGCCCACCGTGATCGCGGCCCCGAAGAGCAGCCCGAACCACACCACGCCCGGCATCGTGGCCCCGGTCGCGTCGGCGCGGGCGCTGCGCGCCTGGTCCACCGCGGCCACCTGGTCGACCAGCGGCTGGTAGGCCTGCGCCTCGAAGTCGGTCTTCGGCCGGTAGTCCGTCACGTCCCGCCGGATGTCGTCGAGCAGGGCGATGCCGGCCGCGGTCAGCTCGCCCCGGTCGGTCATCGACTTCCACTCCTTGGTGACGACGTGTCCGACATAGGCGTTGACGTCGGACCGTACGGCGTCACGGATCTCGGGCGGATAGACCCGTACCCGCTCCGAGATCTCGTGCAGCGCCTGGGCCTCCGCCTGGACGTGGTCCTGCGCCGCGCTGCGCGCCTCCCAGACCCCGGCGATGGCCAGACCGAGGACGATGGCGTACACCACGCCGATCCACATCGTCATGTACTCGATGACGTCCGGGGTCTCGCTGGGATCGTCGTCCGGTGCCGTGCGATGCCGTACGAGGGCGATGATGACGACCACGGCACAGGCGGCCAGCATCGCGAGGACGAGAACAAGCCAATCCGACAACAGGCCCTCCTGGAACGGGCGAGCAGGTGACCGTCAGCGCGGACGCAGGGCGGCGACGGCGACGATCGCGGGCACGGTGATGAGCAGGACGTAGGTGACCGGGGACGTGCGCTGGGGCGCCTTCCGGGTGGTCGCCCTCGGTCGGTACCGCGGATAGCTCACCGGCGTCACGGACGGACGCGGGGTGGGCTCGGCGGGCGGCGACGGCTTCGGCGGGGCCGGACGCGGCCTCGGCTCCGGGGCCGGGGGCGGCGGCGGGGGCGGCGGCTCGGGCGGCGCCGGGCGCGGACGCACCGGCGGCGGTGCCGGTTTCGGCGGCGGAGGCTTCGGCGTGGGCTTCGGCTTCGGCGGGGTGGGTTTCGGCGGCGGGGGCGGCGGAGGCGGCGGCGGGGGAGTGGGCGTCGGTGTCGGTGTCGGGGTCGGCGGGCAGGGCGGCGGCGTGGGGCTCGGGCACGGCGGCGTCGGCCAGGAGCCGCCGGCGACGGCCACCGCGTAGCTGCCGTCCGGTCCCGCCGAGGCGTACGCACAGGCGTCGGCCGACGCCGTGCCTGCCGGGCAGCCCACGAGCATCCACGTCAGCGTCGCCAGGGTCAACGCCCTTGCGACGGACGCGAGTCGGGTCGGTTCGAGTCCATGCACGACGGGAGCATGAGTCGCTGGGAGCCGTCCCACGCCGGACATCGGCGGGATTGGCCCGAAGGAGGGACATACGGTGTACGGCGGTTTGAACAGCGGAAGTCCGCCCCGCCGGGCCACCGCGCGCCACCCCGTGAGAAAAAATCGCGCCACGGTTGAACACGCCACCCCGCCCCGTCCGTACCCAGTGTCGTGCGGCTGCCAGGCAGACGCCACAACAACCGGTCGATGATGGGGAGTTGACGATGAAGACCTCGTGGCGGACCGCCTCACTGGTGGCAACGGCCGCGTCGGTGCTGGCCCTGACCACCGCGTGCGGCCAGGACCAGGCCACGACCCCGTCGTCGGCCCAGAACGTCGGTGCCACCGCGGCTGCGCCGGGCGGCTACGGCGACCCGGGCAGCGACATCGGCAGCGGCGCGGACAGCGGCTACGGCACCGACGACGACGGGGCCGACTCCGCGGGCAAGCTGTCCGCGGCCACCAACCCCAAGCTGGGCAGGGTGCTGACCGACGACTCCGGCCTCACCCTCTACCGCTTCGACAAGGACACCGCCGAGCCGCCCAAGTCCGCCTGTGACGGCGGCTGCGCCCAGACCTGGCCGCCCGTGCCCGCGAACGACGCCACGGCGGGCGCCGGCATCGACAAGGCGCTGCTCGGCGAGGTCACCCGCTCCGACGGCAGCAAGCAGCTGACGGTCGACGGCTGGCCGGCGTACCGCTACGCGAAGGACCTCAACGCGGGTGATGCCAACGGCCAGGGCGTGGGCGGCAAGTGGTTCGCCTTCGCACCCGACGGAAAGAAGATCGACAAGGGTGCGCTGCCGGGCCTGTCGACCCGCAAGGACCCCCGGCTCGGCGAGATCGTCGTCGACAAGAACGGCATGACGGTCTACCGCTTCATGAAGGACAAGGCCTGGCCGAAGTCCGTCTCGAACTGCACCGGGGCCTGCCTGGAGAAGTGGCCCGCGGTCGCCCCCGTCAAGTCCGACGACACCAAGGGCGTCGAGAAGAAGGGCCTGATGGGCTTCACCCGGCCCGACGGCACCAAGCAGATGACGGTCGACTGCTGGCCGATCTACACCTTCTCCGGTGACCAGGCTCCCGGGGACGCCAACGGTCAGGGCGTCGGCGGCACTTGGTACGCCGTCGCGCCCGACGGAAAGCCGGTCGGCACGCCCAAGTAGAGATCACCTCCCCAGGGTTGATCGCCCCGCCCCGTCAAGCATCGGACCACCGCGGAAGGGAGGGACGCGGGCACGCGAGTGCCGAACGGTACGACCCCGGGCGCGCGACCACCGGTCCGCCCCCTCCGCACCACACCGGAGGGGGCGGACCGCTGTGGCGTGCGCTCATCACACAGCGCGGCGGACAGGGCACACGCCGCAGGCAGCGGCCGGGAACGGACCGTCAATTTCCGGTTCCGGTCGCTCCGTTGGCGGGCGATCAGTAGCCTCGGCTCGAACACCGGACCGCCTACGCCTTGGAGAGATACATGGAGCGTCCCGCCTGGGCCCCACGGAGCATCGACATCTCGGTGCCGAGCGTCGCGCGTATCTACGACTACTACCTGGGCGGCTCGCACAACTTCGAGGTGGACCGGGAGGCCGCCCGCAAGGCGATGGAGTTCATGCCGGGGCTCCCGAAGATCATGCAGGCGAACCGGGCGTTCATGCGTCGCGCCGTGCGCTTCGCGGCCGGCGAGGGCGTCACCCAGTTCCTGGACATCGGCTCCGGCATCCCCGCCTTCGGCAACGTCCACGAGGTGGCCGAGGAGGTCAGTCCCGGCGCGCGCGTGGTGTACGTCGACCACGACCCGGTGGCCGTCGCGCACAGCGAGGCGGTCCTCGCGGGCAACGACGCGGCGGACGTCCTCGCCGCCGATCTCCGCAAGCCCCAGGAGATCCTGTCGAGCCCTCAGGTCGAGCGCCTCATCGACCTGAATCGGCCAGTGGCCCTGCTGCTCGTTGCCATACTGCACTTCGTGGAAGACGCGGACGACCCCTACGGCGCTGTGGCCGAGCTGAGCCAGGCGCTCGCCCCCGGCAGTCTGCTCATCCTCACCCATGCCGCGTACGAGGGCATCCCGCTGGCGCCGCAGCGGGCCGAGGGCGCGGTCGACGTGTACAAGGACATCCGCAACCCGCTGATCATGCGCTCGCGCGAGGAGATCGCGCGGTTCTTCGAGGGGTACGACATGGTGGAACCCGGGCTGGTGCCGATGCCGCACTGGCGGCCTCAGCCGGCATCGGAGGAGGAGGACGATCCGTACGCCTTCTCCGGATTCGCCGGCGTGGGGCGAGCGGCGTGACCGCGGAGGCGGACGGCCCGGCCGCGCGGCCGGACGGGCCCGAGGACAGACTGCGCCGGTTCGCGACGATCTGGAGCCGGGCGGTGTTCCCGGTGACCTCGACCTCGATGACCCGGCCCGAGTTCGAGGAACAACTCCTGCCGCTGGCCCGCCGGTTGAGCGAGGCATTGCGCAAGCGCGCCTTCGACCCCGAGGCGGCGAAGGCGGTCGGCGCCGCCCTGGTCGGCACCCACTGCACCGACCCCGAGGCGCTCAGCCGCACCCTGGACTGCGTCGACGCCTACCTGGTGCTCTACTGCGGGGACGACCGCCACCAGGACGAGCTGCGGACCCGCTGCGCACGGCTCCAGCACGCCATGGCGGCCGGCTTCGCGCACGCCCTGCGCGAGCGCACCCTCGCCGAGCAGGAGGCCATCGCGCAGGCCGCGCTCAGGGCCCAGGGCGTGGTCGCGCAGGCCCTGCACGACAGCGAGGCCCGCTTCCGCGCGGTGTTCGAGGGCGCGGCCATAGGGATCGGCATCGCCGACCTCGACGGCAACGTCCTGCAGACCAACGCCGCCCTGCTACGCATGTTCGGCAGCTCCCAGCAGCTCGTCCACGGCCGCAACGCCCGCGACTGGACCCACCCCGAGGACGCGCCCCAGGTCTGGCGGCTCTACGACGAACTCGTACGCGGCGAGCGCGAGCACTACAACGTGGAGAAGGCCTACCACCGCCCCGACGGCACGACCCTGTGGACCAACCTCACGGTCTCGCTGCTCCGCGACGCCGACGGCAACCCGCAGTACCAGCTGGCCCTCGTCGAGGACACCACCGAACGGCGGCTGCTCAACCTCCGGCTGCGCTACGAGGCCACCCACGATGCGCTCACCGGGCTGCCCAACCGCACCCTGTTCTTCGAGCGCCTGGAGAAGGCCGTCGGCGCGGGCAACGGCAGCCGTTTCGGGCTCTGTTACCTCGACCTGGACGGCTTCAAGACCGTCAACGACAGCCTCGGGCACGCCGCCGGCGACCGGCTGCTCGTCGAGATCGCCGACCGCCTCCAGTCGTGCGCCACCGCGCCCGGCGAGATGGTCGCCCGGCTCGGCGGCGACGAGTTCGTGGCGCTGACCACCGCCCCCGGCACCGAGCGCGAGGTCGACGAGCTCGCCGAGCGCATCATGGGCGCGCTGTCCAGCCCGGTCAGCATCGACGGCCGCGACCTGCTCGTGCGCGGCAGCATCGGCATCGTCGAGGGCCCGGCGGGCGAGCGCACCCCGGCCGAGGTGCTGCGCAGCGCCGACATCACGATGTACCGGGCCAAGTCCGCGGGCGGCAACCGCTGTGAGCTTGCTACCCCGGAGGCCGACGCCCGCGCCATCACCCGGCACGGACTGACCACCGCGCTGCCCGCGGCCCTGGACCGGGGCGAGTTCTTCATCGAGTACCAGCCGCTCGTCCACCTCGGCGACGGCAGCGTTCGCGGCGCCGAGGCCCTGGTGCGCTGGCTGCACCCGCAGCACGGCGTGCTCGGCCCCGACCGGTTCATCCCGCTCGCGGAACACACCGGCCTTATTGTTCCGTTGGGCCGCTGGGTGCTCCAGGAGTCGGTCCGCCAGGCCCGCGAGTGGCGCGAGCGCCACGGCCACGGCACCGAGGCCGGCCCGCTGCGCATCAACGTCAACCTCTCGCCCTGCCAGCTCAGTCACCCGGGTCTGGTCCAGGACACCGTCGACATCCTGGAGCGTACGGGCGTGGCCCCCGACGCGCTGTGCCTGGAGGTCACCGAGTCCGCCCTGATCGGCGCCGACGACGACCTCCTCAAACCGCTGCGCCGGCTCGCGGAGATGGGCGTCGACATCGCCCTGGACGACTTCGGGACGGGCTACTCGAACCTGGCGAACCTGCGCCGCCTGCCGGTGAGCATCCTCAAGCTGGACCGCTCCTTCACCCAGAGCATGCAGCAGTTCCCGGCCGACCCCGTCGACCTCAAGATCGTCGAGGGTGTCGTCTCGCTCGCCCACAGCCTCGACCTCGCGGTCACGGTCGAGGGCGTCGAAACGGGCGCCCAGGCCGAGCAGTTGCGCATCCTCGGCTGCGACACGGCGCAGGGCTGGTACTACGCCCGCCCCGGCCCGCCGGAGCGGCTGCACGACCTGGCGCTGGTGGACGCGACGGGCTGAGCCGGCGGAAATACGGTTGCCCGACTCCCGGGGCCGCGCGCGATCATGTGCGCGTGACCCAGGAACCGGATGACGTACGGCAGGCGATCGAGGGCGAACTGCGCCTCCACGACCCCGCCGTCCGCAGCTCCCCCAGCGAGATCCTCCGCCTGCTCGACCCCGAGTTCGTCGAGGTCGGCTCCTCGGGGCGGCGCTACACGTACGCGGAGATGATCGCCGAGCTGCCCAGCCACCCGGGCAGCCAGGCGGACGGCCCCCGGTACGAGCCGTCCGAGATCACGGGCGTCCTCCTGGCCCCCGGTCTGGTGCAGCTCACGTACGAGACCGACTTCGACGGTCTGCGGGCGCGCCGCACCTCCCTGTGGCGCAAGCGCGACGAGGAGACGGGCTGGCGGATGTACTACCACCAGGGCACCCCGGTCCCGCCCGCCGCCGACCAGTGGCCGTGCTCGAGGGGCTGACGTCGGGTCACTCAGTGAGGTCGGCGACCAGCCGTGGGCGCCAGCGCGCGACGATGTCCGCCTCACTGGCACCACCCTCGTAGGCAGGCGAAATGAGTCGTCCCACTTCGACGATCCGTACGAGCACCGCCGACTTCACGCGAGCCGGGTCTGTACCGCGTCCCTTCTGGAAGCGGTTGACGATCTGTTCGTACACGTCGCCCTTGGTGTGCACCTCGGCCACGCCGCGAAAGCGATACCCCTTACGGCGGACCGGGTCGACGACATTGATCTCCACGGCCGGGTTCACCGCGAGGTTCGCGACCGTTCCAGGCGAGTGCGTATCCAGAAAGACGAGGTGCTCGTCGTCCCAGACTTCCGTCGTTCCCTTGGGTGAGAGGTTCGGGGTGCCGTCCGGTCGTACGGTGGCGACAAACCCCAGTCCCTGGGCCGCCACCAGGCGGCGCATCTCATCATCGAGCATGATCTGCTGCATACCTCCGTGCCGAGAAGACCGTCAACCTGTCGCCGAAATCGGCAGGTTGAGGACGCACCGCCGGGGCCGGTGCCGGGCGAGCCCCCTATACAACCAGCCCGGCGTACGTACGGGAGGGTGACGGCGGTCACGTTCGCTGTGGTGTGGCACTCCCGCTGGGCTCACCGCTCCAGCAGCATCCGCTGCAGCTCCCGGGCCGCCCTCGGCGGCGCCACGTCGCTGCGGTGGGCCAGGGCGATGGTGCGGTGCAGCCCGGGCCGGGCGAGCGGGGTCACGCGCAGGCCCTTCCCGGACCGGGCCGCCACCATGTGCGGCACGACGGCCACCCCGAGCCCGGCGCGCACGAAGCCGAGCACGGCGTCCATCTCGCCGCCCTCGACGGCGAAGTCCGGCTCGAAGCCCTCGGCGCGGCACGCGGCGACCGTGAGCTCCCGCAGGTCGTAGCCGTGCCGGAACATGACCAGCCGCTCGCCCTCCAGGTCGGCGACGCGCACCCTGCGGCCGTCGCCGGGGGCCGGTGCGTCGGGGGCCGACACGACCACCAGGTCCTCGCGCAGCAGCTCCACCGTGGTCAGCGCAGGGGACGGCGTGGGCAGCGGCAGGACGACGAGGGCGAGGTCGAGGGCGCCGCGCGCGAGTTCCCGTACGAGATCGTGCGAGCCGCCCTCCTCGACCATGAGCCGGATGCCGGGATAGCGGTCGTGGAAGGCGCGCAGCACGTCCGGCAGCAGGCCCGTGCACAGACTCGGGGTCGCGCCGAGCCGCACCCGTCCGCTGCGCAGCTGGGCCAGCTCCTGCACCTCGTGCCGGGCGGTGTCCGCGTCGGCGAGGATCCGCCGGGCCAGCGGCAGCAGCGCCTCGCCCGCGTCGGTCAGCGTGATGTTGCCGCGCGCCCGCAGGAACAGATCGGCGCCCAGCTCCCGCTCCAGCGCCCGGATCTGCTGGGACAGCGACGGCTGGGCGACATGGACGCGCTCGGCGGCACGCGTGAAGTGCCGGGTCTCGGCGACCGCGACGAAGTACTGGAGCTGCTGGAACTGCACCTTACCGACGATAGCCCATGCCTATCGAATCGAGCCGGACCATGTCTTGGACCTCTGGCATGGAGGAGCCTTAGCGTGCTTGCCATGGCACTGGCAACGCGGACGGACCGACGACCGTCCATGACGCGCACCGTGTGGGACAGCACCGTCGGCCAGAAGACGGTGATGGCCGCCAGCGGCCTGATCATGCTGCTCTACCTGGTCGCCCACGTCATCGGCAATCTGAAGATCTTCTTCGGCGCCGCCGAGTTCAACCACTACGGGCACTGGCTGCGCACCGTGGGCGAGCCGTTCATGCACCACGAGTGGACGCTGTGGACCGTCCGCGTGGTGCTGATCGCCGCCGTCGTCGCACACGCCGTCAGCGCCTACCAGCTCAGCCGGCGCGGCATCAAGGCGCGCCCGGTCAAGTACGTTCACCCGAGGCCCCGGGCGAGCTACGCGACGCGCACCATGCGCTGGGGCGGGATCATCCTCGGCCTGTTCATCGTCTGGCACCTGCTCGACCTGACGACCGGCACGGTCCACTCCGGCGGCTTCCAGCCGGGCCACCCCTACCAGAACGTCGTGGACACCTTCTCCACCTGGTACGGCGACGTGATCTACATCGTCGCGATGCTCGCGCTCGGCCTGCACATCCGGCACGGCTTCTGGAGCGCCGCCCAGACCCTCGGCGCCGGCAGCCGCAGCCGCGACCGCGCCCTGAAGACCGCCGCGAACGTTCTCGCAGCTCTGCTCACGGCCGGCTTCATCGCCGTACCCGTGGGCGTCATGACCGGAGTGGTGAGCTGACATGACCTACACCGACTACGTCACCGGCGAACCCGTCGCCGACTCCAAGGCCCCCTCGGGACCGGTCGGCGAGCGCTGGGACAAGCGCCGCTTCGAGGCCAAGCTGGTCAACCCGGCCAACCGCCGCAAGCACACCGTCATCGTCGTCGGCACCGGTCTCGCGGGCGGCTCGGCCGGTGCCACGCTCGCCGAACAGGGCTACCACGTCGTCCAGTTCTGCTACCAGGACTCCCCACGCCGCGCCCACTCCATCGCCGCGCAGGGCGGCATCAACGCCGCGAAGAACTACCGCAACGACGGCGACTCCGTGCACCGGCTGTTCTACGACACCGTCAAGGGCGGCGACTTCCGCGCCCGCGAGTCCAACGTCCACCGGCTCGCCCAGATCTCCGTCGAGATCATCGACCAGTGCGTCGCCCAGGGCGTGCCCTTCGCGCGCGAGTACGGCGGCCTGCTCGACACCCGCTCCTTCGGCGGCGTCCAGGTCTCCCGCACCTTCTACGCCCGCGGTCAGACGGGCCAGCAGCTTCTGCTCGGCGCCTACCAGGCCCTGTCCCGGCAGATCGCCGCCGGGAACGTGGAACTGCACCCGCGCACCGAGATGCTCGACCTGATCGTCATCGACGGCAGGGCGCGCGGCATCGTCGCCCGCGACCTCGTCACCGGCCGCATCGACACGTACTTCGCGGACGCCGTCGTCCTCGCCAGCGGCGGGTACGGCAACGTCTTCTACCTGTCGACCAACGCCATGAACTCCAACGCGACCGCCGTCTGGCGGGCGCACCGGCGCGGCGCCTACTTCGCCAACCCCTGCTTCACCCAGATCCATCCGACCTGCATCCCGCGCACCGGCGACCACCAGTCCAAGCTCACGCTCATGAGCGAGTCGCTGCGCAACGACGGCCGCATCTGGGTGCCGAAGGCCAAGGGCGACACCCGCCCGCCAGGCCGCATCCCCGAGGACGAGCGCGACTACTACCTGGAGCGCATCTACCCCTCCTTCGGCAACCTGGTCCCGCGCGACATCGCCTCGCGCGCAGCGAAGAACGTCTGCGACGAGGGCAGGGGAGTGGGCCCCGGCGGTCAGGGCGTGTACCTGGACTTCGCCGACGCCATCAAGCGCATGGGGCGGAAGGCGGTCGAGGCCAAGTACGGCAACCTCTTCGACATGTACCAGCGGATCACCGACGAGGATCCGTACGAGGTGCCGATGCGGATCTACCCCGCCGTGCACTACACGATGGGCGGACTGTGGGTCGACTACGACCTCCAGACCACCGTCCCCGGCCTGTTCGCGATCGGCGAGGCCAACTTCTCCGACCACGGCGCCAACCGGCTCGGCGCCTCGGCGCTCATGCAGGGCCTCGCGGACGGCTACTTCGTCCTGCCGGCCACCCTCAACGACTACCTGGCGCGCCACCCGCACCAGGAGCCGGTGACGGACGAACACCCGTCCGTGCAGGAGGTGTTGGCGGAGACCGAGGACCGGATCAACCTGCTCCTCGCCGTCGACGGCGACCGCACCCCCGACTCCTTCCACCGCGAACTCGGCGAACTCATGTGGGAGTTCTGCGGCATGGCCCGCACCGAAGAGGGTCTGCGCAAGGCCCTGGAGCGCATCCCGGAGATCTGCGAGGACTTCTGGCGGCGCATCAAGGTGCCCGGCAGCGGCGAGGAGTTCAACCAGTCGCTGGAGAAGGCGAACCGCATCGTCGACTACCTCGAACTCGCCGAGCTGATGTGCCTCGACGCGCTGCACCGCGCCGAGTCCTGCGGCGGTCACTTCCGCGAGGAGTCCCAGACCCCGGACGGCGAGGCCGCCCGCAGGGACGAGGAGTTCTCCTACGCGGCGGCCTGGGAGTTCACGGGCACGGGCGCGGCCCCCACCCTGCACAAGGAAGACCTGGTCTTCGAGTACGTCTACCCCACCCAGCGGAGCTACGCATGAAGCTCACCCTGCGCGTCTGGCGGCAGCGCGACGCAGACGCCGACGGCGCGATGTCCACGTACGAGGTGGACGGCATCTCCCCGGACATGTCCTTCCTGGAGATGCTCGACACCCTCAACGAGGAGCTCATCCTCAAGGGAGAGGACCCGGTCGCCTTCGACCACGACTGCCGCGAGGGCATCTGCGGCGCCTGCTCCCTCGTCATCAACGGCGACGCGCACGGGCCCGAGCGCACCACCACCTGCCAACTGCACATGCGGTCCTTCCGGGACGGCGACACCATCGACGTCGAGCCGTGGCGGGCCTCCGCCTTCCCGGTGATCAAGGACCTGGTGGTGGACCGGTCGGCGTTCGACCGGATCATCCAGGCCGGGGGCTACGTCACCGCGCCCACCGGTTCCGCGCCGGAGGCCCATGCGACGCCGGTGCCCAAGCCGGACGCCGACTTCGCCTTCGAGCACGCCGAGTGCATCGGCTGCGGGGCGTGCGTGGCCGCGTGCCCGAACGGCGCGGCGATGCTGTTCACCTCCGCCAAGGTCAACCACCTCAACGTCCTCCCGCAGGGCGCGCCCGAGCGCGAGAGCCGCGTCCTGGACATGGTGGCTCAGATGGACGACGAGGGCTTCGGCGGCTGCACCCTCACCGGCGAGTGCGCCACCGCCTGCCCCAAGGGCATCCCGCTGATGTCCATCACCAGCATGAACAGGGAATGGCTGCGCGCCACCCGCAAGGCGGCCAAGCGCTAGCTCCAGACGTTCGCCGGCAGGGGGCGGACGGGCGGGCCGGGAGTGGTGCTCATCCCCGGCCCCGTCTCGCATGTCACCGTCCCTCGGCATTCAACAACCCCACATCCGCTCTCCCGGCACAGGTCACGCGCGCGTACTGCGCGGTTTCGACCAGGACCGAGCAGCCCGCCCCGAGCGCCAGGATCCGCGGCACGGACGCCAGCGCCGCGAACCGCATCGGGGCGAAGAACCCCAGCGCCGCGAAGACCAGCAGGTTGCCGACGATGCCGAGCGTCCCCATCGTGACCAGGTCCCGTAGTGGTACCAGGCTCACCCGGGCGGGGACGACGCCCGCCCCGGCGCCCGGCATCATGGTCAGCCACAGGAACGGCATCGTCCCGTGGACCATGCCCACCTCCGCCAGCGACATCCGCCACGCCGATATGACACCGGCGGCACGCCGACGGCGCGCCAGAAGCCACACCACCAGCGCGGCCAACGGCAGCGCGACCAGCGTCATGAGCACCACGCCGTTGAACGTGTCGAAGCAGCCGTGCCACCGCCCGGCCATGCACGTCGGAGCGGACATCATGAGCGGCCCCCGCACGACGAACGCGGCGCTCGCCATGGCGAGGATCGCCAGGCCGAGGAGCACGATCCTGAGCGTGTGGCGGGGCGGTGCTGACAGGGATGCGTTGTGGTTCACGAACCCATTGGAGACGGAGGGGCGTTGCGGTGGCGTATGCGGTTTTCGATACGCCCGCGATACACGGAAGTCCCGGCTAGGGCTACGGCTGCATCGCCCGCGCCAGATAAGGCCCCGTCACACTCCCCTCCGCCCCCGCCACCTCCGCCGGCGTGCCCGCCGCCACGATGCGGCCGCCCGCGTCGCCGCCGCCCGGGCCGAGGTCGATGACCCAGTCGGCGCCCGCGACGACCGACATGTCGTGCTCGACCACGACGACCGTGTGGCCGGCGTCGACCAGGCCGTGGAGCTGGCTCATCAGCACGTCGACGTCGGCCGGGTGGAGGCCGGTGGTCGGTTCGTCGAGGAGGTAGAGGGTGTGGCCGCGGCGGCCGCGCTGGAGTTCGCTGGCGAGCTTGATGCGCTGGGCCTCGCCGCCGGACAGCTCGGTGGCGGGCTGGCCGAGGCGCAGATAGCCGAGGCCCACGTCGAGCAGGGCGCTCAGGCTGCGGGAGACCGACGGAGTGTCTGCGAAGAACTCCGCCGCGCGTTCCACCGTCATGTCGAGCACGTCCGCGATGCTCTTGCCCTGGTACGTCACTTCGAGCGTCTCGGGGTTGTAGCGGGCGCCGCCGCAGTCCGGGCACGGGGAGTACGTGCTCGGCAGGAAGAGCAGCTCGACGCTGACGAACCCCTCGCCCTGGCACGTCTCGCAGCGGCCGCCCGCGACGTTGAAGGAGAACCGCCCGACGCCGTAACCGCGCTTCTGTGCCTCGTCGGTGGCGGCGAACAGCTTGCGGACGACGTCGAACAGCCCGGTGTACGTCGCCAGGTTGGAGCGCGGGGTGCGCCCGATCGGCTTCTGGTCGACCGAGACCAGCCGGCCGACCCCTTCCAGTTCCTCCGTGATCTCGCCGATGAGCGTGGACTTCCCGGATCCGGAGACGCCGGTGACCGTGGTGAACACGCCGAGCGGGAACTCGGCCGTCAGCTCGCGCAGGTTGTGCCTGGTGATGGGCCCGACGGTCAACTGGCCGCTCGGTGTGCGCAGTTCGCGGGCGGGGGCGGGAGCGCGGTCGAAGAGGTAGCGGGCCGTGGCCGACTCCGCGACCGAGGCGAGGTCCGCGACCGGTCCGCTGTGCAGCACCCGGCCGCCGTGCTCGCCCGCGTGCGGGCCGACGTCCACCACCCAGTCGGCGCCCCGCATGACGTCCAGATGGTGCTCGACCACGAACACCGAGTTGCCGGCCGCCTTCAGCCGTTCCAGCACCGTGAGCAGCGCCTCGGTGTCCGCCGGGTGCAGTCCGGCCGACGGTTCGTCGAGGACGTACAGGACACCGAAGAGTCCCGAGCGCAACTGCGTGGCGAGGCGCAGCCGTTGCAGCTCGCCCGCCGAGAGGGTGGGGGTGGGACGGTCCAGGCTGAGGTATCCCAGGCCGAGTTCGAGGACCGGCGCGATCCGCTCCCTGAGGTCCTCGCACAGCACCCGGGCCGTCTCCGACGTGCCCTCCCGCTTCGCCGTGGCGTCGAGCAGGCCGACCAGGTCCGTCATCGGCAGTCCGGCCAGTTCGGCGATATTGTGCCCGCCGAAGGTCACCTCCAGCGCCTCCGGCCGCAGCTTGGTGCCGTGGCACGCCGGACAGGGCGCGGTGACCAGGAAGCTCTCGGCCTTCCGCCGAAGATGCGGGCTCTTGGACTCCGCGAACGTCTTCAGCACGTACCGGTTGGCGCTCATGTACGTGCCCTGGTACGACCGCTGGATCTTGTGGGCGTCGCGCACCGGGTGCACCGTGACCACCGGCTGCTTGTCCGTGAACAGGATCCACTCCCGCTGCTCCGGATCCAGCTCGCGCCACGGCCGGTCGACGTCGATGCCGAGCGTGTCCAGGATGTCGCGCAGGTTCTTGCCCTGAAAGGCGCCCGGCCAGGCGGCGATGGCGCCCTCCCGGATCGACAGCGAGGGGTCCGGGACCATCAACTCCTCGGTGGTCCAGTGGATCGTCCCTATGCCGTGGCACTCCTCGCAGGCGCCGATCGGGGTGTTGGGGGAGAAGGCGTCGGAGTAGAGGAGTTCGGCGCCCGGCGGATAGTCACCGGCGCGCGAGTACAGCATGCGCAGGTAGTTGGAGAGGTTGGTGACCGTGCCGACGGACGAGCGCGAGGTCGGCGTCGAGCGCCGCTGCTGGAGCGAGACGGCGGGCGGCAGCCCGGTGATCTCACCGACCTTCGGCGCCCCCACCTGGTGGATCAGCCTGCGCGCGTACGGCGCCACCGACTCGAAGTAGCGCCGCTGGGCCTCGGCGTAGATCGTGCCGAACGCCAGCGACGACTTCCCCGAGCCGGAGACGCCCGTGAACACGGCCAGCACGTCCCGGGGGATGTCCACGTCGACGCCCTTGAGATTGTGCTCGCGGGCGCCCTGGACGCGGACGTAGGGATCGTGGGGGCTGAGCATCACCCGTGGCCGCAGCTGCTACGGGTGCGGAGGGATGTCCCGGTCCTGGCCCCCGAGTTCGTCCTTCATGCGCTGCTGGGCGGTGTCGACCTGACCCTTGTACTTGCCCTGGGTCTTGTCGTCGATGCGGTCGCCGACCTGGTCGATGCCCTTGTTCGCCTGCGACTCGTGGCCCTTCAGCATGTCCTTGAGCTTGTCCATGATGGACATGGCAACCCTCCTAGCCGAATAGAGGTTCCGTCTCCCAGGGTCTCCGCCCGGGACCCGGTTCGCATCCTGAGCGGCTGGTCAGGACCTCAGGCCTGGTCCTCGATGCGGAAGCCCACCTTCATGCAGACCTGGTAGTGCTCGATCTGCCCGTTCTCCAGCTGCCCCCTGACCTGCGTCACCTCGAACCAGTCCAGGTTGCGCAGGGTCTGGCCGGCACGGGCGATCCCGTTGCGGATCGCCTGGTCGACGCCCTCGTGGGAGGTGCCGACGATCTCCGTGACCCGGTAGGTGTGATCGGTCATACGGGTGCTCCTCTTCACGGGTGACGGGTGTCTCACACGTCACGTCACGTCATCCACGGTGCCGCACAAGCGAACGGAGCGCGAGCGCGAGCACCCCGGGTCTCTTCAGCGGGCCATGCTCAGCGACAGCGCGAAACGGTCCTGGGCGTCGGTCCACCAGTGGGTCAGCTCCAGGCCCGCCGCGGTGAGTTCCGCCGCCACGCCCTCCTTGCGGAACTTGGCCGACACCTCGGTGCGCAGCTCCTCGCCCGCCGCGAAGTCCACGGCCAGGCCGAGCGCGGGCACCTTGACGGTCTGCGCCGCAAGGGAGCGCAGCCGCATCTCGATCCACTCGTTCTCCGTGTCCCACACCGCCACGTGCTCGAAGGCGCCGGGTTCGAAGTCGGCGCCCAGCTCGCGGTTGACGACGGCCAGGACGTTCTTGTTGAACTCGGCCGTCACCCCGGCCTCGTCGTCGTACGCCCGGACGAGCACCTTCTCGTCCTTGACCAGGTCCGTGCCCAGCAGCAGCGCGTCGCCCGGCGCCAGCAGGGAGCGGACGGCGGCCAGGAAGGCGGCGCGTTCGGCGGGGAGCAGATTGCCGAGGGTGCCGCCCAGGAAGGCGACCAGGCGGGGCTGCGGGGCCTGCGGCAGGGTCATCCGGCCGGTGAAGTCGGCGATCACGGCGTGCACGGCGAGTTCCGGCCGGTCCGCGACGAGGGCCTCGCCCGCCTGGGTGAGCGCGCTCTCGCTGACGTCCACCGGGATGTACGTGTCGAGGCCGGTGAGCGCGTCGATGAGGTACCGCGTCTTCTCCGAGGAACCCGAGCCCAGTTCGACGAGCGTGCGGGCATGGGTCGCAGCGGCGATCTCGGCGGCCCGGTCGGCGAGGATCTCGCGCTCGGCCCGGGTCGGGTAGTACTCGGGCAGCCCGGTGATCTCCTCGAACAGCTCGCTGCCGCGGGCGTCGTAGAACCACTTCGGCGGCAGTGTCTTGGGGGTGGCGGTGAGGCCGTGCTGGACGTCGGCGCGCAGGGCGGCGTCCGTGGCGTCCTCGGGGAGGGTGCGGGTGACTCGCAGGGGACTCACGTGCAGGGCTCCTTCGGTGGTACGGATTCCGGGCGGTGCACCTGGCTGTGTGCCGGGCTCGCGATCGGGGAGAGCAGCACGCCGGTGCGGCTCGCCGTGAGCAGGGTGCGGTCGGGGACCTCCCGCCAGCGCGGATCGTCGTCGTACGGTTCGGAGGCGACGGCGACTCCCTCGCCCGCGACCGGCTCGGGGAGGTACCAGAGGCTGTCGCCCCAGGCCGTGGCCGCGATGGTCGTGCCGTCGGTGAGCAGCAGGTTGAGCCGGGAGGCGGGGACCGCCTCCGCCACCTCGCGCACCGTCTCGGCCAGCGCCCGGCCGACCTCGGTGCCGGCGCGCAGCCGGTGCAGGACCAGCGCCCACACGAACGCCGCGTCGTTGCGGGCCTCCAGCGACAGCAGCTCGACCGGGGAGAGGGTGGACACCAGGGGCGCCGCCGCGTGGGGCCAGCCCGCCACGGCGCCGTTGTGGCTGAACAGCCAGGGCCCCGCCGCGAACGGCGCGGCCGCCGCCTCCCCGTCCGCGCCCGGCAGCGTCGCGTCACGCACCGCGGCGAGCAGCGCGCCCGTGCGTACCACCCGGGCCAGGTCGGTGAACGACAGGTCCGACCAGATCGGCCCGGGCCGCCGGTAGCGGGCGGGCACCGGGTCGCCCGGCGCGTACCAACCCACCCCGAAACCATCGACGTTGACCGTTCCGTGCCGCTGCCGTCGCGGCGCCCACGACTGCTGGTACAGGCTGTGCGGGGGATCCAGCAGGAGCCGCCCGAGCGGCTCCTGTGGTCCCAGATAGGCCAGATGACGGCACATCAGGCATCCGCCTCCACAGAACGCGCCGTGCGGAAGCCGCAGAAGATCTGCCGCCGGACCGGATAGTCCCAGTTGCGGAACGTGCCCCGGCACGCCACCAGGTCCACGGCGAACGAACCGCCGCGCAGCACCTTGTACTCGGGCCCGAAGAACACGTCCGAGTACTCCTTGTACGGGAACGCCGTGAAGCCCGGGTACGGCAGGAAGTCGCTCGCCGTCCACTCCCACACGTCGCCGATCAACTGCCTGATCCCCAACGGTGATTCACCGGCCGGGTAGCTCCCGGCCGGCGCTGGACGCAGGTGCCGCTGGCCCAGGTTGGCGTGCTCCGGGGCGGGGTCGGCGTCACCCCACGGGTAGCGCGTCGAGCGATCCGACACCGGGTCGTGCCGGGCCGCCTTCTCCCACTCCGCCTCGGTGGGCAGCCGGCGCCCGGCCCAGCGGGCGTACGCGTCCGCCTCGTACCAGGAGACGTGCAGCACCGGCTCGTCGGGCGGCACGACCTCGGTGACGCCGAAGCGGCGGCGCAGCCACTGCTCGCCGTCGCGGTGCCAGTACAGCGGGGCGCCGATCCCGTGCTGCCGGATGTGCGCCCAGCCCTCCGGCGCCCACCAGCGCTCCTCGTCGTAGCCGCCGTCCACGATGAACGCCTGGTACGCGGCGTTCGTCACCGGCGTGGTGTCGAGGTGGAAGGGTGCCACCTCGCGCCGGTGCGCCGGGCGTTCGTTGTCCAGCGCCCACGGCTCGGTGGAGGTGCCCATGGTGAACGGACCGCCGGGGACGAGGACCTCGGCCGGACCGGTGAACGGCGGCGCGGGATCCGGGTCCGGGGCGGTGAGCGCCTGCGGGCCCTTGCGCAGCTGGTGCGTGATCAGCATCGTCTCGTCGTGCTGCTGCTCGTGCTGGGCGATCATCCCGAAGGCGAAGCCCGCCTCGGTCAGCCGCGTCCCGTGGAACGCGGTGCTCTCCAGCAGATCGAGCGCCCGCCCCCGCACCTCGGCCGCGTACGAGCGCGCCTCCTCGGGCGCCAGCAGCGGCAGCGAGGGCCGCTCCGCGCGCGGGTGCTCGAAGGCGTCGTACAGCGGGTCGATGTCGGGGCGCATCGCCTCCCGGCCGCCGACCGCCCGCAGCAGCCACAGCTCCTCCTGGTTGCCGATGTGGGCGAGGTCCCACACCAGCGGGGACATCAGCGGCGAGTGCTGCGCGGTGAGGTCGGGCCCGTCGACACAGCTCGTCAGCAGTGTCGTGCGGGCGCGGGCCGTGGTGAGCGCGGCCAGCGCCCGCCCGCGCAGGGCCTCGGCGTCGGGTCCGGAGGTTTCGGAAGGATCGGAGGTGTCGGGGACGGTCATGACGGGACGTCCTTCCCAAGGGGGCGGCGGCCGGTGCCGTCGGCCCCGCGGTCCAGCAGGTCGTCGGCCGGGCAGCGGCCGCGGACGACATAGCGGTCTCGGTACGCCGCCACGGCCGCGGTGACCTCGGGGGTGGCCCCGAGCCGGGGCAGCGCCTCCAGGGCGGCCGCGAAACAGATGACCGCGGCCTCCCGCAGCTCCCGGTCGGCGGGTCCCGACCGGGCGGCGTCGATCCACAGCGCGTTGTGCGGCGCGGGCCGCGCCAGGCTCCGCTCGGCCAGCGGCTTCACGGTCCGGTACGCCGTCTCCGCCGCCTCCGGATCGTCGAACAGCGCCGCCGTCACGGCGAGCGGCACGATCCACCCGTCGTCGCCGGGCTGCGCGTCGATCATGCGCAGTTCGAGATGACCGCGCGGCCGGACCGGCGGGAACAGCGTGGTGAGGTGGTAGTCGACGTCCTCCCGGGTGGGCGGCCGGGGCTCGCCCGTACGGGCCCACGCGCGCAGGGTCAGCCCCTCGGGCACCTGCCAGGGACCGTCGTCCTGGCGGACGCACATCACCGGGGTGTCCAGCACGTGCCGGGTCCAGGACGCGCGCGGATCGCCCTCCAGCGGGGGAGCGCCGGCGCGGGCGGGACCGATCTGCGTCCAGAACAACTGCCGAGTGGAGCGCCAGCCCGTGGGCTGCCCCTGCACCAGCGGCGAGTTGGCGAACGCGGCCACCAGTACCGGGCCCAGCTGATGCGCCAGCCACCAGCGCCGCGTGTGGCCGAGCGGACCCGGTTCCTCGTACCCGGCGTCCACGCACACCTGCACGGACGCCGAGGTGCACATCATGCGCCGGCCGGCGGGGCCCGTACGGTCCAGGCAGGCCTCCAGGGCGTCGTACCGCGGCTCGCGCAGGAACCGGCGCGGTACGTGCCAGGGATCGTGGCCGATGCCGAGCAGGCCCAGGCCGTCCTCGCTCAGGACCGCGCGGACCGCGTCGAGATCGGCGGAGACGACGGAGATGCACTCCATCAGGGAGCCGGCGGGCGGCGAGCTGAGCTCGAGCTGACCGCCGGGTTCGACGGTGAGTGCCGACTTCAGGGGCACGGCGCGCAGTGCGGCGTAGGCCGCGGCGAGCCGTTCGGGTGTCAGAGGGAGCTGCGGCGCGCGCAGCTCATGGACGATCCACTCCACTTCGACACCGAGGGCGCGGGGCGGTCCGGTCTTGAAGCAGATGCCGTGGACCAGCGCCTCGACCTCGGCCTCGGTGACGGCCGTACGGCGCCGCGTACAGCCGCTCACCGAATCCGAAGCGTCGCTTGCCGAATCTGACATGTCGGGATCCTCCTGAGATTCCACCATGTCACCGGCCCGGCCCCAGTCGGCCCGGGCAGGCACTCGTTCCACCCAAGACCCTCGCGCCCGTTCGCACAAGGGCGCCCAGCGGAGGGGTTCCGGATCGACGAACTCCGTTTCCGTACCCGTCTCCCGGCCGTCACGATGCCGGGAAACTCCGTTGCGGCGCATCACCAGCATCGCTCAGGATGCGCACATGAGCACGACGGGGGAACACGGTGAGTGACCGAAGCGGCAGCGCGGAGTGTGCGGTCGAGGCCTTCACGGGAGTGGCGCGATGAGCGCGCGCCTGCGCGGCATCGCGCGCGGGACCGAGGAGATCGTGGCGGCGGGGACGTACGTCGCACCGGACGGCCGCGAGGTCCTCCTCGCCGCGGCGATCGAGGCCGCGCGATCCGCCACCCGGATGTACGGCCCGTACCCGGTTCCGGTGCCACCGGCCACCGAAGCGGACACGCTCGTCGAGGTCACGGCCGAGAGCAGTCTGGAGGCCGCCCGCCGGCTGGCCGACCCGTCGAACCCGGTGGCCGTCCTGAACTTCGCCTCCGCCCGGAATCCCGGCGGCGGCTACCTCAACGGCGCGCAGGCCCAGGAGGAGGCCCTGTGCCGCGCCTCCGCGCTGTACACCTGCCTGCTGCGGGCCCCGGAGTTCTACGACCACCACCGCGCCCACCGCGACCCGTTCTACACCGACCGGGTCGTCCACTCCCCGGCCGTGCCCGTCTTCCGGGACGACCGGGGCGACCTGCTCGACCAGCCGTACCTCGCCGGCTTCCTCACCGCCGCGGCCCCGAACGCCGGAGTCGTCCTGAGCCGCATGCCGGAGCGCGCGTCCGAGCTGCCGCGCGCCCTCGGCGTACGGGCGGAGCGTGTCCTGGAGACCGCGGCCGCGCTCGGCTACCGGCGGCTGGTGCTCGGGGCCTGGGGATGCGGGGTGTTCCGCAACGACCCGGTGCGGGTGGCGGGGGCCTTCCGGGGGCTGCTCGGCGCCGGTGGACGCTTCGAGCGGGCCTTCGAGCACGTGGTGTTCGGCGTGCTGGACCGCACGCGGGGCGCCGTGGTCCGCGAGGCCTTCGTGCGGGAGCTGACGGCGCTCACGCGTACCGGAGCCTGACGGCCAGGGCGCCGAGGCGCGTCCTCAGTGCCAGCCGTAGCGCTCGCGCAGCCGGTGCACCACCAGGTTGAACCGCATCCGGTCGAGCGCGCACGCCTCGCGGCGCATGCCCTCCTCGTGCAGCCGCATCACGCGGTCCACCGCCACCCAGGAGTCGCGGCCCGTCCGGTCCCAGGGACCGCTGCCGATCGGCACCCAGTCCCGGTCGCCGACGTGCGCCTTGCTGGAGAGCTGCACGGCGAGGAAGGTGCCGGCCGCCTCCCGGGCCACGACGACCACCGGCCGGTCCTTGCCCCGCCCGTCGTTCTCCTCGAACGGCACCCACGTCCACACGATCTCACCGGGGTCCGGGTCGCCGTCGTGCGCGGGGGAGTACTCGGTCTTCACCCGGCCGACCTCGCGCGGGTCGGCCTCGGTGGTGGCGGTGGGGCCGAAGCGGCCGGGAATCTCTTGATCATCAAAGACAGTCACGGGGGCACACCCTAAAGCCTGCCCCCGCACTCGTGCGTGCGGGGGCAGGCTCAACCGACCAGACGGATCAGGTCACTTCAGGCGGTTCGGGTCACTTGTCGTCGACCCGCACCTGCTGCGACGGCGGAGACGCCACGACCCCGTTCACGGGCTGAGCGGCAGACGAAGTGCCGCTCGGATTCTGCCCGTTCAACGAGGAGAGCAGCTGACGGGCCAGTCCGAGCCCCGTCCCGCCCATCGTGAGCGCCTTGGCGAACAACTCGGCCATGCCGTCGGCGCCGTTGAGCAGCACCATGTTGTCCACGTTGCCGAACGCGGACGCCCCGGCCTGGACGATCTCCGGCCAGTTCTCGGCGAGTTGCTGGGCGACGACGGCTTCCTGGTTCTCGGCGAGGGCCGCGGCCCGCGCCTTGATGGACTCCGCCTCGGCCAGACCCTGCGCCTTGGTCGCCTCGGCCTCCGCCAGGCCTCTCGCCTGGGCGGCGGCCGCCTCGGCCTCACCGGTGGCCCGGGTCGCCGCGGCCATGGCCGCACCCCGGGTCTTGGTCGCCTCGGCCTCGGCACCCGCGGCCGCCTTGACCCGAGTGGCCTCGGCCGCCGCCGCGAGCTCCGTCTCCTTGGCCTTGGCCTGGGCCGCCGAGATACGCGCGTCACGCTCGGCCTCGGCCAGCGTCCGCTTCTCGTAGGCCCGGGCGTCGGCCGGCTTGCGGACGTCCGCCTGGAGCTGCTGCTCCCTGCGGTGCGCCTCCAGCTCCGCGACCCGGGTCTCCTGGACGACGACCTCCTGCCGGGCGGCGGCGTCGGCGAGCGGTCCGGCCTGCCGGGCCTTCGCCCCCGCCTTGTCCCGCTCGGCCTGGTAGCCGGCCTGGAGGATCTCGCTGTCACGGGTGGCCTCGGCCATCCGTGCGAACGACTGCTGCTCGGCCTCGGTGGCGAGACGGTTCGCCTCCGCCTGCGCGATGCGTGCGTCGCGCTGGACGGCCGCGGCGTGCGGCATCGCCAGGTTCTGGATGTACCCGGTCGGGTCCTCGATCTCGTGGATCTGCAGCGAGTCGACGATCAGGCCGAGCTTCTCCATCTCCGTACCGCAGGCCGCCCGGGTCTGTCCGGTCAGCTTCTCCCGGTCGCGGATCATGTCCTCGACCGTCAACCCGCCCACGATGGAGCGGAGATGACCGGCGAAGACGTTGTGCACCCGCTCCGCCATCAGCTTCTGCTGATCCAGGAACCGGCGGGACGCGTTGGCGATCGACACGAAGTCGTCGCCCACCTTGAAGATGACCACGCCCCGCACCTTGAGCGGAATGCCCTGGTGCGTCACGCAGTCGACCGACAACTCGGTCTCGTTCAGGTCGAGGGAGAGCTTGCGCACCGCCTGGACACCGGGCAGCACCAGCGTGCCGCGACCGGTGACGATGCGGAATCCCATGCCCTCCCCGAGGCCCTCGGTCCGGTGCTTGGAGCCGGAGATGACGAGCGCCTCGTTCGGCTCGGCGACGCGCCACATCATCTTGAACAGACCGATCAGTACGAGAACGGCGGCAACCGCCGCCCCCGCAACGACGCCGATTACAGCCATCGGCATACGCCCCCTTTGCATGGTGCCCTTTCGGCACCGAACGAAGGGAGTGTGCTCCTGCGCGGGAGCCCTGAGAAGACGCCGGCGAATCCTTGTTGCAATCTTGACGCATACGGCTCTCACCTGGGGCGGAGCATGCTCAACTGTCGTACGCGGGGCTGACGTAGACCGTGCGCGGCGGCAGGTGTTCCAGCACCATGACCACCGTGCCCCGCTCGATCCGGCCGCGCCCGTCGGCGGCGTACGCGAGGAAGTGCTCGGCGCCCCCGCGTACTTGGAGGATCACCTCGCCGACCAGCCCGGGCCCGACCGTTCCGGTGACCCGCCCCATGAGCCCGACCATCGACGCATCGTCCATGCGCCCAGGGTACGGGCCGACTCCCTTCACAGAGCGGGGGATTCGGCGCCCGGCCACCGATCGTGCCAGCGCACCTCCGCCTCCAGCCGGGCGGCGAGGGAGACGAGCAGCGGCTCGCCGCCCGCGGGGCCGAGCAGTTGGGCGCCGACCGGCAGCCCGTCGCCGGCGAACCCGGCGGGCACGTTGACCGCCGGCCAGCCCAGGACGTTCCACGGCCAGGCGTACGGACAGGCGGCGATCATGGCGCGGTCGGTGGCGAGCCCGCCGAGCGGGAGCAGCGCGCCGATCAGTGGGGGAGGAGCGGCGGTGGTCGGGGTGAGGACGACGTCGTACGAGGAGAAGAACGCGCCGAAGCGCCGGTGCAGCGCCGCCTCCGCGCGCCGGGCGGCCCGCAGCGGCGCCCCGTCGAGCAGCCGGCCCAGCCGGGCGGCGTCCCGGGTGCGCCGGTCGAGCAGCGCGGGTTCGGGGATGTCGCGCACCCACTCCGCGAGGCCGACGGTGGCGCGCGGTACGAAGCTCAGGCCGATCCGCCCGTACGGCGGGTCGGCCTCCTCGACGTCATGCCCCAACGCGTCCAGCCTCCCGGCGAGTTCGACGACCCTGGCCCGCACCTCCGGCCGGAGCCGGGCGGGCAGCGCGGAGAACGGCGGCTTCAGCGACAGCGCGATCCGCAGCCGCCCGGGATCACGGCCCACGGCGTCCGAGGCGGAGACGGCGGGCGGACGGTACGGATCGCCGGCGTGGTTGCCGCTCGCCGCGTCCAGGAGCAGGGCGGCGTCGGCGACGGTGCGGGCGAGCGTGCCGTGGACGGAGATCCCCTGGAAGTCGTCGGCGCGTGGCCAGGTGGAGATGCGGCCGCGCTGCGGCTTGATGCCGACCAGATGCGTCCAGGCGGCCGGGATGCGCACCGATCCGGCGCCGTCCGAGCCCAGCGCGGCCGGGACCAGCCCCGCCGCGACCGCCGCGGCCGATCCCCCCGACGAGCCGCCGGGGGTGTACGCGAGGTTCCATGGATTGCGGGTCGCGCCGAACACGGGCCCCTCGGTGCACGGCCACTGCCCCAGCTCGCAGGTGTGGGTCTTGCCGACGATGACGGCACCGGCCGCGCGCAGCCGCCGTACCGCCTCCGCGTCCTCGGCCGCCGGAGGGAAGGTGCCGCGGCAGCCGAACGCGGTCGGCTCGCCCGCCACGTCGATGTCGTCCTTCACCGCCACCGGCACCCCGAGCAGCGGCCGCCGGACCCCGGCCGCCAACTCCTCATCGGCGGCGTCCGCTTCGGCGAGCGCGGCCTCGGTCCGTACGATCCTGAAGGCGTTCAGCGTGTCCTGCGCGGCCGTGATCCGCGCGAGGGTCCGCCCGACGAGCTCGCGCGAGCCGACCTCCCCCTCGGCCAGCGCGCGAGCGGTCGCGGCGAGGCCCGCGCAGCGGTCGTCGGACGTCATGGCGGGAGCACCTCCGGAGCGTCGTCCTCACGAGGCCTCACGAGGAAGGTGTCGTGTATCGAACGTAACGTGCGGGCCGGCCGCGGAGCTGGTCTGCTGGTGTGCGGGGGCTTCCACACCTGTTCCCGGAGGGACGCATGAGTACCTATCGAGTCGCACAGGTGCCCGCGGCCGGTGCCGCGTTCGAGATCGTCGAGCGCGAGGTGCCGCGGCCGGGCCCCGGCCATGTGCGCATCGCCGTGGAGGCGTGCGGGATCTGCCACAGCGACGCCTTCTTCGTGAACGCCGAGGTGCCGGGCATCAGCTTTCCCGAGGTGCCCGGGCACGAGGTCGCCGGGCGCATCGAGGAGCTGGGCGAGGGCACCGAGGACAAGGGCTGGCAGGTCGGCGACCGGGTGGCGGTGGGCTGGTTCGGCGGCAGCTGCGGGTACTGCCGGCCCTGCCGGGACGGCGACTTCATCATGTGCGAGCACCTCCAGGTGCCCGGGTGGGCGTACGACGGCGGCTTCGCGCAGAAGATGATCGCGCCGGAGAACGCCCTGGCCCGGATCCCCGACGGGCTGGCGGCGACGGAGGCGGGGCCGATGGCCTGCGCGGGCGTGACCACGTTCAACGGGCTGCGCAGCAGCTCCGCCCGGCCGGGCGACCTGGTCGCGGTGCTCGGCCTCGGCGGTCTGGGGCACCTGGGCGTGAAGTACGCGGTCGCCATGGGCTTCGAGACGGTGGCCATCGCCCGGGGCGCGGACAAGGCGGACTTCGCCAAGCAGCTCGGCGCCCACCACTACATCGACAGCACGGGCGGCGTCCCCGTCGCGGACGCCCTCCAGGCGCTCGGCGGCGCCGACGTCGTCCTGGCCACCGCCGGCAACTCGGAGGCCATCTCCTCCACCGTGGACGGCCTGGCGGCACGCGGCGAGCTGGTGGTCATCGGCGCCACGCCCGAGCCGATGGCGATCAGTCCGCTCCAGCTGATCATGCGCGGCAGGGTCGTCCGCGGCCATGCCTCGGGCACCGCGCAGGAGGTGCAGGACACCATGGAGTTCAGCGCCCTGCACGGCATCCGTCCGACGATCGAGACGGTGCCCTTGAGCGACGTCGACGAGGCGTACCGCAAGATGATGTCCGGCGCGGCGCGCTTCCGGATGGTCCTTACCATGAACTGAGCCGGCGTCCTCACCACGACGCGTGCGCAGGGGCCGGAGCTCGCGATGAGCTCCGGCCCCTGCGGCTGACGCGTACGCCCGGGTCAGGCGGCGGCGCCCACCGTGCCGTGCAGGCGCGCGACGACCTCGGCCAGGTCGGCGGCGACCTCGGCGTCGTCGGCCGGGTGGGTCTCGGCGAAGCGGGTCATCGAGCCGGGGATGGCCAGCTTGACGTCCTCGAGGACCTTGCCGCCGGCGACGCCGACGGCCTTGCGGACCTCGTCCTGCGCCCACACGCCGCCGAACTGGCCGAAGGCGGTGCCGACCGCGGCGGCCGGCTTGCCGACCAGGGCGCCGGCGCCGTACGGGCGGGACAGCCAGTCGATGGCGTTCTTCAGCACGGCCGGCATGGTGCCGTTGTACTCGGGCGAGAAGAACAGGAACGCGTCGGCGGCCTGCGCGGCCTCACGCAGCTTGGCCGCGGCGGCGGGGACGGAGCCCTCGACGTCGATGTCCTCGTTGTAGAAGGGGATGTCGGCCAGACCCTCGAACACCTCGACCTCCACGCCCTCCGGAGCGAGCTTGACGGCCGCCTCGGCGAGCTGGCGGTTGTGCGAACCGGCGCGCAGGCTGCCGACGAGCGCGAGGATGCGAACAGACATGGAGACTCCAAAGTGCTGAAACAGTGCTGGCACGATCCGGACCGTGGTCCGTTGAACGTTGTACCAGCGTAACCGGACCGGGGTCCAGTTTTGTTCCCGATGCTTTACGCTGACTTCATGTCCAGCGCCCTGCCGCCCTTCCCGACGCCCCAGGAGCCCGCAGACGCGCCGCCCCTGCTGGAGGTCGGCTCCGGCGAGGACGAGCCGTGCCTGCGCGCCGACGCCGCCCGCAACCGCGCCCGGCTGCTGGAGGCCGCCGCCCGGCTGGTCAGGGAACAGGGCGCCGCGCACCTCACCATGGACGCGGTGGCCGCCGCGGCCTCGGTCGGCAAGGGCACCCTCTTCCGCCGCTTCGGCGACCGCACCGGGCTGCTGATGGCCCTGCTGGACCACTCGGAGAAGAAGTTCCAGGCCGCCTTCATGAGCGGCCCGCCCCCGCTCGGCCCGGGAGCCGATCCGGTGCGGCGGCTGGGCGCGTTCGGTGTCGCGCTGCTGCGCCGCTCGGCGGACGAACTGGAACTGCAACTGGCCGCCGAGCCGGGCCCCGACCGCCGCTTCTCCACGCCCCCGCGCTGCGTCCAGCACAGCCATGTGGCCATGCTCCTGCGCCAGGCCGCTCCCGACGCGGACACCGAACTCCTCGCCCAGACCCTGCTCGGCTATCTCAACCCGGTCCTGGTCCACCATCTGACGCGCCAGTCCGGGATGTCGCTGGAGCGGCTGGAGGCCGGCTGGCTGGACCTCGTGGGGCGGGTGACGCGGTCCGCGCAGCCGCCGGACGGAGAGTGACCCTCTCCGGCGCCCACACCGGCCCGGGTCTCTGCCAAGACGCCGTACGTCGCCGTACGTCATGGTGCAGACACCGAACCCGCGCTCGGCCGGGGCGCGTTCCGTCCCCACGAGTGCCGATGTGGCGCGGCTGGCCGGTGTCTCGCGGGCGACCGTCTCCTACGTCCTCAACAACGCCGGCGCGGTGCGGATCAGCGGGCTCACGCGGCGCCGGGTGCACGACGCCGCGAAGGAACTCGTGTACGTGCCGCACGCCGCCGCCCGCGTCTGCGCGCCGGGCACAGCCGGATGGTGGTGATGCCCGCCCCGGCGGGACCGGTCGGTCCGCTCCACGGACGGTTCCTCGACGAACTCCAGCGCGCCCTCGGCCGGCTCGACTACACGGTCGTGCAGTACGGCACCCTCGGCCTGAAGGGCGACGAAGTCGCCCGCGCCTGGGCCGAGTCACGGCCGGTCGCCGTCCTCGTCCCCGGCGCCGGGCTCGGCCCGGAGGGCGTCGCGCTCCTCAAACGGGCCGGAGCCCGGGCCGTGGTGACGCTCGGCCCCGAGCGGGTCGATGACGCTCACGCCCTGCTGACCGACCACGGCGGCGTCGGGCGGTGCGCGGCGGCGCATCTCCACGCCCGCGGCAGGCGCCGTATCGGCGTCGTGGTCCCCACGGAGCCCGGCCTGGACGTCTTCTCCCGGCCCGCCTCGACGGCGTACGCGAGGCGCTGCACGGCACGGACGCAACGGTGACCGGGCTGCCCCTCGGGCCAACTCCCGTCAGCGGGATGCCAGTTCGGCGGCCGAGTTCTCCTCGTAGGCCACCATCCACATCGAGCTGCCCTCTGGCCGCGCGCTCGCCGAACTCGTCGACCGCGCCGTGCACCATCCCGGCGCCGAGCCCGAGACCCACACGGTCCTGGCGGTGTCGGTGGTGCAGCGCGACTCCAGTTGACGGCCGACGGGAGGTCTACGCGCTCGGGGTCTCGCCGTCGCCCTGGGACTGCTGGGTGGCGACCGCCTTGCGGACCTCGTCCATGTCCAGCTTCCTGGCCTGGTCGATGACGTCCGTGAGGGCGGCCTCGGGCAGCGCTCCGGGCTGCGCGTACACGGCGACCTTGTCGCGGACGATCATCAGCGTCGGGATCGACTGGATGCCGAACGCCGCCGCGAGCTCGGGCTGGGCCTCGGTGTCCACCTTGCCGAAGACGAGGTCCGGGTTCTCCTCGGCAGCCTTCTCGTACACCGGTGCGAACTGCTTGCAGGGCCCGCACCAGTCCGCCCAGAAGTCGATCAGGAGGAAGTCGGTGTCCTCGACCGTCTGGTCGAAGTTCTCCTTGGTGAGCTCAACGGTGCTGCTCATGTGCGATACCTCTTCCTGGTGTCGGGTGGAGCCCTGTGCACAACAGGGCCGCCCAAGTGCGTATTCCGCGCAAGTACCCATGTGGCCACAGCGCACACCACCCGCCAGACTGAGGCCATGACGGAAACCGATTCGACCGTGTACGACGTCGTGGTGCTCGGTGGCGGTCCCGTGGGGGAGAACGCCGCCGACCGCACCCGGGCCGCCGGGCTGTCCACCGCCGTCGTGGAGAGCGAACTGGTCGGCGGCGAGTGCTCCTACTGGGCCTGCGTCCCCAGCAAGGCGCTGCTGCGCCCGGCCATCGCCCGCGCCGACGCGCGCCGCGTCCCGGGCCTGAGCCAGGCCGTGCAGGGCCCCCTCGACGCCGCCGCGGTCCTCGCCCACCGCGACGAGCTCACCGGCGACTGGAACGACGACGGCCAGGCCGAATGGCTGAGCGGCATCGGCGCCGACCTCTATCGCGGTCACGGCCGCCTCGCCGGACCGCGCACGGTCGTCGTGACCCGGCCCGACGGCGAGACGACTACCCTCACCGCCCGGCAGGCCGTCGTCGTCGCCACCGGCAGCCGCGCGCATCTGCCCGACCTGCCAGGACTGGACGGGGTCAAGCCCTGGACCAGCCGGGAGGCCACCAGCGCGCAGGAAGTCCCCGGGCGGCTGATCGTGGTGGGCGGCGGCGTGGTCGCCACCGAGATGGCCACCGCCTGGCAGGCCCTGGGCTCCCAGGTGACCATGCTGGTCCGCGGCAAGGGCCTGCTGCCCCGCATGGAGCCCTTCGCCGGCGAGCTGGTCGCCGAGTCCCTCACGGAGGCCGGGGCGGACGTCCGTACCGGTACGACCGTGGAGTCGGTGACCCGCGAGAACGGCACCGTCGTCGTGGTCACCGACCACGGCGAGCGCATCGAGGCCGACGAGATCCTGTTCGCCACCGGCCGCGCCCCGCGCACCGACGACCTCGGCCTCGACACCGTCGGCCTGGAACCGGGCACCTGGCTCCCGGTCGACGACAGCATGCGCGTGACCGGCAGCGACTGGCTGTACGCCGTCGGAGACGTCAACCACCATGCCCTGCTCACTCACATGGGCAAGTACCAGGCCCGTATCGCGGGCGACACCATCGCCGCACGCGCCTCCGGCGCCCCGGTCCAGGAGTCACCCTGGGGCCCGCACGCCGCGACCGCCGACCACCACGCCGTCCCCCAGGTCGTCTTCACCGACCCCGAGGCCGCC
The DNA here is from genome assembly GCF_030817495.1 of Streptomyces sp. V3I7. Taxonomy (NCBI): domain Bacteria; kingdom Bacillati; phylum Actinomycetota; class Actinomycetes; order Kitasatosporales; family Streptomycetaceae; genus Streptomyces; species Streptomyces sp. V3I7. The sequence continues at coordinate 6,051,816 of NZ_JAUSZK010000001.1, forward strand.
GCCGTCGGCCTCTCCCTGGCGGAGGCGGAACGCGCCGGCCACCGCGTCCGCGCCGTCGACATCGGATTCTCGTCGGTCGCCGGCGCGAACCTCTACGCCGACGGCTACCAGGGCCGCGCCCGCATGGTCGTCGACCTGGACGACGAGACGCTGCTCGGGGTCACCTTCGCCGGGCCCGGCGTGGGCGAGCTGATCCACTCGGCCACCGTCGCCGTCGCCGGGCAGGTCCCGATCGGCCGGCTGTGGCACGCGGTCCCGTCGTTCCCGACGATCAGCGAGGTGTGGCTGCGGCTGCTGGAGGCGTACCGCAGCTGACGCGAAACGCGCCGCCCCGGCGCCGTATTCAGCGCTCGGCCCCCGTGCTCGGCCTCCGCGCTCGATCTCAGCGCTCGATCTCAGCGCTCGACCTCCGCGCTCGGCCTCCGTGCTCGGCCTCCGCGCCCGACCTCAGCGCTCGATCTCCTGCTCGGCCTCAGTGCTCGGCGAAGTCCCCGGCGAGGGCCGACGCGATCCGCAGATGGGACGCCGCCTCCTCGTGCCGGGCCTGCCGTTCCAGCGTGCGGCCCAGCATGAGGCGGGCGTAGTGTTCCACCGGGTCGCGCTCCACGATCCGGCGCAACTCCGCCTCGGCGCGCCGCAGTTGGGCCGAGTGGTAGTAGGAGCGCGCCAGCAGCAGACGCGGTCCGGTCTGCTCCGGCACCTCCTCGACCAGCCCGACCAGCACCCGCGCCGCGCTCGCGTAGTCCTTGGCGTCGAAGAACTGCTGCGCGCGCTCCCAGCGCTCCGTCGGTGTGCCGTGGTCGTAGTACGTCGTGTCCACTTGAGTCTCCACTGATGACCTCCTTCGAGGTCTGCAACGGAACCCGATGGTTGAATATTCCACTACATCGGCCGATCGGGTGCCGGGCCCGCGCCGCGCGAGTGCTTCGCGCCGGGCACCCGTTACCCGGGGCTGCGGCGGCGGAAGGGGACTCCCGTGAGCCGTGTCCTGCCGTGCCCGGGAACAGTCCGCCGCGCCGTCGTGGAAGCGACGTGACGGCGCCCCGCCGCGCGGGGGAGCGGGTCGCGGACGCGTTCGACGCGCGGCTGCCCCTCGACAAGGGCGGACAACTGCTGCGCAAGGCCTTCCCCGAGCACTGGTCCTTCCTGCTGGGTGAGCTGGCCCTGTACAGCCTGATCGTCCTGGTGCTGACGGGCGTGTGGCTGACGCTGTTCTTCGAGCCCGGGATGCAGGAGGTCGCCTACGACGGGCCCTACATGCCGCTGCAAGGGGTGCTCGTCTCGGAGGCCTTCGACTCCACCCTGAGGATCAGCTTCGACGTGCGCGGCGGGCTGCTGATCCGGCAGATGCACCACTGGGCCGCGCTCGTCTTCCTCGGCGCGATCGGGCTGCACCTGCTGCGGATCTTCTTCACGGGCGCCTTCCGCAGGCCGCGCGAGGTCAACTGGGTCATCGGCGTCACGCTCTTCGTCCTCGCCCTGGCCGAGGGCTTCGCCGGCTACTCGCTCCCGGACGACCTGCTCTCCGGCACCGGGCTGCGCATCGCCCAGGGCATCATGCTGTCCCTCCCGGTGGTGGGGACGTACGCCGCCTTCTTCGTGTTCGGCGGCGAGTTCCCCGGCGGCGACATCATCCCGCGGCTGTACAGCCTGCACATCCTGCTGCTCCCCGGGGTGCTGATCGCTCTTGTCACGGTGCACCTGATCCTCGTCTTCTACCTGAAGCACACTCAATGGCGAGGGCCGGGCCGCGCGCGGACCAACGTGCTCGGCAAGCCGCTCTTCCCGCAGTTCATGGCGTCGTCCATGGGGCTGTCCTTCACCGTCGCCGGCGTGCTGGCCGTCCTCGGCGGGATCGCGCAGATCAACCCGGTGTGGGTCTTCGGTCCCTACCGGCCGGACCTGGTGTCGACCGGGTCCCAGCCCGACTGGTACGTCGGCTTCCTGGAGGGCGCGCTGCGGCTCGTACCGCCGTGGGAGACGAACCTGTGGGGGCACACCCTCATGTGGAACGTCCTGCTGCCGGCCGTCGTCCTGCCCGGACTGTTCTTCCTCGCGCTGTACATGTATCCCTTCGTCGAACAGCGGCTGACCGGGGAGGGCGCGCAGGAGCAGCACCTGTGCGACCGGCCCCGCGAGCGGCCCGCGCGCACCGGCCTCGGCGTCGCGGGCCTCACCTTCTACGCCGTGCTGCTGCTGGCCGGCGCGAACGACATCGCGGCGCTGGCCTTCCGGATCTCGCTCGACACCCTGACCTGGGTGCTGCGGGTCGCCCTGATCGTGGCCCCGGTCGTCGCCTTCCTGGTCACCCGCGCCGTGTGCCGCGCCCTCATGAACGCGGAGCACGAGCGGCTGACCGAGGGCGAGGAGACCGGCGAGGTACGGCAGACCGTGGCCGGCGGCTACGAGAGCGGCCACCGTCCGGTCACGTCGTTCCGGCCCGGCGCCCCGCGCGCCCCGCTCAGTCCTCCTGACCGGAGCCCCGATCGACGTACTGGAAGACCAGCCCGAAGATCCCCAGGCCCAGAAGACCGGCCCCGATGAGGAACAGCCACAGCCCGTAGACCACGCCGGTCGCCGTGACGGCGGAACCGAACGCGGTGATCACCGGCCAGCGGCTGTGCGGCGGGAAGAACTCCAGCGGCCCGGCCGCGTCGGCCACCTCGGCGTCCGTACGGTCCTGCGGGCGCTGGCCGCGGCGGACGTACTGGGTGGCGCAGAAGAAGGACACCAGCGCGGCCATGCCGAACGCCACGACGAGCGCCGCCGTGCCGGCCGGATCCCCCGACCACACGCCGTAGAGCGCGCCGCAGCCGCCGAAGAAGACGGCCACACCCCCGAAGAGCAGCGCCTCCGCCTTCACCGCAGCCCCTCCTGCCGCGCCTCGGGGTGATGCAGATCGAACGCCGGGGCCTCCGAGCGCACCCGGGGCAGCGCCACGAAGTTGTGCCGGGGCGGCGGGCAGGAGGTGGCCCACTCCAGACCGCGCCCGTACCCCCACGGGTCGTCCGTGTCGGCGCGCCGTCCGTGGCGGGCCGAGTACCAGACGTTGTACAGGAACGGCAGGGTGGAGACGCCGAGCAGGAACGCCCCGAGCGACGACAGTGCGTTGAGCAGGGTGAAGCCGTCGGCGGGCAGATAGTCGGAGTACCGGCGGGGCATGCCCTCCTCGCCCAGCCAGTGCTGGACCAGGAAGGTCAGCTGGAACGCCGGGAACAGCAGCCAGAACTGGAGCTTGCCGAGGCGCTCGTCGAGGAACCGGCCGGTGAACTTCGGCCACCAGAAGTAGAACCCGGCGAACATCGCGAACACGACCGTGCCGAACAGGACGTAGTGCAGGTGCGCCACGATGAAGTACGAGTCGGTGAGATGGAAGTCCAGCGGCGGCGAGGCGATGAGCACCCCGCTCAGCCCGCCGAGCAGGAACGACATCAGAAAGCCCAGCGCCCACAGCATCGGCGTCTCGAACGACAGGGAGCCGCGGTGCATGGTGCCGATCCAGGCGAAGAACTTGATCCCCGTCGGCACCGCGATCAGGAACGACATCACGGAGAAGAACGGCAGCAGCACCGCGCCGGTGGCGAACATGTGATGGGCCCACACCACGGCGGAGAGCATGGTGATGGCGATCGTCGCGCCGATCATCGGCAGGTAGCCGAAGAGCGGCTTGCGGGAGAACACCGGAATGATCTCCGAGATGATGCCGAAGAACGGCAGCGCGACGATGTAGACCTCCGGATGCCCGAAGAACCAGAACATGTGCTGCCACAGGATCGCCCCGCCGTTGGCCGCGTCGAAGACGTGGGCGCCGAACTTGCGGTCCGCCTCCAGCGCGAGCAGCGCCGCCGTGAGCACGGGGAAGGCCGGCAGCACCAGGATCGACGTGAAGAGCACGTTCCAGGTGAAGATCGGCATCCGGAACATCGTCAGGCCCGGTGCGCGCAGACACAGGATCGTGGTGATGAAGTTGACCGCGCCGAGGGTGGTGGAGACACCGGTGACCACCAGTCCCATCACCCACAGGTCGCCGCCGGCGCCGGGGGAGTAGTACGCGCTGTTCAGCGGGGCGTACGCGAACCAGCCGAAGGCGGCCGCGCCGCCCGGCACCAGGAAGCCGGAGACCACCATCAGGCCGCCGAACAGGTACATCCAGTACGACAGGGCGTTGAGCCGGGGGAAGGCCACGTCCGGGGCGCCGATCTGGAGCGGCATGATCGCGTTGGCGAAACCGGCGAACATCGGCGTCGCGAAGAGCAGCATCATGATCGTGCCGTGGATCGTGAAGAGCTGGTTGTAGCCGTGATCGCTCACGAACTGCAGCCCGGGGCGGGCGAGTTCGGCGCGCATCGCCAGGGCCAGCAGACCGCCCAGCAGGAAGAAGCAGAACGCGGTCACCATGTACAGCCGGCCGATCACCTTGTGGTCGGTCGTCGTGGCCCAGTTCACCAGCCTGCGGCCCAGCGAGGATGACACGGGATAGGGCGCACGGGTCGCGCCGGCCTGTGCTGCGGCTTCGGTCATGGTCCTCCTTCGGCGGGCCCGCGGCGACGCTATCGGCGTACGCCGCGCGTGCGACGCCACCACGCCTCGGCCTGAGCCGTTGGAGGGAGGCCGTATGCGTCATGCCGCCCTGGGTACCCGGCGTCCGGGGACCCAGACAGAGGGAGATGCCTTCGTGTCTCCCGCGCGGACGCGGGAGGAGGTGACCGCGGTATGGCACGTGCCGTCTGGAACGGGGCGCTGACCTTCGGCCTGGTGTCCGTGCCGGTTCAGCTGTTCACGGCGACGGACAGTCACACCATCCGCTTCCACCAGCTCCAGCGCGGCACCTCCGACCGGGTGCGCAACCGGCGCGTGAACGAACGCACCGGCGAGGAGGTGGCGCCGGACGACATCGTCAAGGGGTTCGACGCGGGCGACGAGTACGTGATCGTCGAGCCCGGCGAACTGGACGGCATCGCGCCCGGCCGGTCCCGGGAGGTGGAGGTCACCGGGTTCGTCGACCTGGCGGACGTCGAGCCGGTCTTCTTCGACCGGACGTACTACCTGGGCCCCAAGGACGAGCAGTACGAGAAGGTGTACGCCGTTCTGGAGAAGGCCCTGGAGCGTGCGGGCAAGGCGGGGATCGCCACGTTCGTCATGCGCAACCGGCAGTACCTGGTCGCCGTGAAGGCGGAGAACGGGATCCTGACGCTGCACACGCTGCACTGGGCGGACGAGATCCGGGACCCGCACAAGGAGGTGGACCACCTTCCGGAGGGGGCCGAACCGGGCGGTCGCGAGCTGAAGATGGCCGAGCAGCTCATCGACTCGCTGAGCATGGACTGGGACCCCGACGACTTCCATGACACGTACCACGAGAAGGTGGAGGAGCTGATCGAGGCCAAGAAGAAGGGCGAGACCGTCGAGAAGGCCGAGCAGCCCGCGCAGGCCACGAACGTCGTGGACCTGATGGACGCCCTGCGGGCCAGCGTCGACCGCGCGAAGTCGAAGCAGGGCGCCCGCTCCAAGAAGGCGGCCCCGCCCCGCAAGGCCCGGGCCCGGTCCGCTCCCGCACCCGACCTCGGCTCGCTGACCAAGGCCGAACTGTACGAGTTGGCGGCCGAGGCGGACGTCCACGGCCGCTCCTCCATGAACCGCGAGGAACTTCTCGAGGCCCTCGCGCACGCCGGTGCGGGCGGCCACGCCCGGGCGTCATGACGCACAACTCCCGATGCCCGGACCCGAGACGAGGAGGAGCCATGAGCAAGCACGACCCGCAGGCGCACGAGCGGCCCGTACCGAGGGACCTGCCCGACCAGCAGGCGCACGAGGACCGGGACGACCGCTGGGAACCCCGCCCGGACGACCGGCGCCCGCCCGATCACCACGGCACGGGCGACGTGCCGGACCCGGACGAAGCAGGGGCGGGCCCGCGCGGAGCGCCGCGGCAGGCCGGCGTGGACCCGCAACAGCCGCTTCCCGACGAGCCCTCCGACTGAGCCCGCCCTTCAGGGTTCCCTGCGGCGGCGACGCGGCGCGAGCGCAGATGCGGGCCGCAGCGGGGGCAGGCCGGTTCGGGGTGGTCGCGGTGGCCGGTGAGCCGGGTGCGGCGCGGCGGCGGCCCCGGACGAAGCAGATGCGGGGCGCCGCGGTCGGGCGGGATGCATCGCATCCCGAGCAGCCGGTTCCTGACGAGCCCTCCGGCTGAGGCCGCTCTTCCCGCTCTTCCCGCTCTTCAGTGGTTCAGTGCTGGCAGCGCCCGCACCACACCGTGCGGCGGCCCGCGACGCGGCGCGAGCGCAGACGTGCGCCGCAGCGGGGGCAGGCAGGTTCGGGGTCGTCGCGGTGGCCCGTGAGCCAGGTGCGGCGCGGCGGTACGCGGGCGGCGCGGACGGAGGTTTCGAGGACGCCGCCCATCGCCGTGAACACGTGGCGTGCCTCGGACTCGTCGAGTTCCCGGGCCGGACGGCCGGGATCCACCCGCGCCCGCCACAGGATCTCGTCGCTGAGCAGGTTCCCGAGGCCGGCGATGAGCGACTGGTCCATCAGGACGCCCTTGACCACGCCCCGCCGCCCCGCGAGCAGCTCCAGGAAGTCCTCGCGGCCGAAGTCGAGGGCGTCGGGGCCCAGCCGGGCCAGGATCCGCTCCACCGCCTCCTCGGTCGGGGCGAGCCGCAGGCCCTGGAGCTTGCGCTGGTCGCGGTAGCGGAGCTGCCGTTCGTCGTCCAGGGTCAGGGCGACGCGGTCATGCGCGTGGAAGGAGTCCTCCGCACCGGCGCACAGCAGCTCGCCGGTCATCCCGAAGTGCCAGACCAGATACGGCGGATCGCCGATCGGGGCGATCAGCAGCTTGCCGTGGCGCCGGGGCCGGCCGAGCCGCCGCCCCTCCACCTCCCGGCGCAGCCGCCGCGCGGTGACCCCGCGCAGGACACCGGCGTCACGCACGTCGACGCGCCGCACGCAGCGGCCGCGCCCGCAGGAGTCCAGCACGTCGCGATAGCCCTCGACGTCGGGCAACTCCGGCATCACGGCCTCCCGCAGCGCCTCGTCCTCGTCGGCGTACGGCCTATGCGGCGAGCGGCGCGGTGTCCATGCCCGCGTGCTCGCGGAGCCCGTCGAGGAAGTCCTGGAGCGCCTCGACCGCCGTGTGCCGCGGCTGCCAGTCCAGTTCGTCCCGGGCCCGCGAGGAGTCCATCAGCGGCAGCCGCAGCACGGCGTCGAAGAGATCCGGCGAGGCGGGCACCAGGCGCAGCCGCCAGGCCGCAGACAGGGCGGCCCGCACCGGCGGCAGCGGAACGCGCAGTTGGCGTGCCTCGAGGATCTCGGAGAGCCGGGCCGGGTCCAGGACCGGCTCGGCGGCGAGGTTGAACGCGCCGCGCACCGGGCGCATGACGGCCGCGACGTACGCGGCGGCGGCATCGTCGGTGTGCAGGGCCTGGAACACCAGCCCCGGCAGATCCGGCACCACGGGCACGAACGGCGGCCGCATCAGCTGCGGCGGGATCAGCGATCCGGCGAAGATCCGGCGCTGCTGCGCCGCCGACTCCCGCTTGAACAGGAAGCCCGGGCGCATGCGCACCACCCGCATCCCCGGGTGCTTCAGTTCGTACGCGTCCAAGTAGCGTTCCAGGTAAGCCTTTTCGCGGCAGTACGCCGCCTGGGGCCAGCCATGGGTCGGCCAGGACTCGTCGACCGCGCGGTCCTTGGGGCCGGGCGCGTAGGTGCCGACGGACGAGGCGTGGACCAGCGCGGGGACCCCGGCCGCCGCGGCTGCCTCGAAGACCCGGATGCTGCCCAGCACATTGGTGCGCCAGGTCGTCAGCGGGTCGTGGGTGGGCTGGAACTTCCAGGCCAGATGGATGACCGCGTCGGCGCCCCGGAAGTGCGGGACGAGATCGTCGCCGTCCGGGTCGATGTCCGCCGCGACCCAAGTCGTCTTCTCCGGCTGCCAGTCGGGGGTCCTGCGGGCCAGGCCGACGACCGACGCCACCCCGGGATGGCGGCTCAGCGCCTCCACCACGCTCGTCCCGACGTTGCCGGTCGCCCCGACGACCACGACCCGGAGCCCGTCGGTGCCTCCTGCTGCCGCATGCCGTTCCGTGTCGTTCATGGCAGCCGCCCTTCCGTGGGAGGTCTCCTCGACGCGCGGGTACCCGGAGCACCGGCCCGTATGCGGCCGCACGGCCGGTGAACACGGGGGCTGCCGGGTACCCGGTGACCTGGGGGGAGAGCCGCGACACCGACATCCTGAGGAGGCGGCCATGCGCGCGCTCACCTGGCAGGGCAGGAGGGACGTCCGCGTGGACACGGTCCCCGATCCCGAGCTGCGGGATCCGACCGATGTGATCGTCCGGGTGACGACCACCGGGATCTGCGGGTCCGATCTGCATCTGTACGAAGTCCTGGGGCCGTTCCTCGAAGCCGGGGACATCCTCGGCCACGAGGCCATGGGCGTCGTCGAGGAGACGGGCCCCGAGGTGTCCGAGATCCAGGCCGGGGACCGGGTGGTGGTGCCGTTCAACATGTCCTGCGGCGCGTGCTACATGTGCGGCCAGGGCCTGCACTCGCAGTGCGAGACCACCCAGGTGCGGGAGCACGGCAAGGGCGCCTCGCTGTTCGGCTACACCAAGCTGTACGGCCAGGTCCCCGGCGGCCAGGCCCAGTACGTCCGGGTGCCCTTCGGCGACCGGCTCCCGGTCAAGGTGCCCGAGGGCCCGCCCGACGAACGCTTCGTGTACCTGTCGGACGTACTGCCCACGGCCTGGCAGGCGGTCGAGTACGCCGACGTGCCCGACGGCGGTTCGGTGGTGGTCCTCGGCCTCGGCCCCATCGGCGAGATGGCCTGCCGCGTCGCCCGGCACCGCGGGGCCGGCCAGGTGATAGGCGTCGACCTCGTCCCCGAACGGCTCGCGCGGGCCGCCGAGCACGGGGCGACGACCTTTGACCTGCGCGAGTACGAGGACGATCTGCCCGACGCGATCCGTGACCTGACCGACGGCCGCGGACCCGACGCCGTCATCGACGCCGTCGGCATGGAGGCGCACGGCGCCCCCGTCGTCGAGGCGGTGCAGCGGGTCACGGGCATGCTGCCCAAGGCACTCGCGCAGCGCCTCATGGAGCAGGCGGGCCTCGACCGGCTCGGCGCGCTGCGCACCGCGATCGACACGGTCCGCCGGGGCGGCACGATCTCGCTCTCCGGCGTGTACGGCGGCATGGCGGACCCGCTGCCGATGCTGACGCTGTTCGACAAGCAGATCCAGCTCCGCATGGGGCAGGCCAACGTCCGCCGCTGGGTGGACGACATCCTGCCGCTGCTGACCGACGAGGACCCCCTCGACGTCGACGGCTTCGCGACCCACACGATGCCGCTGGAGCGGGGCCCCGAGGCGTACGAGATGTTCCAGGCCAAGCGCGACGGCATGATCAAGGCGGTCCTCAAGCCGTGGTGAGCCGGGCCGACGACGCCGGTTTCAGACCCTCCGGCCGAGGTAACCGGAGGGCGTGACAAGAGCGGGAATTCCTCTCCGAGGAGCTGATCCACGTGACTGACCAGGGAAAGAAGATCCGGGGCAAGGCCCAGGAGATCAAGGGCAAGGCCAAGGAAGCCGTCGGACGCGTCACCGGTGACGAGGAGATGCGCGCCAAGGGCGCCGGCGACCGTATCGCGGGCAAGACCCGTCAGACGGCCGGCGAGGCGGGCCAGAAGGCACGCGGCACGACGGAAGAGGCCAAGGGCAAGACCGAGGAGATGAAGGGCAGGATCCGCAGGAACATGTGAGGACGCGTCGAGCCCGCCCACCCTGGCCCACCAGGGGCGGACGACCCGCCCGGCTGCGAGGGGCCGCTATACGAAGTCGTACGGCGGCATCGGTCCCTCGAGCCGGAAGCGGACGTCGTCCCCCATCTGGTGGGCCAGACTCAGCTCGGTCGCGAGGAACAGTTCCTCCTGGTCGTACGGCACGAGGAACGCGACGCTCAGGATCCGGTCGCCGGTGGCCTCCAGCGGGTTCCGCTCCCGGGTGAACGGCCGGAACGCCTCGACCACACCGGTGGCCAGCGCCCGGTGCGGGGCGTGCTCCAGTCCGGCGGCCACCTCGTCCTGCGCCACCTCCAGCCGGTACTCGGCGCACCCCGCCACCGACCGGAGCTTGCGTGCGTACGTCTCGCAGTCCCGCTCCAGCACGACGCGTACCTCCGCGTCGTCCGCCGCGCGGAACCCGAACCGGAGCGGCAGCACGGTCCCGCCCGCCAGAAGGTGCTGCTGCACCTCCCGGTAGGCGGCCAGGTTCCGTGCGGCGGGACGCGGATCCAGGGGAGCGTCGCCCACGATCGCGCACAGCGCGCCGGTCTTGATCGTGCGGAGCCGGCCGAGAGGCGGCGCGCCGGGACCCCGTACGGCGTCGAGGCGGACCGGATGGTCCTCGCCGACGATGGAATAGACGTAGACAGCCACGGCTCGTGTGCTCCTTCCGCGGGCGCCCATCCTGTCAAGCGGAGCGGTATTCCTCCGCTCGTGCCGTGCGCAGGTCCAGCCCGTGTCCCGCCGACGCGTCGGCTCCCGGACGGATGGTTCCGCCGCGGGGATCGAGGGCGCCGGTGAACAGCAGCCGCTCGACGCGTACGTGATCGTGGAACCATTCGAGATGGCGGAGGTTGGGGACGGCGGCCGCCGCGTGCGCGTGGACGTGCGGGGCGCAGTGGCCGGAGACGGCGAGCCCCGCGGACTCGGCCAGGGCGGCGGCACGCAGCCACACCGTGATCCCGCCGCACCGGGTGACATCGGCCTGGAGGCAGTCCACCGCCTGCTCGCCCACCATGTGCCCGAAGTAGGCCAGGGTGTAGCCGTACTCGCCCGCCGTGACGTCCATCGGCAGCGCGGCGCGTGTCTGCGCCAGCCCCGTCAGGTCGTCGGAGGAGACCGGCTCCTCGAACCAGGTGACCTCGTGCTCGGCGAGCCGCCGGCCGACGCGAACCGCCTGCCCCCGGCCGTACGCCCCGTTCGCGTCGACGTACAGCTCAGCGTCGTCCCCGATGGCGGCGCGGGCCCGTGCGACTCGTTCCAGGTCCCGGCGCTCGTCGGCGCCCCAGGACTCCCCGATCTTGATCTTCACGCGCGGGATCCCCTCGTCCTGCGTCCAGCCGCGCAGTTGCCGCTCCAGCCGCTCGTCGTCGTACGTCGTGAACCCGCCGCTGCCGTACACCGGCACCTCGCAGGAGCACGCGCCGAGCAGCCGGACCAGCGGGAGGCCGAGCAGCCGGGCCTTGAGGTCCCACAGGGCGATGTCGACCGCGGAGACCGCGCCGGCGACGAGCCCCGGGCGGCCCGTGTTGCGCACCGCCCGGCTCATCGCCTCGTTCATCGCCGGGACGTCCCACGCGCGGCGGCCCTCGACGACCCCGGCGAGATGCCGGGTGACGACGTCGGCGGTCGCCGGTGAGCCGTAGGTCCAGCCGATGCCGGTCACGCCGTCGCTCGCCGCCGTCACCAGGACCAGCGTGGTCTCGTCCCAGCCGAGGGTGCCGTCCGCCTCGGGCGCGTCCGTGGGGACGGTGTAGGCGGCCGCGCCGAGCGCCGTCACCGTTGGATCCGTCGGCAGCGCTGCCGTCATGAACGGCGCCGGGGGAGGAACTCCTGGACCTTGGCCTTGAAGCCCTGCCGGATCATCGAGGCGCGGTCGGAGTCGCCCTTCAGGACGGACAGCGCGGCCGCCTCGATCTGGTCCAGGGAGGCGTGCGGCGGGATGGGCGGGACCGCCGGGTCGGTCAGGAAGTCGATGACGACGGGCCGGTCCGACTCCAGCGCCGTGCGCCAGGCCGCCTCCACGTCCTGCGGCTTCTCCACCCGGATGCCGCCCAGGCCGATCGAGCGGGCGAAGTCGGCGTAGGCCACGTCGGGGATGGACTGCGAGGGCAGGAACTGCGGGGCGCCTTCCATCGCGCGCATCTCCCAGGTGACCTGGTTCAGGTCCTGGTTGTTGAGGACGGCGACGACGAACCGGGGGTCGTCCCAGTCCCGGTAGTACTTGGCGATGGTGATCAGCTCGGCCATGCCGTTCATCTGCATCGCGCCGTCGCCCACGATCGCGACACAGGGCCGGTCCGGGCGGGCGAACTTGGCGCCGATGAGGTAGGGCACCCCCGGCCCCATCGTGGCGAGCGTGCCGGAGAGCGAGCCGCGCATCGAGCCGCGCATCCGCACATGACGGGCGTACCAGTTCGCGGCCGAGCCCGAGTCGGCGGCCAGGATCACGTCGTCGGGCAGCAGCGCGTCCACCGCGTGCACGACGTACTCCGGGTTGACGGGGTCCGCCTCGACCTCCGCCCGGCGCTCCATGACCTCCCACCAGCGGGCTGTGTCCTTCTCGATCTTCTCCCGCCAGGACCCGTGGTCCTTCTCCCGCACCTTCGGCAGCAGCCGGTCGAGCGTCTGCCTGGCGTCGCCGACGAGGTTCACGTTGAACGGATAGCGCAGCCCCACCATGAACGGGTCGATGTCGATCTGCACGGCCCGCGCCTGGCCGAACTCCGGCAGGAACTGGGTGTAGGGGAAGCTGGATCCGATGACCAGCAGGGTGTCGCAGTCCCGCATCATCTCGTACGACGGCCGGGTGCCGAGCAGCCCGATGGCGCCCGTCACGTACGGCAGGTCGTCGGGGAGGGCGTCCTTGCCCAGGAGGGCCTTGGCGACGCCCGCGCCGAGCTTGTCGGCGAGTTCGCGGACCTCGGCCTGGGCGCCCCGGGCCCCCTGCCCGATGAGGATGGCGACCTTCCTGCCCTCGTTCAGGATCCGGGCCGCCTCGTCGAGGTCCTGCTCGGCCGGGACGGGCGCGGAGTGCACGGGGCCCAGGCTGGAGGGCACCATCTTGAACGCGTGCTCCGGCGGCGAGTAGTCCAGCTCCTGCACGTCCGCCGGGACGATGACCGCGGTGACGGTGCGCTGGGCCTGTGCGGTGCGCATGGCCCGGTCGAGGACGTTCGGGAGCTGCTCGGGGACGGTGACCATCTCGCAGTAGGCGCTCGCGACGTCCTTGTACAGGCTCAGCAGGTCGACTTCCTGCTGGTAGGAGCCGCCCATGGCACTGCGGTTGGTCTGGCCGACGATCGCCACCACGGGGACGTGGTCCAGTTTGGCGTCGTACAGGCCGTTGAGGAGATGGATGGCGCCGGGCCCCGACGTCGCCGCGCACACGCCCGGCCGCCCGGAGAACTTGGCGTAGCCGACGGCCTCGAACGCGGACATCTCCTCGTGCCGGGACTGGATGAACTCGGGCTTGTTGTCCGCCCGTCCCCAGGCGGCCAGCAGGCCGTTGATGCCGTCGCCCGGGTAGCCGAAGACATGGGTGACATCCCATTCGCGCAACCGCTGGAGGATGTAGTCGGACACCTTCATCTGTGAGTACTCCCCTTCGTCAGATCGTGGTTCGGTCGGCGTCACCGGGCGTGCCGGTGGGTTCGGGGCGGTCGAGGGCGCCGGCCAGGACCTCCGCGAGGTGCAGGGGCCGGCGGCCGGTGCGGCCCTGCTCGATCTGCGTACGGCAGCTGAACCCGTCCGCGATCACCTGGGCGTCCGGCGGGGTACGGCGGACGGCGGGCAGGACGCCCAGTTCGCCGACGGCCATCGACAGGTCGTAGTGCTCGCGCTCGAAGCCGAAGTCGCCGGCCAGCCCGCAGCAGCCCTCGTCGAGGACGTCCGCCTCGATGCCCGCCCGGCGCATGAGTTCGCGGTCGGCGTCGAACTTCATCACCGCGTGCTGGTGGCAGTGCGTCTGCACCGTCGCCCGCCCGCCCACGTGGGGCGGCCGCCACTCGTCAGGGGTGTCGCCGACGAGGAACTCGGCGAGCGTGCGGCACTGCCGGGCGAGCCGGTGGGTGTCCTGGTCGTCCGGGAGCAGCTCGGCGGCGTCCGAGCGGAAGACCGCCGTGCACGACGGCTCCAGGCCCACGACGGGCACCCCGGCCTCGAGCCAGGGCCGAAGCTTGTGCAGCGTACGGCGCAACACACGCTGAGCGACGGCGAGTTGACCGGTGGAGATCCAGGTCAGGCCGCAGCACAGCGGGGTGGCAGGCACGGCGACACGGAATCCGGCGTCCTCCAGCAGCCGTACCGCAGAACGGGCCACCGAGGGACGGAAGTAGTTGGTGAACGTGTCGGGCCACAGCAGGACCGTACGGTCGTCGACCGGGTCCGGATCGGGCCCGGCGCGCCCCCGCCACTCCTGTACGAAGGACCGCCGCGCGAACTCCGGCGCCTGACGCTGACCGGCGACCCCGGCCAGCCGCTTGCCCAGGGGGGCGAGGACCGGTGCGCGCAGGGCCGCGTTCACCAGCCCCGGGGCGAGCCGCGAGGCGCGGGCCCACAGCGGCAGCCAGCCCAGGGAGTAGTGCGCGGCAGGGCGCAGCCGGCCGGCGTAGTGGTGGGACAGGAACTCGGCCTTGTAGGTGGCCATGTCCACCCCGGCCGGGCAGTCGGACTTGCAGCCCTTGCAGGCCAGGCACAGATCGAGGGCGTCCCGCACCTCGGTGGAGCGCCAGCCGCCCGTCACGGGGGAGTCCGGGTGGCCGCCGAGCATCTCGAACAACAGCCTCGCCCGCCCCCGCGTCGAATGCTCCTCCTCGTTCGTGGCCCGGTACGAGGGGCACATCACGCCGCCCGTGTGCGCACGGCAGTTGCCGACACCGACACAGCGCATCACCGCGTCGGTGAAGGAGCCGCCGTCGTCCGGGAAGCCGAACCGCGTGTCGCTGCCCTGAGGGCGCCAGGCCGGGCCGAGCCGCAGGTCGTCGTCGGTGCGGTGCGGGGCGACGACCTTGCCGGGGTTCATCCGGTCGTGCGGATCGAACAGCGCCTTGACCTCGCCGAAGGCGGTGACCAGACGCTCACCGAACATCCGCGGCAGCAGCTCGCCGCGCGCCTGCCCGTCACCGTGCTCGCCCGACAGCGAACCACCGTAGGAGACCACGAGATCGGCGGCGCGGAAGAGGAACTCCCGGAAGTCCGCGACCCCTTCGGCGCTCTTCAGGTCGAACGGGATCCGCGTGTGCACGCACCCCTGGCCGAAGTGGCCGTACAGCGAGGGCCGGTCGTAGCCGAACTCGGTGAACAGCCCCCGCAGATCACGCAGATACGCGCCCAGCCGCTCCGGCGGGACGGCCGAGTCCTCCCAGCCTTCCCACGTCTCGCGCTCGTCCGGCGGCCGCGCCGTCACGCCGAGACCCGCCTCGCGCGCCCGCAGCAGCAGATGCTCGCGCTCGGGATCGTCGGAGAACGCGACCGTCGGATCCTGCTCGCTGCGCCCCAACGCCCGCAGCAGAGCGTGCCCTTGAGCCTCGACGTCCTGGTCGCTGTCGCCGGTGAACTGGACCAGCAGCCAGCTCTCCCCCTCGGGGAAGCGCTCGAGTGAGTCGAGATGGGCGTGCTCCTCGCGCATCAGCTGCGCCATCCGCCCGTCGAGCGCCTCCAGTTGGGCCGGCGCGCTGTGCGCCAGCAGCCGGGGCACGTCGTCGGCGGCCGCGCAGATGTCGTCGTACCCGATGACGACGATGGCCTCGGCCTCCGGCACCGGGACGAGCTCGAGTTCCGCGCGCAGGACGGTGACCAGGGTGCCCTCGCTGCCCACGAGCGCGCGGGCGAGGTCGAAGCCGTTCTCCGGGAGCAGCGAGTCCAGGTTGTAGCCGGAGACCCGGCGGGGAAGCTCGGGGAAGCCGACGCGGATGTCCCCGAGATACCGGTCGACGAGCCCGCGCAGCCCCGCGTACAGCTCCGCACGCGGCCCGCCGCCGCGCACGATCGCGTCGAAGGTCTCCTGGTCGGTGGGGCCGACCCAGCAGCGGGTCCCGTCGTAGGTCAGGATCTCCAGCCGCCGGACGTTGTCGACCGTCTTGCCGTACGCCTGCGCGGTGCCCCCGCACGAGTTGTTGCCGATCATGCCGCCGAGCGTGCAGTGGCTGTGCGTGGCCGGCTTGGGGCCGAACATCAGCCCGTAGGGGGCGAGGCACCGGTTGAGCTCGTCCAGCACGATGCCGGGCTCCACGACGCACCGGGCCCGCGCCGGCTCCACCGACACCAGGTCGTGGCAGTACTTCGTCCAGTCGATGACGACCGCGGTGTTGGTGCACTGCCCGCCGAGGCTGGTGCCGCCGCCGCGCGACAGCACCGGGGCGCCGAACCGCGCGCACACCTCGACCGCCGCGACGCCCGCGTCGATGTCATGCGGCACGACGACGCCGATCGGGACCTGCCGGTAGTTCGACGCGTCCGTCGCGTACGCCCCGCGGCTCCCGGCGTCGAAACGCACCTCCCCGTCCACCTCGCGGCGCAGTGCGGCCTCCAGGGCCGCAACGTCGGGGTCCGGAGGGGCGGCCCCCCTCGGCGCGGCTGCCCGCTCGCCCCGTGCCGACGCCCGGTGATCGGTGACCATGCGACCTCCCGTCGCGTACGCGTCCGATTCCGCCGGGCGAGTACCCGGACCGCGTCCGCACACGCACGTCGTCGCGCCGCGAGGGGTGACTCGGGACCCGTGCGGCCGCAGTGTCGCTTCCGGCAAAACGTGATGGTCATGGGCAATCCGTGTTTTCCGGAGCTCACGGGCGGGCAATCGCGGGGTGCCCTGCCGAGTCGCCGACGCCGCTGTGCCGCCCAGGCAGGGGCTTGCCCGCCGCAGTCATGGGAGGAGCCGCCGGAGAGCCGCTCTTCGCCGGTGACGGTGAGTGTCGATCGACGGGAACAGGTGATGAGCGTGACCCGTGTACAGCATGCGCATGACGACGCACCCGACACGATGGAGGACTTCCGCCGTCTCGAGAGCCTTCCGCCGGGACCGGAGCGGGACGCGCTGCGCGAGGACGTCGTACGGGCCTGGCTGCCCATGGCCCACCGGATCGCCGCACGCTTCCGTGGCCGCGGTGAGCCGCTCGAGGATCTGCGGCAGGTCGCCGCGCTCGCCCTGGTCAAGGCGGTGGACGGATTCGAACCGGGGCGCGGCGGCGCGTTCGAGAGCTACGCCGTGCCGACGATCACCGGCGAGGTGCGCCGGTACTTCAGGGACCACACCTCCGTGCTGCGCGTACCGCGCCGCACCCAGGAACTGCGCCGCCAGGTCTGCCGGGTCTGCCAGGAGATCTCCCCGTCGGGCGGCGACGTCTCGCCGGCCGAGATCGCCGCGCGGACCGACCTGGAGGCGGACCAGGTGCGCGAGGGGCTGCTGGCCCGGAACGCGTACTCCGTGCTGTCCCTGGACGTCGAGCTGATGCCCGGCGAGGCCCGCGGCGGCATGACGCTCGCGGAGACGCTCGGGGCCCCCGACCCGGGGCTCGACCAAGTGGTGGACCGCGAGTCGGTGCGCCCCTTGCTCGGGGCGCTCCCCGAGCGGGACCGGCGGATCCTGTACCTGCGGTTCTTCCGGGGCATGACACAGCGCCGCATCGCCGAGGAGTACGGCATGTCGCAGATGAACGTCTCCCGCGTCCTGAGCCGCATCTGCGCGCAGCTGCGCGACCAGGCCCTGGCCGGCGCCGCGTAACCGCGCTCACGGGGGTGAGAGGCGGTACGCGGCTGGGCACTCGGTCGGATCTGGCGGGTCATTCGTGCGGAAGGAGGCGGCCATGGCCGTCCGGCATCAACTGGTCGAGCGCGAACCGGCCGCGGTGTGGAACGTCCTGCGGGACCCCTCCCACTACGCGGACTGGGTCGTGGGAACGTCCGAGACGGTTCCCCGTGCGGGGCGGTGGCCCGAGGTCGGCTCGTCACTGACCTACATGATCAAGCTCGGCCCCAAAAGTGTCGAGGGCTTCACGGTCGTACGCCGCTTCGAGCACCCGCGCTTCCTCGAACTGGAAGCGCACACCGGCATCGGCACGGCCCGCATCGCGTTCGACATCCGGTCCTGGGGCGAGGAGACGCTTCTCATCGTGGACGAGCATCCGCTGCGCGGACCCGGCGGCCTCCTGCACAACGCGGTGCTGGAGACCTTGATCCAGTTCCGTCACCGGGACATGCTCGGCCGCCTCGCGCGGCTGGTGGAGCGCCTGAACCCGCCGAAGGGACACGTGGCCGCCCCGCCGTCCGCCGTCACCGAGGAGGCGAGCCGTGAGTGACGCCGTGGTGATCGGCGCCGGGCCGAACGGCCTGGTGGCCGCCAACATCCTCGCCGACCACGGATGGAGCGTGGAGGTCCTCGAAGCCCAGGACACCCCGGGCGGGGCCGTCCGCAGCGACCGCGGGGTCCATCCCGACTACGTCAACGACCACTGCAGCTCCTTCTACCCGCTGGCCGCGGCCTCCCCGGTCATCGACGCCCTGGAGCTCGAACGCGAGGGGCTGCGCTGGTCCCACGCACCGCGCGTGCTGGCCCACCCACTGCCAGACGGACGCTGCGCCCTCCTCGACCGGGACCGCGAGGCCACCGCGGACGGACTGGACGGCTTCGCCGACGGGGACGGCCGCTCGTGGCGCGAGCAGTGCCGGACCTGGGACCGGGCCGGACCGGGCCTGATCGCCGCGCTCTTCTCCCCCATGCCGCCCCTGAAGGGCCTGGCGTCCCTGGGGCTGAAGCTCCGCGCCGGGGGCGCGCTGCGGCTGGCGCGCCGCATGCTGCTGCCCGTACGCCGGCTCGGCGAGGAGGAGTTCGACGGCGAGGGCGGCCGGCTGCTGCTCGCGGGCAACGCCCTGCACGCCGACCTCGGCCCGGAGGCCGCCGGGAGCGGAGGCTTCGGCTGGCTGCTGACGATGCTCGGCCAGACGTACGGCTTCCCCGTCCCCGTCGGCGGCGCGGGCGCCCTCACCGACGCGCTCGTACGCCGGCTTGAGCGCCGGGGCGGCCACGTCCGCTGCGGTGAGCGCGTGACCGAGGTGGTCGTCTCCGGCGGCCGGGCCGTCGGGGTGCGCACCGCCGACGGCGACGCGGTCCCGGCCCGGCGGGCGGTCCTCGCGGACGTGTCAGCGCCCGACCTGTACGGCCGGCTGGTCGACGGGGACGAGCTGCCGGAGCGCGTGCACCAGGACCTGCGGCGCTTCCAGTGGGACTTCGCCACCTTCAAGGTCGACTGGGCCCTCGACGGACCGGTGCCCTGGACCGCCGGGGAGGCGGGGGAGGCGGGCACCGTCCACCTCGCCGACGACGTGGACGACCTCACCCGGTTCGCCGCGCAGATCGCCATGAACCTCGTCCCGGACCGGCCCTTCCTGCTGCTGGGCCAGATGACCACAGCCGATCCCTCGCGGTCGCCGGCCGGCACCGAGTCCGCCTGGGCCTACACCCACCTGCCCCGCGAAGTGCGGGGCGACGCCGCCGACGAGGGCCTCACCGGGACCTGGGACGAGTCCGAGCGGGAGATCATGGCGGACCGCATCGAGCGGCGGGTCGAGCAGTACGCCCCGGGCTTCCGCGACCGCATCGTGGGCCGGCGCATCCTCGCCCCGGACACCCTGCAGGCCGCGGACGCCAACCTGGACACCGGTGCCATCAACGGCGGCACCACCAACCTGCACCAGCAGGCGGTCTTCCGCCCCGTCCCCGGCACCGGCCGGCCCGAGACCCCGGTCCACGGCCTGTACCTCGCGTCCGCCTCCGCGCATCCCGGCGGTGGTGTGCACGGTGCGCCCGGGGCCAACGCCGCTCGCGCGGCGCTTCGCGCGGGCCACCCGTTCACGCGCCTGATCGCGGGTGCCCACCGCTCGCTCGCGCGGTGACGGCCGGCGAGGGGGCGTCCTCCTCGCGGCCCGGCGCCTCGGTGATGTCCAGGAAGACGTGGTCGGCCTGCGGCCACTCGGCGGCGATCCGCCGCTTGATGCGGACGCAGACCAGCTCGACCACCTCGCTGTCGAGTCCCGGAGTCAGGTCCACGCGGGCGGCCACCAGCAGCGAGTCCAGCCCCAGCCGCATCGTCAGCAGCGCCGCGACCTTGTCGATCTCGGGCTGGGAGGCGAGGAAGTCACCGATGCGGTCCCGCAGCCGGGTGTCCACGGCCTCGCCGATCAGCCGGTTCCGCGCCTCCCGGGCGAGCCGGTAGGCCACGCACACCAGCAGCAGACCGATGCCCATGGAGGCGCCGGCCTCCCAGGCCGCCTGCCCGGTCAGCAGGTGCAGCCCGACCCCCGCCGCCGCGAGGAGCACGCCCGCCACGGCGGTGGCGTCCTCGGCGATCACCGTCCGCAGCGCCGGGTCGCCGCCCGTGCCGTCCTCCTGCCCGCGCGCCTGGTACAGGGCGCGGACCAGCGAGGCGCCCTCGGCCACCAGCGCGATCCCGAGCACCGCGAGCCCTGCTACGTACCCCGTCATCGACTCGTGCTGGTCGGTGCGCAGGGCCTGGACGCCCTGGTAGACCGAGAAGCAGCCGCCCATCACGAAGATCCCCACCGCGGCCAGCAGCGCCCAGAAGTAGCGCTCCTTGCCGTAGCCGAACGGGTGCAGATCGTCCGGGGGCCGCTTGCTGCGGCGCACCGCGACGAGCAGGAACACCTCGTTCAGGCTGTCCGCGACGGAATGCGCGGCCTCCGAGAGCAGCGCGGGGGACCCGGCGACGAGTCCGGCGACCGCCTTGGCCGCGGCGATCAGCAGATTGGCGCCCAGTGCGACCAGGACGGTCACCCGGGTCCGTACGTCCCGGCCCCGGGAGTCCTGCCCATCCTCCTGCCCCTGCCTCCGGTCTTTCCGCTCGGCGCCGTGCGTCGTCACGATCGCGGCCCTCCAGCCTTCGGTCCGTCTACGCCCTCTGCGAGGTCCCGGCGGCCGCGCCGGGCCCGGGGACGATGTCCACCTCGAACCAGACCGTCTTCCCCTCGTGCCCGCCGGGTACGCAGCCCCAGCGCGCCGCTAGCCGCTGGACGAGGTACAGCCCGTGCCCCGAGGAGCGGGTGACGCGATGGCGGGCGGGTGGCCGGGGCGCCGCGGGGCTGGTGTCGCTCACCTCCACCCACAGGGCCCGTTCGGTCCCGGTGAGCCGCAGCCCGGACGGAACGCCGCCGTGCGTGCAGGCATTGGTGACCACCTCGGACACCAGCAGGACCGCGTCGTCGGCGGCTTTCCGTCCGGGCTCGCCTGCGGGCCCGAACCACTCGCGCAGCGCCTTCCGCGTCAGGGTGCGGCACAGCGCGATCACGCCATGTCCCCCGGGCAGTTCGTAGCGCACCGAGCGGTCACGGGTCGGCGGCTCCTCGGGCATGGCCATGCGCACCGGTTTACCGTGGTCGTACCGTGTCAAACCACCCTGAAGCGGGAATATGACCCGTGGATGCTTGACCGACGGACCCACCGCGTCCGGCGCGGTGCCGGCCCACCGCCTCCGTCGAAGGGGCCCTATGCCCAACCCTGAGAAGACCCTCACTGCCGGCCATGACACGGGCGCCGCCCTGCGTCACGAGGCCCTCGCCGGGCTGCCCGAGATCGCGCGGCCCGCCGAGGTCTCCACGGCCGACGCCCGGTCCCTGTCCACGGCGCTCTTCGCCCGCCTGCGGGAACTGGAGGAGGGCACGCCGGAGCACGCCTACGTGCGCAACACCCTGGTCGAGCTGAACCTCAGCCTGGTCAAGTTCGCCGCCCGGCGTTTCAAGGACCAGGGCGAGCCGCCGGAGGACACCGTCCAGGTCGGCACGATCGGGCTCATCAAGGCGATCAACCGCTTCGACCCCGACCGTGGGATCGAGTTCTCGGCCTTCGCCCTGCCGACGATCGTCGGCGAGATGAAGCGGTTCTTCCGGGACGCCACCTGGGCCGTCAGGGTGCCGCGCCGGCTCCAGGAACTGCGGATCGAGATCGCCAAGGCCGCCGACGGACTGGAGCAGCGCCTCGGCCGCCGGCCCAGCCGCGGCGAGCTCGCCGCCCAGCTGAACGTCACCGAGGAGTGCGTGGCCGAGGGCGAACGCGCCGCCAACGGCTACGTCTCCCGCTCCCTGGACATGCCGGTCGAGGACGACGACCCCGACTCGCTGCCGCTCGCGGCGCGCTGCGTGGCGACGGTGGAGGCGTCGTACGAACTCGTCGAGGACTTCGAGTCGTTGAAGCCGCTGATCGCCGCACTGGACGAGCGGGACCGGCTCATCCTGGCGCTGCGCTTCGGCGAGGAGCTCACCCAGACAGAGATCGGCGAACGGCTCGGGCTGTCGCAGATGCACATCTCGCGCCTGCTGAAGCGGATCCTGGGCGAACTCAGAGCGGGTTTGCTCGACGACGGTCCGCCGCCGTCCGAAGAGGGTCCGGCCCCGGCGGGCGCGTGATCTCCAGCCAGACGACCTTTCCGGGGGTGCCGTCCGGCTTGGCCTCGGACCCCCACGCGCCGGCCAGCCGGTCGAGCACCATCAGGCCGTGACCGCCGGGCAGCGCGGGGGAGCGGCGCGGCTGGGCATGCGGATGCTCGGGACTGGTGTCGGACACCTCGACGCGCAGCAGCGCGTCGGCGTACCGCAGGACCAGTTCCTCGGGGCCTCCGGCGTGCAGACAGGCGTTGGTGACCACCTCGGACACCAGCAGCAGTACGTCCTCCACGCGCTCGCGTCCCTCGGGAGTGGCAGCCGCTGGGAGCCAGCCCCAGTCCGCCAGCGCCGTCGCGGTGAAGTCCCGGCAGCGCGTCACCGGTCCGCTGATGCCGCGCAGAACGAGCCGCCTGACCTGCTCGCGGTCGGCGCCCTTCGTCGTCATGATGCCTCCGCCGGCTCCGGTCACCCGCGTGTCACGCATGCGCGTGCTCGTCCGTGAGCGCCGTCTCGACGTCCCTGTAGACCCGGAAGACCCGATCGGCGCCGGTGATCTCGAACATGCGGTCCACCGGTGGGCGCAGCCCGGCGAGGTCCAGGTGCCCGCCGCGGTCCAGCATCCGCAGCCGGGCCTTGAGCAGGACGTTCAGTCCGGTCGAGTCGCAGAACCGCAGTCCGGAGCAGTCGGCGACGACCCGTACCGCGTCTTTGACCCCCTCGCGCAGGGCATCCTTCAGGGGGTCCGCCGAGTCGTGGTCCACCTCTCCGGTGAGCGTCACCACGACCGTGTCCCTCCGGGCCTGGGGCCGCACCTCCACGACGAGCCGCTCCTGCCGGGCCGGGCCCGTCGCCTCATGCCCCGTCGCCTGCTCTTCAGCGTCCACGGAAAGTGCACCTCTTCCCCGCACCCGAGAGCCCCCGTGCTGAAAACGCGTCGATATGAGACGTATGCCCATATTGATCTCCCCTACCCCTTCCACGACATCAGACCGCGGCCGCGTGCCACCGCGCGGACCCCGAGGGCCGCGGCCGCCAACGCGCCTGCGGCCACCACGGGGTGCCGGGCGACCGCGGTGTACGGCGAGCGTCGGGCCGCCTCGGCATCGAAATCCCCGTGGGCACCGTGGTCGCGTCCTCCGGCGCCGTCCACGGGCTGCCACAGGTTGTACGGCGTCCCGGGCCGTGCGGGCGCGTCGGTCAGCTGGGACTCGTAGCCGGTCCGGGCCAGATACCGGTCCAGTACGGCGGGCGCGATCCGGTGCGCCAGGACGGAAGCCGTCGTCGAGAAGCCCACGAGGTACTCCCGGCGCCGCGGACGCAGGGCCGCGTGCAGCACGGCGCGGGCCGCCACCTCGGGCTGGTAGACCGGCGCCACGGGCCGCGGCCGGCGCGGCAGCCGGGACAGCACCCAGGAGAACTGCGGGGTGTTGACGGCCGGCATCTGGACGACGGTGACCGCCACCCGGCTGCGCTCGTGCAGCAGTTCCTGGCGGACGGAGGCGGTGAAGCCGTTGAGGGCGTGCTTGGCCCCGCAGTACGCCGCCTGGAGCGGCACGGACACCTCGCCGAGCGCCGAGCCGACCTGGACGACCGTCCCGCAGTCCCGCGGCACCATGCGCTTCAGCGCGGCGCGGGTGCCGTTGACGAACCCGAGGTACGTCACGGAGGTGACCCGCGCGAACTCGTCGGGCGTGACGTCGAGGAACGGGGCGAAGACCGAGGTGAACGCCACGTTCACCCACACGTCGACCGGCCCCAGTTCGCGCTCCACCCGGTCCGCGGCCTCCTCCACCCGCTCGGGGACGGCCATGTCCACGGGCACGACGAGCGCGCGGCCGCCCGCGCCCTCGACCTCCGCGGCCGCCGCCTCCAGACCGGTCGTCCCCCGCGCCAGCAGCGCCACCCGCGCCCCGCGCTCCCCGAAGGCCCGCGCCACGGCCCGCCCCACGCCGGCACTCGCACCCGTGACGACCACGGTCCGGCCGGCGAACGGCGACCCGGTGACGCGCCGCGCGCTCAGCGGCAGCCGTCCTTCCAGGCAGGAGACGACATCAGATGTCCTGGTCATGGTCATCCTCCTCGTCCTTGCGCGGTTGCCCCCTCGCGCCGCGAACATGCGCCCCGCGCCCGTACCGGGGCCCGCATGCCGGGACCGGAACCGGGCACTCGCGCGGTGACGCCGTCGACACGAGGGGAGCACACGGCATGCGTACCTCGGGCGAGAGGCCCTTGGGCGGGCGCGGATCACCGCCGTCGGGCGAAGTCCCGCGCGTCACGCCGGTGCCGGGCGGCCCGGTGCTGATCGAGGGACCCGTGGAGATCGTGCTGCCCGACGGGACGCTGCTGCGCTGCGAGCGCCCCGTCGTCGCCCTGTGCACCTGCCGCCGTACCCGCAGGCCGCCCTTCTGCGACACCAGCCATCGCGGGGGACGCTCCTCGTGCCGGCGCGATCACGGGACGGAGGGCCGGTCATGACACCGCACGCGCAGGCCGTCGCCGAGCGGCGCCCGCGGGAGCCGGAAACGCCCCCGCCACGCGGCGAGTTGTCCTCCGCGATCACGGCCTACCTGCACGGTGCCGCGCACACGCTCCCCGGCCGACGGACCGCCGCCCGGGCCGATCCTCTCGGCGAGGACGTGCAACTCGCGCTGCACCTCTGCTACGAACTCCACTACCGGGGCTTCGCCGGCGTACCGGACACCATGGAATGGGACCCCGGACTGCTGCGCCTGCGGGCGGAGCTGGAGGCGCGGTTCGAGGACACGCTGCGCGAGCGCCGCGGGCGGGCACGCGGCGTGGACGAGGCGTTCGAGGCGCTGCTCGCCGAACCGCCGGACGGGGACGGCACCGGGATCTCCCACTTCCTGTTCCGCCGCGGGGAGTTGTCGCACCTGCGCGAACACTCGGTCCTGCGGTCGGTCTACCAGCTCCGCGAGGCCGACCCCCATCTGTGGGTGGTCCCGCGGCTGGTCGGCCGGGCCAAGGCGGCGATGATGTCGGTGGAGTACGACGAGTTCGGCTGCGGCCGCGCCGAACGCGTCCACGCGCGCCTCTTCGCCGACCACATGCGCGACCTCGGCCTCGACCCGGCCTACGGCCACCACCTTCCCGCGGTCGGCGCCCCGGCCCTCGCCGCCGTCAACCTGATGTCGCTGCTCGGCCTGCACCGGCTGCGCCGGGGCGCCCTGGTCGGGCACTTCGCGACCCTGGAGGTCGTCTCCTCGCCCGCCTCCCGCCGGCTCGTGGCGGCACTGCGCCGACTCGGCGCCGGAGAGGCCGCGGTGCGCTTCTACGACGAACACGTCGAGGCGGACGCCGTGCACGAACAGGTCGTACGGCGTGAGGTCGTCGGCGGACTCCTCGCGGACGAACCCGGCCTGGCGGACGACGTCGTGTTCGGGATCGAGGCGACCATGCTCCTGGAGGACCTGCTCGCCGCGCAGGCGACCGGAGCCTGGGAGGCGGGCCGGACCGCGCTGCGCGTACCGCTCGACGCGCTCGGTGAGGTCACCGCGGCGGCGAGGTGAAGTCGACCTCCTTCGCCGTGACGATCCGAGCGCTCATGTTGCGCTCCATCATTTCGAGCGCCGCCCTCTCCAGATGGGGGTGGATGGAGGCGACGCCGTCCCTCGGCACGATGACGTCGAAGTGGCGGATGTGCGCGTCCAGCGCCGAGTACAGGACGCACTGTTCGGTGACCTGACCGCACAGCACCATGGCCCGGACGCCCAGCTGCCAGAGCAGGTAGGACATGGGCGTCTCGTAGAAGATGGAATGGCGAGCCTTCAGCACGAACAGCGAGTCCTCGTCGGGCCTGATCGGCTCGATCAGGTCGGCGTGCGGCCCGGCCAGCGCCGTCTCGACGAGCTCCCCGTGGTGGGAGCGCCACAGCCCCAGGTTGTCGTTCGCGTAGACCACCGGCACCTCCGCGGCGCGGGCGCGGCCGATCAGGTCCGCGACGACGGGCACGACCCGTGCGGCGGAGACGACGAGCGACTCGGCGTCCTCGTGGTCGTACCGGTTGATCATGTCGATCACGACGAGCGCCTTACCCGTCCGCCTGCCGGGGCCGTGTCCGGTTCCTCCGGGGTCGCTCACCATGTGCCGTCAACCGCGCAGCAGCGGCAGGACCTTGGTGCGGTAGAAGTCGAAGAAGCCCTGCTGGTCCTTGCCGATCTGGTTGACGTACACGGCGTCGAACCCGGCGTCCACGAAGGCCGCGAGGGCCTCGGCGTGCGCCTCGGGCTCGTCGCCGCACGGCACGGCCGCCGCCACCTGGTCCTCCGTGACCAGCTCCGAGGCCTGCTCGAAGTGGGCGGGCGTCGGCAGGACCTGCGGGAGTTCGCCGGGGAGCTGCTCGTTGGGCCACAGACGGTGCACGGTGCGCACGGCCTCGTCCCGGTCGGCGCTCCAGCAGACCTTGAGGCCGCCGGCGACCGGCTTGGTGCCGCCGCCCGCGCGCCGGAACCGCTCGACCATGTCGGCGTCCGGCGACATCGTGATCAGCCCGTCGCCGATACGCGCGGCCGACTCGACGGCCTGCGGGCCGAAGGCGGAGACGTCGACCGGGACGGGTTCGTCGGGCACCGTGTACAGGCGGGCGTTCTCGACCGTGTAGTGCTTGCCGCGATGGCTGGTCTGCTCCCCGGTGAGCAGCTTCCGGATGATCTGGACGGCCTCCTCCAGCATCTCCAGGCGTACCGAGGTCTCCGGCCACGCGTCGCCGAGGATGTGCTCGTTGAGCGCCTCGCCCGTCCCCACGCCCAGCCGGAACCGGCCGTCCAGCTGGACGGCACTGGTGGCGGCCGCCTGGGCGACGACGGCGGGATGGGTTCGCACCGTCGGGCAGGTCACGGCCGTCTCCACCGGCAGCGAGACGGCCTGGGACAGCGCGCCGATCACCGACCACACGAAGGGGCTCTGGCCCTGCTGGTCGTTCCACGGGTGAAAGTGATCAGAGATCCACAGGCGGTCGAAACCGGCCTGCTCGGCCATGCGGGCCTGTTCGACGAGCTCGGCCGGTCCGTGCTCCTCGCTCGACAGAAAGTATCCGAAGCTGGCCATGGGGTTTCCTCCTGGTCGCGTGTGCTTCCGGCGCGGTGTTCTGCCGCCGAGTACCCGGCGGGGCCCAGGTTTGCCCGCGGTGAGTCGCCCGGCCTTGGGTACCCGGCAGGGGAGCGCGATGACAGCGCCTTACCCGTGTGTGGAAGGGGTCGACATGACCAAGAACGTGCGCGACATCATGACCGGCGCGCCGACGGCCGTGGACGCCGGCGAGTCTGTGGCCTCGGTGGCCCGCACGATGCGCGACCAGAACATCGGCGTCGTCCTGGTGATGGACGAGGACGACGCGCTGGGACTGGTCAGCGACCGGGATCTGGCGGGTGCCGTCGCCGACGGTGCGGACCCGGGACTGATGACCGTGGCCCAGCTGGTCCGGGGCGATCTGCTCACCGTCGAGGCGGACGACGACGTCACGCACGCCGCCGGCACGATGCGTGAGCACGAGACCCGGCAGGTCGCGGTGGTCGAGAACGGCGAGCTGGTGGGCCTGCTCTTCCTCGACGATCCGGCCGTCCAGGGGCAGATCGGCAGCATCACGACGTCGACGCCGGACCCGCACGGAAGCCCCGGCCCCCGCCCCTGACCGCGCGGGACCGTGCTCACGACACCGAACCGTACGCACGACACCGGAGAGGAGAGTCGAGCGATCATGCGCATCGCCTTTCTGACCGCGCCCGAGGGCGTCGAACAGGTGGAACTCACCGAGCCCTGGCAGGCGGCCGTGAAGGCCGGGCACGAACCCGTCCTGGTGTCGACGAAGTCCGGCGAGGTGCAGGGCTTCGACCACCTCGACAAGGCGGACACCTTCCCGGTGGACGAGGTCGTCGGCGACACGTCCGCCGAATCCTTCGACGGCCTGGTGCTGCCGGGCGGTGTCGCCAATCCGGACTTCCTGCGGATGGACGACGAGGCCGTCGCCTTCGTCAAGGAGTTCTTCGAGCGGGGGCGCCCGGTGGCCGCGATCTGCCACGCGCCGTGGACGCTCGTCGAGGCGGACGTGGTGCGCGGCCGTGAGCTGACCTCGTGGCCGAGTCTGCGGACCGACATCCGCAACGCGGGCGGCACCTGGGTCGACGAGCAGGTCAAGGTCTGCGACCACGGAACCAACAAGCTGGTCACCAGCCGCAAGCCGGACGACCTGAAGGCGTTCTGCGAAACGTATCTCGACGTGTTCCAGGAGGAGGCGGCAGGCCGATGACCACGCCCGACCCCAAGGACGAACAGCTCGAGACGTACCGTGCGCCGGACCCCGCCTCGGGCCCCCTCACCACCGACCAGGCCGTCGACGTCGACCACACCGACGACTCGCTGACCGCCGGCGACCGCGGGCCGACGCTGATGGAGGACTTCCACGCCCGCGAGAAGATCACCCACTTCGACCACGAACGCATCCCGGAGCGCGTCGTGCACGCGCGCGGCTCGGGCGCGTACGGCTACTTCGAACCGTACGAGTCCTGCGCCGACTTCACCCGCGCCGCCTTCCTCCAGGAACCCGGCAAGCGGACACCGGTCTTCGTGCGGTTCTCGACCGTGCAGGGCCCGCGCGGCTCGGCCGACACCGTACGGGACGTACGCGGCTTCGCCACCAAGTTCTACACCGAGGACGGCAATTACGACCTCGTCGGCAACAACTTCCCCGTCTTCTTCATCCAGGACGGCATCAAGTTCCCCGACTTCGTCCACGCGGTGAAGCCGGAGCCGCAGAACGAGATCCCGACCGGCGCCTCCGCGCACGACACCTTCTGGGACTTCGTCTCCCTCCAGCCCGAGACGCTGCACGCCGTCATGTGGCTCATGTCGGACCGCGCGATCCCGCGCAGCTTCCGCATGATGCAGGGCTTCGGCGTGCACACCTTCCGGTTCGTGGACGCGGACGGGAAGGGCACCTTCGTGAAGTTCCACTGGAAGCCCAAGCTCGGCGTGCACTCGATGGTGTGGGACGAGGCGCAGGAGTGCCAGGGCCGCGACCCGGACTTCAACCGGCGCGACCTGTGGGACGCCATCGAGGCCGGCGACTACCCGGAGTGGGAGCTGGGCGTCCAACTCGTGCCGGAGGAGGACGAGTTCGCCTTCGCCTTCGACCTGTTGGACCCCACGAAGATCATCCCGGAGGAACAGGTCCCGGTCCGGCCGATCGGCCGGATGGTCCTCGACCGCAACCCGGAGAACTTCTTCGCCGAGACCGAGCAGGTCGCCTTCCACACCGCCAACATCGTGCCCGGCGTCGACTTCACCAACGACCCGCTGCTCCAGGCCCGCAACTTCTCCTACCTGGACACCCAGTTGATCCGCCTCGGCGGCCCCAACTTCAGCGAGATCCCGGTGAACCGCCCGGTGGCCGACGTACGCAACAACCAGCGCGACGGCTACCACCAGAGCACGATCCACCGGGGCACGAACTACTTCCCCAACTCCCTCGGCGGCGGCTGCCCCGCCCCGGCGGGCGCCGACTCCGAGGCGTTCACCCACTACGCCGAGCGCGTCGACGGCGCCAAGATCCGCCGCCGCAGCGAGAGTTTCAAGGACTACTACAGCCAGCCCGCGCTGTTCTGGAACAGCATGTCCGACTGGGAGAAGCAGCACATCGTGGCAGCCTTCCGGTTCGAACTCGGCAAGGTCGAGACCCCGGAGGTGCGGGCCCGCACGATCGAGCAACTCGCCCACGTGGACGGCCAACTCGCGCGTGAGGTGGCCGAGGGCATCGGCGTCCCCGCGCCGCCCGACGGGACGCAGACCGCGTCCAAGCAGTCCTCGCCCGCTCTCAGCCTTCAATCACTGACCGGCGACGGATCGATCCGCACCCGGAAGATCGCGGTGCCGGTCGCCGACGGGGCGGACGCCCGCCAGGTCGCCTCGATCCGCGAGGCACTGGAACCGGAGGGCGCGATCGTGGAGGTGCTGGCAGCGACGGACGGCACCGTAGCGTCGGCCGACGGCGAACCGCTGGAGGTCGACCGCGCGCTCCCGACCGTCGCGTCCGTCCTGTACGACGCCGTCGTCCTCCCCGGCAACACCGCGGACACCTCGCCGCTCACCGTCGACCCGGACGCCCTGCGCTTCGTCCGCGACGCCTACCGGCACGGCAAGCCCGTGGCGGCGCTCGGCAACGGCGTCGACGTCCTCGCGGCCCTGGAACCGGAGGGCATCCATCTGTCCATGGAGCCGCACCGCACGGTGACCGACCAGGGCGTGATCACGGACGTCGCCCCGGGCCCCGCGAGCGCGGAGTTCGCGAGGGCACTCGCGGCGGCCGTCGCGGCGCACCGCCACTGGGGCCGCCCGGCACCCCGCTGCTGAACATCCCCCGTCTCGAACCCAGTTGGAGGAACCATGACCCAGCACGTGCGCGACATCATGACCACGGACCTCGTCACGGTCGAACCGCTGACGTCGGTGACCGACGTCGCCCAGCTCATGCGGAACGAGGACGTCGGCGACGTCCTGGTCGTCGAGGAGGGGCATCTGCGCGGCGTGGTGACCGACCGCGACCTGGTCATCCGCGTCATGGCCGAGGGCGGCGACGCCGGCGAGCGCACCGTGGCCAACGCGTGCAGCGAGGAACTGGTCACCGTCACGCCCGACGACGACGTCGACCAGGTCATCGGCCTGATGAGGGAGAAGGCGGTGCGCCGGGTGCCGGTCGTCGAGGGCGACCACGCCGTCGGCATCGTCTCCCTGGGCGACCTGGCCATCGCCCGCGACCCCGGCTCGGCGCTCGGCGGCATCAGCGCGGCACGCGGCAACGAGTGAACACAACACCAACCCCCGACACCAACCCCCGACCCAAGGCGGGCCGTCCGGTGCGGACGGCCCGCCACTTGTGACCCCGGCGAGATCCTGCCCCAGGCCGAACGGCACCCTGCCCTTCCCGCGGCAGGTCGGCGGCGCCCGCACGGGTCGGGAGCCCCGTTTGACGGGGGCCGTTCAGTCGGCCTTGCCGCGTCCGCTCAGCCGGGGCCGTTCAGTCGGCCTTGCCGCGTCCGCTCAGCGCGTCGCGCAGCCGGTCGACCAGGCCCGCGCCCGGCGCCAGCAGCTTGTTGGCCGGCGGCTCGTCGGGGGCCGAGGGGTGGGGCCGCGTCGGTGCCACCTTCTTCGCCCGGCGCACCTTGTCACCCAGCTCGTCGAGTGCCTCGGGCGAGCAGACCTCGCGCAGCTTGGGGAAGAGAAACCCCTCCTCCTCGGCGATGTGCTCCCGGACCTCGGCGATGAGACTGCCGACCAGCCGGTCGAAATCGGCGTCGTCGGCGTCGAGCCCTTCGAGGTCCTTCATCAGCCGCTCGGCCGTGGAGTGGTCCTGGATCTCCCGGTCGGCGATGGCGTTCCCGTCCGGTACGTGCTCGCGCACGGCCGGGTACAGATACGCCTCCTCGGCGACGGAGTGGCGTACCAGCTCCATCGTGACCTGGTCCGTGTACAGCTTGCGATCCTTGTGACCGGGCGGCGACGCCTCGATCTTGCCGAAGAGTTCCTCGACCTCGCGGTGATCGGTCTCCAGCTCGTCGATGACATTCCCACCGTGTCCCATGGTGTCCTCCTCGCAGCCTCTCTTCGAACGTCGGCCATGTCGTGATGTACCGGTCTGCGATTACCCGAAGCGGTGGCGCTCAGTCGTCGGCCCGGGCGCCGATCGGCAGCCGTCGGCACCGGCGTCACCCGTCGACCGAGGCATCCGCGCTCCCACGTGGCATGCTCGGAGGATGGAGAGCGATCCCGCGCTCCAGGACGACGACGGCGTCGCCCCCGAGGTGCTGGCCCTGGCGAGGGTCGTGGCCCGGTTGCGCGCCGAGGTCGTGGAGCTGGAAGGCGTGACCGCCATGTCGGCGGTCGTGGAGCGTGCCAAGGGCGTCGTCATGGCCCGGGAAGGCGTGCCGGCGGACGAGGCCTGCGAGTTGCTGCGCGCACGGGCCGGGCAGGGCCGGCGCAGCCTGCTGGAGGAGTGCTGGATCACCCTGGGCCGCACCGGCAGCGGCCCGCTCCACACGCCGGCGACCGCGACGGAACCCCTCGGTGAGCGGCCCGGCGTCGCCTCGACGGCGTTCGGTTCCGGTCCTGATCCGGCCGGCGTCGCGCCGACGGTGTTCGGTTCCGGGCCTGACCCGGCCGGCGTCCCGCCAACGGCGTTCGGTTCCGGTCCGGACCCGGCCGCCGTCCCCCCGACGGCGTTCCGTTCCGGGCCTGACCCGGCCGGCGTCGCGCCGACGGCGTTCGGTTCTGGGCCTGACCCGGCCGGCGGCACGGCGGACAGTGGCCGGCCGGCCCTCCTGGCCGCGCTCGCCGCGGCCCTCGCCGGTGCGCGTACCCCCGACGACGTGGCCGAAGTGCTCCGGGCGACGCTCGCCGGCACCGAGGACGTGGACGCCGTCATGATCTACGCCGGTGCGGTCGACGGACACCTTGAACTGGTCGGGCACGCCGGGACCGGCGACGCCCTGGCCGAGCAGTGGAGTCATATCCCGCCGGTCAGCGGTGTCGCGCCACGTGAGGCCGTCACCGACGGCAAGGCGCTCTGGCTCGACGATCCGGAGCGGGACGCCTCCCGCCATCCGCTCATCGGCGACGGGCCCGAGCGCTGGCCCTCAAGCGCCTGGATCCCCGTACCGGGGAAGTGGCCGCCGGTGGTCGTCGGACTCTTCAGGACCCGGCACGCCCCGTTCGACGCCGGAACACGGCTCCTGCTGCGCCGGGCCGTCCGGCTGTGCGGCGGGCCCCTCGACGCGAGCGCGGGCCGCCGCCCTCCCCGGGCCGGCCAGGCGGACGAGGCCGTGGTCCAGCGGATCTTCGACGCCCTGCCCGGACCCGCGGCGCTCCTCACTCCGCTGCGGTCGCCGACGGGCGAGGTCGAGGACTTCCGCATCGACGCGGCGGCACCGGAGTCGGTCGACGTGGCCGGCCGCCGGGGCAAGGAACTGGTGGGCCGAAGGCTCCTGGAGACCTACCCGACCATGGCGGGCACCCCCGTCTGGGACGGATACCTGAAGACGCTCGCGACCGGCACGGCCTCCGAGAGCGGACCGTTCACCTACGAGCAGGTGAGCGCCGGGGCTCCCCGGCGCTCCACGTACTCCGTACGGGCGTCCCGGCTGGCGGACCGCCTGGTCGTCTCCTGGATCTGCCACGACACGGCCGAGCGCGAGGCCCGCCGCCTGGCCGACATGCAGCGGCTGGGCAACCTCGGCTGGGTGAGCTGGAACCTGGTCACCGACCGCGTCACCTGGTCGGACCAGGTCTACACGATCCTCGGCCGCGCCCGCGCCCACGGGCCGATGCCTTTGGACGAACTGCCCGGGCTCGTGGTGCCGGACGACCTGCCGCGCCTGGGGACGGCCGTACGACGGCTGCTCGACGACGGCGCCTCCATCGACGAGCCGTTCCGCGTCACCGTCGGGCACGGGCGCGGGGTGGTACGCCACCTGCGGATCGTCGCGGAGGCGCAGACGGACGCCGACGGCACCCCCGTCGAAGTCCACGGCTTCGTCCAGGACCTCACCGCGCAGCGCGATGCAGAGATCGCCCGAAGGGAGAGCGAACGCGCCGTCCTCGTGCAGCGCGGCATGCTCCAGGCCGAACGCACGCTCGCCGCCCGGCTCCAGGAGACCCTCCTGCCGATCCCGGAGCAGTCGCTGGAACTGGCCGGGGTGTGCGTGAGCGTCGCCTATGTGGCCGCCGACAGCGGGCTGAACGTCGGCGGCGACTGGTACAGCGCCATCGAACTGCCCGACGGCAACGCCCTGTTCGTCGTCGGCGACGTCGCGGGCCACAGCCTCGCCGCCGTCGGCACGATGGCCCAGCTCAGGTTCACCACGAAGGGCATGACCATCACCGGATCGGCGCTCCCCGACGTCCTGCGGCGCCTCAACGCCCTGCTGCTCCACACCCCGACGGGCTCACGCCGGTCCACCGCCACCATGGTCATGGGCCGCTACGACCCCCGCGACCGCCGTCTGACCTGGGTCAGAGCGGGGCATCTGCCGCCCCTGCTGGTCCGCCACGACGAGGCGAGGTTCCTGCCGCAGCCCGAGGGCATCCTCCTCGGCGCCGCCCGCGACTCCTTCTACGAGCAGGCCGAGATCGAACTGCTGCCGGACGACCACCTGCTGCTCTACACCGACGGCCTGATCGAGGACCCGGGCGAGGACATCGCCGAAGGCCTCGCGCGCCTCGCCGACACCGCGCTCCGGTTCGCACGGGACGGCCAGGGCGAGAACCTGGCCCCGGCCCTGGCCGCGTGGCGGCCGCACAACCGCGACGACATCTGTGTGCTGGACGTCCATGTGCCGGACAGCGCGTCCTGATCGCCCCGCGACACGGCACCGGGCGCGGGTCGTGGTTTCACATGCTGCAATTGTTCACATGCTGCAATGAAATATGTGCAGTAGATTGCTGACTTCTGCGGGCGAAGGCGGTCAGATATGACGGTAATGGTGCAGAGTCCGGTCATTCCGGCGTGGGGTCGTTCCTGATGTCGTCGCCCCTGGTCCCCGGTGCCCACGCCCCGGAGCCCCTCGTCCCGCCGGTCAGCTCGCACAACGAGTGGGACCCGCTGGAGGAGATCATCGTCGGGCGTCTGGACGGCGCGACGATCCCCTCCGGCCACCCGGTCGTGACCTGCAACCTGCCGCCCTGGGCCGCACGCATCCAGAAGCTCGTCGCCGGCTTCCGGTACCCGCGGACGCTGATCGAACGGGCCCAGCAGGAGCTCGACGAGTTCGTCACCCTCCTGGAGTCCCTCGACATCACCGTCCGACGCCCGGACAAGGCCGACCACCGGCACCGCTTCGCCGCCCCCGACTGGTCCTCACGCGGCTTCTGCAACGCCTGCCCGCGCGACAGCATGCTCGTGATCGGCGACGAGATCATCGAGACCCCGATGGCCTGGCCGTGCCGGTACTTCGAGACCCACCCCTACCGCGCCATCCTCAAGGACTACTTCCGGCGCGGCGCCCGCTGGACGGCGGCCCCGAAGCCGACGCTGACCGACGAGCTGTTCGAGAAGGACTTCCGTCCCCCCGCCGCCGACGAGCCCATGCGCTACGTCCTCACCGAGTTCGAGCCCGTCTTCGACGCGGCGGACTTCGTCCGCGCCGGGCGGGACCTCTTCGTGACGCGCAGCAACGTCACCAACCGTATGGGCATCGAGTGGCTGCGCCGCCATCTCGGCCCCGGCTACCGCATCCACGAGATCGAGAGCCGCTGCCGTACGCCCATGCACATCGACACGACCTTCGTCCCGCTCGCGCCCGGCAGGGCCCTGGTCAACCCCGAGTACATCGACGTCGACCGGCTGCCCGAGGTGCTGCGCTCGTGGGAC
Source organism: Streptomyces sp. V3I7 (assembly GCF_030817495.1). NCBI lineage: Bacteria > Bacillati > Actinomycetota > Actinomycetes > Kitasatosporales > Streptomycetaceae > Streptomyces > Streptomyces sp. V3I7. The sequence goes on from NZ_JAUSZK010000001.1 coordinate 6,087,356, forward strand.
ATCCTGATCGCCCCCGAACCCGAGCCGATCGACGACCGCCTGCTCAGGATCACCTCGCTCTGCGGCAGATGGCTCAGCATGAACGTCCTGGTGATCGACGAGACGCGGGTCATCGCGGAGCGGCACCATGTCGACATGCTGCGCGCGCTGGAGAAGTGGGGCTTCGAGCCGATTCCCTGCGACCTGCTGCACTACGCCCCGTTCGGCGGCTCGTTCCACTGCGCGACGCTCGACATCCGGCGCCGCGGCACGCTCGAGTCGTACGTCGGCTGAGCGCCGTGCGGCGTTGAACCGGTGACCGCCATGACGAACAAGTCCGACAGCCCGTCCGACGAAGCGGTGGTGCGCGCCCTGCTCGACCGGCAGCGGCACACCTACCCGCAGCAGGCCGGCATCCGGCTGCGCGACACCCCCGCGCCGCTCTACCAGACCCTCGTGCTCGCGAACCTCCTCAGCGCCCGGATCAGGGCCGACACCGCGGTGGCGGCGGCCCGGGAGCTGTTCGACGCGGGGCTGCGCGACCCGCGGTCGATGGCGGACGCTTCCTGGCAGGCCCGCGTCGACGCCCTCGGCCGGGGCGGCTACCGCCGCTACGACGAGCGCACCTCCACCCTGCTCGGCAAGGGCGCCGAACTGCTCCTCGAACGGTACGGCGGCGATCTGCGCCGGCTGCGCGAGGAACCCGACCCGAGGAAGGCCCTGTTGGACGTGCCGGGGATCGGGCCGACGGGCGCCGACATCTTCCTGCGCAGCGTCCAGGGAGTGTGGCCGGAGTTCGCCCCGCACATCGACCGCAAGGCCCAGGAGGGAGCCGAGCGGCTCGGACTGCCGACCTCGCCCGACCGGTTGAGCGAACTCGTCGACGACCACGACCTGCCCCTCCTGGCGGACGGCCTCGTCCACGCGGCCCTCGACAAGCCACTGGCCGACGAGGTGCTCGCCGCGGCCGAGTCGGCGTGACGCCGGCGGCACCCGGCGCGCCGATGTTCTGACCGCCCGTCTCCCGGGGCCGGTGCGCTCCGCCAGTCGGGCTGTCCTGTGTGGGCCATCCGCAGGAGAGAACGTGAGAGCGGGATCCGGCGTGTGAAGGACTGGGTGCGAACGGCCGTGTGCCTCTCGCTGAACTGTGCGGACCGACCAGCCATGGCGGGCGGACGCCCATGCGTGGCCACGTGGCCACCGTCCCCTGTCTCAAGGAGTTCCCCACGTGAACATCAGACTCGCCTCGACCGCGGTCGCCGCCGCGGCCGGTGCCGTTCTGCTCGCCGTCGCCCCGACCGCCACCGCCGCCGCGCCGACGCTCACCACCCAGGTGGCGCCGGCCGCGCACAACCACCAGGTGGTCGACTTCCCGGTGACCGTCAAGGGCGCTCAGATCAACTACCGCGGCCAGGTGCTCAACCTCGACCTCACCGGCAAGGCCACGCTCACCGTCGACGCGCCGGCCCCTGGTTCGCTCAAGGCCGCGGCTTCCGGCACCCTCGAGGTCAGCGCCCAGCACCCCGACCTGGGCAAGATCACCGTGAAGAGCGAGGCCAAGGGCACCGCGTCCCTCAACAGCGTCCTGACGCCGCTGCCGGCCGACCTCAGCCTCACCACCACGGGCACCCTGACCATCGAGAACCCCGGCACCGCCCCGCGTGGCGCGGCCGTGGAGCCGCTGGTGCTCACGACCAAGAACCCGGCGCAGCTCGTCGGCAAGCTGACCCAGTTCCCGCCGAAGGGTGACCTCACCACGCTGGCGTCCCCGGTGGACCTGGTCGACGCCAACAACCAGGTCGGCGCGACCATCACCTCGTTCCCCGTCACTGTCGACCAGGTCTGACACGTCCTGATCGAGCAGTGAACGACGTGGCCGGCGGATGGAGTTCTCCCCCCGTCGGCCACGGCTATGGCGCCGGCTCGGCCACCTGACCGGCCCGACCCGTTGCCACCTGCCGGGCCGCGAGGCCGGTGAGCGTGGCCCGGCAGATCTTCCCCGTCGGCCCGAGCGGCATCCGGTCCACCAGGAGCAGCAGTTCGGGCAACTTACGTCGCTCCAGGCCTCGTTCGGCCTCCAGGAACTCGGTGAGCTCCGCGAGCGTGACCGCAGGGGACGTGGCCGGCTGGCGTACACAGGCACACATGCGTTCCCCGAGGTCCGCGTCGGGCACCGCCACGCAGCACACCTCCGCCACCGCGGGGTGGGCGCCCAGCTCGCGTTCCACCTCCGCCGGGCTGATGTTGAAGCCGCCGCGCACCACGATCTCCTTGATCCGCCCGAGGACGTGCAGGCGGCCGTGCGCGTCCAGCATGCCGCGGTCACCGGTCCGCACCCAGCCGCCGGACGCGGTCCGGTAGCGGGCGTCCAGCTCCGGGCTCGCGACGTAGCACAGCGGTGTCATCGGGCCCCGGGCGAGGATCTCGCCGGGCTCGCCGTCCGGCACCGGCCGTCCGGACGCGTCCGCGATCCTGATCCGCGCCACCGCCGGGTCGGGCAGTCCCGTGCCGGTCTCCGGGCCGAGTCCCGTGGCGGCGGTGTGGCAGTTCACGCCGTCGGACGAGCCGTACACGGTGACGACGGGGCACCCGAAGCGGGCCCGGCACGTACGCGCCGTCGCCTCCGGCAGCTCCGCGCCGCTGGAGACGAGGGCTCGCAGGAAGCTGAAGTCCTCGTCGGGCAGCGGTGGTTGCTCCGTCAGCCGGCGCAGCATGGTGGGCACCCCGAAGACGTGAGTCGGGCGGTGTTCGGCGCACATGCGCAGCGCGGTGGCCGGGTCGAAGGCACCCGGCAGGACGAGCGTGCCCCCGAGGGCGGCCACCGTCACCGACGTACCGAGCGAGCCGAACGACGATCCCAGTGGCACGAGCACCAGGTTCCGCATCGGCTCCGAGCCGTCGTGCAGGGCGCGTACGTAGGCGGCGCGGCCGCCGGCCATGGCGTTGTGCGCGTACGCGACCATCTTCGGCTCCGCCTCGGAACCGGAGGAGACGAGGATGCGGGCGGGGGCCTCGGGATCGACGGGGCGCGGTACGAAGCGGTGCGCGGTCGGCGTCGCGAGCGAGCGTTCCGGGTCGCTGTTCTCGCCGGTGGTGAGGATCTTCTCCAGGTGGGGGAGCGGCCGCGGGAACTCGGCGTCGCACGGCTCGGCGACGACGAGCGCGCGGGCCCGGGAGCGGCGGAGCAGACGGGTCGGCCCGCTGTGCCCGTGCCCCGGCGGGTAGGGCAGCGCCACGGCTCCGACGGCCGCCACGGCAAGCTCCACCGCCACGGCCTCACGCCCGTCGGGCAGCCGCACCGCGATGATGTCCCGCTCGCCGAGGCCGAGTTCGGCCAGCCGGGCCGCGTGGTGCCGGGCCGTGCGGTCCAGTGCGGCGTAGTCCACCGTGCCCGCGCGGTCGATCACCGCCGCTCGGTGCGGGTGGGCCCGGACCTGGTCCCGGAAGAGGGAGTACAGGTCACGGCCCGGGCAGAGGCCCTGGCGCACCCACTCGTGCCGCAGGACGGCGGGCACCAGGTCGTGGATGCGGATTCCGGCGTTCGAGGTCCAGACGGGCGTCACGTGAAGGTCCACGGTGAGAGGGGGCGGGTGTACATGTCGGTGGTCAACGCACCGGTGAAACAAGGGTCCTTGGCGAGTGCGGCGAGGTCGGTGCACACGGGCGTCGCCGTCAGACCGGCCTCGGCGAAGCGCGAACTCCAGAGTGCGGACGGCTTGTTGAGGAGACGGGACTCGACGGACGCGGCGCTGCCGAGCCCGGTCACCTGAGCGGTCCGGTGCGGATGCTCCCGGGCATCGGCACCCAGCAGCAGGTAACCGTCGGCCGTGGCCAGCGGCTTGTCCCACCGCTTCCAGGTCACGCGCCGCTGCGGCCGCGGAACGACACCGGCCGCGGAGAACAGGGAGGAGTCGACGCGGCGGCCCACTCTGCCCCGGGCCACGGCGAGCAGTGCCGCGAGGACGGCCTGGGCGCTCACCAGGCCGCCCAGAACATCGGTCAGCGTCATCAGCGACGGCGCCGGCCGCTCCTGCGCGGGCCGCAGCGCGGCGGCGAGTCCGCTGTGCGCCTGCACGAGGAAGTCGGTTCCCACGGGCGGTGTGGGTCCGAGCGCGTCGCCCCAGCCGGACGCCCAGGCGTGGACGAGCCCCGGACGGACGGCGGCCAAGTCATCGGCGTCCAGACAGAGTTGGGCGGCCTTGCCGGGAGCCCAGTTGTGCAGGAAGACGTGGGCGTCCGCGACCAGTTCGCGCACCGCGGCTCTGCCCGCCGTGGTGGTGATGTCGGCCTCGACGACGTCCTTGCCGTCGTTGAGCGCCCGGAACCGGGCCGAACAGGCCCCGGCCAGCGGCGGGATGCCGCGCATCGGGTCACCCCCCGGCGGCTCGACCCGCACCACCGACGCGCCCAGCAGGCGCAACAGATGCCCGGCAAGGGGGCCTTGGACGCGTCGCGTCGACTCGACGACCCGCACTCCTGCGAGGGGCCCCGACCGCGACGGCGTACCGTCATGCCGTGCGGGGGCCGCCGGTCCGGGCAGCGGGGTGAGTGACCAAGGGGGCGGGCAGGCAGGCGAGTTGGGCTCCTCCCGTACGGGGAGCACGTCGGCCCCCGCCTCTCGGGCAGCCGCCTTCACCACGTCGTACGACGCGGCCCGCGAGGCCCGGTGCAGTGCGGGAGGCAGCGCGCAGACGGCGGTCCCGAACCGCTCCTGAAAGGGACGCCACCCGCGCTGGATGTCGGCAGGCGGAGCCCCGAGCCGGCGCCAGAAGCCCAACCACCGTTCCGCGTCCAGGGCTTCCAGCTCGTAGCGCACCCCGTCGCCGGAGACCAGCGTGCCGCCGCCGCTGCCCGGCGCGGGCGCCTCCTCGCCCTCCGCCGTGGCCGCCGCGAGGTGCTGGGTCAGGCTGAGCAGCGCCGCCTGTGCGACCGAGGTCTGGACGGCTTCGTGTTCGGCGGTTCCGCGCGTGCGGGCGAGCAGCGCCGCGCACACGCCCTGGGCCGCCAGGACACCCGCCACCGTGGAGGCGTAGTCCACGGCGAGCGGGACGGGCTGCCCCGCCGCCCGCCCGTGCACCGCCATGATCCCGCAGGCCGCCTGCACCGCCGCCTCGTCCGGGAGCGGCAGGCCCACTGGTCCTGACCAGTCGATCCGGTACGGCACCGTGGCGGTGCGCGGGTCGTTTACGAGGTCGAGCATGCGGGACGCCACCTGCCCGGCCGTCGTGGGCGGTGCCGCGAGGTCGGGGGCGAGATCAGGGGCGGCGAGGCTCACCGCGTACCGTCCTGGAGCGGCCTGCGTCCCCGCACCGAGTACATGACGCTGGAGGCGGCGAGGAAGGACGGGTCGTCCATCAGCCGCCGGACTCCTTCGAGTTGGGCGTCCGTCATGCCGGCGGCGGTCAGCCGGTCGCGCAGGTGACGCGAGTGGTTGCGTTGCAGCAGGAGGCTGGGGGAGCCCGCGGAGCGCGATTCGATGTGCATGCGGACGTCGATGTCGACGAGACCGGCGGCACGCAGGGCGGCCGGGCTCTTGCGCCCCCACTCCGGGTCCGCGCCGGCATCGCGCAGCGCGGTGAGCTTGGCGTCGAAGAAGGTCCGGTAGAGGCGCTCCGACTCGGCGTCGGGGGTCAGCAGCGGCGGCTCGTACGACGCGTCGAACTCCTCGGACAGCAGCAGCCCGCCCGGCTTGAGGGACTGCACGAGCTTGCCGAGCACCGACTCGCGCTCGGGGAGGTGCTGGAGCACCAGCCGCTGCACGATGAGGTCGTAGGCCGCCGCGGGCAGCGGGTCCGCCACCACGTCGTGCCGCAGGACCGTCAGACAGGGCTGCTCGCCGATGTGGCGCGGGTCGAGGTCGGTCGCGGTGACATGGCCGTCCGGGGCGACGCGCTCGGCGAGCCAGCCGGAGACGGTGCCGCCGCCCGCGCCGACCTCCAGACAGCGCCACCCGGGGCCCACCCCCGACTCCGCCAGCCGGGCGCAGGTCCGGGCGTCGTACGCCGCGGACAGACACCGGTACTGCTCGCCGACGTGCGCGGTGGCGTCGGCGAAGGCGTAGTGGCCCTCGGCGGCCTCGGTGCGGTGCATGTCACTCCCTTGTCAGTCGTGCGGGGCGGGATCGGCGGGGCGGGGCGAGGCGGCCAGCCGCCGGAGCAGCTCCCGGCGGCGCACCTTGCCGGTGGCGGTGCGGGGCACCTCGTCCCAGGTGAGGATGATCGGCGGGTTCAGCGGGGGCAGGCCGCGCACCGCCATCTGCCAGTCACCGTCGTCCAGTGGGGCCTTCCCCGCGAGGACGATCACCGGCTGGGGGCCGTCCGGGGCGGCGAGGACGACGCACTCGACGACCTGCGGCAGCCGCTCCTCCAGCAGGTCCTCGGTCCGCAGGCAGCTCATCCGCGGCACCAGGTCGACCGCCCGGTCGAGCAGGTCGACGCTTCCGTCCGGGCGGCGCACGCCGACGTCACCGGTGTCCCACCAGCCGTCGGCACTGGTCTGCGCGGCCCACCGGTCCGATTCGCCGACGTAGTCCAGGGCGAGGGCCTCGGTCCTGGCGAGGATGACTCCCGCCCGCCCGCGCGGCACCGCCCGGCGCGTGCGCGGATCGACGACGCGCAGCCGTGTCCTGAAGGGAACCGGCCGTCCGACGTTCCGGCTGCCGGACCGGCCGGGGCCGGCCGAGGCGCGGGTGTGGACGCGGAAGGTGAGCGGCCCCGTCTCGGTCTGCCCCCAGCCCTGGAGCCACAGCGGGCTGCGGTGCCCGCTCGCCGTGAGGTAGGCGCGGATGGTCGGCGGGTGCATGGCGTCGTAGGTGCTGACGTACGTCCGCACGCGGTGGAAGGGATGGTCCAGGCGGCCGGTCAGCGGCAGGAGCCGTACGTACGAGGCGGGGGTCGCCTCCATGACGGTCGGCGGGTGGGCCCGGAGGAAGGGGTCCGCGAGCGCCGCGTCCTCGGCGGTGACGAACGTGACCTCGGCGGGACCCAGGCACAGGGTGCTCGCCGTCCAGCAGAACGTCCGGCCGTGCGCGTACGCGCTCATGTTGACCAGCGAGTCGTCCCGGCGCAGCCCGATGCGCGGCACGCGGACGGACTCGAACCGGGCCAGCTTGCCGATGATCGAGCGGGTGGAGTGGGCCACCAGCTTCGGCACTCCCGTGGTCCCGGAGGTGTGCGTGATGACCAGCGGTTCGGTGTCGTGCCGCCGCCAGGGGGCGGGCACCGGCGCGTTCCGTACGTCGTCCATGCTCAGCGCGCCGGGGGCGGACCCGTCCAGGAGCAGCGTCCTGCGCGCGCCGCCGCCCGAACTGCCCGTCTCCGCCAGGCCTTTCCATGTCGCCGAGGTGGTGACCAGCAGGGCCGGGGAGAGCCGGTCCAGCAGGATCCGGAGCACGTCCGGCGGCAGGCCGCCGGACAGCTTCGCCGGGACCGCACCGATCCGTACGGCCGCGCAGGCGAGCAGGTCGTAGTCCCAGTGGTTGTCCTTGACGAGGGCGATCCGCTCGCCCGGCCCGGCGCCCACCGCCGCGAACCAGGCCGCGGCCTGCCGCACCAGTTCCGCCAACTCCGGTACGCCGTAAGGGGTGGTGCGGGCGGGGTCGATGTCCAGGGGCCGGTCGACATGCACGCGGGTGCCGATGCCGTGCGCGGCGCATTCGTCGAAGAGCACTCCCATGTCGTACGGCTTCATCGCGCCTCCACTGCTCTGTGCGGGGTCGTGGCCATGTCCTGCCGTGCCGGGGCGCCGCGTCCGGACAGCGGCGCGCGCGGCAGGGGACGGGGACGCAGCCGGGCCAGTACGCGGGAGGCCGCGAGCGCGCCCGCGCGGACGGCGGCCTCGCTCGCGGGCCTGAGGGTGAGCCAGTCCCCGGCGTACTCCACCGGCCGCAGCGGTCGGTCCATGAACTGCCGCCGGTGCAGCAGGGCTTGAGGGGTGGCCTCGGGAAGGCCGTGGGTGAAGGAGTGCACGAAGGCCGCCGTGCAGGCCTGCCGCAGACCCGGGACGTACCGGGACGCGGCGGCGACGAGGCGGTCACGGACCTCGCCGTCCGGTGCCTGGAGGAACGCGCCGATGCGCTCGGGGGACGCCACCAGGGTCAGCAGGCCCTTGCCGACGGGCGCCCGGCCGGGATGCTTGGCGTGGTCGACGATGATCGCGGAGAGGGTGTCGTCCTCGGTACGGGGCGTCAGCAGGACGTACAGCGGCTTCGCCGACGGGGGCGCCAGCGGGCGGTCCAGCAGGCAGCTGACCTTCAGGACGGGGGTGAAGGTGCAGGCCGACAGGAACGGCGACTCGTCGGCCGGAGCGCCCGGGTGGAGGCGTGCCGCCACGGGAGCGGGCGCGCACAGGACCGCCGACCGGGCGGTGACCTCGCGGCCGGCGAGCCGCACCCGTACGCCGCCACCGCTGTCGGCGACGACCTCCCGCACCTCACTGCACAGGTCCACGTCGACCCCGGCGGCCAGCCGGCGGGCGAGCAGGTCCATGCCGTCGTGGTACGTGCGCCAGCCGGACACCGGGCCGACCGACAGCAGCAGGCTGAGCAGCGGGGCGACGGTGGAGCGCGCGGTGTCCCAGCCGAAGAAGCTGCCGGCCACCGGTTGCAGCAGATAGTCGTGCAGGTCCGGGTGGTAGCGCCGGGCGAAGTCCCGTACCGTCGCCGCCTTCGCGGCGGTGCGCTCCGGGTGGTCGCCGTCGAACGAGCGGCGGTGCCAGGCCGTCCACGCCGTCATCCGGGCCATGCTCGGCAGGGCGCGCGGCGACAGCCCCGGGCCGGTCAGGGGGGCGAAACGGCCCGCCAGGCCGGGATGGGCCCGGCCGTCCCGCCAGACGGCCAGCGCCTTGCCGATACGCGGCACCTCCTCGGGCGTCACCCCGAGCCGATCCAGTAGCTGCCATGTCGCGCGGTACCCCTGCTCCGGGAGCTGTTCGGCGCCTCTGTCCACCGTGAAGCCGCCGTGACGGAAGCTGCTCATACGCCCGCCGACATGGTCCTGTGCCTCGAACACGCGCACCTGGAGTCCAGCGCGCCGCAGCTCATGAGCCGCCGTCAGCCCGGCCACGCCCGCGCCGACCACCGCCACGTCGAGATCGCGATCCGTGCTCATGCGGACGCCGTTCCCGCGAGCAGGCCCGCCGCGATCAGCAGCACCGTGCTCAGACGGTGCACGGCGAAGCCCAGCTTGCGGGCCCGCATGACGTCGTGCTGCCGGAAGCCGAGCAGGAACTGCCGGGCGCGCAGCACGGTGACCGGCAGCATCAGCGGCACGAACCACCACGGAGCCACGCCGGCCGCGGCGGCGACCGCACCGATGAGGAACTCCGACAGGGAGAGCAGGCCGATGAAGACCGCGTTGCCCTTCGGACCCACCAGACAGGCCACGGTCGGCCGCCCCACCGCCTTGTCGCCCGGGATGTCGTTGGTGTTGGAGTAGACCCCGAACAGCAGCGGACCCATGCCGAACAGCACGGCGAGGACGAGCAGGTACGCCGAGAAGCGCCCCGTGGCGAGCCCGTACGGCGCCAGGACCAGGGCCACGCCGAGTCCCGCGATGAACGCCTCCTGGAAGCCGTGGTAGCTGATCCGCAGGCCGGTCGAGTACTGGAGCGCGACCACGAACAGCACCGCGACCAGCAGCACCGTCCACAGCGGCCGGTGCGGAGCGAGCGCCACCGCCGCCGTCCACAGCGCGGCGCCCACGGTGGCGGTCACCGCCGCGAAGCCGAGCGCCTCGGGGACCGTCAGGGTCCCGGCGACCAGCGGCTTGCGCAGCCGGCGGCGCAGGGGGTCGTTCGGCCCGTAGTTCGCCACGTCGCTGCCGTCGCGGAAACCGCCGATGTCGTCGAGCGCGCACATGGCCATGAGCACGAAGAACTCGCCGACGAGGAACAGCGCCAGCGCCCCGCCCGTCGCCCCGCCCAGCCCCGAGAGGGGGAGGGCGAAGGGGGCGGCCGCGACGAGGATGCTCGGGTAGTAGTCGTACACGTCGAGCTTGCCCAGGCGGGCGTAGCTGCGCAGCTTGCTCTCCGGACGGGCGCCCTGGATGACCCGGCGTCCGAGCCGCACCTCGCTGGTCATGGGCTCACTCCTCGGGCGGGCGCCGGGTGTGCCGCGCGGCCGACGGGCCGGCGCCGGCGTACGAAGTCGCACACCGTGTCGGCGATGTGCTCGACCTGCGCGTCGGTGAGATGGGCGTAGACGGGAAGGGCCAGGATCCGGCGGCTCGCCTCCTCAGCGTGCGGCCACCTGTCGCCAGGCCGTACGTAGGGCGCGAAGGCGGGCTGCCGGGGCAGGGGCCGGGGGTAGTAGACGTGAGTGTCCACGCCGTGCGCCGCCAGGTGCTCGCGGAGGGCGTCGCGCTCGGTGGCGAGCAGCGAGTAGACGTAGTAGCAGCGCCCTTCGCGGCCGCGCGGCGGCGGCACCACCCCGGCGTCCGCGAGCGGCTCGAAGCGCTCGGTGTAGTAGTCGGCGATGGCGGCCCGCCGTTCGAGCCGTCCGGCCAGACCCGGCAGCCGGTGGAGCTGGAAGGCGGCCTGGATCTCGTCGAACCGGCTGTTGTGGCCGATCACATGGTGGAGGAAGCGGCGCCGCCCGTCCTGACCGTGGTTGCGCAGCATGCGCACGCGCCGGCCGATCTCCGCGTCGCGCGTCACCACCACGCCGCCCTCGCCGGGCATGCCGAACGACTTGACCTGGACGAAGGAGTAGATGCCCGCCTCGCCCCACAGCCCGGCCGGAATGCCCTTGAGTACGGCGCCCTGCGCGACCGCCGAGTCCTCCAGCAGGCGCAGGCCGTGCCGCTCGGCCAGGGCGACGAAGGCCGGCATGTCGGCCATCACGGAGAACATGTGGGCGGGCATGAGCACCCGAGTGCGGGCGGTGATGTGCCGCTCGGCCTCGGCCGGGTCGGCGACCATCGTCCACGGGTCGATGTCGGCGAAGACCGGCGTCGCGCCCAGGTGGACCACCGAGGCGGCGAGCGGGGCGCAGCCGAACGCGGGCGCCACCACCTCGTCCCCGGCACCGACACCCATGGCGGTCAGCGTCAGCACCAGCGCCGAGGTGCCGCTGCCGCACGCGACCACGTCCTCGGCGCCGAGCGAGCGCCGCAGGGTCCGCTCGAACTCCCCGGTGCGGTCCCCGAGGATGAACCGCTGGCCGGCGCTGCCGCCGACCTCGCGGATGATGTCGAGCAGGGTGGCGCGGTCGCCGTCGAAGACGTCCGGCTGGAAGAAGGTGATGCGCCTTTCGGCGGTCGTCGTTCCGGTCGCCTGGCTGGTCATTCCGGCCTCCCGGTGTAGAACTCGCGGACGGCGGCGCAGACCCGTTCCATGTGGTCGGGTTTCAGGTCCGGGTACAGCGGCAGGGCGACGGCGCGCTCGCTCGCCGCCTCGGCGTGCGGGAAATCGCCCCGGGAATGCCCCAAGGAGGCGAAACAGGGCTGGAGATGGAGAGGCGTCGGATAGTAGACCTCGGTTCCGACGCCGCGTCGCTCCAGGTGTTCCACGAGCCGGTCGCGGTCCTCGACCTCGATCAGATAGACGTAGAACACGCCCCGCGCGTCACCGGGACGCTCGACCGTTCTCGGAAGCCGGACGATTCCCGGAACGTCCCGGAGAGCGCGGTCGTAATCCGCGGCCAGTTCCGCGCGCCGCACGATGTCCTGCTCCAGGCGGGTCAGCTTCGCGGAAAGGACGGCCGCCTGGATGTCGTCCATCTTGCTGTTGTATCCGGCGACACCGGTCTCCGTGGAGATGGTCGGGAAATCCGCCAGCGTCGCCCCGAAACGGCCGTGATGGCGCAGCGCGCACACCGTCTGTGCGACCTGCTCGTCGTCGGTGATGACCGCGCCCGCGTCGCCGAGCGCCCCGAGGGTCTTGCTCGGGAAGAACGAGAGAACTCCGCCCCGGCCGAACAGCCCGGCGTGCCGCCCGTCCTGCCGCATCCCGATCGCCTCGGCGCTGTCCTCCACCAGCGTCAGCCCACGCCCCGCCGCCACAGCGGCCAGCGCCCGCATGTCCGCCATCTGGTGGAACAGGTGCGCCGGCATCACCAACCGGCTCTCCGGCGTCACCGCCGACTCCAGCGCCGCCGCGTCCATCGCGTACGTCGTCGGGTCGATGTCGACGAACTGCGGGCGCCCACCGGCCAGCACCACCGAGGAGGCCGTGGCCACGAAGGAGTACACGGGCACCAGCACCCCCTCGTCGCGCCGCAGCCCGCAGGCGCGCAGGAGCAGCACGAGCGCGTCCGTCCCGCTGTTCACCCCGATCGCGAAACGGGCCCCCGTGTAGGCGACCAGTTCCTTTTCCCAGCGGGCCACTTGAGGCCCGTGGGAGAACTTGCCGCCCTCGAAAACCTCGTTCACGCGCTCCTCGATCAGCGGCCACAGCGCGTCGAAGGATTCCGCCTGGGAGAAGAACGGAACCGCTTCGGAAACGGGCGTATCGGAAATCTGCGTGGCCACTGGGGAACCCCCGCACAAAGACACCACAACTCCATGCATGCGAAAGAGGCGGCGATGTGCCGCCCTGGCCCGCCAGGAATACCTCCGCGTTCTGACGGCCAATCAGGTCGACGCGTCAATTCACCCTTTGCGGTGGGTAGGGCGAGGCGGTCATTGACCGCTCTGTGTACGGCGGTAAAAGTCCTGTCCCGGTACACCACAGGGCCTGCTCAAGGTCCGCGACGGCGTCGGACCCGGCCGTCCTCGTGCATGCTCGGGCGGAGGAGAATGCTGCAACCCCTTGTCGTGGGACTGGGACGTTCCGGCGCCGGTCTCCATCTGACGGCGCTGGCCCGGGCCACCGCTCAGGCCGAGCACCCCCTGACCATCCGGCCACCCGTCGCCTGCGACCCACGCCCCGAGGCGGGGGCCGGCCTGACGGGCGTGACCGTCACCAGGGCCCTCTCCGAAGCCGCCCGGCTCACCCCGCCCGAGACCACGGTGGTCCACGTCTGCACCCCACCGGCCGACCGCGTCATGGTGCTCACCGAACTCGCCGGACTCGGCTACACCCGGATGATCGTCGAGAAGCCGCTCGCCTCCGGGCTCGACCAGCTCGACCGACTCGACGCGCTGCGCCGCCGTCACGCGCTCGACCTCACGGTCGTCTCCCACTGGCTGTCCGCACGGCTCACCGAGGAGCTGCGCCTGCTGCTCGCCGGCCGCCGCCTCGGCTCCCTTCGCGCCATCGACGTCGCCCAGCACAAGCCCCGCTTCCACCGCTCGCTCACCAACCGCGACCACGCCACGGCCCTCGACGTCGAACTGCCGCACGCGCTGGGCGTGGTGCTCGACCTCGCCGGTCCCGCGTACGTCCTGGACGCCCGGTGCGGCGACATGGTCTGCGAGGACACCGTCCTGCCCCGCATGGGACAGGCGGTCGTACGGCTCCGGCACCGGTCCGGCGTACGCACCCGCCTGGTCTCCGACCTGACCTCGCCGATGCGCAGGCGCAGCATCACCCTCCGCTTCACCCACGGCACCGCCATCGCGCACTACCCCATCAGCGAGAGTGACGACCACGCACAGCTCGTCCTCACGGGGGCCCTGCGCGGCCGTCGCGTGTTCCGCGACGACGCCCTGACCGCCTTCATGTGCCGCACCTACCGGCGGTTCGCCGAGGGGCGGACGGCCGACTTCGCGCTGCATCTCGCGGCCGCCCGGCTGCTGTGCGACGCCAAGAGAGTGTGCGGGGCCGACGACATGGCCGCCGCAGCGGTGGAGGGCACGGCCGGCACCGAGAGGGGAGCCCAGGTCCATGCGGTGTGAGGGAAGCCGGCCCGAGGACAGGTGCGCCGGCATCGGCGACGAGGCCGCCGAGAGCATCACCGACCAGATCGCGGCGATCCGCGCCCTCGGCTGGCAGCGGATCGAGTTGCGCGACATCGGCGGGAAGGCGCTGGCCGACCTCGGTGACGCCCAGGTGACGGACGTCGCCGACGAACTCCGGGACACCGGGCTGAGCGTGGTGTGCCTCGCCTCCCGGATCGGGAACTGGGGCCGCCCCGTCACCGCCCCCTTCGAGCACGACCTCGCCGAGCTGGAGACGCTCCTCGACCGGTGCGCGGTGCTGAACTGCCGCCGCGTGCGCGTGATGTCGTACCCCAACGACGGTCTCCCGCCCGACGAGTGGGCCGCGCGCGTCCTCGACCGGCTCACCCGTCTCGCCCGCCGCGCCGAGCGGGCCGGAGTCATCCTCGTGCACGAGAACTGCGCGGGCTGGGCGGGCGAGGACCCGGCCCGGATGCTGCGCCTGGTCGAGCAAGTCGCCAGTCCCGCCCTGCGGTTGCTCTTCGACATGGGCAACGGAGTGCCGTACGGCTACGACGCCTACGCCGTGCTGGAGCGGATCCTGCCCCACGTGGAACACGTCCACGTCAAGGACGCCCGCAGGACGCCCGACGGGGTCCGGTACGTCCTGCCGGGGGAGGGCGAGGCGCGGGTGACCGACTGCCTGGAACTGCTGGTGCGCTCCGGCTACCCCGGCACCTTCTCCCTCGAACCCCACCTGGCCGTTCGGCCGCACACCGGGCTGTACGCGTACGAGGACGCGGCGGACCGCTTCGTCAGCGCCGGGCGCCGGTTGCATGAACTGGTGGCGGAATGCGGGGCGGAGACCGTCGCCCACCCGCAGCCGCAGCCGCAGCCGCAGCCGCAGCCGCACGGCGCCCTCCGGTGACCGCGGGCGGCGCGGGCCGGCTGCTGGGCGAGGACGACCACGCCCTGTTGCTGCGGCTGCTGCGGATGCCCACCGCGGGGCCGCTGGAGACCGGTGACGGTGACGCCCCGCTCCAGCTGTGGCAGGCCCAGCACGCCTACGCCGAGGCGGCGCGCGAAGTCGGCATGCGGGTCGTCCATCACGCTGCGCCCGATCCCGCGGTGCTGCTGCGACCGGATGTGCCGGCCATCGTGCGCGCGGCGGCCGGTCCCGTCTTTCTCGCCCAACAGCCCAGCCTGGTACTGCGGTTGGGGGCGCCTGCGCTTCCCGTCCGGGACACCGTCATGTTCAACGTCCACCTCGACACAGTCTCCGGAACCGAACCCGTGGGCTTCGACGGGGAGCGGTTCACCGGGCGGGGAGCCGTCGACGCGAAGGGGCCGGCCGTCGCCCTGCTGGCCGGGGTGCGCGCCGCGGCCGCCGCGCACCCGGGCATCGGACGCGACACGGCCGTCGTGATCCAGGCTGTCTCCGGCGAAGAGGGCGGCGCCATGGGCACGTTCGGAACCCGCCCGCTGATCGAGGCGGGACACGTCGGACGGCTGAACGTCTTCTGCGAGCCGACCGGGCTGCGCCACATGCCCCGTGCCACCGCGTCCATGACGGCCCGCATCACGGTAGAGGGCGAGGACGCGATCGACGACCGCCCCGGTGCCGGCCACAACGCCACCGTCCTGCTCGGCTTCCTCGCCCAGCACCTCGCCGCCGCCGGAGGCTCCCTGTGCATCGCCGGGCTGCACACCGGCCACGCCCACAACCGCGTGTACGGAACAGGACAGTTACTGGTCAACATCCCCTACGCGACACCGGCGAAGGGCGCGGCGGCCGAACGGCTGGTGGAGGACGCCTTCACTGCCGGCCTCAAGGACTTCACCGACCGCTTCGACAAAGTCCCCGGCTTCGCCCGTACCGCCGCGGACGCCGTCGCCGTCACGCGGCTGCGCTGGGACAAGCGGGGCCTGCCCTGCCTCGCTCGTACGGAGGACCCATGGGGCGAAGACCTCCTTGCCGCCGGCGGCGTTCCGCGGCAGCCGGACAGCGAGCCCGCGTTCACCTGCGACGCCATCTGGATGCAGGACGTCCCCGGCACCTTCACCACCGTCCTCGGCCCGGGGTCCCTTGACGCCAACCACGCCCACGCCTCAGGCGAGTTCGTCGACCTCGCCGACCTGGAGGAGTTCGCCGACACCGTACGGCGGCTGCTCCTCGCCTTCGCCGACCAAAGGGAGACCACCACATGACGCTCCAGGCCACCGGCGCCCCACCCTGCGCACGCCGCCCCGACGTGCTGGTCGACCACGGCGAGCTGCTCGCCGCCGTGACCGCGGCGTTCACCGCGCACGGGCTCCCGGACCGGCGCGCGCACGCCGCGGCGGCCGCGCTGTGTCACGGCGACCTGGTCGGCTTCGGCTCGCACGGCGTGTTCAACCTGTCCCGGCTCTATCTGCCGCTCCTGCGAAGCGGCCGCGCCGACGCCACCGCGGAGCCGCGCGTCATCACCGACCTGGGCGCGTGTGTCCTCCTCGACGCCCGCCGCGCGCTCGGCCTCTGGTCCGCCTCCGAGGCGATGGACCTGGCCGTGGAACGCGCCCGCCGCCACGGGGTGGGGCTCGTGTCCGTGCGGAACGGGACCCACTTCGGGTGCGCGGGGCACCACACGGCGCGTGCGGCGGAGCAGGGCCTGATCGGTGTGCTCGCGTCCAACTGCGGCGGTCAGCGCATCGCCCGGCCCCCGCACGCCCAGCTCGCCATGCTCGGCACCAACCCCCTCAGCGTCGCCGCGCCCGCCCTCGACGGGCACCCGTTCGTCCTGGACATGAGCACCACCGTCGTCCCCACCGGCCGCATCCGCGCCGCCGCGCGCGGCGGGTCGTCCATCCCGCCCGGGTGGCTGGAGGACGCCGAGGGGGCGCCGGTCACCGACCCCGGGGCGTTCGACCGCGGCGAGGCGTATCTGCGCTGGCTGGGCGGCACCGACGAGAACGGCGCGTACAAGGGGTACGGCCTCGGGCTCGCGGTCGAGGTTCTGGCCGCCCTGCTGCCGGGGGCCCAACTCGGCCCCGCCGCCGACGTTTTGGAGGGCGACGGACGTCCGCACGGCCGTGACGACGACATCGGCTTCCTCGTCCTCGCCATCGCCCCCGAGGCACTGCGCCCGCCCGGTGAGGACTTCCGCGGCGACGCGCGGGACCTCTTCACCACGCTCACCCAGTGCCCGCCCACCGAGGGCCACGGCCCCGTGCGCTACCCCGGCTGGTGGGAGGCCGAACGCGCACTCACCCGCACCCGGGACGGCGTACCGCTTCCCGCGCACCTCCACGACGAGCTCACCGAACTGGGCCTGCTCCCCGCGGCCCTACCCGCGGCTCTCCCCACGGCGGAGGACGTCCGATGAGCCCCCGCCGCATCGGCGTCGCCGGGCTCGGCGTCATCTCGGCGTACTACCTCGCCGCCGTCCAGCGATCCGCGCACTGGGAACTGGCCGCCGTCTGCGACCTGAACGACGCGGTGCTGCGGCCCCACCGCGACCGCGTGCCCTGCTTCACCGACCCTCGCACGATGCTGCGCGAGGCCGGACTGGACGCCGTCGTCGTCGCCGTCCCCAACGACGCCCACGCCGAGGTGTGCCGGGAAGCGCTGCGCGCCGGGGTCCCGGTGTGCGTCGAGAAACCCCTGGCCGTCTCGCTGGAGCACGGGCGCGAACTGACCGCGCTGGCTCGCGCGCACGCGACCCCGCTGTTCACCGCCTTCCACCGCCGCTACAACGAGTCCGTGACCCGCCTGCGCGCCCGACTGCCCGGCCGGGACCGCATCGCGTCGGTACGGGTGCGCTACCTGGAACGCATCGAGGAGCACATCGGCACCGACACCTGGTACCTCGACGCCGAGCGCTGCGGCGGCGGTTGCGTCGCCGACAACGGGCCGAACGCCTTCGACGTGGTGCGGCTGCTGCTCGGCGACGTCACGGTGACGCGGGCAGCGGTCGAGCGCGACGCGGCCGGCACCGATCGCCGGGCCGTCGTGGACCTGCGCGACCCGCGGGGCGCCGAGGCGCGCGTCGAGCTGGACTGGAGCCACCCGGGCGAGACGAAGGACGTCGAGGTGCGCCTGACCGACGGTTCGGTGCTGACGGCGGACATGCTCGCCGGCCACCCGGGGTTCAAGGCCTCCCTGTGGCACGAGTACGACGGTATCCTCGACGACTTCGCCGGCGTGGTCACCATGGGGGAGTGGACCGACGGGGGACTCGCGGCGCTGGAGCTGGTGGCGGCGGCGTACCGCAGCGAAGAGGCCCCCGCCGCCGTGACGGGAGCACGCGGGTGATCGCGGGAGAGGTCCCCGCCTCGACGGAGAACGGGGCGAAGCGGCAGCTCCACGGCCATCTCGTCAAGGTGCTGCTGCACCGCAGGACGGAACGCGGCATGGCGCTGGAGCCGCACGCGAGCCGGTGCGTGCGGCGCGGCGAGGTGCACGAACTCGTCACCACCGACCACCGGGAGACGACCGAGGGCGCGCGCATCGACCGGGTGGGCTTCCTCGGCTTCGTGGAACTGGCGTGCGGCGGCGTGCTCGACCGCGGTGACGAGGTCCGTATCGGCGACCGGCTCGTCGGCACCGTCCTCGGGTTCGACGCCTGCCACTTCCCCAACCACTACAACATCCTCATCACCTGCGACCGGCTGCTCACCGGCGAGGACCTGCGGCTCCACCCGGAGCTGCCCGTCTCCTTCACGCAGCCGAGCCGGCGCCTCGCACCCACGGGGACGCCGGCGGAGGTCACAGCCGGCTGACCCGCTCGCCCTCGGTCGACCCGCGCGTGTCGAGGACAGCGCAGCGCGCCTGCGCCGGCAGCCCCGCTTCGTAACAGGCGTGATCCTGGAGCAGTACGGCGAGATCGGCGCTCGCCAGAGCCTCGGCGAGCGACTCCTCGCGCGGCAGCGGGACGCCGTCCGCGGAGAAGCGGGGCACGTACGGATCGTGGTACGAGACGGACGCGCCCCGCGCCCGCAGCCCCCTGGCCACCTGCGTGGCAGGCGTCTCGCGCACGTCCGCGACGTCCGGCTTGTAGCTCACCCCGAGCAGCAACACCCGGGCGCCGTTCAGGCTTCTGCCCTCCTCGCGCAGCAGACCGGCCGCGCGCCGCACCACATGCGCGGGCATCTGCGCCACCACGCCGCGCGCGGCCGACAGCATCCGGAAGGAGAACCCCTCGCTCTCGGCCTTCGCCTCGAGATAGCGGGGGTCGACCGGGATGCAGTGGCCCCCGATGCCCGGGCCGGGGCTGAAGGCGCTGAACCCGAAGGGCTTGGTGCCCGCGCACCGCAGCACGTCCCAGACGTCGATCCCCACCTTGTCGCAGTACAGCGCGACTTCGTCCACCAGCGCGATGTTGACGTACCGGTACGTGTTCTCCAGCAGCTTGGCCATCTCCGCCTCCCGCGTCCCCCGGGCCACCACGACGGTGTCGACCAGGCGCCCGTAGAAGGCGACGGCGTACTTGGTGCAGAGCGGAGTGCAGCCGCTCACGACGCGCGGTGTGTTCCGGATGCCGTGCGCCGCGTTTCCGGGGTCGATGCGTTCGGGCGAGTAGGCGAGGTGGAAGTCGTCGCCCACGCGCAGCCCGCTGCTCCGCTCCAGCAGCGGCCGTACGAGTTCCTCGGTCGTGCCGGGGTGGCTGGTGGACTCCACGACCACCAGCGTCCCTGGCCGCAGTCCCGCGCCGACACTGCGGCACGCCGCCCGGAGCGCCGCCAGGTCCGGATCGCCGTCCGGCGTCAGCCCGGTCGGCACGCAGACGACGACCGTGTCCGCGCCCCCGGCGACGCGGGGATCGGTGGTGGCCCGGAACCCCGCGGCGCGCATCGCGGTGATGTCGGCGTCGCTCAGATCGTCGATGTGGGAGCGCCCGTCGGACAGGTGGGACACCACCTGCTCGGAGATGTCGTAACCGACGGTCGACAGGCCGGCTTCGCACGCGCGGCGCGCGAGCGGCAGTCCGACGTATCCGAGTCCGACGACGACCAGATCACATGCCATCCGGGACCTCCATGGATAGGTTCGAGGAGTTTCCCTCCAATAAGGCTGAAATGCACGTGCCTTGTGACCAGCGCGGACGTGCCCTTCGGCCAGGTGGGCGAATTTCGAGCGTTCGATCCACGTGAGTTCGATGGGAAATGCACGGACTGTTAGCCTCGCCGAGGATGATCCCGGTTCGGCGCCTTTTCGTCTTTCCCTGAGGCCGTCGGGGAATTCGAAGCACCGGACGCTCCATTCGCGATTCACGTTCACGGCGCCGCTCGCCGACGAAAACCGACACACCCCGCGTCATGCGCAGCGCGCGCACGCCCTGGCACCGACGTCACCGCCACGCCCGTCCCCTTTGCCGGTCCGCCAGCCCTTGTGAAAGGACATCACATGACCACCCTGGTCAACGAGGAGAACGAGGTCGTACGCAGCGAGTACGAGCGCGCCTTGAAGGAACACTGGGACGCCAAGACGGCCGACGAGGTCAATCTGCTGCTCGGGGCCGAGGACGGGCTCTACCACCACCACTACGGCATCGGCGACTTCGACCCGGCCGTGCTGACCGCCGCGCCTCAGGAGCGCGAGGAGCGCATTCTGCGGGAGCTGCACCGTATGGAGACCGCCCAAGTCGGGCTGATCCTGGACGAGTTGAGCGATCTCCCGGCCGGTGCGCGGGGCATGGACGCCGGTTCGGGGCGCGGCGGTACGTCCTTCATGATCGCCGACCGGCTCGGGCACCGTATGGACGGCGTGAACTTCTGCGGCCACCACATCGCCTTCGCCGAGCGGGTCGCCAAGGAGCGCGGCTGGGACGACAAGGTGGGCTTCCACTTCGCCAACATGGTGCAGACGCCGTTCGCCGACGGGACGTTCGACTTCGTCGTCTCCAACGAGACCACCATGTACGTCGATCTCGCCGAGCTGTTCCGCGAGATCACCCGCGTCCTGCGTCCCGGGGGCCGCTACCTCGCCACGACCTGGTGCCGCAACGACACCGTCGAGGACCGCTCGACGGCCTCGCGGGAGATCGACGAACACTACGTGTGCGGGATGCACAAGCGCAGCGCGTACTTCGAGGCGCTGGCGGCGGCCGGCCTCGTCCCGTACCGGGTGACCCGGCACACCGAGGAAGCGCTCCCGTACTGGGAGCTGCGCAACCACTCGCGTCTGCGGACCGGCGTCGAGGAGCCGTTCCTCCAGGGGTATCGCGAGAAGAGCCTCGACTACCTCCTCATCGCCACCGAACGCATCTGACCCCGACCCATTCAGCAGGCAACAGCGCACATAGGAGAAACCGGATGACCACCCAAACCGATCTCAGCCGGGACGACCTCGCGGTGCTCGGCCGGCACGACGGCGAGCAGCGCGGGTACTGGGACGCCAAGACGGCCGACGAGGTCAATCTGCTGCTCGGGGCCGAGGACGGGCTCTACCACCACCACTACGGCATCGGCGACTTCGACCCGGCCGTGCTGACCGCCGCGCCTCAGGAGCGCGAGGAGCGCATTCTGCGGGAGCTGCACCGTATGGAGACCGCCCAAGTCGGGCTGATCCTGGACGAGTTGAGCGATCTCCCGGCCGGTGCGCGGGGCATGGACGCCGGTTCGGGGCGCGGCGGTACGTCCTTCATGATCGCCGACCGGCTCGGGCACCGTATGGACGGCGTGAACTTCTGCGGCCACCACATCGCCTTCGCCGAGCGGGTCGCCAAGGAGCGCGGCTGGGACGACAAGGTCGGCTTCCACTTCGCCAACATGGTGCAGACGCCGTTCGCCGACGGCACGTTCGACTTCGTCGTCTCCAACGAGACCACCATGTGCGTCGACATCCACGACGCCTTCCGCGAGTTCGCCCGCGTGATCCGCCCCGGCGGCCGCTACGTGGCGATCACCTGGTGCCGCAACGACACCGTCGAGGACCGCTCCGAGGCCTCGCGCGAGATCGACGAGCACTACCTGTGCGGGATGCACAAGCGCAGCACCTACTTCGAGGCGCTGGCCGCCAACGGCCTCGTCCCGTACCGGGTGACCCGGCACACCGAGGAGGCCCTCCCCTACTGGGAGCTGCGCGACCAGTCCCGGCTGCGCACGGGCGTCGAGGAGCCGTTCCTCAAGGGGTACCGCGAGAAGAGCATCGACTACCTGCTCATCGCCGCCGAACGCGTCTGAGCGGCAGCCGGCAGGGTCCGTACGACAGGCACCGCGAGGTCCGCCGGGACCCGCGGTGCCTGTAGCCGTCTCAGGCGTGCGCCTTCCGCCCCTTGCGCAGGAAGTGCCGCAGGCGGGTCTCCGGCCAGGTGTTGATCACGTCGTCCTTGGTGAGCCAGCCGCGCTGGGCCGTGCCCACGCCGTAGCGCGTGTTGGCCAGATGGGGGACGGCGTGGGCGTCGCTGTCGACGGCGAACTTCACGCCGTGCCGCCGGGCCCGCAGGATGTCCTCGTCGCGCAGGTCCAGCCGGTCGGGGTGGGCGTTGATCTCCAGGGCCGTGCCCGTGCGCGCGCACGCGGCGAAGATCTCGTCCAGGTCGGCGTCGAGCGGCGGCCGCTTGCCGAGGAGGCGGGTGGTGGGGTGGCCGATGATGTTGACGTACGGGTTCTCGCAGGCGCGCACGATCCGGCGGGTCAGCGCCTCGCGGCCCTGGTTGAAGTGCGAGTGCACCGAGGCCACGCACACGTCGAAGCCGGCCAGGAACTCCTCCGGCCAGTCGACGTCGCCGTCCGGGCCGATGTTCAGCTCCACGCCGTGCAGCAGCCGCAGGCCGCCTCCCCTGCCGCGCGTACGGAAGGTGCCGTCGAGCTCGCGGATCCGCTCGCGCTGGGCCAGGATCCGGTCCTCGGTCATCTGCTGCATGTACAGGTCCGGACCGTGATCGGTGATCGCGTAGTAGGCGTAGCCGCGCTCGGCGGCCGCCCGCGCCATCTCCTCCAGCGGCGCGAGCCCGTCGGTCAGGTCGGTGTGCGTGTGCAGGTCGCCCCGGAGGTCCGACTCCACGACCAGGTCGGGCAGCTCGCCCCGCAGGCCGGCCTCGATCTCCCCGCGGTCCTCCCGCAGCGGCGGCGGGATCCAGGGCAGCCCGAGCCGGGCGTAGACCTCCTCCTCGGTCTCGGAGACGATCTTCTCGCCGGTCTCGGCGTCGAACAGTCCGTACTCGGACAGCTTCAGCCCCTGGTGGACGGCCAGCTCGCGGGTGCGGATGTTGTGCGCCTTGGAGCCGGTGAAGTACTGCAGCGCCGCGCCCCAGGAATCCGGCGGGACGACCCGCAGATCGACGGACAGCCCCTTGACCGTGCGTACCGAGGTCTTCGACGGGCCGTGCGCGATGACCTCGCTGACGTACGGCAGCTCGGTGAAGGCCTTCATCAGCGGTTCCGAGTCCTCGGCGGCGACCAGGACGTCGATGTCGCCGATGGTCTCCCGCGCGCGGCGCAGCGATCCGGCGTAGGCGCAGCGCAGACAGCCGGGCACGCGGGACAGCGTGGCGACGATGTCGTCGGCGACATCGGTGGCCACGTCCAGCAGGACCCGGTCGCCGGAGGACTGGAGGAGTTCGACGCCGTGGAGGATGTTCTCCTCGGTTCTGGGCCCGAAGCCCTTCAGATCGCGCAGTTTCTCGGCGTGGATCGCGTCGACCAGTTCGTCCACGGAGGAGATGCCGAGCTCCTCGTACACGGTCAGTGCCTTCTTCGGGCCGAGCGTGGGGATGGCCGTGAGCCGCCGGACACCGGCCGGGATCCGCGCGCGCAGCTCGTCGACCGCGCAGACGCTGCCGGTGCGGAAGTACTCGGTGACCTTGTCCGCGATCGACCTGCCGACCCCGGGGATCTCCCGCAGCCCCTTGGCGTCGAGCGTGGAGACGTCGGCGTGGTAGCCGCCGATCGCGCGGGCGGCCTTCTCGTAGACGCGCGCCTTGAACGCGTCACCGCCGGTGATCGAGATCAGGTCCGCGTACTCCTGGAACAGCGCCGCGACCTCGTCGTTGGAACGGGCCATGCCCGCCGAGTAGGCAGGGAACGCCGCGTTCAACCCTCCCCGGGGGCGACGGCGTACCCGCTACTTCAGGCCGCTGAGCATGACACCGCGGATGTAGTACTTCTGCAGCAGCAGGAAGAGGACCAGGACCGGCAGGACGCTCAGGACGAGGCCGGCCATGACGATGGGCATCGTGCGGGTCGGGTCGACGTAGTCCTGGAGCAGCTGGATGCCGACGGGCAGCGTCATGACGTCCGGGTTGGCGGTCGAGACGAGCAGCGCCCAGATGTACTCGTTCCAGGCACTGACGAAGGTCAGCAGCCCGAGCGTCACCAGGACCGGCTTGGTCTGGGGGACGACGATCCGCCACCACACGGCGAACTCGCCGGCGCCGTCGATGCGCGCGGCCTCCAGCACCTCGTCCGGCAGCGAGACCAGGAACTGGCGCATCAGGAAGATCCCGAAGCCGTTGACGAGGAACGGCATGGCCAGCGCCAGGATGCTGACGGTCAGGCCCGCGCCGCCGCGCCCCAGCAGGTCGTTGCCGCCCGCCAGCGGCCAGTGCACCAGGATCAGGAAGTGCGGGATGAAGAACAGGAACGGCGGGAACATCATCGTCGACAGCACCAGCCGGAAGACGAAGTCCCGGCCGGGGAAACGGAGTTTGGCGAGCGCGTAGCCCGCGAGCGACGAGGTGAGCAGCACCGAGCCGGTGATCACGGCGGTCGCGACGACGCTGTTGCGGAAGAGGACCGGCAGGTCCAACTGGTCGATCGCCGCCCGGTAGTTGGACAGGTCGAACGCCTTGGGCAGGAAGCGGTACGGCAGCGTGCCGGCCTCGCCGGGGCCCTTGAAGGACGTCATCACCATGTCGAGGAACGGCACCACCGTGAGCACGGCGCCGGTCACGACCACCAGGTACGACAGCCACGGGAAACGGCGGCGGATCATGCGTCCCCTCCCTTCGGGTTCATGCGTCCTCCCCCTTGCGCCGGAAGATCCACAACTGCGCCAGGGTGACCACGAGGACCACCACGAACAGCACGAAGGCGGCGGCGCTCGCCGTGCCCCAGTCACCGTGGCTGAAGGCCTGCCAGTACATCTCCAGCGCGGCCACGTTGGTCGCGTCGCCCGGGCCGCCCCTGGTCATCACGATGATCAGCGCGAACGACTGCAGGCCGGTGAGGAACTGGGTGACGCACACGAACAGCAGGGACGGCCGCAGCAGCGGCAGCGTGATCCGCCAGAAGACGGTGACGGGCCCCGCGCCGTCGAGCGCGGCGGCCTCGTAGTACGACTCGGGGATGGACTTCAGCCCGGCGGTGAGGATGAGGATCGCCGAGCCGAGCGAGGCCCACGCCTGCACGACCACGACCGAGGGCAGCGCGGTGTCCGGGTCCTGGAGGAACGCCACCGAGCCGAGCCCGAGCGTGTTGAGGACGCCGTTGACCAGGCCGCCCGGCTCGTACATGTACTTCCACACGTTGCCGACGGCGACGACGGTCGTCACGATCGGCAGGAAGTACAGGGTCCGCCACAGCCCCTGGAACCGCAGCCTGTCGATGCAGTTGGCGACGAGCACCGAGCCTGAGAGCGCGAGAGCCACGGTGCCCACGGCGAACAGCAGCGTGTTGGTGAGGATCGGCGTGAGGAACGTCGACCCGTCCGCGAACAGGCTCGCGAAGTTGTCCAGGCCCACCGGATCGATGTCGGCGAGGTCGAACCCGGCCCAGCGGGACATCGACAGCAGCAGCGCGAAGCCGAGCGGCAGGACCAGGAAGACCGCGAAGAACAGCAGCGTCGGCGCCAGGAAGAGATAGGCGACGCCGACCTGGCGGCGACGGGCCCGGCCGCGGACGTCGACGGCCGCCCCGGCGGACCGCGCGCCGTGCGCCGCCCGCCCGGTCGTGTCCGGCGCCAGAGCGTTCACCATGAGCGCGACACCTCCTGATCGACCTGACGGCGCGTGACGCGCAGCGCCTCGTCCACCGACCGCTGACCGGTCCACAGCGCCTCGATGTTCTTGCGCAGCAGCGACTTGGCCTGCTGCGCGCCCGGCACGTTCGGCTCCGGCACCGCGTACGCCAGCGCGTCCAGGAACGGGCGCAGATTCGGATCCCCGCGATTTCCCAGCAGCGTCAGCATGTCGTCGGCGCGGCCGGTCAGCGAGCCGACCGACACCTGGAGCGAACTCATCCGGGTCGCCGTCGCACCCTTCCCGGCGTCCTTCACCGGCACCTTCTCGGTGTTGAGCCAGCGCAGGAACTCCCAGGCCTCGCGCGGGTGTCTGCTGGCCGCGTTGACCCCCAGCATGAAGCCGGTCGCGAGCGTGGCGCGCTTGCCGTCCGCCTCGGGCAGCGGCACCGGCGCGACGCCGACCTCGCGGTAGTCCTTGCCCATCACGGGCTTCAGACTCCCCGTCCACCAGCCTGCGTTGATCACCATGGCCACCTGCCCGGACGGGAACGCCTTGTAGACGTTGACGCCGGGCGCGCTCGCCCCTCGCGCGACCAGGCGGTGCTCCAGGTCGAACACGGACCGGCCGACGGGGGAGTCGATGGCGGTGGTCCTGCCGTCCGCGGAGACGAAGCTGCCGCCGGCGGCGTTGAGCAGTGCGAGCGTCTGGCCGACGGTGCTCGCGTCGTCGTACGTCGACAGGCCGAACCCCTGGACCAGCGTGTTGCCGTACCGGTCCCGCTTCGCGGTGCGGTACGCCGCCTGCTCCAGCTCCCGCCAGGTGCGCGGCGGGCCGTCGATCCCGGCCTCGCGCAGCAGGCGCTTGTTGTAGTAGAGGGCGTACGTCTGGGCCTCGGTTGGATAGCCGTAGACCCTGCCGCCGACCGAAGCGGCGCCGACCGCGGCCTCGCTGTAGCCGCGCGCGATCTCCTCGGCGTACTTGCGAGGGGCGGGCCGCAGGACGCCGGCCTGGACGAGCTGGCCGTTCCACAGGCAGTACGGCTGGAGGATGTCGGCGCCCTGTCCCGCCGCCTGCCGGACCATGAACGTGGTCAGCAGCTGGCTGAACTCGACGGCCTTCATTTGCACCTTGACCCGGTCGTGCCTGGCGTTCCACTCGTCGACGGGGCCGCGCAGGGCCTCCTTGAGCTCGCCGCTCGCGTAGTGCGTGAGCAGGGTGAGGACGATGGGGTCCCCGGGGCGCCCGGTGCCCTGGTGCGGGGCGGCGCACGCGGAGGCGAGCAGCGTCGAGGGGAGCGCCAGCGCGAAGTGACGGCGGCTCAGTCCGCCGGAGCGGCGGCGGGCGGGCCTCATCGGGCGGCCTCCCGGCGCAGCACCCGGAACACCCGGGTCGTGGTGAACCCGGCCTTGCGGTACAGGTGCCCGGCCGGGGACTGCTCACCGGTCCACAGGAACCACGCCGAGTGCGCGCCGCGCGCCCGCATCCGCTCCAGGACCAGATGGAGCAGCACCTTGCCGAGCCCGGTGCCGCGCATCTCCTCCAGCACCCCGAACGGCCCGAACCGCTCGTCCACCGCCTCGTACGCCCCGTGCATCGCCCAGCCCACCAGGCGGCCCGACGGGTCCCGGGCGACGACGATCCGGTCGAGCGGCGTGCCCGCGGCCAGGCACTCCCGGATGGCGCGCGCCCAGTCCGGCGTGAAGTGCCTCCCGGCGAGCGCGACCAGGTCCACCAGGTCGTCGTCGGACGGGGTGGTGAACCGCCAACCGCGCGCGGTCAGTTCGTCCAGCCGGAGCGCGACGTCCTCCGGGAAGCGGTAGCCGACCAGCCCCCGGTCCATCGCCGCCGCCTCGTACAGCGTGCGGAAACCCAGGGACTGAAGGAGCCCGGCGGCTTCCGGGTACGCCTCGGCGTCCAGGCCCGGGACGACGTAGTTCGGGGTGTACGAGGCGAAGTCCACGCGGGTGCGGCCGTGGCCGTGGAGCCAGTCGAGGGCGTCGGTCAGCAGCCGGCGGCCGAGGCCGTGCCCGCGGGCCGCCGGATCGACGAAGAAGAACGGGATCCAGCCCTGCTCCGGCCCCAGGTCGGCGCCCGTCATCGCCGTCAGACGGCGCACCGCGTAGGCCGCGCCGACGACTCGTCCCCCCGCGACGGCGACCCGCAGCCCCTGCGGATCGAAGTTCGGGTCGAGCAGCACCAGGGTGCGGAAACGGTCCGGCGTGAGGGGATCGGCCGGTGCGCTGCGGCGCCACACCTCCACCAGCTGCGGTCCGTCACCCACGCGGAAACCACGGATCTCGGTCCGGGGCGGCGTTGACGTGCGATCGGTCATCGGCGGGGGTGTCCTTCCGTACGCGGGGCGCGGATGGCTCTCAGGTGGCTCTCAGACATGGAGCAGCACGTCCTCGCCGGCCCACCGGCCGGGCGGTGCCGGCGGATCGCACAACGGCAGCGGGTCCTCGCCCGCGTCGACGGCGCGACGCAGCCGGTCGGACCCCCACAGCAGGTCGACGAAGTACCGGTGACCGGTCCCCTCCGCGCCGCCGTCCTCGGTGTGCCAGGCGAAGTCGCCCGGGTACAGCCGCCGCAGCGTGGCGAGCATGACGACGGCGGTGCGTACGGGAGCGAACGCCGTGCGGTCGGTGACATGGAGCTGGACTCCGCGCAGGGCCCGTCCGGCGTGCTTGTGGAAGGCCGGGACGTACCGCAGCTCACGGAAACGCACGCCCGGCAGGGCGAGTTCGTCGAGCGCGGGCACGAGGCGCGCGTCGACGTACGGGGCGCCGACGATCTCGAAGGGCTGCGTGGTGCCACGGCCCTCCGAGAGGTTCGTCCCCTCGAACAGGCAGGTACCGGGATAGACGACGGCGGTGGCGGGCGTCGGCATGTTCGGCGAGGGCGCCACCCAGGGCAGCCCGGTCGCCTCGGCGTCCATGGCGCGCCGCCAGCCGACGGCTTCGATCACCGTCAAGTCGACGGACTCTCCCGCCAGTTCGGGCACCGCCGAGGCATTGAGGTACCGGGCGAACTCACCGCAGGTGAGACCGTGCCGGACGGGCATCGGGACGCGCCCGACGAAGCTGGACCACGCCGGGTCGAGCAGCGGGCCCTCGCTGACGAGCCCGCCGAGGGGGTTCGGCCGGTCGGCGACCACGAACCGTACGCCCGTCCGCGCCGCCGAGACCATCAGGTCGAACATGGTCCACACGTAGGTGTAGAACCTGGCCCCGACGTCCTGGAGGTCGTACACCAGGGCGTCGACGCCGCTGTCGATCAGCAGTTTGTCGAGCCGCTCGCCGCTGCGACCGTAGGTGTCGTACACCGGCAGACCGGTGGCGGTGTCCGTCCCGGCCGTCCGCGCGGCCTCGCCCTCACCGGCCTGGCCGGTCCCGTGCAGCCCGTGCTCGGGACTGAAGAGCGCGACCAGCCGCGCCCCGGCGTCGAGCAGCGCGGGCGCGGCGGGGCGCAGGTCGGGGAGGACGCCGGAGTGGTTGGTCACGAGCCCGAGCCGACCGGGCCCGGCGAGCCCGGGCGACGCGTGCAGTCGCGCGATCCCGGTCGTCACCGTGGCGCGGTCGTCCGTGCTCATCCTCTGCCCCCGTCGGCCTCTGCCGCGTATGTCTCGAAGCGATTGCCCGAAATGTACTTGCATGGGTGGGAATCTGGCAATGGTTCAGGGACGGGTCGCGCGGGCGCAGTTCCGCACCGCGCGCACCAGGGCGGTCATCTCCTCGTCCGTGTTGTAGTAGTGCACCGACGCCCTGACGACCTCTTCCAGGCCGCGCTCCTCCATGTCCAGCCGCGTCGAGGAGACCCCTGACACGCTGACATTGAGGCCCTGCGCGGCCAGGTCCGACGCGACCCGCTCCGCCGCGACGCCGTCCACGGTGAACGTGGTGATGCCGCAGCGCCGTACGCCCCGATCGTGAACGCGGACGCCGGGGATCTCGCCGAGTCGCTCCCGGAGCGTCGCGGCGAGCGAGGTCACCTGGTCCTGGATCTTCGGCAGGCCCCAGGAGAGCGCGTGGTCGAGGGCGGCACCGAAGCCGAGCCGGGCCGCGTAGTTGGCCTCCCAGGTCTCGAACCGCCGTGCGTCCGGCCGGACTTCGTACCGGTCGGGCGCGGTCCAGGTCGCGGCGTGCAGATCGAGGACCTGGGGGACGAGCCGGTCGAGTGCCTCTCTGCGGACGTGGAGCAGCCCGGTGCCGCGTGGGGCACGCAGATACTTGCGGCCCGTCGTGGAGAGCATGTCGCAGCCGATCTCCCTTACGTCCACGGCGAGTTGGCCCACGGACTGGCAGGCGTCGAGGAGATACAGCGCACCGGCCTCGCGGGCGACCTTGCCGACCTCGGCGGCGGGGTTCACCAGGCCGCCGTTGGTGGGGACGTGGGTCAGCGAGACGAGCCGTACCCGCTCGTCCATCGCCGCGCGCAGGGCGTCCACCGAGATCTGGCCGTGCTCGTCGTTGGGAACGACCTCGACCCGGACGCCGTGCCGCTCGGCGGCCTGGAGGTAGGCGATGAAGTTGCTGGCGTACTCGGCCATGCTGGTCAGGACGCGGTCCCCCGGGCGGAAGGGGACGCTGAAGAAGGCCAGGTCCCAGGCTCGCGTCGCGCTGTCCATCAGGGCGATCTCGTCGCGGTCGCAGTTCAGCAGCCGTGCCGCCGAGTCGTACACGCCCTCGATGTCCTCGGCCGCCCGCGCCGCCGCCTCGTACCCGCCCATCTCGGCCTCCAGACGCAGGTGGCGTACGGACGCGTCGAGGACCTGGCGGGGCATCAGGGCGGCGCCCGCGTTGTTGAAGTGGGCGACCTTGGCGCATCCCGGGGTGTCGGCGCGGGCCCGGGCGACCTCCTCGGGGGTGAAGCTCGGTTGCGGGGTGGACTGTTGGGCGTTCGGGGACGGGATCGGGGTCGGGGTCACTTGTCCTCTTCCTCGTGTGGAGCCGGTGGGATCGGGGGCGGAGTGTTCATTGTCGACGCCGTACGCTCCCTCTCCCGCTCGACCGGCTCGTCGCCCTGGTCAGCCCCGGCCGCCCGCGCCGACGTACGTGCGGGCATCGCCCCACCGAGAGCCCCGACGCTCCAGGTGGCCGGCCCGCGCCGCCCTGCGCCTGCCACCACCCCGCGCCGACCGGTCGCTCCGTGAATCCCGTTACGGCGGCTTCTCCCGGGTACTCGAACACGACAGGACCGGGGCGGTACCGATCGTGAGCAGAGCCCCGTGCAAGGACGTGCAAGGACATGACGACGACAGCGGCGACACGGTGGCCACCCCCGCCGGGACTCCTGCTGACCCCGCCGGGCGTATACGCCCCGCAGCGCGACACGGAGCTGCTGACGCGGGCCCTGTACCGCGAGGACATCGACCCGACGACCGATGTGCTCGACCTCGGGACCGGCAGCGGTGTGATCGCCCTGCAGGCGGCGCGGCTGGGTGCGCGGGTGACGGCCGTGGACATCTCCTGGCCGGCCGTGCTGACCGCACGCCTCAACGCGATGCTGGCCGGCTGCCGCCTCCGCGTGCGCCACGGCGACCTGACCGCGGCCGTCACGGGCCAGGCGTACGACCTCGTCGTCAGCAACCCGCCCTACGTCCCCTCACCGGCTTCCCGGCTGCCGTGGCGCGGCCGGGCACGGGCGTGGGAGGCGGGCCAGGACGGGCGGGCCTTCGTGGACCGCATCTGTGATGCCGCGCCCGCGCTGCTGCGTCCCCGGGGAGTGCTCCTGATCGTGCACTCCGCCCTGTGCGACACCGAGGCCACGCTGCGGCGGCTCGCGGGCACCGGTCTGCGTGCCTCGGTCACCGATCACGCCTGGGTGCCGTACGGGCCCGTCCTGCGTTCCCGGCAGGCGTGGCTGGTCCGCCGGGGCCTGGGGGCGGAGGGCGCCGACCGGGAGGAGCTGGTGGTCATTCGTGCGGAACGGCCCTGAAGACCACGGTCGGACCGAGGTCTCAGGTGTACTTACCGTTTCCCCCGCCCCGGACCGGCCACGCGTGATCGGGCCCAGGTCAGAAGCTCGGGAGTGTGCAGCGCCGGTACCCACAGGTCGGCCCGTACCGCGCCCTCGTCGTGCGGCCGGGGGCCGACCCCCAGCACCCGCAGTCCGGCGCGGTGGGCCGATTCCACGCCGGCCAGGGAGTCCTCGACGGCCAGCGTCAGCCGCGGCCGGACGCCGCACAGCCGGGCCGCCGTGGCATAGACGTCCGGCCACGGTTTGGGGCGCACCGTCTCGAGTGCCTGCCCTCCCGCCGGCTCCCGGTTGTCCGGCCGGCGCGACGGTGTGAACGGCACGACGACGTGCTGGAAGCAGCCACGGATCCCCGCCCGCTCCAGGCTCCGCTCCACCACCTCCGACGGGCAGTTGCTGGCCACCGCCAGCGGGAGCCGGCCGGAGAGCAGCCGTACGAGCTGGACGGCGCCCGGCATCGTCACCGGGGCGTCGGTGACGAGTGCCAGGAAGTTGTCGAGGAGCGCCGCCGTCAGCTCGGCCGTCAGCTCGGGCTTGTGCGCGGCCTCCGCCATCAGCCGCCCGCAGTCGGCGTAGTGCACGCCCTTGGTCTGTTCCGCGAATCCCGGCGGAGGCTGGAGACCGAAGTCCCGGAAGGCCCGACGACGGGCTTCCTGCCAGTGGCGTTCGCTGTCCATCAGCGTGCCGTCGCAGTCGAAGACGACGGCCTGCGGGGACCAGTCGAGCAGATGGTGGGCCGAGGGGGTCACGGGGCCTCCTGTGGAGGGCTGGAGAAGACGGTCGCGCGCGGCGTGAGCGCGGCTTCGGGCAGGCCGGCGGTGCTGCGTGTGCCGGCTGCGCACCGGGCGCATCACCCGCGCGGAAGAATTGCGACATTCCCGACCATTGACGGCAAAGGGAAACATCGCGACGGCTACGTTATTTCCGCCCGGAAAGTCGTGCAATAACTACATGGGGTGAATCGACGGCGGAGGGTGTCCGGGTGTATAGGGCCCTTGCGGCGACGGAAAGTCAATCGACGGCCTCTTCGGTCAACCCGGCTGTATGTCAAGTCAGTTGATGCATATTCGTGGGGCAACCCGCGTCCGTGGAAAACCGCTCGTCAACGGCATCCGGGTGCCAGAATGGTCGTGGGACGAGTGCGACATCACTCGTCCGTGTCGACTGTCGAAAGAAATGCGCAATTGTCGTGCGGGCCTTGTTTTCTCAACGCTCCCGGCGTGCGCGGGCGCATTACATTTCCGGCTGTCGGGAAAATCGAGCGAGGGTGGACGGGACGTTGCAGGAACGGGCCAAGGCAACCCGCAGAGCACTCCTGGAAGCGGCCGCCTGCCTCTTCGCCGAACGCGGATACGCCGGCACCAGCGTCAACGACATAAGCACCAGGTCGGGCCGGACCAGCGGTGCCGTCTACTTCCACTACGCCAGCAAGGAGGGCATCGCTCTCGCCGTGGTCCAGGACCGGTTCGCCAGCTGGCCGCAGCTGAGCACACGGTACGCGGACGAGGGGGTCCCTCCGATGGAGCGCCTCGTCGCCCTGAGCTACGACATCGCCCAGGCGCTCGCCGAGGACCCGATGACCCGCGCGGGCGCCCGCCTGTGGGCCGAACGCGACGCCATCGACGCCCCACTTCCCGACCCCTTCGCCCTCTGGACCGCCGCGGCCACACGCCTCCTCGCCCAGGCCCGGCTCGCCGGCCATCTGGCGTCGCACGTCCGCCCCGCCCGTACCGCCCGCACGTTGGTGCGCGCGTTCTTCGGCCTGTGCTCCCTCACCGAGGCGCTCGAAGGCACGGCCACCGTCACCGACCGCCTCGCCGACTGGTGGCACCTGACGCTGCCCTCGCTCCAGCCCGCGTCGCGAGCCGGCGTCGAGAGGCTGAACGCGGCGGCAGAGGTGGGCGGTGACGCTGAAGCCGTAGCAGAAAGCGCAGTTGACAAGGTCTCAAACGTTTCCCCGGCCCGTGTTCGCGGCGATACAGTCCGGCAGAGGCCGGATCGGTGACAGGGGAGGGGCCGACGTGCTGGAGGTCGTCGCGCTGAGCGCGCTGACTGCCTTTCTCACCGCCGCCGGGAACGGCGCCGCGGGGGAGATGGGCAAGCAACTGCTGCTGTCGACCGGGGCGTTGGCGCGAAGAACGCTCGGGCGGGAGACGACGCTGCCGGCCGGCCCGGAAGAGTGGCGGACACTGGCGGACCAGATGCACGCACGGCTGGCCCGCGACCCCCGGCGGGCAGGCGAGTGGGCGCTCCTCCTGCGCAGCCTGCCCGAGCAGGCCATGGCTCTGACACCGGATGGTGGACTGCCGCCCGCGTCAAGGGACTTCACCAACCGGCAGAAGGTCTTGAAGCAGCTGAAGCGCGAGGCGACCCGCCCCGCCGCGGGGCGGCCACGCGTCGCACTGCTCCACGGCCCGCCCGGGATCGGCACCACCGCCGTGGCGCTGCACATGGGGGCGGCCCTCTTCGCGCACTTCCCCGACGGCCGCTTCTACGTCGACCTGCGCGATCCGTCGGGCGGCCCCGGGCCGGACCCTGCCACCGTTCTCCTGCGCCTGCTGCGGCAGATGGGCGTCCCGCAGGACCGGATGCCGCCCACCGCCGCGGGCCGCGAAGACCTCTACCGGCAGCTCACCGCGGGGCGCCGGGTCCTGGTGGTGGTCGACCACGCCGCGTCGGCCGCCCAGGTCCGTCCCCTGGTCCCTGCCACGCCCGACGTCTTCCTGCTGGTGGTCGTGTCCGGACCTCCCTTCGCGCTGGAAGCCGAACGCGTTCCCGTTCCTCCCCTGAGCGACCGGTACGCGGTGCGGATGGTCCGAAAGGTGGCCGGCCCCGACGAGTACGCGCGAGTCAAGTCCCGGATGCCGTTTGTCCTGGAGCACTGCCGGGGCAACGCCTTCGCATTGAAGGCACAGGCCACGCGCCTGCTGGCCGAGGAGGCCGAGGAGACCGCCCCAGAGCCGAGGGCCGGAGGGGCGGCGGGGCACGACCCGGTGAGCAGAGCGGCCCGTAGCGCCTGCGATCGCCTCCGGCCGGAGACGGCGCGACTCGTCCGGCTGACGGCACTGGGCGGCTGGCCCTCCGTCGACGTGCACCTCGCCGCCGCCGTCGCCGGCGTTCCGCCCGAAGAAGCGCACCGGATGCTCGTCGAGGCCGCGGAAGCCCACCTGCTGGACGCCATGGGCGACGACCGCTACCGGTTCCGCCCCGCGGTCGGCCGCTCTCTGGCGGACGCCGCGGCCCCGGCGTACGGCATCCCCGCATGTTCCGGCGCCGTGGAGCGCGCGCTCGACGCCCTCCTGGACCGCGCCCTGCACGCGGCCCACGCCGCCCTGCCGCAGAGCTGGCGGACCGAGCCCGCGCCGGGGGACGGCGGGGTGTACGAGGGCGAGGCCCGGGGAGTGGCGGTACTGGCCGCGGAGGTCGCCAATCTGGTCCGAGCGGTGTCGGTGGCCGTGGAGTACCAGCACGTCACGACGGCACTGCGGCTGGCCCGCACGCTCTGGCCGCTTCAGCTGAAGGCCGGCCACTGGGACGAGGTGCTGCCCGCCCTGCACCTCGCGGCCCGGTGCGCCGACGAACACCGGCCGGGTTCGCGTACGGCGGCGGGCCTGCACTTCCAGCTCGGTCACTGTCTGGGCGAACTCGAGCGCTGGGAGGAAGCCGAGCGCGCCGCGCACGCCGCCGTCGCGTGCGAGCGGGCGGCCGGTCATCTGAGGGGCGAGGCATCGTCGGTCGAGCTGCTGGGACTGCTGTCCCTCCGCCAGTGGCGGTACGAGGCCGCCTACGAGCGGTTCGTGGAAGCCGAGCGCGTGTACCGGCGGATCTCCTCCGGCCAGGAGGGGGCGCAGGACGTGGCCCGCGCCCTCGCCCTGGCCGAACGCCACCAGGGGCGTGCCCTGCGCGGCATGGGACGTCTCGTGGATTCGCGTCAACTCCTCGAATCCGCGGCGGACTTCTTCAAGGAGCACGGCGAGAGCTACAACCAGGCACGCGCTCTCACCGACCTGGCCGAGACACTCCACGACGCGGGCGAGAACGCCGAGGCACTTGCCAAGATCACCCTGGCCGAGGGCCTGCTCACCCCGGCGGCCGCTCCGCACCTGCGGTATCTCGCCGGCCTGAGGCTGCGCTGCGAGACAGGCGGCTGAGGCGTCTCCTCCGGACCGGGCCGACTGCGACCGGCCTCGCCGGCCCCGCTCGTGCGGGGCCGAGCGTGGGGGAGTCAGGGACCGACCGCCACCGGGTGCACACCGCCCGCGGCATGCACCCGGAGCGTGATGCCCCCGGACGGCACACTGTTGCCGTCCGCCAGCCACGCGTGGAACGCAGAGGCGTACGCCGCCGGATCGGCGTCCGCTTCCGGGCTCGCGGACAGCCGGAACAGGCCGTGCTCACGGCTGCGGACGGTACAGCGGTCCGGGCCGCTCACATACGCGGCGACCGCGCAGTGCACGTGCCGGCCCAGGATCTCGGCCGTCCACTCTTCCGGGCCACCCAGGCGCGGGTCGCCCAGCGGTCCCTCGCGCACGATCACGTCGGCCAGCTCCAGATGGCCCGGATCCCGCGTGTCCTCATGCACCGCGAGGTGCGCGTCGCCGTCCGCGCCGTAGGGATGCTCGGTGGACCGCTCGATCTCGATGTCGGTCTCCTTGACGCGTGTGAGGACGCGCAGCGGAACCGTTCGCCGCGGCGGATCGTAGGGAGGCAGGGGCAATGGTTCCAACAGAGCGGGGGCGACGGGCTCGGGAAGGTCCATCAGTCCGTAGAAGTGGCGCCGCAGGAGCGCTGCCGAGGTGCCTGGGGCCGAAGTGACGAACTCGGCGGGATCGGCGGCCGGCCGGTGACCGGCCAGCAGTCCTTCCACCTGAACGCGCAACGGGCCGTACGGATCGAGCCTCGGCGCGCCCCGGACGAACGCGGCGAGCGGTGCCTCGGGATCCAGGCGATCCTCGCCGGGGGCGGCCAGCAACACCGGTGTGCCCAGAGCGGATGCGTAGTAGGTGACCGCGCCGAAGTCACCGATCACGGCGTCGGCCGCCAGCAGGGCCTGCCGCCAGGCATGAGCAGGGTCGATCAGAGTCAGCCCGCTGCGCAGGGCCCGGTCCAGCCACGCACGGACCTGGCCGGGGCCGTGCCCGTACCAGATGTTCGGATGCAGCACGGCGGCCAGCCGGTAGTCGTCGGCGGGCAACTCCGCGGTGAGCCGGGGGAGCAGCCCCGGAAATACGTCAGGCCCACCGCCGCTGCCGAAGAAACCCTCAGGATTCCAGGTGGAGTTGAGCACGACGAGCCGCTGACCTCGTCGTACCCCCAGGGCGCGCCGGAAGCGCTCGCGGTACGGGCGTGCGGCGAGCATCCGGTCGAAGCAGGGGTCGCCGGCGAGTACGGAGACGCCCACGGCCTGCGGACACACCCGGTGCAGCCGCTCCAACTGCTCCGGATGCGACAGCACGAGGCCGTCCATGAACGGCCGGCCGTCCGCCAGGAGCCACTCCGGCGACAGACCGAACGTCGGCTCCCGGCTCCCGGCTCCCGGCTCCCGGCTCCCGGCTCCCGGCTCCCGGCTCCCGGCTCCCGGCAGCGTCAGTCTCTTAGTATACCCGACACCGTGTGAAATAACAGACAATTTACCCTGAAGGGAAGAGAGTTGGCCACCGAAGCTCGCGGAGATCGCGAGATCGACCGGAGTTGAGAGCGCTTGACTCCACGGCAGCGCGGGGAGGCCCAAGTCGGCGAAAAGTTCGGCGACTCCGGCCTGGAAGGCAGAAGATCCCGTCGACGTGACGAGCAACTGCACGCGGAAGTCGTCGTGGAAGAGCGACCGGACGTCCAGCAGCCGGCCGGCCGACGTGACGTTGTGGATCACCAGCAGGACCCGGCGCTGCGCCGTACGGCTGGCCCATCGTTCCGAGTCCGGCCCGACCGGCACGCGTATCGGCAGGGGCTCGGCCCGCACGTGGTCCCTCCTGGGTGCATGGAGTGCTGTCGCGCGCTCACCTTAGCGAGCGCTCGCCGTGACGGAGGCAGACCCTAGGCGTTGATCGACCCCGAGCCCTCGCGCAGCACCCGCGCCTCCCGGCCGTCCAGCGCCGCCAGCACCTCGGCGCAGATGGCCAGCGCGGTCTCGGCGGCGGTGCGGGCGCCGAGGTCGAGGCCGATCGGGCCGTGGACGCGCCCGAGCTGGACCTCGTCGAAACCCGCCTCGGTGAGGCTCGCGGCCCGGCGGGCCTGAGTGCGCCGGGAGCCGAGCGCGCCGACGTACGCGACGCCCGTGGTCAGCGCGCTGGACAGGACCGGGACGTCGACCTCCGGGTCATGGCTGAGCATGATCAGGCAGGCGCCGCCCGGCCGCTCGGACAGCAGACGTACGGCCTCCTGCGCCTCGGACGTCACGACCGCCGGCCAGCCCAGCAGAGCGGCCTGCGCGACCAGGAGGCCGGCCAGTTCGCCCTCTCCGACGATGACCAGATGGGGCAGCGCCGGGAACGTCTCGATGAGGACGAGCCCGCCGTGCGTGGGCTGGAGGTCGCGTCCGGTCCGGCGGCGGGCGAGCAACTCCCGGGCTCGCTCGACGACTTCGGCAGATACGTCCGTACCCGCGTCGTCCTGCCGCGGCGCCGACGTCACGACGGTGCTGGCCGCCCGGGTCCCGCTCGCGTCGAGCCGGGTGACCAGGGCCGCGTCGGAGCCGTCGGCCAGCAGGTCCCACCAGGCCGTGGGCAGGGTGTGCAGCGGTTGCAGCAGTACGTCGGCCTGCCCGCCGCAGGTCAGCCCCGCCCGCTTCACCTCCTCCTCGTGGACGGCCACCTCGCGCACGCACGCCGTGTCGCCCTCGGGAAGAGCGGCGGCCTGCGCGGCCAGGTAGTCGTCGAACGTGCCGCGGTAGAGCGAGCCGTGGCAGTGGCCGTCCGCGTCGATCAGGACCGCCTCGCCGAGGTTTCGGGGGCCGAACCCCGTCTCGGTGATGGGGCGGGCGAGAACGCCCGGACGGCCCTCGGCCGCCCACCTCCGTGCCGCGTCCGCCAACTCACGCATGATCGCGGCCCTCCTCGGTCCGGTGCCTCGCCGCCGGGAAACCACCTGGTCAGCGCGGCCCCGTGAGCCGAATTCTAGTGACGCGCCGCACGGCACCG
The DNA here is from genome assembly GCF_030817495.1 of Streptomyces sp. V3I7. Classification (NCBI taxonomy): domain Bacteria; kingdom Bacillati; phylum Actinomycetota; class Actinomycetes; order Kitasatosporales; family Streptomycetaceae; genus Streptomyces; species Streptomyces sp. V3I7. Next base: position 6,126,080 of record NZ_JAUSZK010000001.1, read on the forward strand.
CACCCCGCAGACGGATGGCGAACGCCGGGATTCGGTCCGGTCCGGTAGCCGTACCGGTAGCCGTACCGACGGCCACCACCGGCGCTCACCTGCGGCGCGCGACGTCCGATCCGGGCGGTCCTCCGGCGCGGAGCCGTCGCGACGACACGCCCGCCTGCTCCATTCGTGTGTGAGCGTCATCCGTTCGGCCGTGTGTCGAGCACTCAGGCAGGCGATCAACGGCCGGGGCCCGCGAGGATGGCCGCGCTCTGTTCCGAGCGAATCGTGAACCATCAGGAGACACGGGATCTGTGAGCATCGTCAACGAACCCCAGGGTGCCGGGGAAGCCGAGGACGCCTACGAGAACGAGCTGCCGGTCAGGCGCAGGCGGCCCGGCAACGTCGTGGTCAGGTGGATGACGACCACCGACCACAAGACGATCGGCACGCTGTACCTCTCGACGTCGTTCATCCTGTTCCTGGTCGGCGGCGTGATGGCGCTGCTCATGCGCGCCGAGCTGGCCCGGCCGGGCCTGCAGATCATGTCCAACGAGCAGTACAACCAGGCGTTCACGATGCACGGCACCGTGATGCTCCTGATGTTCGCGACGCCGCTGTTCGCCGGCTTCGCGAACTGGATCATGCCGCTCCAGATCGGCGCCCCTGACGTGGCGTTCCCGCGCCTGAACATGCTCGCCTACTGGCTCTACCTGTTCGGTTCGCTCATCGCCCTGGCCGGCTTCCTCACCCCCCAAGGCGCCGCCGCCTTCGGCTGGTTCGCCTACTCGCCGCTCACGGACGCCATCCGCTCACCCGGCCTCGGCGGCGACCTGTGGATCATGGGCCTGGCCTTCTCCGGCTTCGGCACCATCCTCGGCGCGGTCAACTTCATCACCACGATCATCTGCATGCGCGCGCCCGGCATGACCATGTTCCGCATGCCGATCTTCGTGTGGAACGTGCTGCTGACCGGTGTCCTGGTCCTGCTGGCCTTCCCGGTGCTCGCGGGCGCGCTGCTCGCGCTGGAGGCGGACCGCAAGTTCGGCGCCCACGTCTTCGACGCCGCGAACGGCGGAGCGCTGCTGTGGCAACACCTCTTCTGGTTCTTCGGCCACCCCGAGGTCTACATCATCGCCATCCCGTTCTTCGGCATCGTCACCGAGATCATCCCGGTCTTCTCCCGCAAGCCGATCTTCGGTTACATGGGCCTGGTCGCCGCGACGATCTCGATCGCCGGTCTGTCCGTCACGGTGTGGGCGCACCACATGTACGTCACCGGCGGTGTGCTGCTGCCGTTCTTCTCCTTCATGACCTTCCTGATCGCGGTCCCGACCGGTGTGAAGTTCTTCAACTGGATCGGCACCATGTGGAAGGGCTCGGTGTCGTTCGAGACCCCGATGCTCTGGGCCGTCGGCTTCCTCGTCACGTTCCTCTTCGGCGGCCTGACCGGCGTCATCCTCGCCTCGCCGCCGATGGACTTCCACGTCTCCGACTCGTACTTCGTGGTGGCCCACTTCCACTACGTCGTCTTCGGTACGGTCGTGTTCGCCATGTTCGCCGGATTCCACTTCTGGTGGCCGAAGTTCACCGGCAAGATGCTCGACGAGCGCCTCGGCCAGATCACCTTCTGGACGCTGTTCATCGGCTTCCACGGCACCTTCCTGGTCCAGCACTGGCTGGGCGCCGAGGGCATGCCGCGCCGGTACGCGGACTACCTCGCCGCCGACGGCTTCACGACCCTGAACACCGTCTCCTCGATCGGGTCGTTCCTGCTCGGCCTGTCGATGCTGCCCTTCCTCTACAACGTCTGGAAGACCTCCCGGTACGGCAAGCCGGTCGCCGTCGACGACCCCTGGGGCTACGGCCGTTCGCTGGAGTGGGCCACCTCCTGCCCGCCCCCGCGGCACAACTTCACCACGCTGCCCCGGATCCGCAGCGAGTCCCCGGCGTTCGACCTGCACCACCCCGAGGTGGCCGAGCTCGAATACGAGGCGCACGGAACGCGCCGCGCGAGCGAACCAGAAGGCGGCCGGCCGTGACACCGGCGGACCGTCCCGGCCCGCTGCCTCCGCCGCACCCGTCGCAGGGCCGCTCGGTCGCCAACGAGGTCGAGGGCTACCTCCTCCTGCACGCCGAGCGCGAGCAGGCCGAGCGCGAGGCCGCGGCCCTCTGCGCCCGCCTGCCCTGGCTCACCACCGGGCAGGCGGAGGACCTCACCCGCCACTACACCGAACAGCGCCTCGGCCTGACACGCCAGGCCCTCCAGGCCACCGCCGACCGCGCCAAACGCCTGCGCGGCGAGTACGAGGCCCGGTACGCCGAACTGCGCCGCGCCCTGCTCAAGCGGCACGCCGCCTGCGCCTCCGTCCTGCTCGCCTGCTCCGTGGCCACGAGCTCTTTCGCCCTGGCGGCCCGCTGACCCGGGGAACCGCCGGAGGAACGAACGGGCAGCTCGGTGCCGCCGTTCGTCAGCGCAGGACGACGCTGATGCCCCGCTCGCGGAAGATCTCCAGGATCAGCTCGAACAGCGGTACTTCGCGGTTGCCCGAGGCCACGTGTCTCGCCAGTTCCGACCTGGCCCGGTCCGAGTGCTCCCATCGCACGGTGAAGCAGTCCCGCCACCTCGGGGTGGTCGACCTGGGCCGCGAGCTGCCGGGTGAGCCGGATGGCCTCGGCGGCGAGGTCGACGTCGCCGGAGTAGCCCTCGTTGAAGACGAGGTAGAGGACGCGCAGCACGGTGGCGACGTCGCCGAGCTGGTCGAAGCTTCCCCGAGCTCTCGGCTTCGCTCGAGCAGGGGAGACCCCAACGCCGGAGACGGTGCGCTTGGCCCGGCTGATCCGCTGGGCCATGGTCGCCTCGGGCACGAGGTAGGCCTGGGCGATCTGGCGGGTGGTCAGCCCGCCGACGGCGCGCAGCGTGAGCGCCACTGCGGACGACGGCGTCAGCGACGGGTGGGCGCACAGGAAGTAGAGCTGGAGCTGCCGTCCACCGCGGGCGCGGGCCCGGCCGCCGCCGGCTCCTCGAAGAAGAGGTCCTCACGCCGGCGGCGGGCGGTGTCCGCCCGGGCCTGGTCGAGGAACTTGCGCCAGGCCACCGTGACCAGCCAGCTCTTCGCGTCCCGCACGGGGTATCCCGTGCTCGAAGAGCCTGGGGAGGGGGCGGCGGGCCAGACGCGGACCGCCTCGACCAGCGCGTCCTGCACGGCGTCCTCGGCCGCCGCGAAGTCGGCTCCGCGACGGACGAGGATGGCGAGCACGCTCGGCGTAAGACTCCTCAGCAGGGTCGTCCATCGACGAGTTCACTCCGTGATGGTGGGCGGCGCGGTCAGGAACGGGCGCACCTCCAGCCACTCGTGGATCGGCTTCCCGCCGCCCCGGGGGCGGCGGACAGCTCCCCGGCCAGCTCGACAGCGCGCTCGTGGCTGTCGACGTCGATGATCATCCATCCGGCGATGAGGTCCTTGGTCTCGGCGAACGGCCCGTCGGTGACCGGCGGGCGCCCCTCGCCCTCGTAGCGGACCCACTCCCCCTCGGGGGCGAGCGCCTGACCGTCGACGAACTCGCCGGTCCTCTCGAGCCGGGCCGCGAAGTCGTTCATGTACCGCACATGCGCCGAGATCTCCTCCGGCGTCCACTGGTCCATCGGCACGTCATTCACCGCTGCCGGGGCGCCACGGTAGTGCTTGAGCAGCAGGTACTTGGCCATGGTGTTCTCCTCGGTGCTGGTGCGACCCATTGTGGTCGCGTTCACCCCGGGGACGGAGCGGGCCACGGGTTCTCGACATCTCCGGCCGAGATTTTTTTGGGATCTCGTGGATGAGCCCGAGTGAGCCGGGTGAGCCGGAGGTCGGTCGTGGGTGATCCCTCCCGGTCTCAGTGTCCGAGCACCGAGCCGAAGGACTTGTCGCGGTAGGTCAGGCCGAACGCCTTCTCGTTGAAGGCCACCGCACCGGAGGTCGTCAGGCCCGAACCGCCGCCCCGCAGAACCCAGTTCGCGCCGTCGGCGTCGTGGGCGCCGTCGTCGAAGACGTCCTCGCCGGAGGCGGCGGTGGTGAGGTCGGCGTGGCCGTCGCGGTTCAGGTCCTGAAGACGTACGGCGCTGCCGAACCGGTCCCAGTCCTCGGTTACACCGGCGACTCCGGCGGTGTCCTGCGTGAAGGACTTGGCCCCGGTGCCGGTGAGGCCGGAGGCCGAGCCCTTGAGCAGCCAGACCGCTCCCGCGTCGACGACGGTGCCGACGTCCTCGCCGGGCGCGCCCACCGCGACGTCCGGGTAGCCGTCACCCGTGACGTCGCCGACACTGACGCCTGCGCCGAAGGCGTCGCCCGACTCGCCGACCCCCGCAACGCCCGCCGTGTCCTGGTCGATCAGGGTGCTGCGGGAGCTGCCGGGTATGCCGCCGGGGCCGCCGTAGTGGACGGCGACGGTGCCCGCCTCGGAGGGACCGGAACCGTAGGTGATCAGGTCGTCGTGACCGTCCCGGTCGAGGTCGCCCGCCGCGCGCACGTGCGCGGCGCTCAGGGGCACGGAGGCGGGGTTCTCGGTGAACGTCATGGCGCCACCGGCGGCCCCGCCCGCGTAGTAGCCGAGCCACACGCCGGGCTCGTCGTTCTCGATGTCGCTGTCTCCGGACACGGCGAGGTCGTCGGCGCCGTCCCCGTCGAAGTCACCCGCCGCGACCGACGCGGTCCCCCGGTACACGGAGGAGGAGGGCGCGGCCGTCGGTAGCTCGGTCCGGGCCGGAGCCGCCGTCCGCGTGAACCCGTCGCCGAACACCGACACCCCGGCGAAGCCCGTCACGGCGAGCTGGTCGCGGCCGTCACCGTCGAAGTCGCCGACCGCGAGCGCGGTTCCGTACCGGTAGGCGGAGTTCGCGCCCGAGGCCCCGTACAGGGTCAGCGCGCCGTGGACGAGCCCCTTGGGGCCGCCCCACAGGATCTGGACGATGCCGAAGTCGGCTCCGTCCGACTTCTCGGCCGGTACGCCCACCGCCAGATCGGTGAAGCCGTCGCCGTTCAGGTCGCCCGTGGCGTAGGACGAGCCGAACGTGTCGTACGCCTCCGGCGCGCCGGGCACTCCCGGCGTGTTCTGGCTGATCGCGGCGGAACGGCTCGGCGAGACGCCGGAGGCGGAGCCGTACAGCACGGTCAACTGCCCTGCCTGCGTCCGCCCGTTCACCGTCGCCTTGGGGGTGGCGACCACCAGGTCCGCGAACCCGTCGCCGTCGAAGTCGTCGGCTGTGGCGCTCTTGCCCGTGACGGCAGCGGCGGCGGGCGTAGCGAGGGGCAGGGCCGGGCCGCCGACACCGAGCACGGTAGCCATGGCCGTGGCTGCCAGAAGTCTCTTTCGCAAGTGGGATCTCCGGTTCGAAGGTGTTGTGCAGAGTTGACCTGCGAGGCCGCCAAATGGTTGCCCCGCTCGCGCCAATCTCGGTTGCGGGTGGGGCCCGTTCCGGAGGACTGTCTCGGCGTGATCGAACTGAGGAACCTGGAACCGGACGACTGGCAGCTCTGGCGCGCGCTGCGACTGGCCGCACTCGCCGAGGCGCCGTACGCCTACGGCACGAGGTTGGCGGACTGGCAGGGGGAGGGGGACCGGGAGGAACGTTGGCGGGACCGCCTGGCCATCCCCGGATCGCTCAACCTGGTTGCGGTCCGCGCGGGCGAGCCGGTCGGGATGGCCAGTGGGGTCCCGGCCGAGCGGCGGCCGGATGCCGTGGAGCTGATCTCGATGTGGGTCAGTCCCGCGGCCCGGGGCCAGGGGGCGGGCGGCCTCCTCATCAGAGAGGTCGCCCGCTGGGCCGCTGCGGAGAAGGGCGCGACGACGTTGCTGCTGTCGGTGATGCCGGACAACCGCGCGGCCCTCGCGCTGTACGAGCGTCACGGCTTCAAGGACACCGGAGAACCAGGTGACTTGCTGCCGGACGGCGTACGCAGGGACGTGGTGATGGCGAAGGACCTCAGCCCGGCGTGATCACCGGGTCAGACCACGACGCGGTAGTGCGTCGTCAGGCGTCGGTCGTCGCCCAGGATGTGGAAGGCGAGACCGGGCGGCTGCTCGCGGTCGGCGGCGTCGTCGCCCTCCCAGGGCATGCGCAGCGTCCAGGTGACGGCTGGTCCGACGATCAGGGGACGGCCTGCGAAGGTCGTGGCGGCCGCGGTGTGGGCGTGCCCGGTCAGGACGGCGACGACCTGGGGGTACGCGTCGAGCAACGCGGCCAGTTGCTCGGGCTGTTCGAGCAACGAGGAGTCCGGCAGGGGGTGGTGCAACTCGACCGGGGGCTGGTGGAAGGCGATCAACACCGTGGTGTCCCGGGGCAGTTCGGCGAGTCGGGTCTCGATCCAGTCGAGCGTCTCGGCGTCGAGGCGCCCCTCGTCGTGGCCGGGGATCGTGGAGTCGCACATCAGGACGGCGGTCCCGGCGACGTGGTGGATCCGGTTGACGGGAGCCGGGTCCGGGGTCTCGCCGAGCAGGGCCTTGCGGTAGGCCGGACGGCTGTCGTGGTTGCCGGGGCAGGTGAGCACCGGGAAGGGCGCGTCGAGCAGGCGCGCCGCCTCCTCGTACTCCGCCTCCGCGCCGTGGTCGGCGATGTCCCCGGTGACCAGCAGGGCGTCGACCGGGCCCGGCAGGGCTCGCAGGTAGTCCATGACGCGGCGCGCGCGTCGGGTGGCCCGCTCGCTGCCGTCCAAGTGCAGATCGCTGATCTGGGCAAGCAGCAGTGTCATGATCCATCCCCTCCCAGGGCGGCCGGGCGGCCCGGGCCGCTGTTCTCGCGGACCGACGGTCTAACGGAAGTTCTTGTTTTTCCGTTAGAGACTCTAGGGTGGGCGCGCGCAGGTGATCAAGTAGTCGACGGTCGGCAACGGAAGGAGGCGTCGATGGAGCGCTGGCTGGCATTGGAGTTGGCGAGCACGATCCGCTACGACGGGGACGGCGGCGTAACGGACGACCTCGCCACCGTGCAGGGAACGACCCAGTGGATCCGGGCACAGTCCGGCCTGCTGGCCGCCCACGTCTCGTCCGCCGCGGACATCGAGGCGGGGGAGGGGCTCAGGAGCGAGATCGTCGAGCTGCGGCGCGCGGTCCGCACGCTGTTCGCACGAGCGGTCAGCCCGGCGCCCCCGAGCCCGGCGGACGCCCATCGGCTGATGCCGGCCGACGAGGCGATGGCCCGCGTCAACGCCGTAGCCGCCCGTGAATCGGTCGTTCCGCAGCTGCACTGGCCGTCCGGCACGCACCCCACCACCCTCCTGCGATCGACGGAGGACGATCCGGAGATCCGGCTCATGGCGGCCCTGGCCCGCGCGGCTGTCGACTTCCTGAGCGGACCGCAGCGCGAGCGGCTGCGCGCCTGCACCGCTCCGCGCTGCGTGCGCTACTTCGTCAAGGCCCACGGACGCCAGGGATGGTGCAAGCCGTCCTGCGGAAACCGCGCCCGGGCGGCTCGTCACTACCAGCGTCACAGGTCCCCGTGTCCGGAACAGCCGCCCGCCCCGGACACGGGGACCGCGCACGATGCGTGACGGACGGGCGGCAGCGCGTCCCGGTTCGGCCGCGTGGCGGGGGTACGTCGGCCAGTCGGCAGGGCGGCTTCGGTCACTTGCCGGATGTCGCGGTGCCCGGCCACCGGGGACCCTGAGGTACATGCGTCACGACACAGCGTGAGCCGTGAGACAGGACAGCCGTTCAGCAGGACAGCAGGGGAGCCGCGGGCAGAACGCCCGGCCTTCGGTACCCGCCCTTCACGGCCCCACGCTCCCGGATTCGTTCCGGGTCCGGAAGGAGGCAGGCTTATGACGATCCGCCTGACGTTGCTGTGTGCGCCCGGTGGTGACGCCACCCTCGATCCCTTCCTCGGCGGCGATGCTCCGCTGAGCCGGCGCAGCCTGCACGAGGCAGCCGTCGTGGGAGCCGCGCTTCCTCCCCATGGACTGGCCGTCCGCGCCCCCTCCAACCGGTGCGCCCAGACCGCCGAAGCCGTCGGCCTCGTCGCCGCGTCCGAGCCCGCGCTGCGCGACATCGACCTGGGCGAGTGGTCCGGGCGTACCGTCCCTGATCTCGTGGCGACCGACCCCGTCGCGTTCAGCAACTGGCTCACGGATCCGGATGCCGCCCCGCCCGGCGGCGACTCCGTACGCGAGCTCTGCCGCCGGACCGCGAACTGGCTGAACATCGTGGCCTCCGACACGGGCCACGCGGTGGCCATCACCGAGGCCGCCGTCGTCCGAGCCGCGCTGGTCCACGCCCTGGGCGTACCCGCGAGGGCCTTCTGGCATCTTCCCGTGGCGCCCTTGTCCGTCGTCTCGCTCGCCTGGCGACACGGCTCCTGGGGCGTCCGCCTCGGCTGCGGCGTCCGCGAGCAGTTCGCTCACGAGGGACGCCCGTACGCACCGATCGTGGTCAGCCCGCGCCGAGCCGCCTGGGCCGCGGGGAGCGGCCGGGTTCAGCAGCCCGGGAAGTGAGTCCCGGGCGACGGGACCGGCGGCGTAACAGGTCGAGGACTGCGGGCGGATCGGCGAGACCGGGCCTTCCGGAGCGCACCCAGCCGACGATGTGGGCGGTCGCGTCCGGATGGCGGCACCAACGTCATGAAGTGGTGGCGGCGCAAGCCCGCACGGACCGTGGACACCGACCCCGAACCCGCTCACCCTCGGCAGGCGTTGGGTGTCACGCCGGCGGCAGGACGAGTTTGGCGGCCACGGCGTCGAGGACCCAGTCCAGGCCGGTCGCGAAGGATGCCTCGGCGTCCACGTCCGTGCCGTCGTACACGGCCTTGGCCAGCGCCGGGAAGCGGCCCGTGGCCAGCATTCTCGTCACATGCGGGCCGGAGACGCGCTGCCAGTCGAGCTTGGACAGGCGTGTGGCGCGCTCGGCCCGCAGGTTCGCGATCTCGCGCCTGATCGCGCCGGTGAAGTAGGCGCTGACAGTCTCCACGGCGCGCATGACGGTGTCGACGTCGGCGACGCCGTCGAGGGCGGCCAGCGTGGCCTCGGTCACAAGGAGAGGAACACCGTCGAGCGCCTGATCAACAAGCTCAAGGCGTGGCGGGGCATCGCGGCCCGCTAAGACAAGACCCCTGACAGCTACCTCGCCGGACTTCAACTGCGTGCCTCGGTATCGGCCGACGGGCTCAGATGAGGGCGGCGACCAGCAGGGCGAAGGCGGCGATGATGACGGCGACGCGGACGTAGTGGAAGCGGTCCCAGCGGTTCATCTGCTCCTTCCAGTCCTCGGGCCGGTTCTCGGGGGTCCAGTTCTTGCCCCGGTTGTTGATCGGGACGAGCAGCAGGAGCGACATGATCACGCTGAGGATCAGCAGCGCGCCGGCGGTGACGACGAGGCCGGTGCCGTGGTGGTTCCATCCGGCGAGGGCCCAGACCGCGACGAGGATGAGCGAGGTGATGTACCAGACCGGCATCACGGCGCCGAGCATCCGGCCGCCGTGGGTGCGGCCGAGTTGGTCACTGTCGCCGGGGAGTGCGTCGAGGATCGGGTTGATGACGAAGGCGACGGAGAACTCCACCCCCACCATCAGGCCGACGGCCACGATGGTGAAGACCTCGAGTGCGTTGAGCATGGTGCCCCCTCCTGGGATCTAGCGCCGCTAGCCGATGAGGCAACGCTAGTGCTGCTGCCGCTCGATTGTCTAGCGATGCTAGGATCCAGTCATGTCGGTACAGGAACGCAAGCAGCGCGAACGGGCGGACCGCGAGCGCCTCATCGTGGCGACAGCCCGCGAACTCGCCGAGCAGCAGGGCTGGGACGCGGTCACCACCCGCCGGCTCGCCGAGCGCATCGAATACAGCCAGCCCGTCCTCTACAGCCATTTCCGCGGCAAGCGCGAGATCATCGGCGCCGCCGCCCTCGAGGGTGCCGCCGAGATGGCCGCGGCGCTGCGGGCCGCGACCTCCGCCGCGGACGGACCTCGCACCCGGGTCACCGCCCTCGCCCGCACCTACCTCGACTTCGCCGAGCGCAACCCGGCGGTCTACGACGCCATGTTCGAGCTCGACGGCGGCCTGGCGTTCGCGCACGCGGACACTCCGGAGCCGCTGAAGGACGCCTTCGCCGCCCTGCTGGAAAGCCTCGGCGAGGTCGCCGGGGACGGCGTCCACCCGGCACTGTTCACCGAGGTGTTCTGGGCGGCCCTGCACGGGCTGGCCACTCTGACCCGAGCGGGACGGCTGCCGCGGGAGGACACCGAGCGGAGGGTGGAGCTGCTGGTGGACCGGCTCGCCATGCTCTGACACACCATCCCGGCGGGCACGCAGCCGGGGCCCTCGGGCACCGCCGCTGCCTGCCTGCGGCATCGTTTCCGGTCACTCGCGCCCACACGGCGCAGCCGCAGCTCGCCGGGCCCGTACCCCATACGGGCACCCGCCCCGGAAGCTGCGGTGCATGTCGTCAAAGGATCGAATGACGACACGGAGGACGGCCAGGGCGTCCAATGAACCCGCCGTCGTCGACCTCATGCCCGAGCCCACCACCCCGGCCACCAGTACGTCCCGGCCCCCGAGCTACCGGTCACCCTCGACATGCCGGGCAAGGTCGCCGACGTCCTCCGCGCCACCGAGCTGGAACCCGCCGAGCGCGCCGCCCTCGGCCAGGGCGTCACCGTATGGCATGGCCAGGGCTGCACCCTGCGCGTCAGCGCCATCCCGGCGGTACACCGCCAACTCCTCGACCGCTGCCGGCCGCTCGACAACGCCGCAGCGATCCCGGCGCAGCGCAAGGCCCGTCGCGAGTACGCGAACCGCGTCAACAGCCTCGCGGCTCACACCGGGGCGATGAGCGGCCCCGTCAAGATCAAGTACTGGCGGCTTTTCGGCTGACCTCGGCCGTGACGGCCGGAGCCACCCGCGGGGCGGCGCGCGCCGACGCCGTCGGCTGAATCGCTCGCGTCTCCTGCGTCCCGGGCGCGAGGATCGGCCCATGCAGCCGATCTTCGTTCTGGTGCACAGCCCGTCCGTCGGTCCCTCGACCTGGCACCCTGTCGCCGACCACCTCAGAGCGGCGGGACACGAGGTGCGGGTGCCGTCCCTGCTGCACGTGGGCGAGGGAGCTCCGCCGTTCTGGCCCCGTGTCGTGGACGCCGTACGCGACGACCTGCGGCCGGTCGGGCCCGACAGCCCCGTCATCCTGGTGGCCCACAGCAACGCGGGCCTGTTCCTTCCGGCGATCCGCGCGGGCCTCGACCGGCCCGTGACCGGCTCCGTCTTCGTCGACGCCGCGCTGCCGGCCCGCCGGGGACCGACTCCGGTCGCCCCGCCCGAGCTGCTGGAGTTCCTCCGGCCGATGGCGGTGAACGGCAGGCTGCCGCGCTGGACCGACTGGTGGGACGAGGCGGACGTCGCCCCGATGTTCACCGATCCGGCGGTGCGGCGGACGGTCGTCGAGGAGCAGCCGAGCCTGCCGCTCTCGTACTACGAGCAGCATGTCCCGGTCCCCGACGGCTGGGACGACCACCCCTGTTCCTACGTGCTGTTCGGCCCGCCGTACGACGACCTCGCCGCCGACGCCCGCGAACGCGGCTGGCGGGTGGCCCATCTGCCCGGCGCGCACCTCCACCAGACCGTCGATCCCGCCGGTACGGCCCGGAAGCTGATCGAGCTCGTCGTGCCTGCCTGATCCGCTTCCGTACGTGGTCTGCGGCGCGGCCGCGCGTGCCAATCGGCTGGGACCGGCCCGCCAACCGGAGGGAATCGGGAGCCGCCCGCCGGGCGGGCGGCTCCCTCAGTGGTACGGATCCTCCGGAAACCTGCGACGAGTGGAGCGCGCGTGATCCGGGTCCTGGTGGTCGACGACGAAGCGCTGGTCCGCATGGGGTTCTCGCACATCCTCAGCGCGGCGGACGGCATCGAGGTCGTGGGCGCGGTCTCGGGCGGCGAGGCCATCCGGACGGTACGCGAGCTCCGGCCGGACGTCGTCCTGCTGGACATCCGGATGCCGGACGTGGACGGCCTCACCGTCCTCGCCGACCTGCGCCGCATGCCGGACGCGCCGGTCGTGGCCATGCTCACCACCTTCGACACCGACGAGTACGTCGCCACCGCCCTGCGCTCGGGCGCCGCCGGGTTCCTGCTCAAGGACACCGACCCCGAGCAGCTGCCGCACCTCGTACGGTCGCTGGCCGAGGGCGGCCCGGTGCTGTCGTCCAAGGTCGCCCGCACGGTGGTGGACGGCTACCTCGACGCCGGTCTGCGCGAGCCGTCCGCCGTGCGCCTCACGGACCGGCTGACCGAGCGTGAGCGGGCCGTCCTGGTGCTGATGGCCGAGGGTCTTGCCAACAACGACATCGGGGACCGGCTGCACCTCGGGACCGGCACGGTCAAGGGCCATGTCAGCGCCGTGCTCGGCAAGCTGGAGGTCGGCAGCCGGGTCCAGGCGGCGCTCATCGCCGAGCGCGCGGGACTGCTCACCCCGTCCCAGGGCGACGGCGAGGACGCCCGGTGACGTCCCGGAGGGCGAAGGCCCTGCTGGTCGACCTGGTCCTGGTCGGGATCTCGCTGGCGGACACGCTGGTGCACATCGACCTCGGGGACGAGCCGGCCCTGTCGATCTCGCTGGTCGCCGCCTGCGCCCTGCTGCTGCGCCACCGGCTGCCGCTCACGACCTTCGTCCTGACCCTGCCGACCGCCCTGATCTCCGACGCGGTGATCGCGACCACCGCCGCGCTGTACTCCCTGGCCTCGCTCAGCCGCAACCGCTTCCTGCTGGCCGGCTGCGCGCTCGTCTTCGCGGCCGGCGACTTCCTGCCCTGGCCGTGGTCGAACGTGAAGTCCGTCCAGTTCACCCGGAGCGACAACCTCTTCCACCTCAGCTACACGGTGGCGACGGCGGCGGCCCCGGTCTTCCTGGGCCAGCTCGTACAGGCCCGGCGCGACCTGTCCCTGCGGCTCACCGAGATCTCCGAGGCGCGCGAGCACGAGAGGTCGCTGATTGCACAGAGCGTCCTCGCGAAGGAACGCGCGCAGCTCGCCCGGGAGATGCACGACGTCGTCTCGCACCAGGTCAGCCTCATCGCCGTGCAGGCGGGGGCGCTTCAGGTGAGCAGTCAGGACGCCGAGGTGCGGGAGGCCGCGGGCACGATCCGCCGGCTCAGCGTGCAGACGCTCGACGAACTGCGGCACATGGTCAACGTGCTGCGCGCCTCCGGCAGCCGCCCCACGGAGCTGACCCCGCAGCCCTTGCTCGCAGACCTGCGAGGCCTGGTCGCGAACAGCGGCATCGAGGCGAAACTGGAGACGGACCTCCTGGAGGATCTCCCGCCCACCGTCCAGCGGGCGGTCTACCGGACCGTCCAGGAGGCCCTGACCAACGTGCGCAAGCACGCCCCGGGCGCGACGGCCACCATCCGCATCCAGAAGCGGGGCGGCTCCGTCCACACGGTCGTCACCAACACCGCCCCGACCCGCGTCGCGCTCCCGCTGCCCAGCGCCCACCACGGTCTGGTGGGTCTGCGGCAGCGGGCCGAACTCCTCGGCGGCGCCGTCACGTCCGGCCCCACGGCCGACGGCGGATACGAACTGCGGCTGAAACTGCCCGCCGACCACCAGGGAGTCCACTGACCCCGCCACGCCCTCCGACGGCGGCCGAGTTCGGTCGGGCGACGGCCGGTCCAGTCGGGCGACGGCCGGGTCCGAGGGCGCGACGGCAATGGGTCCGGTGCTCAGGCCCGCGGGGCGGCCGTACCGGCAGCCACGCGCTTGCGGGCCGCTTCCGCCGCGTCCGGCTTGAAGGCCCACTCCATCTTGGGTTCCATCACGAAGCGGAAGACCCGCTGCACCGGTGCGGTGCACAGCACGGTGATCAGGGTGGCGGCGAACACGGTCACGATGATGGCGCCGTACGGCGTCCGGATCCAGGCGTAGTCGTCGTACCAGCCCCAGAAACGGGCGCCCTTGGCGATGAAGCCGTGCAGCAGGTAGCCGTACAGGGTCCCGGCGCCGAGGGCGGTGAACCACGCCTTCCGCCCCGGCACCCAGGCGAAGAAGCAGGCGACGAGGACCAGCGAGCAGCCGAACATCGCGAGCGTCATCACGCCGCCGGTCCACCAGGGGGCGCCCAGCTCCTGGGCACTGTCACGGCGGTAGAACCAGGCGGCGTTCATGCGCGGGGCGGCCCAGTAGGCGAAGACGAGCGCGGCGGCGAAGACCGGCAGCGCGATGACGCGCATCCGCCAGGTGCGGACGATCTGGAAGTGCTCCGGCTTCAGGCACAGGCCGAGCACGAAGAACGGCAGGAACTGCAGTACGCGCTGGAGGTCGAGGTCGTTGCCGACCTCGGGCGACGCCGCCGCCATCGCCGCGATGGCCAGGGCGACCGGCACGGGCCAGCGGACGACCTTCCACAGCGGCGTCGTCAGCCGCCAGACGAAGAGCGCGATCAGGAACCAGGTGAGGTACCAGGGGTTGAGCAGGGTGATCTTCTGGCCCGGGTCGTCGTCGGCCCAGCGCTTGAAGAAGGTGTACGCGATCTCGAAGACCACGTACGGCACGGCTATGCCCGTGATCAGCCGCTTCACCCGGTCCGGGCGGAAGTCGAAGCTGCGCGAGAAGTAGCCGGATATGACGATGAACGCCGGCATGTGGAACGTGTAGACCAGCATGTAGAGCGCCGCGGCCGCCCGGCTGGTGTCGCGCAGGGGCTCCCAGCTGTGGCCGCACGCGACGAGCACGATCGCCAGGTACTTGGCGTTGTCGAAGAACGAGTCCCGCTGCTTCGGCTGCTTCGATGGCTTCGGCGCGTCACCTGGCCCGGCCTGTGGGGGCTTCGCCGGATCGGCCACGCCGTTCGCGTCCGCACTGCGTTGATCCGGCAGCGTGCTCCGCTGTCGGCCGTTTACCTGGGTGGTGCGTGCCACTGAGTGCCCCTCCGGCAGCTCGGGGACTGGATTATGGGCCCATCGCATCCCGTCGTACCTCTTGCGGGACGCGGGGCGGGCAACGCGGAACCCTAGCCGCCCGCCCTCGACGGCGTAAAACTCCGGGACGGATACTGACGTACCGTCATAGACGCTGGGTTTCGGGCATCACGGCGAGCGCCGCCGCCGTCGGCGTTTCAGAGGGCCCGTGTCATGAACGTACTGTTGGGGTCGCTGCGGTAGTCCGCGAACGGTTCGCAGGGAGTGAAGCCGAACTTCTCGTACAGCCTCCTGGCGGGCAGAAAGAACGCGTCCGTTCCGGTTTCCAGGCTCAGCCTGATGAAACCCATGCACTGGGCTTGCGTGATGATGTGCGCCAGTAGCCGCGAGGCGATTCCGCTTCGTTCCCGTGTCGGGGCGGTGCGCATCGATTTGAGTTCGGCGTGGTCCGGGTCCAGCCGTTTGATCGCGCCGCAGCCCACCACGGTGCCGCCGTCTCTGACAGCCCAGAAGGTGACCTCGGGCTTGCGGAGCGCGTCGAGGCCGAGGGCGTGCTTGCTCTCCGGGGGTGAGAGGGCGCGCAGTTGCTGCACGTGTTCATCGAGGAATCTGGCGATCTCGGGTCCGGAGAGATCGTCTGCCGCTATCTCCACTGTGCTCGTCCTTTGCTCGTGCTTCTTCTCGGGTGGTGCCCGCAGTGCTCTTCTGCCCTTGTTTTCAGGCCGCGGTCAGGAGGGCCGGGAGTTTGCGCATGTCGTCGAAGACGACGGTGGCGGGTCCTTCGAGCCACGGTGCGGGGGTCAGACCGCCGGCGTACCCGAAGGCCCGCATCCCTGCCGCGCGCGCTGCCTGTACGCCGTACTGACTGTCCTCGACCACCGCGCACCGGTCGGGTGCGACGCCCATCCGGCGCGCCGCGTGGAGGAACAGATCGGGGGCCGGCTTGCCCCGCTCCACCTCGGTCGCGCTGAACAGGCGGCCTTCGAAGCGCGAGTAAAGATCGGTGAGTCCGAGGGTGAACCGCATCTTCTCGTGGGTTCCGCTGGAGGCGATGCAGGTGGGTACGTGATGGAGGGCGTCCAGAGCCTCGGCGATACCGTCGACGGGCTTCAACTCGGTGCGGAATGCCTCGCGATGGCGGGCCTCGACCGAGTCCGCCCAGCCGGGCGGCAGGCTGCGGCCGAGGTGGGCCTCGATCTCCTTGGTCATCGACGCCGTGCTCCGCCCGACGAACCGGTCGACAATCTCTGCCTCGGTGAGCTTCCAGCCGAGTTCGGCGAGGGCGGCCGCTTCGACGCGTACGGCTACGGGTTCGCTGTCGACGAGGATGCCGTCGCAGTCGAAGATCACGAGGTCAATGGGTTTGATCACGAGCGCACGATACGAGGTGCGGTTGGTTTTGTCGCCGATCCCTGCCCGATTCCGGGCAGGGATGGGAAGTTGGGGGTGCTGGAGTGTTGGGGGAGGGGGTTAGGGGAGGGGGCTGGGGGCGTGGCTGGTGGTCGCGGACCACGGGAACGAGCGTGATCACGCCCCACTCGGCCGCAGGCCCGCGAAACGCTTGAATTGCGAGGTCCCGCGATCGGCGGGACGCTGGTCGCATCAGGCTTGCGGCGTTCGGCGTGCGCCTTTCGGAGCGGTGGGCGTTCGCGAGCGGCAGGTGTCGGTGCCCGATCGGTCAGCGGCGGCCGGGGCGACCGAGGGCTGGACGGCGGCACCGGGGATCCGGACGTGGGGCCGGATGACGTGCGAAAGACCTCGGCGAGAACCTCTCACCCGGCGGCCGGCGGTGGACCCGGGTTCGTCGTCGTCTCCTAGGAGATCACCATGGAGAGCGCGATCCTGGACCTGATGCGGGCTGAGCTGCGCGGACCGGTCATCGGGCCGCACGACCCCGACTACACCGAGGCACGCAAGGTGTACAACGCGATGATCGACAAGCGTCCCGCCGCTCTCATCGAGTGCCGGGACGCCGGTGACGTCATGGCGGCGCTCGCCTTCATCCGGGACAACGGCCTGGAACTCGCCGTGCGCGGCGGCGGGCACAGCGGTCCCGGGCTGTGCCTGGTGGACGGCGGCGTCACCATCGACCTGGCGCCGATGCGCTGGGTGCATGTCGACCCCGACGCGCGGACCGCCCAGGTGGGCGCCGGCAGTCGGCTCGGCGACCTCGACCACGCCACGCACGCCTTCGGGCTGGCCACCCCCGCGGGCATCGTCTCGATGACGGGCGTGGGAGGTCTGACCCTCGGCGGCGGCCATGGCTACCTCACCCGCAAGTACGGCCTGACCGTGGACAACCTGCTGGCCGCGGACGTCGTCCTGGCCGACGGCAGCTACATCACCGCGAGCGAGACCGAGCACCCGGACCTGTTCTGGGCCCTGCGCGGTGGCGGCGGCAACTTCGGCGTCGTCACCTCCTTCACGTACCAGCTCCACCCGGTGGACACCGTCGGCGTCGGGATCACCGTCTGGCCCGTCGAGAAGACCCGCGACGTGCTGGCGTGGTACCGCGAGTACCTGCCCCAGGCCCCCGAGGACGTGTACGGCTTCTTCATGCTGCTCACGATCCCGCCCGGCCCGCCGTTCCCCGAGGAACTCCACGGCAAGAAGATGTGCGGCATCGTCTGGTGCCACACCGGGGACCTGGACGGCTTCGAGGAAGACCTCACCGTGGTCGACGAGCCGGGAACGCCGGACTTCCACTTCACGGCGCCCATGCCCTATCCCATCCTGCAGAGCCTCTTCGACGAGCTGATCCCCACCGGCTACCAGTGGTACTGGCGCGGCGACTTCTTCGACCGCATCCCCGACCCGGCCATGGGCGTCCACCTCGAGTACGGCGAGAAGCTGCCGACCCCCCTCTCGCTGATGCACCTCTACCCGGTCGACGCGGCCGCCCACCGCCCGGGCCCCGACGACACCGCCTGGAGCTACCGCGACGCCGTCTGGTCCGGCGTCTTCGCAGGCATCGACCCCGATCCGGCCAACGCCGGTGCCATCAAGGAGTGGTGCGTCGACTACTGGCGGGACATACACCCGTACTCGATGGGCGGTTCGTACGTGAACTTCATGGGTGAGGGCGAGGGCCAGGAACGGGTCCGGGCCACCTACGGCGACCATTACGACCGGCTTGCGCAGGTCAAGCGGACGTACGACCCGTACAACCTCTTCCACGCCAACCAGAACATCGACCCGGCGCCCTGAAGCGGGGACGCTCGGACCTCAACGCCGGGCCAGCGCCAGCACGCTCAGGCCGAACATCAGGACGCCCAGGGGGAGATGGACCGACGGGACGTGTGCGATGCCGAGGACGACCTGGATCGAGGCGAGCGCGAGGAAACCGGTGGCGTGCCAGACAGGGCGGGGCGAGCCGCCGCCCGGCTTCCACGCCAGCACCGCCGCGAGGACGTACAGCATCGACGCCCCGTACATCACGCGCGCTCCGACGCTGTGCAGCGTCTCTCCGTAGTGCGCGGTCAGCAACAGCCCGGCGGAGACCGCCTGGAGGAAGATGGTCAGGGTCTGCAGGGCGATGGCGATCCGCAGGAACGAGGAACCACCGCGCTGTGCGTTCGCCGTCGCCGTCGTCATCTGAGTGGCCATGTCGCCGCCCCCGTTTCCGCCTCTCGGGCAGTAGGTCTGCCTCTCGGGCAGTAGATCGATAAGGTCTCACCAGCCCGACGACGCGGGCCTGCGAAAGGTAAGGCGAGGGGGCGGCCGGAAGCATGGGAAGTGTCGGGACCAGCACGGATGAGATAGCCGGCGAGCGGGGCCAACTCATCAACGTTGCCTACCGGTTGCTCGGTTCGGTGACTGAGGCCGAGGACGCCGTACAGGATGCGTACGCACGCTGGTACGGGCTGCCACGAAGCCGCCGGGAGGAGATCATCTCGCCCGGAGCCTGGCTGACGACGGTGACCGGCCGTATCTGCCTGGACCTGCTCGGCTCGGCACGAGCCCGCCGCGAACGCTACGTCGGCGCATGGCTGCCCGAACCGCTGCCCGACCGCACGGAGTTGGAACACGCGGACGGCACCGACCTGGCCGGCCCCGGGGACCCCGCCGACCAGATCGTCCTGGACGAGTCCGTGGCCATGGCCTTCCTCGTCGTCCTGGAGTCGATGACGCCCGCCGAGCGGGTGGCGTTCGTCCTGCACGACGTCTTCCGGTACCCGTTCGCCGAGATCGCCGGCGTTCTCGGCCGGACCCCGGCGGCCTGCAAGCAACTGGCGTCCTCCGCGCGGCGGCGAGTGAGTGCCGCGCGTGCTCCGGTGACGACGCCGGCGCCGTCACCGGTGACTGGCCGGGCCGACGTCGTGAAGCACGTCAAAGAGGCCTGGGAGACCAAGGACATCGCGGCTCTCGTCGGTCTCCTCGACCCGGCCGCCGTGATGACCGCCGACGGGGGCGGAATGGCCGGCGCCGCCCTGCGCCCGGTCGAGGGCGGCGCGCGCATCGCCCGGTACATGGTCGCCATCGCCGACAAGGCGCCGGGACTCGAACTCCTGGAGCGGTCGGTCAACGGCGTGCCGGGCCTGGTGGCCCAGCGCGCCGGCGTCGTCGCGACCGTAGCCGCGTTCGACGTCTCCGACGGGCGCGTCACCCGTATCTGGGCAGTCCGCAACCCGGAGAAGCTGAGGGCGTGGGGGCGGGAGGACTAGGGCCTGTCTGGCGTTGTGATCAGTGGTTGGGTTGGAGGCTGCGGATCCAGAGGAGTGCGGCGCGGAGTTCGAGTCCGGCCTGGTAGTTGGCGGGGTCTTCGTCGTAGCGGGTGGCGAGGCCCCACCATGCTTTGATCTTGTTGATGCCGCGTTCGACGGTGTTCTGCTCGCGGTAGAGGTCGGGATCGCAGGTGACCGGTCGGCCGCCTGACCGGCCCTTTTCTCCCGTTTCGCGGCCTGGTCCCGCGGCTCGGAGATCACGGCTTTGATTCCGCGTCTGCGCAGGTAGGCTCGGTTTTTCGGGATGAGTAGGCCTCGTCCCCGGCGACCGTCGCCGGGCCGGGTGCGGCGCCTGCCGACCGGCTGGCGGATCCGGATCCGTTCCAGGACAGGAACGAATTGAGGGCTGTCGCCGGCCTGCCCGGCCGTGACCAGGATGGCCATTGGGCGGCAGTCTCAAATCCGTGGCACTTCCTCGCGAGGGCGAGGGCGAGATCAGGCGGCTTGCCCGTGTCGGCCGAGTGCACCACGCTGAGCCCCGAGCACGAGGACTACCGGCGAGCCCAGATCGCGCACCGATGAGTTTCCCACGCCGCGCTGGTCTATACGCCGGACGCCCACGGACGGAAGGCTGGGCCATGCGGAAACTGATCTACGGCATGAACCTGACCCTGGACGGCTACATCGCCGCGGCCGGCGACGACATCGGCTGGAGCGGCCCGCCAAGCGACGAGCTGTTCCAGTGGTGGCTCGATCACGAACAGGCGAGTGGCCTGTCGCTGTATGGGCGCAAGCTATGGGAGACGATGAGCTCCTACTGGCCGACCGGCGACCAGCAGCCCAACGCCACCCCTGCGGAGATCGAGTTCGCGCGGAACTGGCGGGACACGCCGAAGGTGGTGTTCTCCTCGACGATCGACAAGGTCGACTGGAACACCCGCCTGGTCACCGGCGACGCGATCGCCGAGATCACCCGGCTCAAGGCCGAGGACGGCGGACCAATGAACATCGGCGGCGCAACGCTCGCCGGGTCGGCCATGCGCGCCGGGCTGATCGACGAGTACGCGATCGCCACCTATCCGGTCCTGGTGGGCGGCGGCACGCCGTTCTTCACCGCGCTGGACAGCTGGGTGAACCTGAACCTGGTGGAGACGCGGACGTTTCCCGGCGGCGTGGTCCTGACCAGGTACGAGACGAGGCGCTGAGCAGCAGCACCCCACGCGCCAGGGACTGTCTCAAGGTGATTTGGGTAGCGGTGCGGATAGCAGAACCTCAGTGCTCCCACCACGTCGTCGCTGTCCTCACCACGAACACGCCGAGAACCTGCCGTGGTGCCAGCTGACGTCCCCACGGCAAGTGACTCCGTCACTTCGAAACACCACCTAGTCTCACGGTGATGTCGTATACGACATCGGTACGACACAGCCCGTGAGATTACGACATCAGCCGCGAGACCCTGCAATAGAGATCACAACTCCAGACACCCCCCAGGCCTGCCCGGCGAGGGGGTGCCTTCACGTCTCGGCGCGGCGGAACTTACGGTTTGTGGGTTACCCAGATCAGTTCCGCCGGCCAGCGGTGTGCCCAGTCGGGTGGGTCGGTTTCGTTGTAGCCGTTGGGTGTTCCGAGTTCGGGCCGCGGCTCGATGAGGTCGTCGATGATGAGACCCGCGCCGCGCAGGACCTTGACCCAGTCGCCGTAGGTGAGCTGATAGCTGGTCGCGCCGTCGTCTTCGGCGATGGTGTTCAGCCCGAAGTAGTCCTGCTGCAGCGTCGTGGTCACGCGGCTGGCGGCTTCGTCGTAGCAAGCTTCGAACCATGGGCTGGCGACGTTGAACACCAGGCGCCCGCCTCGGCCCAAGACGCGTGCGGCCTGCGGGACGGCCAGGTGTGGGGGCGCCCAGCTGAGCCCACCGAAGTCGCAGAACACCAAGTCGAAGCTGTCGGCGGCGAAGGGGAGTTGTTCGGCGGCGCCTTGCACTAGCGGGTAGCGGGCCGCTCCCATCGCGCGGGCCGCTGCGGCGAGTTGGGCTTCGGACAGGTCGAGCCCGACCATGGTGGCGCCCTCGGCGGCGAGCGCCCTGGACCACTGGCCGGCGCCGCAGCCGAGTTCGAGGACGCGCTTGCCAGTGACGTCGCCCAGGGCGTGCAGGTGCGCGTCGGGGATGGAGTACATGCCCCACAGCCGGGGTGTGGCGCCGATTTGCGGGTCGTGCTCGTGCTGGTAGGCGCTGTTGATCTGGTTCCAGAGCCGCCGGTTGGCGGGGATGCTGTCCACGTGCCGACTCCAGCACTGCCTGCCGGGGGCGGTCAACACGATTAGGGCACTGGCCGGCCCTCGCCTCGGTCCGGCCCTGGCTCGGCCCATGATCCGCCGGACGAGCCCTAGTAGTGCTTCGTTACGTCGGGTGATCTCGTCTGGTGGTGGGCAGCCTTTCCGGTATGAGGTTGAGGGAAGTGGAACGGCTCCGGGGTGAGTTAGCGGAGTTCGTCGCCGATGTGTTCGGGTCGGTGCCGCGGCGGGATCAACGCCGCTGGGGCGAGTGTTATCTGCGGGGTCTGATGCTGGACGGCCGCCGGAAGTCGGTCCAGCCGATGGCGGAACGGCTGCCGGACGGGAACATGCAGGCCCTGCAGCAGTTCGTGAACCAATCGCCGTGGGAGTGGTCGCCGGTGCGGCGGCGGATCGCCGAGCGGCTGTGCAAGGTGATCGCTCCCGATGTGTGGGTGGTCGACGACGTGTCGTTTCCCAAGTGCGGCACCGCGTCGGTCGGGGTGGCCCGGCAGTACTGCGGAGCGTTGGGCAAGCGGGCCAACTGCCAGGTCGCGGTCAGTGTCCACGCGGCCACCGACACCGCCTCGTGCCCGCTGGAGTGGGAGTTGTTCCTGCCCGAGGAATGGGCGGGGGACCAGCTGCGGCGCCGACGGGCCGGGGTGCCCGACGAGGTCGAGCACGCGTCCAAGACACGTCTGGCACTCGGCCTGCTGGACCGGCTCGCCGGCCAGGGGCTGGTGGTGCCGGTGATCGTGGCGGACGCAGGCTATGGCCGCAGCGTCTCCTTCCGGCTCGCGCTGGAGGAACGCGGCTGGTCCTACGTGATGGCGGTGGATCCCAAGGAGATCGCTCGGCCTGCGACGGCTGAGCCGTCTCAGCCTGCCTATGGCGGGCTGGGGCCGCCCACCCTGCCCCGTTACCGCGGGCCTGCCCGGCCCCTGCCCGACCTCATCGACGCCGGTACCCGCTTCGAGGAGGTCACATGGCGGCAGGGCAGCAAAGGCGCGATGACCTCGCGTTTCGCCATGCTGAAAGTGCGGCCGTCGGGAAAGGAAGCCACCCGCACCGCGCAGGAACAGGCTGGCGGACGCAGCCGCTGGGACGGAGTGCTGCCGCTGCGGACCCTGCTTGTCGAGCAGCCCGAAGACGCGTCGGAGCCGACCGGCTACTGGATGAGCAACCTGCCCGCCAGCACCCCGATCGCCGACCTGGTGCGGTGGGCGAAGATGCGCTGGCGGATCGAGCACGACTACCGCGAACTCAAGCATGGCCTGGGCCTGGACCACTTCGAGGGCCGCACCTGGCGCGGCTGGCACCACCACGTCACCCTCGTCACCGCAGCCCAGGCCTTCCTCACCCTCAGGCGGCTCGACCCAAAAGCCCAGACGCCGGCCTGACCCTCTACCAGGTCCTCGACACACTCCAGGACCTGCTGAAGTGCTGGACCGGCACCTGCACCACCTGCGGCCGAACCCTGCCAAGAAACAGCCGCAGAGACAGAAGCAGAACCTAACGAAGCACTACTAGGGCCTGTCCGGCGGATCAGGTCGCGGGAAAGCTACGGCGCCTGATCAGTGCAGGTGAGCGGGGTCTGGTGAATCCAGCTGCAAGGCGGAGGAGGGCGTCGACGCGATGGGGGGCCCGCCCGCGCGAACGGAGCCGAGCCGCCGACGCGGCACCACCGGAGTACGACAGCGCCAGCACCAGCTCAGACTCCCGCCGAGCTGTGCATGGAGAGCCACGGTGATGCCGTCGGCTCTCAGGGAGAGAAGCCCGTTCACGAAGTGGGTCACACCGAAGCAGAGCGCGGAAGTCAGGGCCAGCGTCTCACCCGCGGGCGATCCCCGCGGGCAGCGGCTGCCCTTCCCTCGGTGGTGCGGCGTCGACAGGACACAGACATCCCGAGGGGCTTACCCGGGATTGTCGTGCTGATGGCCACCGCCCGGGCGCCGGTCACGCGCCGCACCTCAGACGGACTGTGCCGGAACAGGCCCTGAGGCTCTTCGCGCGAGCGGGGCGAACCCTCGGAGGGCACGCCGCTGTCCTCCCCCCCGGCCCGCATTCAGGGCTATTCCTTGACCGGATCGGAGCCTGCCCGCTGGACGATCCGATCGCCGACCGCGATCGAATTCCAGAGACGGCGGCTGATACGGACCTTGGCTGATTCACCGTCGGTAAGGCGGACCTCGACGAAGTGGTACATGTTCGAGCCGTCGAGCATGCCCCGTGATTTGTCGGTGACGACGCCTTCCCAGGCATCATTTCGTTCTGCTTTGCGCGAATTGAACATGATGGCGAGTCTACGAGGACGGGTTGCCGGCCTTGGAGTGCCTCGGGGCACATCCTGGGGGTGACACCTGTCATGCCGCTTGCGCTGTTTCCTCACTCCGAGGCCCTTTTTCTGCGCACGTCCAGTGCGATCCGGTCAGGACGTGGGCGCGTCCAGCTTCGGCTTCCGCTTTACATCAGTCACGTTCACGCCCTCCGTCTCCGGAGCCTCCAACGCGTTGGCGATTACCCCGCTGCTGGTGCTGGTGACCTCCAAAGCCAGATGGCTGCCTATCATGCGCAAGTCCAGCCTTGCCCGGGGCACGCCCGCTTGGTTCGGCATCTGGGCGCGCCGTCGTGATCTCGCGTCGCATGCCAGGAGCAGGCGTGTGCGGGTGTGGTTTCGGGGCGTCGGGCGGAGGAGTTCGGCGTGCGGTGTGTGCGGCGCCGGGCGAGGCTGGACGCATGCCCACCCGTCGCGTCGTCGTCTCACCGCCCAGCGAGGTAGGGGGCCCGTCGCGTGTACGTCGACGGCCTGGTGTTGCGAGACGTCATCTCATTTGGCTCCGAGGAAAGTGCCCGTCATGGAAGTAACGTTCACTGCCTCGGCGTATCCTCCGCTGGCTCTAGGCTTCTTCGGACTCGGCACCGGCTATCTCATCTGGGGCCCGCAGGAGCTGTTCGGCTGGCCACGCCGGGACGAGCGGGTGGATCGGGCCCTTGGCGTCTGGGGAATCTGGATGCCGGGTTTCTGTCAGTTTCTCAGCGGCGTGATCCTCCTCGTGGGCCTGACCTGGTTCCAGGTGTTCAAGGACCCGCCCCTGTACATGGCCGCACTGGCGTTCTCCGCATATGGCATCCACTGGTTCGCCATCGGCTGGGACCGCTACCGCGGCAACGACCCGCGGGTCAACGCCGGACTGGCTGTGGCGTACACGATCCTGTCGGCCCTTGGCGCCACGGTGTTCTTCTCAGCGAATGCCTGGCCCGTCGGGCTGCTCTTCATCGGCCTCTTCGGTGTCTATCTGAGCAAGTTCCTCACCGCTGTCGGCGTCGGCGTCGCCGAGCGCGTCATGGGAGGCTTCCGTATCCTCACGGCTTTCTGGACCATGTACCTGACCTTCGCCGTCGTACTCGACTTCACGCTCGGCTACCACTGGCCCGCGTAGTCCGGGGATCTGACGGGCCCGAATCCGTCGACCGGAGCAAGTACGGCTCGAAGATCCACCTGATCACCGAGCGGACCGGGCCGTCTGCGCCTGTCCCTCGGAATCTCGGTGCCAACGCCCACGCCAGCCAGGCCCTGATCCCGTTCGTGAAAGGCATACCGCCGGTCAGGTCCGGCCCGACGCGAACCTGACTACTTGTCAGTATATTCGGCATTGGGGCGGCATCAGCCCGACCGAAGCTGACTAGGCCTGGCGAAACCTGTATCTCGAGGTGGGGTGGAACGGGTGGTGTGAGGGGTGTTTGCTTGCGCGGATCAAGCGAACCAGGCGGTGTGTGCTTCGCGGCGCCCGGCTGATTGTGCGTCGGACCAGGGGCCCCAGCCCATCGCCCGCCCCGGAGGCTTCGACGGCACCCCCGGCAACTGAGGCGCGCAGAGGGGATCCGTTGTACCCCTTCACCATGAGTGGGCCGAGGTTGGTGTGGGAGGAGGTCAGCCGTCACGGAGGCGGTTTCGGCGTTCCTGGAGGAGAGCTTCCGTCCTGGCCGCCAATCGTGAGCGCCGCCGAGCGCGGCTTCGCGGTCCCCGGCCGGCCCGGACTGCGCCTGCCTGCGAACGTTGGCCGATGTGTTCGCGTACGTCGATGCGGAGGGCGTGACCTTGCGGATCGACGGGACCGGGACCAGGCCCGCCGCCCGAAGGCCCACCGGCCCGGCCGCTGCGCGTTCGTCTCCAGCAAGAAGACATGGAACACCATGAAGACCGCCGTGATCAGCGACGGCCAGAGCCGCACCCTGGTCCGGGGCCGGGGCCTGCCGCGTAGGTCCGGCTGCCTGCATCGCTGTGCAGCGGTCAGTCAGGGGTGGTGGCCGCCGGATTGGCGGAGTTCGTGAGGGCGTCGAGTCGGGCGGCTAGGTCGGGGTGGGTGTTTGTCAGGTGGGGGCGGGTGGCGTTCAGGGGGTGGATGAGGGCGGCGGGGTCGTCCTGGGCGAGGGCCGCGTCGAGTTGGCTGATCGGAATGTGAGCGGCGGTGGGGAGGCCGGTGAGGCCGGTGATCTGGCCGGCTATCCGGCGCAGGTCGGCGGCGTTGCGGCGGGCCCAGGTGGCGAGGGTGCGGTCCGCGGCGCGACGTTCGCGGGCGGCCTGGACGCGTTGTTCGGCGGTGGTTCCGGCAGGGCCGGGCCGGTTGCGCAGGTAGCGGCGTTCGGCGGCCTGGCGGCTGGCGACGCCGAGAGGGTGAGCGAGATCGGCCCAGCTGGCACCCGCGCGGCGGGCTGTTTCGATCAGGCCCGTTTCCCATCCGGCGAGCTGCTCGCGAACCTGCCGCAGCAGCAGGAGGGAGGCCAGCGCCTGCTCCGGGTCGGAGCCCCGGGCCGTCGGGTCGTCCGGGGGTTCGTGCTCGGCGGCGCGCAGGGCGTTGCCGATGGTTTCCAGTGCCGCTGCGGCGGCGAGGAACGAAGCCGGGCTCTGGGCGCTGGTGCCGGAAGGGACCGGCTGGTCGGCCGCTGCCATGGGCACCTCCTTCCGGCCCTTCCGGGCCGTCATCCTTTCGACGACATCATGTTTGTCATCCATTGGATGACATGGTACAACGTTTTCAGTAAGCGCATTGGCAGGTCCTGTCCGATACCTTCTGGAGGTGTTCTGCGATGTTGATGCGCACCGACCCCTTCCGTGAGCTCGACCGGCTGGCTCAGCAGCTGATGGGCCCGGGCACCTGGTCGCGGCCGTCCGCGATGGCGATGGACGCCTACCGCGAGGGTGACGAGTACGTGGTGGCGTTCGACCTTCCCGGGGTCAGCCCGGAGGCGATCGACATCGACGTCGAGCGGAACATGCTCACCGTCAGCGCCGAACGTCGGCCCGTGACGAAGGGCGACGACGTGCAGATGGAACTGTCGGAGCGGCCGCTGGGTGTCTTCTCCCGGCAGATCGTGCTGGCCGACACGCTGGATACCGAGCGTATCCATGCCGACTACGACGCCGGGGTGCTCACCCTGCGCATCCCGATCGCCGAGCGCGCCAAGCCCCGCAAGATCACCATCGGCGGGGAATCCTCCCGCAAGGAAATCTCCGGCTCCGGCTGAACCTGGCGCCCTGAGCCGATCAGCGGCGGGGGACGGGGGACGGGCACCTGATCTCCCCTCGCCCGTCCCCCGCGCCGGTACTGAAGAGAAGCTGAAGAGAAGCTGAAGAGAAGAAGGGTGGCGGCCGACGTGACCCTGCGACAAGAAGCGTTCCTCGACGATGTGAAGGAACGCGGCGAGTACAGAAGCCGGCTGGAGGCAGAACGCGCGGCCCGCGTGGTGCTCGCCCTGCTGGGCGCACACCTGGTCGGCGAGGTGCGTGCCCAGCTGGCGGCACACCTGCCGGAAGAATTCGCCCTGATCCTGCTCAACCCGTTGCAGAGTGCCGAACCGCTGTCACCGGAGCGGTTCGTGCGGGCGACCGCGGCCTGGATCGAGGGAGCCACCGAGCAGACCGCGGCCTGGGACGTCAGCGCCGTCCTCAGCACGGTGGCCGACGCCGTCGGCGACGACCTGCTCAAGCAGATCCTGCTCCAGCTTCCCGCAGGCTACGACCTGCTCTTCGGTCGCCCCCAGCTCGCCTGACCATCCTCACTCCCGGTGTCCGTGCCCCCCGGCCGGGCACCGTCACCATCACCTCGCCGAGAGAAAGGCAACGACCGCAGTGATGTCCGACCGGCGTGCATCGCTCCACCACCCGTCCGCGATGACCTTCGAGCAGATGCTGGAGAAGGTCCGTTACGAAGGCGCCTACCCCACCCGTGAGCGGGCCGAGGAGGTCGTCCGGCTGGTCCTCTCGGGGCCTGGACGCCAGCTGACGGGCGACGAACGCGTCGAACTGGCTGCCCACCTGCCCCTGGAAGCCGCACGCATCCTCACCCAACAGATCCCCGACCCCCAGCCCCTCACCGGCTGGGCCTTCGTCAAAGACCTCGCCGCACGCACCGGCGCCACTCCTGCCACCACCCGCTGGGACACCGGCTCCGTCCTCACCACCGTCGCCGCCCTGGCCGGCCCCGAGCTGCTCACCCGCATCCTGCGTCAGCTCCCCTCCGGCTACGCGCTCATGTTCGGCCGCGCCGAACTCACCCAAGCCGCCTAGGCCGTCTCCACAGAGTCAGGGGAGCCGGAGTCGTAGGCAGACGATGGTGACCAGGGCTTGGTAGTGGCGGGCGCGTTTGTCGTGGCGGGTGGCGGGTGGCGAGGGTTTTGGGCAGCGCGCGGTGCGGCAGCGCGTAGCGCGACCCGTACGCGGGCAGGGGCCTGCGGCCGAGATCGACGATGTCGGTGCTCTCCGCCGCGATGAGATGACGCCCCCGCGCTTCGGGCAGAAACGCGGCGACCAGGTGGGCGTAGGCGGCCTCGCGCACGTCGACGACGGTCAGCGCGATGCTGGCGCACCTAGGCGCATCCGGCCGCTCGCCATCCGCTTGGCGATGGTGAAGCTCTCCCTGGTTGGGGCGGCGTTCAGGGACGGCCCGATGACCAGGCCCGGGTTGACGTTGACGAGACGCCAGCGGTCCTGCGCCCTGGCGGTCCGTCATGCAGCTCGCGCAGGCGCTCGCGGCGGGTGGTGCCCGCCTGACCGGCCTCCTTCTCGGCCAGGGCCTTGGAGTAGCTGTAGGGCTCGCAGTCAGCGACGAGGTCGTGTTCCAGGACTCTTCGCTCACGATTCGACCCGGGACGTCGAGGATGTCCTCCGCGTCACCGATCATCGCGGCGAACGAACTGGTCAGCACCACCCGCTCGACGCTGCCGACCCCGTTGGCGGTGCGCAGCCTCTATTCCTTTGCCTGCTCGGAGGGCGCGGCGGCCGCCTGTGACAACGCCGGTGAAGCGGTGAACAGTGCGTGGACGGCGGAGCCAGCCCGTCCACGGCACGGCCCACCGGCTCGATCGGCGGTCTCAGGCCGGGCGGTGGGCGCCTTTGGGTATGCGGGGCGGGGGCCTTGTTCCCGGCTGGGCGGGGATTTCACGTCCGCGGAGCGAAGGGTGATCGGCTGGCAACCGGGTTCTCGTGAACAAAGCCAGGCCGTTGCTGTTCGCCGTCATTCAATCGAGGCGTTTGACAGCGAACCCAGTCGTTCAGGCCTCCTTGTCAGCGAACCTGGTCGCCCTTCGGCCCGATCCCTTTGATCCTGGTCGGAGTTCCGTCCGGGGCGAACGAGTGGTGGAAGGTGAAGGCGTGCGGCGCGGAGCCGTGGTCGTGGAGGTGCTCCAGCCTGGAAACCCCGTCCCGCCAGGTGGGTATCACGCCGTCGGAGACCCACCAGAACACGTAATTTGGGTGCCCTGTCCTCTCGAACCAGTCGTAACGCCTGTTCAGCGCCTCACGGTGCATACCGGTGTAGACGGCGTCGAAGGCGGGGCGCAGGTCGGTCCAGAGTGAGAGGGTCGCGGCCAGGGCGGTGGTTTCCGGCGTACGGCCCTTGCCGTACCAAGTCGGTACGGCGAACTCTCCCCATGCACCCCAGTCCGCCTCGAAGAGCGCGCCCCGGTCACCGTCTGCCGCTTCAGCATGCGCGAGGTATCCGGGGTGCTGACTGATCTTCCGGTAGACGGCCTCACCAATGTCGTAGAACTCGCGCGTGAGAGGTGCGGGATCGGCGAGAGGTGACTTCAGGACGCCGAATGTGTACAGAGCAAGATGGGGCATGCGTCTCTCCCTGGTTGGGGCTGCCTGGCGTGGACCCGGTTCGGTGGCTTACGCATGGGGGGGCGAGGGTTCGTGGGGCAGGGCATGGCCGACTCATCCCGTCGCGGCTGGCCCAGCCTGAAGGAACTCCTGTGCGACCGTGGGCGACCACCGAAGACCAGGTGAAGGTAGCTGCCTCTGCGAGCCATGGCGAAGTTGCGATTTCCCTGTCCAAGTGGCCTCTTGCACAGGTCCTTGCGGGAGCTGGGGCGGTGGCGCTGCCTGCTGCCGTGGAAGTCCGCATCGGCTCAGCAACTGCGGAGGAGCAGCATCGACAGCTCCGCTCTGCATTCGTCTTGGCGTCGGGGTCCGGGTGGCTACTCCACCCAGGTGCCCGACGCGGGTAGGGCGGTGATCCGGTCCTGGCGCCGGCTGGTGTCCTTCTTCTTCAGTTCGAGGTTCTCGTAGTCGAGGTTCGCGGTCACCGTGGTGAGCGCGTCGAGCTTGCCCTGCAGTTCAGGAGGTCGTGGTCTTCGGCAGGATGCCCCGCTGGGAGGCGGTCGTCGGCCTGCTGGGAACGGAGGCCTCGTGCCGCGGGGCGACGGTGGTGTGTGCGGGTGCGGTCGGCGCGTCCACGGGATGCCTGAGAGGGTCCGCCATGCGCCCCGGCGTCCAGTACGTGTGTATCTGGGCGTCGGTCCGCTCGACCTCGTGGCTGTCCACGCCGGTGGCAGCCTGTTCGACGAGGTCGAGGTGGCGGCGGCCGCCTGGGCCGCGGTGGGGCGGACGGCGATGACGAGTGTCGCAGCGGCAGCGGCTGCGAGGCGCACCTCGGATAGGAGGTTCCTGCGGCTCGGAGATGCGCGGCTGTGGACAGCGCCCCGCCTGGCCCGACTTCTTCACCAGCTCGCCGCGGCACCTGGCCAGCGCTCCGCTCTCTCCCGTCGCCTGGCTAACCAGACTCCGTAGCACTTCCCCGGCGAGTTGCCCGGCCACCCTCTCAGCCGCAAGGCGTTCAACGACCAACTCGTGCGCCACGGCATCAGGACAGGCCAGCTCGGACAGCAGCCCTCATCGCACTCGCAGCCGGACTGCCCCGCCAGTCCTGGCCGAGCTGCTCGATGTCCATATCCACACCGCAATCAAGTGGGCCCACCACCACGCTCAGCGCGACTGGAGCGCCTACCTCACTGCACCCGCATCACCGACCGTGAGGGGGGTGGATGAACCTCCATCTCAGCTACCAGAAACGGACCAAAGTCGCCCCATGAAGCGGTACATCCTCACAGGCGCACCCGGCGCAGGAAAAACAACGATCCTCCGACAACTGCAAGAACTCGGGTTCGACGTCATTGACGAGGCGGCGACCGCGGTCATCACACGCGAGCAAGCCGAGGGGGATCTTGAGCCCTGGACGCAGGCCACCTTCGTCGGCATGGTCGCGGAGCTCACTCGGCCGCCGGAAGGTCGCCGTACAGTCGCTCGGCATGGTCGCGGAGCTCATCCGGCCGAAGCTGACTACACCTGGGGAAACCTGCACTCCGAGGTGGGGTGGAGGGTGATGGCGCTCGCACACGCTGCCGTTCTCGGTCGTCGCCGTGCTCCATCTGCTCTGCGTGGCCATGCCGTTGGCGCTGACCAACGTCTTCGCGGGCCGGCTCTTCCCCACCGCGGTGCGCGCGGTCGGCATCGGCGTCCCCAGCGCCCTGGCCATCGGTCGTCGAAGGCCGCACCTGGCAGGTCCTCTACCACCCGGCCCTGGACTGCTACGACGCCTACCCGGTCTGAGCGGGCCACGGGTCGAGCACAGCGACTCGGTCAACCTGCCTCCAGAGCCTTCGTGACCTCGCTGCGGTCCAGGCGCCGGGCACCGAGCCCGCGAGTGTCGCTGAGTGGGGGTGGCCGCCGGGGCCGGGGCCGCTGGGGCATCGCAACGGCCACCGGCCCCACGGCATCCGAGTGGCCGTCAGTTCCGCTCTCGTGGACGGGGTCAGGGTGGCGTGGACCTACGCCCGTGATCTCACGCGATGTCGACCATCCCGGAGGCCCAGTCGTCCAGAACCCTGGAGGGGTCCAGCGCGACGCGCAGTTCGGTCAGGCCGCGGAACGCGGGGAAGGGCACGGTCAGCCACTTGGCCTCGTCGGCCGGCATGGCCAGCGAGAGCTTCGGGAAGCGGCGGAAGAGCGAGGCCAGGGCGATCTGCATCTCCATCCTCGCCAGCGGTGCGCCGAGGCAGAAGTGCGGACCCGTACCGAATCCCAGGTGGTTGCTCTGCACGCCCGGCCGGGCGATGTCGAAGACGTCGGGGCTCTCGAACGCGGCGGCGTCCCGGTTGGCCGAGGTGACCGCGATCTGCACCAGCGAGCCCTTGGGAATGAGCGTCCCCGCGATGGTGATGTCCTCGAGCGCGTGACGGAAGGTCGCGTTCTCGACCGAGCCCTCGAAGCGGATGATCTCCTCGATGGCGTTCTGGAGGAGATCGGGCGAGTCGATCACCTGCTTGAGCTGCTCGGGATGCGTGAGCAGGGTGTAGACGGCGTTACCGATGAGGTAGGCGGTCGTCTTGTGGCCGGCGAACAGCAGCACCCACAGCGTGGACAGCAGCTCGCCGTCCGTCAGCGACTCCTGCTCGTCGCTCGTCTGGATGAGGAGGCTCAGCAGGTCGTCCTCGGGGTTCTTCCGCTTACGGGCGATCAGGACCTCGAAGTACTCCTTGAGCGCGGTCTCCGCCTCGGCCAGCCGGACCTTGTCCTTCTTGCTGAATCCGGTCCGCGCGACGACGCTGCACCGCTGCTGGACGTCCTGCCTCTCCTCCTCGGGGACGCCGATCAGCTCGCAGATCACCTGGAGGGGCAGCGGGAAGGCGAAGGCCGACAGGAGGTCGACGGGCGCCAGGGTGGAGCACGTGTCGAGCAGCGTGTCGGTGATCTCCTGGATCCGCGGGCGCAGGGCCTCGATACGGCGGGGAACGAAGGCCTTGCTGACGATCCGGCGCAGCCGCGTGTGCTTCGGCGGGTCGGCGAACAGCATGTTGTCGTCCAGGGCGATGGAGGAGTCGCCGAAGATGGAACGGTAGGCGTCGATGGCCGCGTACATGTCCTTGCTGATCCGCGGGTCGGCCAGAGCCGCCTTCGCGTCCTCGAACCGCGTGATGAGGTACGAGTCCACACCGTGCGGCGGGGTCAGACGGGACACGGGCGCGTTCTCGCGCAGATGCTGATAGAGGGGGTGCGGGTTGGACCGGTATACGGGGCAACCCCGGGATGCCGCGTCCACTGCCCGGGCTGTCTCGTCTGCGGTCTCCTGCTCTTGCATCTGAGTCATTGACGGCCCTTCTTCTCTTCCCGCAGTGGCACGAGTCGGCTGAACACCGGAACGCAGCAATGCATTGACGCCACGCGGAACGGGAAAACGCGATTCACCCTGACGCTGACCGATCTCTTCGGCACGGTACGGGCGCGAAAACGAGGAGTGCGCCGTCCGAGGGAAGGCTCGATTGCCGACCCGGGTGCCGTATGACAGGTTCGAAACCAGGGCCGCCAGGAGTTCGAATTGCTGCCCGAACCACCGCTGGGTCACTGGAGGAGGACGGGCCGTGGACAAGCGCGCCAATGAAGACGAAGAAATGGTGCCGGTATTGATCGTGGGCGGTTCGCTTGTCGGACTGTCCGCGTCGGTGTTTCTGGGAAGACTGGGCGTCAGCCATATGGTCGCCGAACGCCGGGCCGCCACTTCCGAACACCCCCGGGGCCGGGGGAACAACATGCGGACCATGGAGTTGTTCCGCACCGCCGGCGTGGAACCGGACATCAGAAAGGCCGCGGCCAACCTGTCCGGCAATCACGGCATCATGCAGACGGACAAACTGTCGGGCGGTCAGAGCAGATGGCTCTCGGCCCGGCTCACCGGCGGGAAGCCCCCCGAGAAGGACGTGTGCTCCGCCATGCGGTGCGCGTGCAGCCAGAACGACCTGGAGCCGGTCCTGCTGACCCATGCCCGCCGGCTGGGCGGGGACGTGCGCTTCGGTACGGAGCTGGTCTCCTTCACCGAGGACCGGGACGGCGTGACGTGCGAACTGCGCGACCGGGAGAGCGGTCTGATGTACACCAAGCGCACGGCCTACCTCCTGGCGGCCGACGGGCCGCGCAGCCCCGTGCGCGAGCGCCTGGGCATCGGGCAGAGCGGAGGGGGCGACCTGTTCCACAACGTCAGCGTCACCTTCCGCAGCAAGCTCCTTAGCGAGGTGGTGGGCGAACAGCGGTTCCTCGTCTGCTACCTGAACGGGACAGAGGGCGACGGGGTCCTGCTGCCCGTCGACAACGAGGAGAACTGGGTCTTCCACATCCCGTGGTTCCCCGAGCGCGGCCAGACGCTGGAGCACTTCACCGACACGCGCATCGCGGACCACATCAGGGCCGCCGCGGGCGTACGGGACCTGGACGTCGAGGTCACCGGGCGTGCCCCGTGGCACGCGGCGGACCGGGTCGCCGACCGCTACCGGCAGGGACGCGTCTTCCTCATCGGTGACTCGGCCCACGAGATGCCCCCCACCGGCGCGTTCGGATCCAACACGGGCATCCAGGACGCTCACAACCTGGCCTGGAAGATCACCGCGGTGCTGCGCGGCTGGGCGGGAGAGGGCCTGCTGGACACCTACGAGAACGAACGGCGCCCGGTCGCCCTGGCCACGATCGCGCGGGCCATCGAGCAGGCGGCACGTGAGGAACACCCCGGCTACGCCGCCGCGCAGGGCCCGGGCCAGAGCACGGACCTGATGACCGTGTCCCTCGGCTACCGCTACCTCTCCACGGCCGTGTCCGGCGCGGACACCGAAGCGCCGACCATCCCGGAGACACTCCGCCTGCAGGCGGACCCCGGTACCCGGGCCCCGCACATGACCGTCGTGCACGACGGGGACACCAAGTCGACCGTCGATCTGTACGAGCGGAGCTTCGTCCTGCTCTCCGGCGTTCCTGACGGGCCGTGGCCGTCGGCCGCCCAGACCGCGGCGGCCGAGCTCGGCGTCCCCCTGGTGTCCTACCGCGTCGGCGCCGGCCCGGACTTCGACCTCGACACCACGGCCGCCCACGGCACCGACGGCGGTGGCGCGGACTGGGCCGCCGTCCACGGCGTCACCCCTCAGGGCGCGGTACTCGTCCGCCCCGACGGGATCGTCGCCTGGCGCTCCGCGGACCTCCCCGCGAACCCCGCGCACGAGTTGACGCACGTCCTCGAAGGTCTCCTCAGCCGCTGATCCCCTCTCACACGCACCCGGACCCATTCACCGTAGGGAGCCCTTCCATGACGACCGACCTGCAAGCTCCGGGCGACATAGGTCACCGCACCGCACCGAGCGGCGACGACGCCCGACGCGAACGAATAGACGTCCACCACCACTACACCGCCCCCGAATGGGTGCGGTGGGCCGAGAAGAACGGGTTCGCGGACCGGGACAGCCTGCCGCCGTGGACCCGGTGGGACGAAACCGCCGCCCTGGACCTGATGGACCGGACCGGCACGCGCACCAGCGTCCTCACCGTCGCCATGCTGGGACGCTTCAAGGAGGCGGCGGCACGCAAGGAGAGCACGCGTGTCGCCCTCGACGCCGCCGGCGCCCTGGCGACCAGACACTCCGGCCGCTTCGCCTTCTTCACACCCGTCTTCCTCGACGACGCCGAACTCTCCCGCTGGTCCGTCTCCCACGGGATGGACCAGCTCGGGGCCGTGGGCGTCAGCGCGCGCACCAGCACGGGCAACACGTACCTGGGCGACCCCGCACTCGACCCGATCATGGCGGAACTGGACGAACGCGCCGCCGTGATCAGCACGCATCCCATGCAGGTGGACCCCTCCGGCGCGCTCCCGGGCGTACCGCCGTTCGTGTGCGACTTCCTCATGGACACCACGCGCGCCGCTCTGAGTCTGATCATGAACGGCACTCTGGACCGCTTCCCGCGGCTCACCTTCATCCTCCCGCACGGCGGCGGTTACCTCCCCTACATCGCGGGCCGGATCGAGGTCTTCGGCCGCCAGCTCGTCCCCGCCGTCGATCCCGGCCGCGTCCGCGACTACCTGCACCGCTTCTACTACGACACGGCCGCGCCCATGTCCCCGTCGGC
The DNA here is from genome assembly GCF_030817495.1 of Streptomyces sp. V3I7. Classification (NCBI taxonomy): domain Bacteria; kingdom Bacillati; phylum Actinomycetota; class Actinomycetes; order Kitasatosporales; family Streptomycetaceae; genus Streptomyces; species Streptomyces sp. V3I7. Next base: position 6,162,078 of record NZ_JAUSZK010000001.1, read on the forward strand.
CACCCCCACGCTGCTGGCCGCCGCGGGTTCCTCCCGGATCCTCTACGGAAGCGACTGGCCGCCCACTCCCACGCGCGTGGTCACCGAGGTGACCACGCCCGCTCTGGACGGGGATCCCGCACTCGGTGACCGGGAACGCGGCCACATCAACCGCGGGAACGCCCTGCGTCTGCTGCCCACGCTCGCTCCCGCCTGAGCGCGCCGGGGACCGCCACGCGGGACACCCTCACCAACCGGTGAAACAGCAGTGTCCCTTCGTACCGCTCTCGGGGAGCGACGCGAAGGGACACTGTCCTGTTCACGGAACCGAACGGCTTCACGGAACCGAACGGCTTCACGGAGCCGAACGGCCGACGGGCCGGCTCAGCTCAGCTCAGCACAGTCCGGCCGGGACCGAGACGCGGCAGAAGTTGCCGCGGAAGAGGTTGCCGGCCTTCGTGGCGTTCTGATCGACCAGGTCGGCCGGGGCGTTGCCGGAGAACCAGTTCTCGTCGACGCGGTTCTTCGTGTTGGCCGCGCCGACCATGCTCTTGGACAGCACGATCCCACCCGACAGCGACGACCGGCCGCTGTTGCCCGCGACCATGTTGTGCTTCAGCGACACGCTCTCCGCACCGGACAGTACGATCCCGGCGCCCTGCACGAACGGCAGCCGGGCCGTCTTGGCGCAGTACTTGTTGTTGCGCAGCACGATGTTCTCGGTGACGGTGAACGCGCCGGCCCGGGGCTTGTTCTCGTCCCCGATCACGATCATCCCGGTGCAGTTCCCGGTCAGGTAGTTCCGATGGACCCTGAGGTTGCGCAGGCGCAGAACCGTCAGGCCGTTGCGGTTGCCCTCCAGGGTGTTCCCCTCCACGACCAGGCCCCGGCTGTCCGTGGCCCCCTTCTCCGACATCGTCGTGTTGGCGAGGTACAGGCCGGCGTCACCGTTGTCGCGGGCGACGTTGTTCCTGAACACACCGCGCGTGGAGTGCTCCTGCGAGATGCCCCACTGGCCGTTCTTCTCAGCCTTCACCCGCTGGACGGTCAGGTGGTCGGTGGCCATGGACCACAGACCGACGCGGGAGAAGCCCGTCAGCTTCAGGTCGGAGACGGTCACGTTCGTGACGGGCTTGTTCCTGAGTCCGATCACGCAGATGCCCTTGCCGCCCTCCACGCAGCCGACCGCTGCCTTGGGGCTGGGGACGGCCTTCTTTTTCTTGGGAGGCACGATCACCGTGCGCGGGCCGACGCCGCGAAGGGTCACTCCGGAGGTCTTGATGGTGACGCTCTCGTGGTAGGTGCCGGCCTTCACCAGGACCGTGTCACCGGCGTGGGCGGCGTTCACCGCCTTCTGGATCGACTGGCCCGGGTGCACGGTCAGGGTCCGCGTGGTCGCCGAGGCCGGGAAGGCACCCGGACTCGCGGCGAGAAGTACGGCGACGAACGCGGCGCAGCGAACATGGTTCCGTTTCATGTCCGGAACGTAGGACCGGATCGGCGGATGCCCGCGCGGCACGCGCCCACATGCCTCCGAACGGGCGTAGAGGTTCATATGACCGGCCGCGTACGGACGGTGTCGGAGTAGCAGCGGTGGCAGCCCCGTTGGGCCCTGCCTAGGCTCGCTAGCGGAAACGAGCCCGTGGGAAGGAAAGAGAATGCCGCAAGTCGACGAAGAAGAGATCCGCGTTGACGCGATCGATACGGTGGCTCAGCCTCGGACACTCACCGGTGTTGTGCGTTCCGCGGTCGGGCAGACCAACCTGCTCCCGGTTCTCCTGGTCCTCACGGCCATGATGGTGGCACTGTGGCTCATGGGAATGCCCTTCGTGCAGGCCTTGACCATTTCGACCGCGCTGAAGATTTCGATGGTTCTTTTCGCAGCGCGTCGGCTGCCTTGCGCCTCGAAGGGCTGACGCACGGCGGTCATTTCTGTTCCCCTGGCTGAGGACCGCCCGGCCTGAGGCCCCGTCCGGCTTCGGGCCGAGGCCGTCCTCAGGCTCCGCGGCCCGCCTTCTGGCCGGCCCCGGCCCCGCTGTCCCCCACGCCCCGCCGCGGCGTCGCCGCGAGGTCGTCGTCGCCCGGATGCGCCCGGCGCTCCCGGAGATCGGCCACGGCCAGGACCAGGGCGACGAGGATGATGGCCGTGGCGGTGAGCAGCCCGAGCTGAAGGGCCGTCGTGGCACGGCCGTGGTCGGCGAGGTGCGCGAAATACACGGCGCCGACCACGGCGATACCCACGGCCGAGCCGATGCGCTGGCCGGTCTGCATCACCCCGCCGGCCGCACCGGCCCGACGTACCGGCACGAGCGTGAGGGTGAGGGTCGTGTTGGGCGAGACCGTGAGACCGGACCCGATCCCGCCGATGACCAGCGGCAGCGCCATGGCCCAGCCCAAGCCCTCGCCGGGCACCAGCTGAACGGCCACCACGACGCCGAGCAGCCCGAGAATCACTCCGCTCAAGCCGATGACGACCAGGCTGCGGCCGTAACGCGTCACCAGCCGTCCCCCGAAGGCCGCACCGACCGCCGAGGCCACCGCGAACGGCAGGATCGTCATGCCGGCGTCAAGGGCGCTGTATCCCACGGAGTTCTGCAGGAACAGGGACAGGACGAAGAAGATGGTGGTGAGCCCACCGAAGAACGTGAGGCTGACCAGGGTGCCGAGCGTGAAGGAGCGCAGGGAGAAGAGCCCGAGGTCGACCAGCGGCGCCTTGCCCAGGCGGCTTTGGATCCTTTCCCACATCCAGAAGGCCCCCAGCAGCAGTGCGCCCACCGGGAGCAGTGCCCACTTCGCCCGCCCCTGCCACTGCTGTTCCTGGACCAGGGGGAGCAACAGCGCGAGCACACCCGTGCCGAGGAGCAGTACGCCGAACGGATCGAACTTCTCCCGTTTGTCGCTCGGCACCGGAAGGCGGGGCAGCAGTCGGTGCCCCGCGACGAGGGCGGCCACCCCGATGGGCACGTTGACGAAGAACACCCAGCGCCAGCCGTCGTCCGTGCCGAACGCCTGGATCAGCAGTCCGCCCGCGAGCGGGCCCACCGCGGTGGACACGGCGACGACGCTGCCGTGGAAACCGAAGGCCCGAGCCCGCTCGGCGCCCTGGAACATCTGCTGGATCAACCCCGAGGTCTGGGGGGCGACCACACCGGCGGCCGCGCCCTGGACCAGCCGGAACACCACCAACCAGGTGGGGCTGGCAGCGAGGCCGCACCCCACCGACGCGGCCGTGAACAGGCCGAGGCCGAACAACAGCGCCTGGCGGCGCCCCCGCAGGTCACCCAGCCGTCCGGCCGGCGCCAGCGCGAGCCCGAAGGCGAGGGCGTACCCGGACACCACCCAGGACTGGGTGGCCTCGGAGGCACCGAGCCCGCGCTCCATGGAAGGCAGAGCCACGTTCACGATCGAGACGTCGAGCAGCGAGATGAAGCCCGCGGTCAGACAGACCCCGAGCGCTTTCCACCGCCGGTCGTCGAGAGCGGGCCGGCCCGTTTCTGTGGTCATGTGATCACGCTATGCAGGCATGACCCGCCGCACCAGCGGGGAACGGGAGCCGGGATACCGGTCGGCGACACGGAGCAGGACATCGACGATCCCGGCGATCACCTGCTCGTGCCGACGCTGTCGTCCGCGTCGCTGAAGCCACGGGGGCACGGATCTCGCAGATCTGACAGAGCGTAAATGTAAATCGCTGACACAAGCCAGCCATAGGATCATAATGAGCTTGCGATCGTCAGTGTTGGCCTAGATAAAAGCGTCAAGAATCTTCCTGATATCGGCTTGCCCGGTTTATTTCGCGAACCGTCCGAGATAGCATATAAAACTATGGGAAACGCCGGTCGAGGCGGAGTTGTTTCTGTCGGCGTCGGTCGTCATCGGGCAGCCGTGTCGCCATGATCTGGGAAATCCTGGTCCTGGGTTTCGTGCTCAGTCTCGATAATTTCCGGGTATCGATCGCGCTCGGCACCGTCCCGTTCGGTCTGAGGCGCGCGGTGCAGGTCGCGCTGACCTTCGGGCTGTGGGACGCGGTCATGCCCCTGGTCGGGATGTTGATCGGTCGGCAGATCGGGGAGTTCGTCGGGGACGTCGCCGAACTGGTGGGCGCGGCCACGCTCGGCGGCTACGGTCTCTACCTCGTCATCTCAGCCCTGCGGAACCCCGAGCCGGACGAATTGGACCACTCGTGGGCGCTGTTCGGCATCCCGTTGACGCTGAGCCTGGACAACTTGTTCGCCGGGGCGAGCCTGGGGGTCCTCGGGCTCTCGCCCTGGTTCTCGGCACCCGTATTCGGCGCCATGACGGCGGTGATGTCGCTGGTCGGACTGCGGCTCGGGCGGGCCGCGGCACGCCTCATGCCGATCCGCTCGGACCTGCTGAGCGGGGTCACCTTGATCATCGCCGCTGTGGCACTGCCGTTGTGGTCCGGTGGCTAGCCACCGCCACCACGTCGTGACCGGGCGACCGGTGGCAGACCGGGTCGGTGCGGGCGAGGGACCAGTGGAAGATCGTCCGGCCGCGCGCCGGCGTTGGCGGCCTCGACCGCAGCAGCGACCAGGTCGTGGTCGGGCGACAGGCAGCAGACCGGGTCGGTCCGGGCGGCGTCACCGGTGAGCAGGAACGCCTGGCAGCGGCACCCGCCGTAGTCCAGCTCCCGCCGGTAGCAGCTCCGGCAGGGCTCCGGCATCCAGTCGGTCCCCCGGAACGCGTTCATCACCGGGGACTCGGCCCAGATCCACTCCAGCGGGTCCTCGCGCACGCTGGCCCGTGGCAACGGCAGGGAGTGGGCGGCCGGACAGGGCAGAACGTCGCCGTTCGGCGTCACGGTCAGCTGTCGTGAGGCCCAGCCGCCCATGCAGGGCTTCGGGTAGCGGCTGTAGTAGTCCGGGATGACGTAGATGACGTCCATGCGGTCCCGCAGTCGCTCGCGGGCGGCCCGCACGACGACCTCGGCTGCCTCCAGTTGGGCCCGGCTGGGCAGCAGCGCGTCACGGTTCCGCCAGGCCCAGCCGTAGTACTGGGTGTTGGCCAGCTCCACCCGGTCGGCGCCCACCTCCTCGGCCAGAGCGAGCACTTCGGCGACGCGGTCGATGTTGTACCGGTGCAGCACCACGTTCATGGTGAGCGGCCAGCCCAGCTCCTTGGCCACGCCCATCGCCTCGATCTTGCGACGGAAGGACGGGGTCCCCGCGATCCGTTCGGACACGGTCGGTTCGTCGGCCTGGATGCTGATCTGCACGTGGTCCAGGCCGGCGGCCCGCAACTGCTCGGCCCTCGTATGGGAGAACCCGAGGCCGCTGGTGATGAGGTTGGTGTAGAGGCCCAGGTCGTGGGCGTGGGACACGATCTCCACCAGGTCTCGCCGCAGCAGCGGTTCCCCGCCGGACAGGTGGCACTGCAGAACCCCCAGTTCGCCGGCCTCCGCCAGCACCCGACGCCACTCGTCGGTGGCCAGCTCGTCCTGATAGTCGGCCATGTTCAGCGGGTTGGAGCAGTACGAGCAGGCCAGCGGGCAACGGTAGGTGAGCTCGGCGAGCAAACCGAACGGGCTATCCATCGGTGAACTCCACCCAGCGCCGGGCGACGAGCCGGGTCAGGAACTGCCGCACCTCGTCCTCGGGGACGCTCTGGTAGCGGGCGCCCAGCTCGGTCACGATCTCGGCCACGGTGTGCCGCCCGTCGCACAGTTCGAGGATCGCCGCGCCGCTGCCGTTCAGAACCACCACCGTCTCGGGGTGCAGCAGGACCTTGCGCTGCCTGGTCCGGCAGAAGGTCATCCGCACATGGCTCGCCAACCGGGGCCGGTCCGAGCCGGACACCCCGGCGCCGGGTCGCGTCCTGGTGCTGGTCCGGGTCGTTCCGGTACGGGTCGGGTCCATGGTGGTCACTCCGGGTAGGCCTGGTCGATGGCGTCCATCAGGCTCCACAGGACGTCGCACTTGAACGACAGGGCGTCGACGGCGCGCGCCTGGGACTCGGCGGAGAGGCAGTGCGCGGTGACGACTTCGAGGGCGTGCTCGCAGTCGCGGGGAGCCTGCTCCAGGCGGGCACGGAAGTAGGCGAGGCCCTCGGGGTCGATCCACGGGTACCACCGCTCGAACGCGGCCAGCCGCGCGGCCATCAGGTCGGGCGCGAACAACTCGGTGAGCGAGGACGCCACCGCCTCCGGCCACGGCCGGGTGCGGGCGAAGTTCACGTAGGCGTCGACGGCGAACCGCACCCCAGGCACCAGGTGCCGGTGGTCCAGGACCTCCTCACGGGTCAGCCCGGCGGCCTCGCCGAGGCTCAGCCACGCCTCGATGCCACCCTCGCCGGCGGCGGTGCCGTCGTGGTCGGTGATCCGTCGGACCCAGCGGCGGCGGACCTCGAGGTCGGGACAGTTGGCAAGGATCGCGGCGTCCTTGCGGGGGATGTTCTCCTGGTAGTAGAAGCGATTGGCCACCCAGCCCTGGATCTGCCGGCGGTTCAGCCGGCCGGCGTTCATCCGGACGTGGAACGGGTGCTGGTCGTGGTATCGCCGCGAGTGGGCCCGCAACGTCTCGACGAAACCGTCGGCGCCGGTTCTGGTGGTCGTTGTCGTCACGGCTCTACACCTGGACCTCAAGGCCGTCCATGGCCACTTCGATGCCGCTCTCCTCCAACGTACGCCGCTCGGGCGCGTCCTCCAGGAGGATCGGATTGGTGTTGTTCATGTGTACGAAGATCGTCCGTCCCACGCCCAGCGAGGGGAGCCACGCCAGACTGCCGTCCGGGCCGTCGATGGGCAGGTGACCCATCTCCCGGGACGTCCTGTCGGCCAGGCCGAGCCGCACGAGCTCGTCGTCACGCCAGCAGGTCCCGTCGATCAGCAGGCATGCACAGCCCTCGATCTCCGCGCGCAGCGCCGGTGTCAGCGATTGCACCCCCGGCAGGTACACCAGCGTCCCCCCGCTGCGCTCGTCGGTCAGCCGGTAGCCCACGACGCGGCCGTGGTCCACCCCGGCCCCGAACCGGTCACGCTTGGTGGTGGGCGCGTCGAACGCCCGGCAGGACAGTCCGTCCGCCAGGACCAAGTCGGCGCCAGGGACCACCGCACGCCACTCGACCGGGCAGTAGCGCTCGAGCGTACGCAGAATCCCCGAGCCGTCGGCCAGGGTCTTGCGCACCGCCGGCGTGGCGTACAGCCGCAGGGCGCCGGCCTCGCGCAACAGAAGCAGGCCCAGCGTGTGGTCCAGCTCGGCGTCGGTGAGCAGCACCGCCTCCAACGGCGTCGTCCGGTCGTCGTACGGGTGCAGGCCGTGGAAGGCCTCGATCTGGGTGCGGACGTCGGGCGAGGCGTTGACGAGGAACCACCGGCGGCGGTCGGCGCTGACCGCGACCGACGACTGGGTGCGCGCGTGGCCGGCCCGGGAACGGACCGCGGCGCACACCGGGCAGCCGCAGTTCCACTGCGGGGATCCGCCCCCCGCCGCCGAGCCCAGCACTCGCAGCAACACGCCGGCACTCCGTTCGTCGAAGATCCTTCTCCGTCGCGGCCCGGCCGTCGCCGGCCCGGCCGTCTGCGGCCGCACCGGGCCGCCGGAGGGCGCCGGACCAGGTCCGGCGCCGGTCCTACGTCCGCTAGTCCTCCAACCGATCGAGATACATAGTCACTTCGGCCGCGACTGTGATTTCGTCGAACTCGGGCGTTTCCCACTCATCGAGCTGAGACTCCATGGATCCACCTCCTCTCTGCCCCGATTGCGGCAGGCTCCGGGTCACGCGTCACGACGCTTCCGGGAGGGCGAAGACGATCAGGGCGCTTCCGTGCCCCGCGCCGAGCATGCCGGGGAGGAACCCCTCGGCCCATCCGCCCCAACCGACGGGTACGGCGATGTACTGCCTGCCGTCGACCATGTAGGTGGTCGGGCTGCTGTGGTGGCCGCTTCCGCACTGGAACTGCCACAGCAGCTCCCCGGTGCGGGCGTCCAGCGCGTTGAACTCCCCGGAGGGCTCACCGGCGAACACCAGGTCCCCGCCGGTGGCCAGCACCGAGGCGCACATCGGCAGTTCGTTACGCCAGCGCCACTTCTCCTCGCCGGTGGCGTCGAACGCGCTGATGGACCCAGCCATGTCCTCGATGTCCACCTGAACGCCCGCGCCCCAGTACGGAATGCTCTCCCTGAACTCCCGGCGCCGCCGGGTGGCCGTGGCTCCGGTGTCCTGGACCGGGACGTAGAAGAGCTCGGTCTTCGGGCTGTAGGCCGCGTGGGTCCATTCCTTGGCGCCGGCCGGACCGGGGTAGAAGTGGACCGGTTCTCCTTCCTTGTCCGGGTACACCTTGACGGTCACCCTGCCGTCCCTCGTGATGGCCCCCCACGTGATCCGGTCGACGAACGGGGTGATCTGGACCCTCTCGCCGTTCGTGCGGTCGAGGACGAAGAAGTAGCCGTTCTTGTCGAAGTGCCCGAGCAGTTTGCGCCCGCCCTGCTCGAACAGGATGCACTCGGCGATGCTGTCGTAGTCCCACACGTCGTGCGGGGTGCACTGGTAGTGCCAGCGGATCTGACCGCTGTCGACGTCGACGGCGATGATGCTGTCGGTGAAGAGGTTGTCGCCCTCGCGGACGGCTCCGTCGAAGTCGGGCGCCGGGTTGCCGGTGCCGACGTACAGCAGGTTCGTCTCCGGGTCGAAGGTGCCGGTGACCCAGCAGTTCGCCCCGCCCCGTGCCCAGGCCTCGCCCTCGGCGGGCCAGGTCTCCGAGCCGGGCTCCCCGGGCTTGGGCACCGTGTAGAGGCGCCACTGGTGCTCACCGGTTTCGAGGTCGAACGCGTCGAGGTGACCGCGCACGCCGAACTCGCCGCCGGAACTCCCGACGATGACCATGTTCTTCACGACCAGGGGGGCGAGCGTGGCGCTCTCCCCGGCCCGGACGTCTCCGTAGGTCCTGTCCCAGACCCGCTTGCCGGTGGTGGCGTCGAGCGCGAGCACTCGGGCGTTCGCCGTGACGAAGAAGACCTTCCCCTGCGCCACGGCGACCCCACGGTTCACGTTCCCGCAGCACAAGGACACGTCGAAGGGGACCGCATGCTTGTACCGCCAGATCTCCACACCCGTCTTCGCGTCGAGGGCCCAGAGCCAGCCGTCCCAGCCGGAGAGGTACATGACCCCGTCGACGACGAGCGGGGCGGCCTCGAACGAGTAGGTCGACGCGCCCGCGATCAGACCGGTCGTGCCGGCCTGGAAGATCCATGCGGGGCCGATGCGTTTGACGTTCTCCGTGTTGATCTGGTCCAGCGGGCTGTACCGCTGCCCGTTGTAGGCGCCGTAATAGGTCAGCCAGTTCTGTGGTTCCTCGCGGGCAGCGAGTAGGCGCTCGTAGTTGACGCCGGCCACTACCGGTGGCGCGACGTCCCCGCCCGCGACCTTGCCGCTCAGGGATCCCTGGTCGACGGCCTCACCCGCGTCCACGTAGTCGACGGTGGCCATGTGCTCCTCCTTCTTCCTACGGTCGCGGCTGTTCGGGACGGTCGAGGCGAGCCTCAGGCGGAGCGTCCCCCAGGACGACGATGGCGCCGGTCAGTCCCCGGCCCTCGTCATTGCCCGTGGGCGAGCTGAACCAGTAGTAGCCAGGCCCGTCGAGGTTGAGGGTCGCCCGTCCTCGCGAGTGGTTCACCAGCCAGATGAACTTCCGGTCGCCATTGCTCGGCAGGAGCGCGCAGTGCGTGTTCATGTCGTCGTTGACGAGTTCGAGATCGAGATCGCCTCCATGAGGCAGGACCAGAATGGAGGGGTCCCAGGTCAACTCGTCCGGATTGATGCGGATCGTGGCCTGCATGCGGCCGTCCGGTCCCTCGGTGGCCTGCCCGACGCTTCCGGTTCCCAGCACTTGTCCCAGCGTTGCCTTGTTCTGTGCGGCCAGCCCGATCTTGTCCAGCAGGTCGGCTCGCTCCTGCGCGGTCGTCATCCGGGCTTCACTCCCCTCGTTCCAAATCCATATGTACTCCGCATCGGCCGCACTCCGACGGCGGCACGTCGCAGCCGATTACACGCCGCCACCCCGCGAGAAATTTCTCCGGAATTATTTCGGAGTTCCCTTTTTCGCGTCGCCCAATACTCAACTGTTACTGGTGGTCAAGGAGCTCGCCGAAAAGGGTCAGAATTCAGTAGTCAATAAGCACGCTACGCTGGATGAATCACACCGACAAGGGTGGGCGCCGATCGAGGTCCGCTCATGCCATTCATCCGCGGCCGGCTACCGCTCGTACCGGATATGCCACCGTTGAAAGGGGCGGGTCCCGACGGGTGTCAGGCCAGGTCGTATCGGTCGAGGTTCATGACCTTGTCCTACGCGGCGACGAAGTCCCGCACGAACTTCTCACGTGCGTCGTCGCTCGCGTAGACCTCCGCGACGGCCCGCAGCTCGGAGTTCGAGCCGAAGACGAGGTCGACGCGACTGCCGGTCCACTTGACCTCGCCGGTGGCGCGATCGCGGCCCTCGAAGGTCTCGGCGGTCTCGGACGTCGGCTGCCATTCCGTTCCCGGGTCGAGCAGATTCACGAAGAAGTCGTTGGTCAGCGACCCGGGCGCCGAGGTGAAGACGCCCAGCGGCGACTGCTGGTGGTTGGCGCCCAGCACTCGCAGGCCACCCACGAGGACGGTCATCTCGGGCGCGCTCAGGTTCAGCAGGTTCGCGCGGTCGACCAGCAGGTGCTCCGGCCAGAACCGGTTGCCCTTGCCGCGGTAGTAGTTGCGGAACCCGTCCGCCGCCGGCTCCAGCGGGGCGAAGGACTCCGCGTCGGTCCACTCCTGCGCGGCGTCCGTGCGCCCTGGAGCGAAGGGGGCCTGGACGTCGTGGCCGGCGGTCCTCGCGGCCTGCTCGACGGCTGCGGCCCCGCCGAGGACGATGAGGTCGGCGAGCGAGATCCTCACATCGCGGTTCCGGGAGCTGTTGAGGGTGTTGAAGGACTTCTTGATCGCCTCCAGGGTGCGCAGCACCTGAGCCAGCGTGTCGGGGCCGTTGACCTCCCACCCGCGCTGCGGGTCGAGGCGGATGCGCGCGCCGTTCGCCCCGCCGCGCCTGTCGCTGGCGCGGAACGTCGAGGCCGACGCCCACGCGGTCGAGACGAGCTGGGAGACCGACAGCCCGGAGGAGAGGATCCGGCTCTTGAGCGCGGCGATGTCCGCCGCCCCGACGAGCTCGTGGTCCACGGCGGGGACCGGGTCCTGCCAGATCAACGTCTCCCGGGGGACCAGCGGTCCGAGGTAGCGCTGGATCGGGCCCATGTCGAGGTGCGTCAGCTTGAACCAGGCCCGGGCGAACGCGTCCGCGAGCTGGTCGGGGTTCTCCAGGAAGCGCCGCGAAACCGGCGCGTAGACCGGGTCCAGCCGCAGGGCCAGGTCCGTCGTCAGAATCGTCGGGGCGTGTCTCGTCGACGGGTCGTGGGCGTCTGGGACGGTACCGGCCCCGCCGCCGTCCCTCGGGATCCACTGCCACAGACCCGCGGGGCTCAGCTCCAGATCCCACTCATAGCCGAACAGGGTTTCGAGGAAGCTGTTGTCCCATCTCGTCGGGGTGGGTGTCCACGTGCCCTCGAGCCCGCTGGAGATGGCGTCCGCGCCCTTCCCGGTGCCGTAGCCGCTCTTCCATCCCAGGCCCTGCTCCGCGAGGGGGGCGCCCTCGGGTTCGGGGCCGAGATGGACGTCCGGGGCGGAGGCACCATGGGTCTTTCCGAACGTGTGTCCGCCCGCGATCAGTGCGACGGTCTCCTCGTCGTTCATCCCCATGCGCCGGAATGTCTCGCGGATGTCCCGGGCCGCGGTGAGCGGGTCCGGGACGGTGTTCGGTCCCTCCGGGTTGACGTAGATGAGGCCCATCTGCACGGCGGCCAGAGGGTGCTCCAACTCCCGGACGCCGCCGTAGCGTTCGTCACCGAGCCAGGCATGCTCGGGCCCCCAGTAGACGTCCTCGTCGGACTCCCAGACGTCCCGCCGCCCACCGGCGAAGCCGAAGGTCGTGAAGCCCATCGTCTCCAGGGCGCGGTTGCCCGCGAAGACCATCAGGTCGGCCCACGAAATCCTGCGGCCGTACTTCTTCTTCACCCGCCAGAGCAGTCGGCGCGCCTTGTCGAGGTTGCGATTGTCCGGCCAGCTGTTCAGCGGTGCGAAACGCTGCATGCCCGTGCTCGCGCCACCGCGGCCGTCGTCGACGCGGTACGTCCCGGAGCAGTGCCACACCATCCGGATCACCAGCGGCCCGTAGTGGCCGAAGTCGGCCGGCCACCACTCCTGCGACGTCGTCAGCACCTCGTCGACGTCCCGTGCCAGGGCGTCGAGGTCGAGCGTCCGGAACTCCGCGGCGTAGTCGAAGTCCTCGCCCATGGGGTCGGCCGTGACCGGGTGTTTGCGGAGGATCGTCAGGTCGAGCCGGATCGGCCACCAGTCGCGGTTGCTCGCACCGGCGATCGGGTGGCTGCGGTGCCCGGCCGGGGCAGAGAGGCCGAGGCCGCCCGCGCTCACCTCGTTGCTCTCGCCGACGACGGCGTCCGGGCTGTCAGACACGGGATCTTCCTTCCGGGAACAATGGTCGTTCCGGGGAACTCAGATGTCCAGGGCGCGCCGCACGGCCGGTGCGTTCCGCCGGGAGACAGGGACCATCTCGTGCGACCGGTCGTCCATGACCAGGGACAGCTCGCCCTTGGGCCCGCGTTCGATCTCCCGGACGCGGCTGAGGTTCACCACATACCGGCGGTGCACCCGCAGGAAGCCGGCATCCGCCAGCTCGCTGTCGAGCCTGTCCAGGCTCGGAGAGGCGGCTCGCAGTCGCCCCTGATCGGTGGAGAGCCACACGTCGTTTCCCCGCGACTCGGCGAAGGAGACCTCCGGCAGCCGCAGCAGCACCATCCGGTTGTCGCGCACCGCGACCACTCGGCGCGGCCGCATCCGGGGGTGCGCGGGCCCGTCCGCCTGGGGCAACCGCGCCCCGTCGGAGGTCCCGAACGAGACCAGGTTCCCGATCAGGCGTCCGGACGAGAAGACGGGCCGGATGCTGATCGACGTCGGTTCGTCGGCGAGGTGGGCGAAGATCTGCGTCGAGCCGACCCAGTCAGGATTGTGGGCCGCCTGCCTGGTGGCATACCGGGCGGCTGCGATCAGTTCCGGCATCCCGGGGTTCCAGCGCAGCGTGGGGTCGACCGCGGGGGTGCGTGCCGGAACGCCCAGGAGCACGCTTGCCATGTCGTCGGCGATCACCACCTTGCCCGCGGCGTCCACCGCGGCGAGCGTCGCACTGGAGTGCGCCCTGGCCTGGGTGTACGCCGCGACCAGCTCGGCGCCGCTGTCCCGGGCGCGCCTCTTCAGCGGGTACTGGGTCATGGTGGCCGCGTTCGCCAGCCAGCTCTCCGCGGACGCGGGAAGCCGGCTGCGCCAGCAGCAGAGGTTCAGGACCGCGATCGGCTCCCTGGTCACCACGTCACGCACCGCGATGCCCGCGCAGACCCAGTTGTGCAACGCCTTGCACCAGTGCTCCGCTCCTCTGATCGGGACGGGCCCGTGCGCCTCTAGCGCCGTGCCCATGCCGTTCGTGCCGACCGCGCACTCGGACCAGCAGAACCAGGGCGCCAGATTCGAGTCGCCGGCTCTGGCGAGCGTGGCTTGATCGCCCCACTCGGCGAGGATCCGGCCGGTGGCATCGGTGACGGTGACGACGCCACCGAGGTTGCTCACTTCATGTGCCATGGAGGCGGCACGGAAACCCAGCTCGGCGAGTACGACGTCGTGCTCGGGCGTGTGGTCGGGCTCCACGACGGCCACCGGAGCCTCCGTGAGGTGGGGATCGACCCGGTATTGCTCTCGGCAGCGATGCCAGGAGATCGCCACCAGGGGCCGGACACCCGGGACGTGGTCCTCGCCCTGCACGAACCGCTCCCACGCCGCGAGCACGGTGCCGCTGCCCAGGTTCGCCGAGACGGGCTCAAGCCGATGTACGTCCCTCATGGATCAGAACCGCCCTTGGTACCTCCCCTGACGCCCGACGGCGTGCGCGCGGTCCGCGTCGGTCGCCGCTCGCCGCGACTGGCCCCACAGTGGGCCGGGCACCGCGTCGCGCGTCGTCGTGCTTGGTCACTCGTTCCAGGCTGGGTCTGTGTCACAGACCCGCACTCCCCACCCTAGGTACCGTCGTCGGGCTGCGCATGTCCCTCTCCGGGCTTCCAGGCGAGCGGATCTCGGTGAGGCCGCCGCCCACGGCGTCCGACTACGGGTGCTGGATCGTCCCGTCCGCCGAGATGTCGGCGGCGTGCGAGCCGAAGTCCTCCTCCGACCAGCTGGAGACGAGGTCGATCGCTTCGCCGCCCGGCTCGGGCGTGCCGGGCGGCACGATGTCCCAGGTCAGCGCACTCGGCCTCGTGGTTTCAGTGGCCCAGGCGGGAGCTCGGGTGCGAGCAACGGATCACCGTCGTACCCCTTCACCTCACCGAACCTCGACCCGCTCCTCCAGTCCTCCCGCGCCCGCTCGATCTCCTCGTGCGAACGGCCTACGAAGTTCCACCACATGACCAGCTCCTCAGCGAACGGCTCGCCGCCCAGGAGCATCAGCTTCGCGTCGGACTCCGCGCGCAGGGGGAGTTCGGGGCGGCCGCAGCCCAGGTAGAGCATGGAGCCCGGGGGGAGTGGGACGCCGTCCACGTGGACCTTGCCCGACATTGTCAGGACGCCGTACTCGAAGTCCGGTTCCAGGGGGAGGCGGACTTCGGCGCCCTCGGTGAGGGTGAGGTCGGCGCCCAGGAGCGGGGTGTACGTCGTGCCGGGGGACGTCGAGCCGTCCAGGTCGCCCAGGATCACCGTCGCCGTGAGGCCGGGGGCCGTGACCGTGGGCAGGTCCGGGTGGTGCTCGAAGTGGGGGTCCGTGTGGCGGTGGGCGTCGGGCAGGGCGACCCAGAGCTGGGCGCCGTGCAGGAAGCGGGCGTGGGACTTCGGGCTCTCCTCGGAGTGGCTGATCGCCCGGCCCGAGGTCATCAGGCCGAGTTCCCTCGGGCGGATCGTCTGGAGGCTGCCGGTCGAGTCGCGGTGCAGCACCTCGCCCTCGTGCAGCCAGCTCACCGTCTGGAGCCCCATGTGCGGATGCGGCGGGACCTGCATGCCCGGCTCGTCCGCGATGTCGTCGGGGCCGTAGTGGTCGACGAAGGCCCAGGCTCCGATCATGCGGCGCCCCAGGTTCGGCAGCAGCCGGCGTACCTCCGTCGACTCGCCGAGCTTGACGTGACGGGGGCTCAGCAGCTCGCGGACGGGTTCGGCGACGACGAATCCGCGGCCGCCGCACACGCTCGGCTCGGGTGCACGATCCAGGTTGCTCATGCCGGCCAACCTACCGACCGGCCTAGGGCCTGTCGTTTGGATCATCCCGGTGT
Source organism: Streptomyces sp. V3I7 (assembly GCF_030817495.1). Taxonomy (NCBI): domain Bacteria; kingdom Bacillati; phylum Actinomycetota; class Actinomycetes; order Kitasatosporales; family Streptomycetaceae; genus Streptomyces; species Streptomyces sp. V3I7. Next base: position 6,177,419 of record NZ_JAUSZK010000001.1, read on the forward strand.
CGCGGGGTCTGGCACGCACATCTGCCGCGTTGTCGTCGGTTGCCAACTCCCCCACGCTCGGCTCCGCTCGCGCGGGGGGACCCCCATCGCGTTGACGCCCTCCTCCGCCTTGCAGCTGCACGCACCAGACCCCGCTCGGGTCGGTCGAGAAGTACCGCACCTCACAGCCGGCCTGATCCAAACGACAGACCCTAGCGGCCCGTCTGCGCTCACACCGGTAGCAGCCGCGCGATCAACGCGCTCAGCTGGCGCGCTGTGCGGCACTCGTGCATGTCCAGCAGCTCCGCGTAGGCCGGGGCCGCCGAGTCTCCCGTGCCCCACTGGGCGCGTGGCTCGGGGTTCAGCCAGTAGACACGGCGGGCCCGTTCGGTGAGCCGGCGTACGGCGTTCAGGTTGGGGTCGCTCATGTTCGTACGGGCGTCGCCGAGGACGAAGACGGTCGTGCGGGGGCCGACCGCGTCGGCGTACCGTTCCGCGAACTCGCCCAGCGCGACGCCGTAGTCACTGCTGTCGTGCCAGCCGGTGAGGATCGCCTCGGCGCGGATACGGGCACCGAGGCCCTCCGGGTCGGCCCGGCCGTGGTCCAGGAGCCGGGTCACCTCGTCGATGCGGTTGACGAAGGCGAACACCCGCACCTTGCTGAACTGGTCGTGCAGCGCCTGCACCAGGAGCATCGTGAAGTCCGAGAAGCCTGACACCGACCCCGAGACGTCGCACAGGAGGACCAGTTCGGGGCGGACGGGGCGGCGCCGGCGCAGCACCGGGCGCATCGGCACGCCGCCCGTCGACAGGGAGCCGCGCAGGGTGCGGCGCAGGTCGATCGTGCCGCGTGCGGCACGGCGGCGGCGGGCGGCGAGGCGGGTGGCCAGCTTGCGGGCGAGGGGCTGGACCGTCCGGCGCAGTTCGGCCAGTTGGGCCCGGCCCGCGGCCAGGAAGTCCACCCGGTCCGGGGTTCGGGGCGACCGCCCGCCGCGCGATCTCGTCCCGGTCGCGCCGCTCGGCCACCCGGCGCCGCGCCTCCGCCGCCACCAGCCGGCGGAACACCTCGATACGGCGCCGGATCTCGTCGTCGAGCAGCCGGTCCGCGAAGTCCGCGTCCCCGTCGCGCTCACGGATGCCCGTACGCACCCGGGCCAGCAGCGTCTGCGGACGCAGCCGGTCCAGCGTCTGGTACGACGACCAGCCGTCCGACTCCGGTGATCTCCCGTACCCGCCGAAGCCGTCGACGGCCTCCGCGGCCAGCGCCGCCATCAGGGCCCCGTCGTTCTCCGCGAGTGCCGCTGCCAGGCGGTCGCGCAGGTCGTCCCGGTCGGCGGGGCCCACCTCGGGCGCGCCCACGCCACGCGGAAAGTACAGGTCGAAGACCTGGTCGAACACCGGGCGCTGGCCGGTGCCGTGCAGCAGCGTGGCCGCCAGCCCCTCTCGCAAGCGCTCCCGCTCCGCGAGGCCGAGGGCCTCCATCGCGCGGGCCGCGTCCACTGTCTCGCCGGTGCCGACCCGCACCCCGTGCGCGCGCAGCGCCCCGACCAGGCCGGTCAGCCGATCGGCGACACCGGCCGAGGCGCTCACAGGTTGTCCAGGTCGAGCTTCGCGGCCGCCTTCAGGACGTCGTCCTGGTGCTTGAGGATCACGCCCAGGGTGTCGCGTACGACCGTCTCGTCGAGCGAGTCGGCGCCCAGGGCCAGCAGGGTGCGCGCCCAGTCGATCGTCTCGGCGACCGACGGCACCTTGCGCAGGTCCATCGCCCGCAGCGCGCCGATCACCCGCACCACCGACTCGGCCAGCGCCTCGCCGAGCCCCGGCACCTTCAGCCGTACGATCCGCCGCTCCAGCTCCTCCTCGGGGAAGCCGATGTGCAGGAACAGGCAGCGGCGGCGCAGCGCCTCGGACAGTTCGCGGCTGGCGTTCGAGGTGAGCACGACGAAGGGGTGGCGGGTCGCGGTGACCGTGCCCAGCTCGGGGACCGTGACCTGGAAGTCGCTGAGCACCTCGAGCAGCAGCCCCTCCACCTCGACGTCGGCCTTGTCGGTCTCGTCGATCAGCAGCACCTTGGCGTCGTCGCCGCGGATGGCGGTCAGCAGGGGGCGGGGGAGGAGGAACTCCTCGCTGAAGATGTCCGTGCGCGTCTCGTCCCACGACTCGTCGCGGCCCGCGCTGATGCGCAGCAGCTGCTTGGCGTGGTTCCACTCGTACAGCGCCCGGGACTCGTCCACGCCCTCGTAGCACTGGAGCCGGATCAGCCGCGCCCCGGCGACCTGGGCGACGGCCTTCGCCAGCTCCGTCTTGCCGACGCCCGCCGGGCCCTCCACGAGGAGTGGCTTGCCGAGGCGGTCGGCCAGGAAGACGGTCGTGGCGACCGCGGGCGAGGCGAGGTAGCCGGTCTCGGCGAGGCGTGCGGAGACGTCGTCGACGGAAGTGAACAACGGGGCCTCCAGGGGCCGGTGTCGGGGGCGGGGGCGGGGAGTTCGGTGTTCCGACTCCCTGGTCGCTCTGGTCGCTCTGGTCGCTCTGGTTTGGGCTGGTTGGTCTGGTCTGATCGCTGGTCTCTCTGGTCCGATCCCGCCTATCTAAGCGCTTGTTCAGCGTTGCTGTCACGTGTTCGCCACCGCAGCGGCCACCCCCGTACGGGTCACCCCAGCAAGCCCTGCCGCGGCCCAGCCGCTGCAATGGACCCGTGACCGCGGCCCCGGACGACTGCCTCGCGCGCAACGAGTGGATCTGCGGTGCGTATCTGAGCACGCGCCGCCAGATCCTGCTCGACTCGGTCGGCCAGCACCTCCAGCTCACGGCGGTCTCCGTGGTCATCGGCCTCGCCGTCGCGCTGCCGCTCGCCGTGCTCGCGCGCCGCTGGCGCTGGGCGGCCGCTCCGGTCCTCGGGGGCACGACGATCCTCTACACCATCCCGTCCCTGGCGATGTTCTCCCTGCTCCTGCCCCTGTACGGGCTCTCCGCCACCCTCGTCGTCGCCGGACTGGTGCTGTACTCGCTCACCCTGCTCGTCCGGAACATCCTCGCGGGCCTGCGCGCCGTCCCCGAGGAGACCCGGCAGGCCGCCCGCGGCCTCGGATACGGCCCCGTCCGCCTCCTGCTCACCGTCGAACTGCCCCTCGCGCTCCCCGCCGCCATGGCCGGGCTGCGCATCGCCACCGTCTCCGCGGTCTCCCTCGTCACGGTCGGCGCGATCGTCGGCTTCGGCGGGCTCGGCAACCTCATCTACGCGGGCATGAACACGTACTTCAAGGCGCAGGTGCTCACCGCGTCCGTGCTGTGCGTGCTGATCGCCATCGCCGCCGACCTGCTCCTGCTCGGCGTGCAGTGGCTGATCACGCCCTGGGCGAGGGCGGGACGGCGATGACGGTCCTGGCCGGCACCTGGGACTGGCTCACCGACCCCGCGCACTGGTCGGGCGACGACGGGGTCTGGCACCGGCTGCTGCAACACCTCCTCCTGACCGTCGTCTGCCTGGTCGTCAGCTGCCTCATCGCCCTGCCCGTCGCCCTTGTCCTCGGCCATCTCGGCAAGGGCGGCGCGCTCGCCGTCAACCTCTCCAACATCGGCCGGGCCGTGCCCACCTTCGCCGTGCTGGTCCTGCTGCTCCTCACCCCGGTCGGGCGCTGGGGCGAGGGGCCGACGGTGGTCGCGCTCGTGCTGTTCGCCGTACCGCCGTTGCTCACCAACGCGTACGTCGGCATGCGCGAGGTCGACCGGAACATCGTGCGGGCCGCGCGTGGGATGGGGATGACCGGGTGGCAGATGCTGAGCCGGGTGGAGGTGCCGCTCGCGCTGCCGATGATCCTCAACGGGGTGCGGATCGCGGCCGTCCAGCTCGTCGCGACCGCCACCATCGCCGCGCTGGCCGGCGGCGGAGGGCTCGGACGGATCATCACGGCGGGCTTCAGCCTGGCCAGCACGCCCCAGGTGGTGGCCGGTGCGGTGCTCGTCGCCGCGTTCGCGCTGGTCGTCGAGGCCGTCTTCGAGGTCGTCGAGCGGACGGCGCCCCGGTGGGCCAGGGGCGTGCGATGAGACGGCGTACGACGGCGCTCGCGGCGCTCCTGCTCGCCCTCGCCGGCTGCGCCTGCGGGCCCTCCCTGGAGAACCGCGGCGCGGTCACCGCCCCGCCCGGCGACCGCCACCACCTCACCATCGGCTCGGCCGGATTCACCGAGAGCGACCTGCTCGCCCAGATGTACGCGCTGCTGCTGAACCAGGCCGGCTACCGGACGTCCCTCATCACCGTCTCCAACCGCGAGCTGTACGAACCGGCCCTGGAATCCGGCCAGATCGACGTCGTACCGGAGTACGCGGCCACTTTCGCCGACTGGCTGGCCGCCAAGGCCCACGGTGCCGACGCGCCCCCGGCCGGCTCACCCGACCTCCACGCCACGATGACCGCCCTCGACCGGCTCGCCGCGCCCCGCGGACTCACCGTCCTTCCGGCCGGGAAGGCCGTCGACCAGAACGCCTTCGCCGTCACCCGGGACTATGCCCGACGGCACCGCCTCAGGACGCTCGGCGACCTCGGCGCGTCGGGACTGAAGGTGCGGCTCGCCGCGGGCGACGAGTGCGTCGAGCGGCCGTACTGCGAGCCCGGGCTGAGGAAGACGTACGGCATCGACGTCACCGGCGTCGACCCCAAGGGCGTCGGCACCACCCAGGCCAAGCGGGCCGTGCAGAGCGGCCGGGACCAGATGGTGCTCACCACGACCACCGACGCCACGCTCGACGAGTTCGGGCTCGTGCTCCTCGCCGACGACAAGCACCTGCAGAACGCCGACTACGTCGTCCCGGTCGTCAACCGCGCCCGCGCGGGCGGCCCGCGCGTCACCGAGGTGCTCGGCAAGCTCAACCAGGTGCTCACCACCGGCGACCTCGCCTCGCTCAACCGGCAGGTGGACAGCTGGCGCCGGCTGCCGCAGGACGTGGCGCGGACCTATCTGGAGGACGAGGGTCTGCTGAAGAAGTGATCTGGTGAAGAGGTGATCTGGTGATGAAGTGACCGTCAGGCATCGGCCACCGACTCGAACGGCACCTGACCGCGCGGCACTCCGCGCGCGTCCGCGTCCACCGAGCGGCGCAGCGCCTCGTGCAGCTTCGCCGGGGTCAGCACACCGAGGAAACGCGCGCCGTCCAGCACCGCGACCCACCCGGCGTCGTACTGCAGCATCACCCCGAACGCCTGCTTGAGCGGCGCGCCCACCGGGACCCAGGCCGTCATCCGGTGGACGAGGTCCCCGAGCGCCCCGCCGGCGGCCGTGAGGTCGTCGATGCCGACCCAGCCGTGCAGGTCGCCGTGCGCGTCCAGGACGACGGCCCAGCGGGCACCCTCCGCGCGCAGCCGCTCCCGCGCGCGGGCGGCGGGCTCGGACACGTGGGCGAGCGACGGCTGCTCCAGGTCGTCCGGCTCGATCGTGGTGACCGACAGGCGCTTCAGTCCGCGGTCGGCGCCCACGAACCCGGCGACGTACGGCGTCGCGGGCGTGCCCAGCACCGCCCCGGGTGTGTCGAACTGCTCGATCCGGCCCTGCCCGTACACCGCGATCCGGTCGCCGAGCCGCACGGCCTCCTCGATGTCGTGGGTGACCAGCAGCACCGTCTTGCGCACCGCCGCCTGCATCCGCAGGAACTCGTCCTGCAACTGCTCGCGCACGACCGGGTCGACCGCGCCGAACGGCTCGTCCATCAGCAGCACCGGCGGGTCGGCCGCCAGCGCCCGCGCCACACCGACGCGCTGCCGCTGTCCGCCGGAGAGCTGCTCCGGGTAGCGCGGGCCGTACGTCGTCGGGTCCAGCCCCACCAGGTCCAGCAGTTCGGCCGCCCGGGCCCGGGCCTTCGCCCGCTTCCAGCCGACGAGGGCCGGGACGGTCGCCGTGTTGTCGAGCACCGTGCGGTGGGGGAAGAGGCCCACCTGCTGGATGACGTAGCCGATGCGGCGGCGCAGTCGGACGGGGTCGACCGCGGCGATGTCCTCGCCGTTCACGAGGATCCGGCCGGAGGTGGGCTCGATGAGCCGGTTGACCATCATCATGGTCGTCGTCTTGCCGCATCCGGAGGGGCCCACGAGCGTGACGAGCTCTCCCTCGGCCACCTCGAAGGACAGCCCGTCCACGGCCGTGGTCCCGTCCGGATACCGCTTGGTGACCTGCTCGAACCGGATCATTCCCTCAAGCTAGCCGCAGCGGTTACCCCGCGCTCACCAGGACGACCTCCAGGGTGCGCGGCCCGTGCACCCCCTCCACCCGGTCCAGCTCGATGTCGCTGGTCGCCGACGGGCCGGAGATCCAGGTCAACGGGCGGGCGGGATCGAGGCGTTCGAGGGCCTGCGGGACGGAGGAGACGACCTGGTCGGGTACGCGGACCACGCAGATGTGGTGGTCCGGGACCAGGGTGATGCGGCGGCGGCCCTGGTCGGGGGCGGCGTCCAGGACGAGGGTGCCGGTCTCGGCGACGGCGACCGCGCAGGCCGTCACCACGCTGCCGACCCGGTCGAGCTCCTCCGGTGTGCTCTCCGCGCGGTCGGCGATCCGCGGGACGTCCGTGGCCGCCAGCCGGCCCTCGTCCAGTCCGGGCGGCACGAGCACGGAGGCGGACCCTCGCTCGGCCAGCAACCGGGCGATCACGGCGGGCAGTTCGGGCGCCGTGCAGCGATGCACGATCGCCCGGTAGTCCGCCAGGTTCTCCGCCAGCAGCTCCACGGTCTGCTCGACACTCCGGTCCCCGTGCTCGCGCAGATACTCCCGGGGAACGGCCTGCTCGTACGGGGTATCGTCCCCGCGTACGTCCGCCAGCGCGCGGCGCACCCGCCCCAGGATCCGCTCCCTGCTGCTCACTTCGAGCCCTCCTTCGAGCCGCCGCGCGTCCGCGTCCGCTGCCACCAGTCGCGGAACGGTTCCTTCGGTAGGGCGGGCAGATCCCGCGTACCGCTCCAGGCCCGGCCGGGGCCGGGCAGCGTACGGGGCTGCAGCCGGCGGGTGCGGGAGGCGAGCCGCTGGCCGGTGCGCAGGGCTGCCGGGTGCGTGAACGCCCAGCGCGCCGCCCGCATCGCCGCGCGCTCGGCGGCATGCCCCTTCGCGGGCCGTAGCACCACCTTGTTGCCCTGCCGGATCACTTCGCCGCCCTCGACGACCCGCTCCCGCAGATGCACCAGCACCTCCGGGATGTCGATGGCCACCGGGCACACCTCGTAGCAGGCGCCGCACAGGCTGGAGGCGTACGGAAGTGAGGCGTCGATCTCGCTCTGCGTGCCCCGGAGTTGGGGGCTGAGGATGGCGCCGATCGGACCCGGGTACACCGAGCCGTAGGCGTGGCCGCCCGCGCGCTCGTACACCGGGCAGACGTTCAGGCACGCCGAGCAGCGGATGCAGCGTAGGGCCTGGCGGCCGACCTCGTCGGCGAGTGTGTCGGTGCGGCCGTTGTCGAGCAGGACGAGGTGGAAGGCGCGTGGACCGTCCTCGTCGGTGGTGCCCGTCCACATCGACGTGTACGGGTTCATGCGCTCGGCCGTCGAGGAGCGGGGGAGGGTCTGCAGGAACACCTCCAGGTCGCGCCAGGTCGGCACGATCTTCTCGATGCCGACGACCGAGATCAGCGTCTCGGGGAGGGTGAGGCACATCCGGCCGTTGCCCTCGGACTCGACGACCACCAGGGTGCCTGTCTCGGCGACCATGAAGTTGGCTCCGGAGACACCGACCTTGGCCCGCAGGAACTTCTCCCGCAGGTGCAGCCGGGCCGCCTCGGCGAGTTCGGCCGGGGTGTCGGTCAGGCCCTCGGGGGCCGGGCGGCCCCAACTTCCCATCTCGGAGCGGAAGATGTCACGGATCTCGCTGCGGTTTCGGTGGATCGCGGGCACGAGGATGTGCGAGGGCCGGTCCTTGCCCAACTGCACGATCAGCTCGGCGAGATCGGTCTCGTAGGCGTGGATGCCCTCGGCGAGGAGCGCCTCGTTGAGCCCGATCTCCTGCGTGGCCATCGACTTGACCTTGACGACCTCCGACTCGCCGGTCTCCTTGACCAGTTGGGCCACGATCCGGTTCGCCTCGTCGGCGTCGGCGGCCCAGTGGACGGTGCCGCCCGCCGCGGTGACCGACTCCTCCAACTGCTCCAGATAACGGTCGAGATGGCGCAGCGTGTGGTCCTTGATCCGCTTGCCCGCGTCCCGCAGCGCGGCCCAGTCGGAGACCTCGGCGACGGCCTTCGCGCGCTTGGCGCGGATGGTGTGCGTCGCGTGGCGCAGATTTCCGCGCAGGGTCTGGTCGTTGACGGCGTCGTGCGCGGCCCGGGGGAAGGCCGGCATGCCCACGAACGTCCCGGTCCCGGTCCCGTTCCCGCTCTCGTTCCCGCTCTCGCTCCCGCTCATACGGCCGGTTCCTCCTCCGCGCTCGCCAGGATCTCCGCGATGTGCACCGGGCGCATGTCCGTGCCCAGCCGGGTCATCGTGCCGCCGAGGTGCATCAGACAGGAGTTGTCGGCCGCGCACAGCACCTCGGCGCCGGTCGACTCGGCGTTGCGTACCTTGTCCGCACCCATCGCCGCCGACACGTCCGGGTTCTTCAGCGCGAACGTGCCGCCGAAGCCGCAGCACTCCTCCGCCCCCGGCAGCTCCACCAACTCCAGCCCCTTCACGGCCTGAAGCAGCCGCCGGGGCCGCTCGCCGAGCCCGAGCGAGCGCAGTCCGTGGCAGGTCGGGTGGTACGTCACCGTGTGCGGGTAGTACGCCCCGACGTCCGTCACCCCCAGCACGTCCACCAGGAACTCCGTGAGCTCGTACGTCCTCGGGACCACCGGCGCCAGCGCGGTGGCGAGGGACTCGCCGCGCCCCTCGGCCCGGGCCCGCTCGCCCATGCGCGGATACAGCTCCCGCACCATCGCCCCGCACGACCCGGACGGCGTGACGATCGCCTCGTACTCCCCGAAGACGTCGGCGAACCGCCGCGCCAGGGGCTCCGCCTCGTGCCGGTAGCCGGTGTTGTAGTGCGCCTGCCCGCAGCAGGTCTGGTCCACGGGGAAGTCGACGTCCACGCCCAGTCTGCTCAGCAGTCTCACCACGGCACGGCCCGTGTTCGGATAGAGCGTGTCGTTGACGCAGGTCAGGAACAGGGCGACACGCATCGCGGCTCCTTGTCGTCGATCATCGATCATCGGCTGAGCGCAGCGTAGGCGGTCGGGCGGGATGAGGGGAGGCCCCCGCTCAGGCGGCGTCGCCCGGCGGCGCGACCTCTCCCACGCCCGAGCCGCCCAACTCCCGTACATCAGCCCGCCGTTCGTACCGCAGCGCCAGCCCCGTCGCGACCGCCCCGAGCCCCTCCCACACTCCGACGCCGAGGAAGGCGTCCGGCGCCCGTCCGCCGATCACGGCCACCGTGAACACCGCGCACGTCAGCACCCGGAACGGTACCGTCCACCGGAAGAAGGCCCGCCAGTCGGCGAGGGCGGCCAGGACGTAGTACGCGCCCATGTTGAGGGCCGCCATGGACGACGCCGTGACGAAGGCGGGCGTGAGGTCACCGGTGCCGCGACGGCCCGGCGACGGCAGACCGAGCATCGCCAGCTGCGCGGGAGGCGAGAGCAGACCCACCGCCCCGAGACCGGCGGCGAGCACCCCGAAGACGGCCATGGTCCAACCCGAGACGGAGCGAGGCAGGCGCACGCCACGATCGTAGCGACGACCGCGGCACCGGACCGCCGGAACCGTGGCGACGGCGGAGCGGCGATGAAGCGCCGCGCCGGACATGGCGTCATAGTCTGCGCCCATGACCGTGCCGACCCCCGCCCCGCCGCTCCAGCCCATGCCCGGTGACTGGCGGCGGGCGCTGGCCGTGGTGGCTCATCCGGATGATCTCGAGTACGGCTGCTCGGCCGCGGTGGCCGGGTGGACCGATGCCGGACGGGAGGTGGCGTACGTCCTCGCTACGCGTGGGGAGGCGGGGATCGACGGGCTGGAGCCCGAGCGGTGCGGGCCGCTGCGTGAGCGGGAGCAGCGGGCGAGTGCGGCGGCCGTGGGGGTCGGGGTCGTGGAGTTCCTCGGGCACCGGGACGGGGTCGTCGAGTACGGCACCGGGCTGCGCCGCGACATCGCCGCCGCGATCCGCCGCCACCGGCCCGAACTCGTCGTCACCCTCAACCACCGGGACACGTGGGACGGTGGCGCCTGGAACACCCCCGACCATGTCGCCGTGGGCCGCGCCACCCTGGACGCCGCCGCCGACGCCGGGAACCGCTGGATCTTCCCCGAACTCGCCGCCCAGGGGCTTCAGCCGTGGAACGGGGTGCGCTGGGTCGCCGTGGCCGGCTCGTCCACCCCGACCCACGCGGTGGACGCGACGCCCGGCCTGGAGAGGGCGGTGCGCTCCCTCCTGGAACACCGCACGTACCTGCGGGCGTTGACGGACGAGGACCTTGAGACGTACGTACGGAACTTCCTCACCACGACCGCCGCGGCCGCCGGTGAACGCTTCGGCGTCAGGCTCGCGGTCGCCTTCGAACTCTTCGGCAGATAGGCCACCATGACCGACAGCGACACCCTCGCCGCCCGCTTCGAGGAGCATCGCGGACACATGCGCGCGGTGGCGTACCGGATGCTCGGCTCGCTCGCCGAGGCGGACGACGCCGTCCAGGAGGCCTGGCTGAGGCTCAGCCGCAGCGACGCGGACGCCATCGAGAACCTCGGCGGCTGGCTGACCACGGTGGTCGGGCGGGTCTGCCTGGACATGCTGCGGGCGCGCACGGCGCGGCGCGAGGACCCGATGGACGACACGTTCATCCCGGACCCGGTGATCCGCCCGCTGTCCCAGGTCGACCCCGAACAGGAGGTCCTCCAGGCCGACTCGGTCGGGCTCGCCCTGCTCGTCGTCCTGGAGACGCTGGAGCCTGCCGAACGGCTGGCGTTCGTGCTGCACGACATGTTCGCGGTGCCCTTCGACGACATCGCGCCGATCGTCGAGCGGACGTCCGCGGCCACCCGCCAACTGGCCAGCCGGGCCCGCCGCCGGGTCCAGGGCGCCACCCCGTCGGCCGAACCCGACCTCGGCCGCCAGCGCGAGGTCCTCGAAGCCTTCTTCGCCGCCTCCCGCGGCGGCGACTTCGAGGCGCTGGTCTCCCTGCTCCACCCGGACGTGGTGCAACGCGTCGACGCGGGCGCGCTCGCCAAGGGCGCCGCCGCCTCCAAGCTGGTGCGGGGCGCTCGGCCGGTCGCCGAACAGGCCTTCATGTACCGGCAGTACGCCCGTTTCGCCCGCCTGGTGCTGGTCAACGGCACCGTCGGCGCGATCACCGCCCCCGAGGGGCAGCCCCTGTCGGTCATGGCGGTCACCGTCGCCGACGGTCTGATCACCGGGATGTACATCCTGGCGGACCCGGAGCGGCTCGCCCGTCTCGCTCCGCCCTCGCTGGAGGACTGAGAGTGCTGAGAGGGCTGACGCCCCGGCGCCCGGGCGGCCTTTAGGGTGGTGGCATGCCTGAACACATAGCCGGGACGTCGGATCTGCGAGGTGACTGCTCGCGCTGCTTCGGGCTGTGCTGCGTCGCACTGCCCTTCGCGGCCTCGGCGGACTTCGCGTTCGACAAGTCGGCTGGGAAACCCTGCGTGAACCTCCGGGGCGACCACCGGTGCGGAATCCACGCCGAGTTGAGGCCCAAGGGGTTCACCGGGTGCACGGTGTACGACTGCTTCGGCGCCGGACAGAAGGTCTCGCAGATCACCTTCGGCGGGCGGGACTGGCGTACCGGCTCCAAGGCGGACGCCCGCCGGATGTTCGAGGTCTTCCCCGTCGTACGCCAACTGCACGAGTTGCTGCGGTACATGGCCGAGGCGCTGACGCTGCCCGCGGTGCGGCCCCTGCGGGGCGAGTTGCGGGCGCTGCGGGAGGAGACGGAGCGGCTGACCCGGCTGGCTCCCGAGGAGCTGGCCACGCTGGACGTGGCGGCGCACCGCGAGGACGTGAGCCAACTGCTGCTGCGGGCCAGCGAGTCGGCACGCGCCGGTGTACGCGGCAAGCGGAAGGACCGGCGGGGCGCCGACCTGCTCGGCGCCCGGCTCAAGGGGGCCGACCTGCGGGGGATCAGTCTGCGCGGCGCCTGTCTCATCGCCGCCGATCTGACCGGGGCCGACCTGCGGGGCGCGGATCTGATCGGCGCCGACCTGCGCGACGCCGATCTCACCGACGCCGACCTGACCGGCGCCTTCTTCCTGACCCAGCCGCAGGTCGACGCGGCGCGGGGGAGTGCCGGTACGCGGCTGCCGGGGTCAGTCACCCGTCCCGTGCACTGGGCAGCCGGGCGCTGACGCGGAGGCGGTGGTGTCGGGGGCCTCGTCCGACGTGGTCGGCGCCGGGCGGCGTTCCAGTCGCAGGCGCAGGCCCTCCGGCATGAAGGTGAGGCGCTCGGCGACGCGGAGCCGGTAGGCCGGGTCGGGGACGAGGTCGTAGCGGCGCAGGAGCAGGCCGAGGACCAGGGTCGCCTCGTGCAGGGCGAACTGGCGGCCGATGCAGGCGCGGGCGCCGGTGCCGAACGGCTTGAAGCTGTGCGGTGCACGGCCCCGGACCGCCTTCGCCTCGAAGCGGTCCGGATCGAACCGGTCGGCGTCCGGGCCCCACACCTCGGGGTCGCGGTGCAGCATCGGCGTGAGGATCAGCGCCCACGCGCCCCGGCGCATCGGGTGGTCCCCGGCCAGCACCGTGTCCCGTGTCGCCTCACGGGCGAAGGCGGGCGCCGTCGGCCACAGCCGCAGGGACTCGTCGAGGACGCGGCGGACGTAGCGGAGCTTGGCGATCTGGTCGTAGCCGGGGACCGGGGTGTCGCCCCAGACGCGGTCCACCTCGGCGCGGGCGCGGGCCGCCACCTCGGGGTGCCGGGCCAGGTAGTGCAGGGCGAAGGACAGGGCGCCCGAGGTGGTCTCGTGGCCGGCGACCAGGAAGGTGATCACCTGGCGGCGGACGTTCTGCGGCGACAGCCGCTCACCCGTCTGAGGGTGGGCCGTCTCCAGCATGCGGTCGAGCAGGTCGCCGTCCCCGCCGCCCGAGCGGCGGCGGGCCTCGACGACCTCGTCCACCGTGCGGTTGAGCAGGGCGATGTCGGCGGCGTTGCGCCGGGTGGCCGCGCGCAGCAGCAGCGGCGCCAGGGCCGAGGGCACGGTGTTGAGCCGCTGGGCGTAGCTCAGGGTGCCGACCATCGCGGTCACGAACGGATGCGGCCGGCCGCGCTCGAACGACCCGAAGTCGTACCCGAACCCGGTGCGGGCGATCGTCTCAAGGGTCAATTTGGTCATGTCCCCGGGCACGTCGACGGAGTGACCGGCGGTCAGCTTCCGGTCCCAGCGGTCGGTCAGCCGCTCCGCCACCGCCAGCATCATGCCGTGGTAGCCCTCCATGGCCTCGCGGTTGAAGCCGGGGGCCAGCACGTCGTGCGCCAGCTGCCAGTTAGGCTCGTGGTTGTACGCCGTGAACAGCCCGTCCCCGACGACCGGCCGCAGGTTGGCCACCCCGAGGCCCACGTGCTTGGCGAACCGGGACTCGTCCGCCATGTCGCCCGCGAGCCGCGCGCCCGACACGAACACGAACTCGTGGCCGAACAGCCTGCGCCGGAAGATCGGCCCGAGCCGGCGCGCGGTGCGCAGCGAGTCCTGAAGCGGTGTGCGCGGGCCGACGCCGAACAGGTCGCCGGCGAAGGGGATCCGGTACGGCGGATGTGGGATGCGATGCAGTTCGGGCCAGCCCTGCTCGGCCCCGCGGAACCCCTTCGGCAGCCCGTCCGGGGCCGTCGTGCTCGTGGCCGTGGTCCCGGTGGGGGTCTCCGCCATGACGCGATCTCCCTTGATCCGGCGGGCTGTTGAACGGGCAGCACGCACGCGTTGTACATGGGTTCAATAACGTGTTCCAGTCTGGTCCGCTTGTTGAATCCCCGTCAAGTAAGGTGCGGGCATGGCCGCGAACGAGGGGGAGCGCACCCGCCGCAGACTGAGCACCGCCGAGCGCCGGGAGCAGCTTCTGTCGGTCGGCGCCCGGCTGTTCTCGGAGAGCCCGTACGACGAGGTGTGGATCGAGCAGGTCGCCGAGATCGCCGGCGTCTCCCGCGGGCTGCTGTACCACTACTTCCCGGCCAAGCGGGACTTCTTCGCGGCCGTCGTCGAGCGCGAGAGCGAGCGGATGCTGCGCATGACGGCCGCCGTCCCCGGCGTTCCGGTGCGCGAGCAGCTCACCTCCGGGCTCGACACGTACCTGGAGTACGTCGAGACCCACGCCCACGGCTACCGCGCCTTCCATCGCGCCGACGCGGCGGGTGACCAGACAGTGCGCCGGGTCTACCGGCAGGCCCTGGCCGCGCAGGAGCGTCAGGTCCTGGCCGCCCTCGCCGCGGACCCCGAGTTCGGCCCGGTCGTCGAGGAGCGCCCCGACGTCCGGCTGGCCGTGCGCGGCTGGCTGGCCTTCACCACCGCGGTCTGCCTGGAGTGGCTGCGCGGCCCGGACCTGACCCGGGAACAGGTGCGGGACCTGTGCGCGCGGGCGCTCCTCGGCGCCATCGCGTAGTCGCACGCATCTCGCATCGGCGGACCACCCCCGTGGTTGGCGCGCGCCCCGGTCTCCGATAGGTTAGGCAAGGCTTACCTAAGGAGGTTTCGGGATGGGTGACAGGACGGGTGACAGGATGGGTGACCGTCAGCCCTGGACGGCCGTGCCCGGCGCGGCCCAGCGGGCCCGTACGGTGCTCGACGCCGCGTGGTCCTGCACGGTGAGCGCGGCCGGCACGCGCGAGGAGTTCGTCGGCGCGCACAGCGTGAGCGAGGACGGCCGGGTGCTTGTGCGCGTGCCCGAGGAGAGCGGCCTGCTCGCGGCGGCGGTCTGCGCGCCGCGCGGGGAGCCGTCCGCCGTGCTGGAGTTCGCCGACGTCGCGCCCGTACCCGTACGGAACCGGATCCGCGCCCGGGTCTGGCTCGCCGGCTGGTTCGTCCCCGAGGGTGACCGGCTCGCCTTCCGGGTGACCCGCGTGGTGCTGCGCGAGCCGTCCGGCACCGTGGTCGTCCCCGGCGACGACTTCGCCGCCGCCGAGCCCGATCCGCTGGCCGGCGCCGAGGCGCGGCTGCTGACCCACCTCGCCGACGCCCACCCCGACGCCGTCGACCGGCTCACCCGCCTCGTCGCGGCCGCCGACCTGCACGGCGCCGTGCGGGTCCAGCCACTCGCCGTGGACCGGCACGGGCTGACCCTGCGCATCGAGCGCACCCGCGTGGACGGCGACGTACGGCTGCCCTTCCACGCACCCGCCGCAGACGTGCCCCAGCTGACCGAGCGCATGCACGCCCTGCTGACGCGGGCGGGCTCCGCCTGCCCGCGCGTCCTCCACCGGCAGCGCGCGGACGGCGACCGCTGAGCGCACCGTCATGCGGGCGGCGGTGGCCGCTCGGACGCTTCGCCGTTGCGCCGGAGCCGTTCTGGTACGCCCAGATGCTCGCGGACCCAGCTGAGGCGCGGGATGCGGACGCGCTGGGCGCGGGCGACCCGGTCGAGTTCCTCCAGCAGGCGGCGGGAGCGGTGCTCGATGGCCAGTTCGTCGATGACGCGGTTGACCTCGGTCAGCACGGCCCCGAGCAGCTGCCAGTAGCGGGGGTCGTGCTGGGCCTCCTCGCGCAGCAGCACGGCCAGCTTGTCCCGGGTGGCCGCCGCCGTGTGCAGCTCGGCGGTCAGCCGCGTCTCCGCCGAGTCGGCGTCGCTGCTCAGGTCGGTGGTGACCAGCACCGCGAAGCTGACCACCGCGTCGCCGAGCTCCGACAGCAGCTGCTCCAGGCATCCGCCCGCCTCGGGAGGAAACAGGGGGTCGGGCTCGCGGGCCTTGGCCAGGTCGGTGAAGGTGCGGGCCAGCACCCGCAGGACCACCGTGCAGATCTCCAGCGTGTCCAGGCCCGTCCGCAGCACCACCCGGCGCAGCAGACCCTCGCGGACGCGCGGGTTGAGCCGCAGGCTGTCCTCCGCCTGCCGCAGCGCCGCGTCCACCTGGACGATGGCGTGGTCGAGCCGGCGCGCCTCGTGCAACCGCTCGGCCGCCACCTGCCACGGCGTGCGCCCCGCGGCCTGCTCGCCCAGGCGCAGCAGCAGCTGGCGCACCCGCCGCGCCAGCCCCTCGATCGACTGCCCGGCCTCGTCAACCCACACGGGGGCGGGCAGCAGCAGGTTGCAGGCCATCCCGACGATCGCGCCGATCAGCGTCTCCACGATCCGGGCCCAGGCCGTGCTGCCGATGGTGGTGACCCCGAGCACCAGCATCGCGCTGATCGCCACCTCGGCCGTGTACTCCTCGACGCGCACCAGACGCCCCACGGCCAGCGCCGCCACGATCAGCAGGGCCAGACTCCACCAGGTCAGACCCACCAGCTGGCTGAAGGCGATGGCGACGAGGACGCCGGCGACCACCGCGTTCACCCGGCGGAAGCTGTTGGTGAGGGTGGCGTAGAGGGTGACCTGGACGACGAGCAGGGCCGTCAGGGGTGCGGTGAGCGGCGCGGGCTCCGGACTCAGGCGCAGGGCGATGACGTACGCGATCGTCGCCGCGACGGCCGACCGCAGCGTCTGGTCGACCACGGGCCCATGAGGGACCTTGGGGAACCGCTTCAGCAGCTCGGCCCACTTCCGTACATCTGGCACCCTTCGGCTGTTCCCTTCGCGCGGACGCGTCGAACGTACCCGTTCCTGCCCCTCGCGGACCTTGACCGTCCGCGAAAGGGGCCGCTCTGTCCCGACCTTAGCCGCATGTCATCGGCCGTACCGTTCGCCGGCCGTCCGTTCGTCGGACAGGAGCCGTGCCAGCCTGCGTTTGGGAATGCCGCCGAACTTCCCCCGTACGCTCAACAGGTGATTGCGGGCCGTGCCCAGGGAGATGCCCAGGGTGTCCGCTATCTCCTGCGCGGTGAGGCCCCGGGCGGCCAGTACCGCCACCTCGTGCTCGCGCGGAGTCAGCCCGGCGTGGAGCTGGTGCCGCTGGCTCTCGGGCACCCGCACCCGGTCGGGCCCGCGGTGCAGCCGCCGGTCCCGGACCACCGCGGCGAGTGACCGCTCCGCGCCGGCGGACTCCAGGAGCTCGATCGCCCGGACGCGCAGCGCGTTCCCCTCGGCCACCGTGGGCGCCTGGCGGGCCGCGGCGTGGAACGCGCGGCCGGCGGTGATCGGCTCGGGCAGCGCGGCCAGCCGCTCGGCCGCCTGTCGCAGCGGCTCGTGACCTCCGCGCCGGGTGGTCAGTCCGGTCACGAACAGCCGGATCGCCCGGCCGCGCGGGCCGGCGGGCCACAGCTTGGCCATCGCCGCGGCCTCGGGTGCGGCGAGGTGTGGATCGATCTCGGCGAGGGCCAGCAGGACGTCCTCCCAGCCGAACCGCAGCCGCTTGCGGCGCACCTCGGCGAGCGCGGGCAGCAGATCCCGGCACGGCGAGGGTTCGGCGCGCGCCGCGCGGATGCGGGCGCCGAGCGCCAGCCACCAGTGCCCCAGCTCATGGCAGCCCGCGGCCGCCACCAGCGCGAGCGCGTCGTCCCCGGCCACCGCGGGCAGTCGTCCGGACCGCTCGAACGCGCACGCCACCGCAACCATCTCGGCAACGGCGGACGCCCACTGCCGCGGTCCGGCGCCGATCAGAGCGGCCTGTGCGGCCGCGCGGTCCAGTTCACCGGCGCGCACCAGAGCCCAGGCCTGGATCGCGTCGAAGGTGCGGATCCACGAGGACGCGTACGCCGTCGAGCGGCCCTCGCGCAGCGCCCGTTGCGCCTGCTCGTAGTCGCCGAACGCCGCCGCCGTGATGGCCCAGTTGATGTGATGCGTCGCAGCCATCTCCGCCGTCGAGGCGTCGAGCCCCAGGGGCAGCAGCGCGACCACCTCCCGCCACCTGCGCAGTGCGCCCTTCCTGCCCAAGTACGTCTCGCAGACCGCGAGATGACCGGCGCACAGGGCGATGACATAGGAGTCGCCGGTCCGCAGGGCCAGTTCCAGGCCCTCCCGGCCCAGACGGGCCCGGTGCTCGTTGGCCGGGTCCTCGGCGCTGTCGGTGGGAAAGGCCATCCTGCCGAGCGCGAGCGCGCGGCCCCGCGCGTCACCGGCCGCCGTGAACTCGCCGAGCGCCCGCACCTGGAACCGCTCCGCCTCCCCGCTCTCGGAGGCCCGCGCGCGGGCGAGCAGCAGCTTCGCCCGTACGGCGGGTTCGGTGGCCCTCTCGATCGCCCGGTCGCAGATGCGCCGGGCGAGTGCGCCGTCGCCGCCCCACCGCATCAGCAGGGCCGCCAGATCGGCGACGGCGACCAGGTCCTGCTCCCGCTCGCCGGATCCGTCCACCGGCAGGGCCGTCAGCCGCCGCAGTGCCCCGTCGGGGTCACCCCGCAGACCGATCGCCTCGGCGTGCCGCAGGCTCTCGCGGATCTCGGCCGACACGTGCGGAGCCGTCGAGGCCAGATAGGTCCCGGCCGTCTGCCGCCCGTCTGCATGACCAGTCACGTGACAAACATATGTGCAGTTACTGCAGTTAACACCCCCTGTGCAGTGCACTTTCCTGGGGATAGGCCTCCCCGGCCTCCCTCCCCATCCCGCTCGGTGCCCCCGCGCTGTTGGAAGGACACCACCTTGCGCCGACTTCAGATCATCGCGATAGCGCTGACCGTCGCCTGCATCGGCGCGGCGCCGGCCGTCGCTGACGCCCGCTCAGCCGGAACGTCCTCGCCGCTGTCCTCGACCACCAGACCCGGCGTGGCCCCCGCCGGTGACTCCCCGTCCGAGGAGTTCGACTCCCGCCGGGGCCTTAACACCCTCGTCCAGCCGACCAAGAACCAACTCGACGCGCTCTCGGCGCTGTTCACCGCGAGCGGCTCCGCCGCCGACGCGCCCCGCGTCACCTGGAACCACCTGACCGGCACCCCGCGCTCACTCCGCGTCCCCGGCGGATATCTGAGCGGCCCGAAGCCGGGTACGGCCGCCGCCGTCGCCCGCGGCTGGCTCGACGACCGGCGTGCCCTGTTCGCACTGACCGGCGCGGAGGTCGCGGCCCTCGACGTCACCCGCGACCACGCACTGCCCGGAACCGGCGCGCGTGTCATCACCTTCGCGCAGACCTTCGGCGGCGTACGGGCCGTGCACGGCGGCACGTTGATCGTCGCCGTCGACAAGGACGGCCAGGTGCTGTCCTACGCCGGTGACCCGGTGCGCGGCGGCGGCCTGCTGGCCGGCTTCACCAAGTCGGCGACGGACGCCCTCACCAAGGTCGTCGGCGACCTGGCGCCCGGCGTCGACTACGTGGCGAAGGCGACCGGAGACGTCCAGGCCGGCTACACCGTCTTCGGAGCCGGGCCGTTCGGTGACGTCCAGCGCGTCATGAAGATCGCCTTCCCGACGGTGGACGGCGCCCGCCCCGCCTACAGCGTGCTGCTCGTCAAGAGCCCGTCGGAGGCGTACGACGTCGTGATCGACGCCGCCACCGGCGAAAAGCTGCTCCAGCACAGCCTCGTGGACCACGAGAGCGGCCCCGAAGGCACCGTGTACGAGAACTTCCCCGGCGCCGCCAAGGGCGGCACTCCCGTGGTCAAGAGCTTCGGTCCGACCGCCGAGTCACCCGCCGGCTGGGTCGACCCGACCGGCATCGCCGCACTCCCAGGCCCCACGACGCTCGGCAACAACGCCAACACGTTCGCCCAGTACACGGCACCGCTCGCGCCCACCGACCAGCTCAACCGCCCCGTCAGCCCGACCTCCCAGTTCAACTACACCTACACCGACAACTGGGGCCGTACCAAAGGAACCACGCTCCCGCCCTCCTACGTCCTCGACCGCGACCCCGCGGTGACCAACCTCTTCTACCAGCACAACCGGATCCACGATCAGTACTACAAGCTCGGCTTCACCGAGACCGCGGGCAACTTCCAGGTCAGCAACAACGGCAAGGGCGGCAACGGCGGCGACCCGGTCAGCGGCCTGGTGCACTCCGGTGCGCTCAGCGGCGGCTCACCGACCTACCTCGGGCGCGACAACGCCAACATGCTCACCCTGCCCGACGGCATCCCCTCGTTCAGCAGCATGTACTTGTGGGAGCCGATCAACGACACCTTCGAAGGGCCGTACGCGGACGGCGACTTCGACGCGACCGTCATCCAGCACGAGTACTCGCACGGCCTCACCAACCGCTACACCGGCGGCGGTGGTCTCGGCTCGCTCGGCGGGCAGCAGTCCGGCTCGATGGGGGAGGGGTGGGGCGACTGGTACGCCATGGACCACCTCCACCGGGAGGGCATGAGCGACAAGGCGGTCGTCGGCGCGTACGCCACCGGCAACGCCGAACGCGGCATCCGCAACTGGGACTACGACCACAACCCGCTGACCTACGGCGACTTCGGCTATGACCTGACCGGCCCCGAGGTGCACGCCGACGGCGAGTTCTGGACCGCCACCCTGTGGGACCTGCGCAAGGCGCTCGTCGCCCGCTACGGCGAGCAGGGCGGCAGCGACGCGGCCGAGCACCTGGTCACCGACGCCCTGCCGCTGTCGCCGCCGTCGCCGTCGGTGCTCGACATGCGCGACGCCATCCTGGCCGCCGACGCCCTGCGCTACCACGGCGACAACACCGACACCATCTGGTCCGTCTTCGCGAGGCGCGGCGCGGGCCGGTCCGCGTCCACCGTCGACAGCGACGACACGAACCCGGTGCCGGCCTTCGACCACGCCTCGCCGTCCCGCAACGGCACCCTGACCGGCGCCGTCGTCAACGCCGCCACCGGCAAGCCGATCGAGGGCGCACGGGTCATCGTGGGCGAGTTCGAGGCGCGGGTGACCCCGCTCGCCAGGACCTCCGCGCAGGGCGGCTTCACCGCCCCGATGACCGGCGGCACGTACACCCTCACCATGCAGGCCCCCGGGTACGGCATCCAGACCTTCCGCGATGTCGACGTGACCGCGGGACAGACCACCGCGCGCACCTTCAAGCTCGCCCCGAACCTGGCGTCCAGCGCCAACGGCGCCTCCGTCGAGGCCACTTCGAGCCAGGACGATGCGCTGCCCGCCAAGTTCCTGCTCGACGACACCGAGAACAGCTCCTGGAAGACCAAGGACACGGGAACGCCGTACAACTCCGGCGGCAACCAGTACACGACGGTCAAGCTCGCGCGGCAGGCGGACATCAGCTCCATCAAGATCAGCGCGCTCAAGCCGACGTCGCTGCCGAGGTTCAACGCCGCCAAGGACTTCACGGTGCAGACGTCGACCGACGGCGTCCAGTGGAAGACGGTCAAGACCGGCACCTTCGCCGCCCAGGCCCCGCGGCCGGTGGCGCCCGACCTCAACATCCGGACGCTGAGGCTGGACTCGCCGGTGAACGCCACGTACGTCCGGGTGTACGTCGATTCGGTGCAGGGCGAGTCCAAGACGTACGCCACTCTCGCGGAGTTGGAGGTCTTCGCCGAGGACGCGGCCGTCGAACCGCTGCCGAGCACCCCGGAGGAGCCGTTCACCGTCAAGGGCGGCGTGAAGGCGGGCAACCCGGCGGCCGGCGTCCTGCTCCTGCCCGGCACCGAGCCCTACCGTCCCGGTGTCACCACCGCCGAGTTCACCACCACGTGCAACGCCGAACCGACGACGCAGGGCGCGGACGCCTGGGTCGCCAAGCTCCCCTCCGGCTTCGCCGACGGCCTGCACACCGTGAGCTACTCCTCGGACGCGGGCCTGGACTTCTACTTCTTCGACTCGTCCTGCAAGTACCTCGCCGGGAGGCAGGAGTTCGCCCAGGGCCCGTCGGTCAAGGCCATCCCGCCGGGTGCCGCGTACGTGGTCCTGCAGGCGTGGTACGCCGCGGACTCACCGTTCACGCTCACCGCACAGCGCGCCGACTGACGGCCGCCGAGCGGCAGCGGGGGCCGAGCCGTCCACGGCTCGGCCCCTTCCTCATCCCGGGTCGGCGGGTTCCGTGGCGCCGGCGGCCAGGGCCGGGGGCCATACGCCGGGGGAGAGGACGCCCAACGCGTAGGCGTGAGCGACCAGTTCCGTACGGTTCGCCGCCTGCCAGCGGGCCGACAGGCGGCGCAGGTGGTAGGTGACGCCGTCCCTGGTGAGGCCCAGTTCGCGCGCGGCCTGAGCCGTGGTGGCTCCCCGGGCGAGCAGCACCAGTACCTGGCCCTCGCTCTCCGACACCCGCACGGGCGCCCCGCCGCGCTGCTCGTGCTCGCCCAGCACGCGCAGCATCACCAGCAGGGAGGGCAGCTCCTCCACGGTGTCGCTCACCGGGTCGGCGGTCAGCTCCCCGTATCGCTCGGCTCCGCCGGGGGCCTGCCAGCGCACGGACACCTCGTAGCGCGACCGGTGGCGCAGCCGCAGCGCCTCGACGATGCGCTCCACCTGGGTCGCCTCCTGCGGCCGGAACAGCTCCAGCACCTGCCGGCCGCGCAGCCGGCCCGGCGTCGTACCGGACTCGGCGGCCATCGCCGGATTCGCCAGCACCACCATGCCCCGCGCGTCGCAGACGGCGGCGGGCACCGCGACCCGGTCGAACAGCGTCAGCGCGCGATTGCGCCACAGCACGGCCTCCAGCCGCCCCGCCTCCTCGGGCAGGTCCCATCGCACCGGTCCACCGCCTCCCTCGACGCCAAGCCCCGAACTCGCAGGTCAGAGCCTACTGTGAAGGTCACGTGGCGACATAGTGGGGGGAGCAGGCAGTGCGGGTGTGCGCAAGACCTCCGGCGGATTTTCGACTACACGATCGTGTAGTGGTGCGGTACGGCCCGAGGGCTCGAGTCGACCACGCTGGATCGCAGTACTCCCGTACCGCGTACCACTCCCCGTACCGCGTACCGCGAAAGGCCGTCACAGCGCCATGTCCCCCACGCCGCAGCACCCCGAAGCCGCCGAGAGCCCCTTCGGCGTCCCCGTCGTCGACATCACCGCCACCGGACCCGGTCGCACCCCGATCCAGCAGGTCATGGGGCTGATGCGGGAGCACGGCCCGGCACTCGTGCGCCGGCTGCACGGCTGGGACACGCTGTTCGTCGCCGAGCAGGACCTGGTCACCGACCTCGCCGACGAGAAGCGCTTCGCCAAGCACATCTCGCCGGCGCTGGAGAACGTGCGCGCCTTCGCCGCCGACGGCCTCTTCACCGCGTACAACGAAGAGCCCAACTGGGCCAAGGCGCACGACATCCTCATGCCCGCCTTCGCGCTCGGCTCGATGCGCACCTACCACCCGGTGATGCTCAAGGTCGCCCGCCGGCTCATCGACTCCTGGGACCGGGCCGCCAAGGACGGCCTGGCGGTCGACGTCCCCGACGACATGACCCGCATGACGCTCGACACCATCGGCCTCGCCGGCTTCGACTACGACTTCGCCTCCTTCGACCGCGACGAGCCGCACCCCTTCGTCGAGTCGATGGTCCGCTGCCTCGAGTGGAGCATGATGCGGCTCGCCCGCATCCCCGGCAAGGACTACGCGCAGATCGACGCGGCCTTCCAGAAGGACGCCGACTACCTGGCCGGCGTCGTCGACGACGTCATCGCCTCCCGCGCCGGCACCGACCAGAGCGACGCCGAGGACCTCCTCGGCCTCATGCTCACCGCCGAGCACCCGGCCGACGGCACCACGCTCGACACCGCCAACATCCGCAACCAGGTCATCACCTTCCTGATCGCGGGCCACGAGACCACCTCCAGCGCCATGTCCTTCGCGCTGTACTACCTCGCCAAGAACCCGGCCGCGCTCCAGCTCGTGCAGCGCGAGGCCGACGCGCTGTGGGGCGACGAGTCCGACCCCGAGCCGACGTACGACGAGGTCGGCCGGCTCACGTACACCCGGCAGGTCCTCAACGAGGCGCTGCGGCTGTGGCCGACCGCGCCCGCCTTCACCCGGCGCGCCCTGGAGGACACCCTGCTCGGCGGGCGCATCCCGCTGAAGGCGGGGCAGCCGGTCACCGTGATGACCCCGATGCTGCACCGGCAGCCGGTGTGGGGCGACAACCCCGAGCTGTTCGACCCCTCCCGGTTCACCGCCGAGGCGGAGGCCGCGCGCCCCGTGCACGCCTTCAAGCCGTTCGGCACCGGTGAACGTGCCTGCATCGGACGGCAGTTCGCGCTGCACGAGGCGACCATGCTGCTGGCGATGCTCGTCCACCGCTTCCGGCTGCACGACCACGCCGACTACGCGCTGAACGTCAAGGAGACCCTCACTCTCAAGCCCGAGGGCTTCACCCTGACCCTCACCCCGCGCACGGCCGCCGACCGCGCGCACACGCCGCTGCCGGGCCAGACCCTCCAGGCGGCCGCCGCCGCGGCGGACACGGCGGCCCTGCCCGCCCGCGTCCTGCCCGGCACCGGCGCCCTGTTCCTGCACGGCAGCAACTACGGCACCTGCCGCGAGTTCGCCGCCCAGCTCGCCGACACCGCCGCCGAACTCGGCTGCGGGACCGAGGTGGCACCCCTCGACGCCTACGTCGACGCCCTGCCCACCGACCGGCCCGTCATCATCACAGCGGCCTCCTACAACGGCCGCCCCACCGACGACGCCACCGCCTTCCACGCCTGGCTCGACGGCACCCCCGACCTGACCGGCGTGACCTACGCCGTCCTCGGCGTCGGCGACCGCAACTGGGCCGCCACCTACCAGCACGTCCCGACCCGCATCGACGCCCGCCTCGCCGAGCTGGGCGCCACCCGGCTCACCGAGCGCGCCGCCGCCGACGCCTCCGGCGATCTCACCGGCACCGTCCGGGAGTTCACCGAGCGCATGCGCACGACGCTGCTGGAGCACCACGGCGACCCGGCCGCCACCGCCGTCCCCGTCGCCGAGCCCGGCACGGCCTACGAGGTGCGCACCCTCACCGGCGGCCCGCTGGACGCCCTCGCCGAGCGCCACGAGCTCGTGCCCATGACGGTCACCGAGGCCTACGACCTCACGGCTCCCGGCTACCCGCGCGTCAAGCGGTTCCTGCGTCTCGCGCTGCCCGACGGTGTCACCTACCGCACCGCCGACCACATCGCCTTGCTGCCCGCCAACGACCCGGTGCTGGTCGAGCGCGCCGCCGCCGCGTTCGGCGTCGACCTCGACACGCTCCTGGACATCCGCTCCGCCCGCCCGCGCCGCGACGGCCTCGCCGTGGACCGGCCGCTGACGGTACGCCAACTGTTCACGCACCACGTCGAGTTGCACGGCCGCCCCACCGCGGACCAGCTGGCCGTGCTCGCCGACGCCAACCCGTGCCCGCCGGAGAAGGCCGCCCTCGCCGCCCTCACCGACGATCCGCGCACGCTCGTCGAGCTGATCGAGGACCACCCCGCCCTGCGCGGCGCCCTCGACTGGGCGCAGCTCCTCGATCTGCTCAGCCCACTGCGCCCGCGCCACTACTCGATCTCCTCGTCGCCCGCGGTAGCCCCGCGCCACGCGGACCTCATGGTGTCGCTGCTCCAGGCGCCCGCCCGCTCGGGCAAGGGCGTCTACCGCGGGACCGGCTCCGGTCACCTCGTCGCGCTCCAGCCCGGCGACACCGTGCTGGCGCGCGTCCAGCCCTGCCGCGAGGTGTTCCGGATCGACCCCGCCGCCCCGGAGCCGGTGATCATGATCGGGGCGGGCACCGGTCTCGCCCCCTTCCGCGGCGTCATCGCCGACCGTACGGCGGCCCGCGCCGCCGGTGCCGAACTCGCCCCCGCCCTCTGCTACTTCGGCTGCGACGCTCCCGACGCCGACTTCCTGCACGCCGGGGAGCTCTGCGCCGCCGTGGCCGCCGGGTCGGTCTCGATGCGCCCGGCCTTCAGCGAGGCGCCCGAGGGTCCGGTGCGGTTCGTCCAGCACCGCATCGCCGCCGAGGCCGACGAGGTCTGGGAGCTGCTGAGCGCCGGCGCCCGGGTGTACGTCTGCGGCGACGGCTCGCGGATGGCGCCCGGCGTGCGCGAGGCGCTGCGCACCCTGTACCGCGAGCGCACCCCCGGCGCCGACGAGACGACGGCCGGACAGTGGCTCGACACGCTGGTCGCGGACGGGCGTTACGTCGAGGACGTGTACGCCGCCGGCTGACAGCACGTACCGAACGAACCGAGGGGCCGCACGCAGCCGCGTACGGCCCCTCGGGGCTTCAGGAGGTGCAAGTCCCCTAGGGGGTGTCCGGCGGCGTTGTCGTCGGTTGCCGACTCCTCCACGCCCGGCTCCGCTCGCGCGGGGGACCCCCATCGCGTCGACGCCCTCCTCCGCCGTGCAGTTGCACGCACCAGACCCCGCTCACCGGCGCTGATCAGGCGCCGTAGCTTTCCCGCGACCTGATCCGCCGGAAGGCCCTAGCCGGCGAACGCGTTCACGCCCGTCAGCTCGGCCGACAGTGCCCACAGGCGGGCCGCCTGCTCGGGGTCGGTCGCCCAGTCCTTCACCCCGCCCCATGTGCCGTCCGCGGGCGCGGGCTCGGCGACGTCGCAGTCCTCCAGGTACAGGCCGCCCAGGCCGTCGAGCTGCGGCGAGGTGGCCGCCCAGACCTGGGTGGCGGCGCCCTGCTCCGGGGTCTTGAAGCCCGCGGGGTTCAGTACGTTGCCCTGCTCGTCGATCCAGCCGCGCTCGACCATCTCCTCCTTGGGCAGGTGCCGCTGGAGCGGGGTGATGATGCCGCCCGGGTGGAGCGAGAAGGCCCGGACACCGAAGTCCCGGCCCAGCTCGTCGAGGTGGAGGGCGAACAGCGCGTTCGCCGTCTTGGACTGGCCGTACGCCGCCCACTTGTCGTAGCCCTCGCGCCACTGGACGTCGTCCCACCGGATGGGGGAGAGGTGGTGACCGCGGGAGGACACGGAGACGACGCGGGCGCCGCCGGGCGCGAGCGCCGGCCACAGCCGGTTGACGAGGGCGAAGTGGCCGAGGTGGTTGGTGGCGAACTGGGTCTCCCAGCCGGGCCCGACCCGGGTCTCCGGGCAGGCCATGATCCCGGCGTTGTCGATCAGGACGTCGATGGTGCGCCCGGAGGTCAGGAACCGCTCGGCGAAGCCGCGCACGCTCTCCAGGTCGCCGAGGTCGAGCTCGTCCACCTCGACGTCGTCGAGGCCGGCCAGCGCCTCCCGGGCCGCGTCGGGCCGCCGGGCGGGGACGACGACGTGGGCGCCCGCCCTGGTCAGCGCACGGGTGGTCTCCAGACCGAGGCCCGAGTAGCCGCCGGTGACGATCGCGAGCCTGCCGGTGAGGGCGATGCCCCGCAGGACGTCGTCGGCGGTGCTGTCGGCGCCGAATCCCGAACTGATCTTGTGCTGTGCAGGAGTGCTCATACCCGGAACGCTACGAATTCGAGTGCTCTCGAAGTCAAGCGGAATTCCGGGGCCGTTCCCGGCGGAGTCACTCCGGTGTCCGGCCCTCCCGTGTCCAGGCCAGCAGCTCGGGCGCGGACCAGGTGTTCACCACCCGCTCGGCGGGCACCCTGCACTCCTCCGCCCGTGCGCAGCCGAGGATCTGCCAGTCGAGCTGGCCGGGCGCGTGGGCGTCGCTGTCGATCGAGAACAGCACCCCGGCGTCCACGGCCCGGCGCAGCAGCCGCCGCGGCGGGTCGAGCCGCTCGGGACGGCTGTTGATCTCCACCGCCGTCCCCGACTCGGCGCACGCCGCGAACACCGCGTCCGCGTCGAACACCGACTCCGGCCGGTCCCGCCCGCCCCGCAGCCGCCCCGTGCAATGGCCGAGGACGTCGGCGTGCGGACTGCGGACGGCGGCGATCATCCGCCGGGTCATCGAGCGCGCGTCCATCCGCAGCTTGGAGTGCACCGACACCACGACCAGATCGACCCGCTCGAGCAGCTCCGGTTCCTGGTCCAGCGAGCCGTCCTCGAGGATGTCGCACTCGATCCCGGTGAGCAGCCGGAACGGCGCCCACCGCTCGTTCAGCCGGGCCACCACCTCCAGCTGCTCACGCAGCCGCTCCGGCGACAGCCCGCGGGCCACGGTCAGACGCGGAGAGTGATCGGTGAGCACGGCCCACTCGTGCCCGAGCCCGGCGGCCGTGCGGCCCATCTCCTCGATCGGGCTGCCCCCGTCGGACCAGTCGGAGTGCAGATGGCAGTCCCCGCGCAGCAGCGCCCGCAGTCCGGCCCCGGCCGCGTCCTCGGACAGCGGGGCGCCCGCCTCCTCCTCCAGGGCCCGCAGATAGCCGGGCACCTTCCCGTCCAGGGCCTCGCGCACCACCTGCGCGGTCCTCGGCCCGACGCCCTTGAGCGACTCCAGCGTCCCGGCGGACGCGCGCTCGGCGACCTCGGTGGCGGGCAGGGCGTCCAGGACCCGGGCGGCGGTGCGGAAGGCACGTACGCGGTACGTCGGCGCCAGGGACCGCTCCAGCAGGAAGGCGATCCGGTCCAGTGCCTCGACGGGCTCCATCGTCACCGCGCACCTCCGCCGTCGCCGCCGCTCCCAGGTCCAGGGTTGCCCAGCCTCCGGCGGCCCGCACGACGGATCGTGACGGGTGGATCACACCGCTCATTTCCGGGCATTGCGTTCTACGCTCTATTGCATGACCGAAATCGACAGCCCCCACATCTCCCACCCGCGGGTCATGGTCCTGAAGGTCATGGCGAAGAAGCCAGGTGCCCCGCCCTTCCGCATCGTGGAGATCGACGGTGAGGTGGTCGGCGAGGCGACCGCCATCACCGACGTGCTGGAGACCGCCGCCGCGTACGGCATCGTCATCCACGACCTGGACGACCCGGACGTGGTCCGCTGGGTGGGCGGCGACAAGTTCACCTGGCAGCTCCGCTAGACGTGTGCACCGCCCGCCCGAGCCGGCGGCCCACGAGCAGGTAGCCGAGCAGCGCTCCGGTCGTGTTGAGGATGACGTCGTCGACGTCGAACGCGCGTCCCGTCACGAGCGCGCCCTGCGCCAGCTCCACCAGCAGCATCACGGCCGCGGTGATCAGCGGCACGCGGACGATCCCGCGCGCCCCCGGCGCCAGCACCGGCACCAGGATGCCGAAGGGGACGCCCAGCAGGACGTTCCCGCCGATCTGCTTGACGGCGTCGCGCAGTTCCGGCTGGTCCAGATAGGCCTTCAGCGAGCGGCCGGGGTGCAGATTGGTGTGGGTGAGGGCCACCGACGCGGGGGACGGCTCCAGGGTGAGCCGCGCGAGCACGACGGCGAACGCCACCATGAACGCGAAGGCGACCAGCATCACCAGCGCGCGGACCAGGACGGAGACCAGGCCGCGGCCGCCCCAGGTGGGCCACCTGACGCGGGCCGCCCAGCCTGTGCGGCTCTTCTTGGGGGACTTGCCCTTCCTGGCGGTGCGGCCCTTCTTGCGGGCCTTGCTCTTCCTGGTGGTGCGCGACTGCGCCGCGGTACGGGCCATACCGTCCTCCTCCGGTCTCAACTTCCGTTCGAATCAGTGCAGTTACCCGGAGGCGTCACGTCGACCCGTACGAGATGTGCACCTCCTTGAAGCCCAGGGAGCGCAGCAGGCCCTCCAGCATCCCCGTGGTGTTCTGCTCGGCCCGCTTGGTCAGACCGCTGTCCTCGGCGGCCTTGCCGATGTGGCGTAGGGCCAGGCGCTGCACGGCCCGTTCACCGTTCGGATTGTCCGAGAACAGGTCCCCGAGCCGGTCGAGCAGCCCGCGCTGCTTGGACACGGCGTACGAGTGGTCGACGTCGAGGGCGGGGCTGCCGAGCCGCGCGTGCGGCAGCCGGAGCGTGGCCTCGGTGCGGGCGTCGTTGACCGACACGTCCTTCTCGCGCACCTTGCCGAGGTCGACGTAGGCGTCGACGGTGCCGGCGCCGACGTACAGGGTACGGGTGCCGCGGATCGCGTCGGGCAGGTACGCGGAGTCCCGCTCCAGGTCCACGACCACCTGGAAGTTGCCCGAAGCGGCGTCGTAACGGCTCATGTCCGTGATGGACTTGAGGAGGGTGGGTCCGGAGCGGTCGTGGGTCTCGGTGCCGAACAGGTCCTTGAATCCCGGCAGTACGGCCAGCCGGATGCCGGCCAGCAGCACCACGAGCACGAGCACGACCGCGCCCACCGCCTTGGCCCAGCCCGGCAGACGCGTGGACCCGTGCCTGAGGGAAGTCGTCATGTCGACGGTCCTCCTTTCCCTCTCACGGATGCCCACCCCGTGCCCCGCCAGACCTTCCCGTGGGCAGAGCCTCACGGACGGTGCATCACATCGAGCCGTGCCCGCTGCCGCTCACAGCGAGCCGGACGTGGCCTCGCTCTGCCCCAGGGCCGCCTCCAGCGTCGGCTGCGGGGGCAGCAGCCGCGACAGGCCGGTGGCGCGGAACAGCCGCAGGGTCAGCGGGTGGGCGCAGACCAGTCGTAACTGGCCGCCCCCGTCGAGCACCCGGGTGCGGGCCCGGTAGAGCAGGCGCAGCCCCGAGCAGTCGAAGAACTCGATGTGTCCGAGGTCGATGACCACCCGGGCGCCGGGCCTGCCCGTCACCCGGTCCAGATACGGCGCCATCTCCGTGGCCGCCGCGATGTCGATCTCACCGCGGAACTCCAGGACCGTGTGCCCGCGGCTGCGATGGACGCGCAGCTGTCCTGGAAGCGGTACCGGCTCCTGTCGCACGACGGCATCACCTTCCACCCTGCCGGCCGGCCACGCCGGTCCCCGCACAGCAACGTACCCCCGATGGAAGGAATTTGAGCATGTTCGATTGACATATGTCGGCGAGCTTCGGACAACCGTGTCCCGGGCACCGGTTGTTCCCCCGTCAGTCCATCGTCAGCACCAACTTGCCCTGCGTCCGCCCGGTCTCGCCCGCTTGGTGGGCCCTGGCCGCCTCCGCCAGCGGGAAGGTGTCCGCGATGGTGGCCCGCAACTGGCCCGACTCGATCAGTTCCGTGATCGCCCGCATTCCGGCGCGGTCGGCGTCCACCAGCATGCGGACCGCCCGTACGCCCCGGCGCTCCGCCTCCTCGTAGAACTCGTCCGAGCCGACCGGGAGGATCGACACCGCGATGCCGCCCGGGCGCAGCACGCTCAGGGACCGCACCGCCGTGTCGCCGCCGATCGTGTCCAGGACGACGTCGACGTCCTGGACGGCCTCGGTGAAGTCGGTGCTGCGGTAGTCGACGACCTCGTCGGCGCCGAGTTCCCGCAGGAAGTCGTGCTTGCCGGCGCTGGCCGTGCCGATGACGTACGCGCCGCGCGCCTTGGCGATCTGTACGGCCACATGGCCGACACCGCCGGCCGCGGCGTGGATCAGCACCCGCTGACCGCGCCGCAGGCCCGCCGTCTCCACCAGGGCCTGCCACGCGGTCAGCGACACGAGCGGCAGCGCGCCCGCCTGCGTGTGGTCGATCCCGGCCGGCTTGTGCACCAGGGCGCGGGCCGGGACGGTGACGTACTCGGCGTGCGAGCCGTGGCCGAACGGGTACGGGACCATCCCGAAGACCTCGTCCCCGGGCTCGAAGGCGGCGACGCCGATGCCGGTCTCCTCGACCACCCCGGAGACGTCCCAGCCCAGCACGAAGGGCGGTTCGCCGAGGAAGCCGCCGTTCGCGCGGTGCTTCCAGTCGGTGGGATTGACCCCGGCGGCACGCATCCGTACGAGCACCTCGTTCGGACGCGGCACGGGCCGCTCCACCTCGACCTCGTCGAGCACCTCGGGGCCGCCGAGGACGTTCTGGCTGATCGCGCGCATGGTGGTCACGCCCCCATCCTCACCCAGACACCGGCACCGGCGCGACCCGGCGTACGTCGGCCGGGGGGGAGGGGCTGAAACTGTACGTCGACGGCGGGACGTGGACCGGGTGCTGTGCTGCGGCTGACGGGTAATCAGCGAAAGGCGTGCGCCCGCACCTTCCCCGGAGCGTGCCGCAGAGGGCAAGTCCCCTGGTCCACAAGGGGTTTTGTGGCCATGTCGGTCCCGATCGGGAGTGATGGAACCCTCACCTCCGGGAGCCCGGGGCGGTTGATCGTTTCGGGTTCGAACCCGATAAGCTCCAGTCGGTCACGGCGAGTTGACGCGACTGTCAACGAGTCGGCTCGTCATGTGTACGCATGAGTGCGGCCTTTGCACACCCCCCCGATTCGAGTTGTCTTCGAAGGATGCAGATGGAACTCGCCACTCCGCCCCCGGCGGCGCGGCCCCCTGCCACCTGGTACAGCTGGTGGCTGATGCCTCTGGGCCTAGCAGGTGGGACGGTTGCCGCCACCTTCATGAGCTCGGAACACATCACCGCCGCCGTCACCGGAGCGGCGGCGACCGCGGCCGGCTCCGTGTGTGTACGGCTCCTGATCCGCTCGCAGAAGCAACTGCGCAGCGCCCAGGACGGCTTCGGCGCCGCGCAGGCCGAGCACGCGCAGCAGTGGCAGCAGCATGTCGTCGGTCTGGAACGGAAGTTCAGCTCCGAGCGGGCCGCCCTCGACGAGCAGCTGACCGAGCAGGTCACCCTCCACGAGCACCACTTGGACGAGCAGGCCGCCGCCTACGACAGCCAGCTCTCCGACCAGGCCCGGGCGTACGAGGAGCGGCTGCACGCACAGACCGTGTCGTACGAGAAGCAGCTCGCCGGGCAGGCCGAGGCCTGGCAGGAGCAGGTCGCCCAGCAGCAGGCCCTGGTCGCGCTGCTCGCCGACGAGCAGCTGCCCGACGCGCTGAAGCGGCTGCGGGCCGGCGACGCCGTCGACGACCTGCTGCCCGTGCCGGACAAGAACTCCAAGGCCGCGCCGGAGCTCCAGGCCGATCTGCGCCGCATCCTGCGGACCTCGCTCATGGGCATCGAGGAGGAGTTCAACCGCTCCACCTCCGCCGAGCAGGCCGTGATCAGCCTCGGTAACCGGATCCACGTGCTCACCAGCAAGCTCCGTGGCCGGCTGCACGAGATGCAGGGCGAGCACGGACGGCTGCCGTCCGTGGCCCGCGGTCTGATGGAGCTCGACCAGGCGCTCGGCCCGGCCGACTCGCTCGCCGCGAGCATCGGCGTGCTGGGCGGCTCGGACCGCCCCGGACGGCAGTGGCAGGAGCCGCAGCGTCTGCTGAGCGTGGTCCGCGGCGGCATCGGCCGGATCAAGGACTTCCACCGGGTCGAGGTGCACCACCTGCCCGAACTCGGCGTCGACGGCGGACTGGTGGACCACCTCACGCTGATCTTCGCCCACCTGCTGGACAACGCGGCCCGCTACTCGCCGCCCACCGAGCCGGTCACCATCTCCGGCAAGGAGGTCCCGAACGGCGTCGGCATCGAGATCCAGGACTCGGGCAAGGGCCTGAACGAGGAGAAGAAGCGCGAGGCGGAGCACGCCCTCGTCGGCACCGGCGCCGGACCCGGCATCGGCGGCATCTCCGAGGACGCCAACATCGGCCTGCGCGTCGTCGGCATCCTCGCCCGCCGCTACGGCATCCGCGTCACCTTCGCCGACTCGCCCTGGCTCGGCACCTCGGTGGTCGTCGTGGTCCCGCACAAGTACTTCAGCCCGCTGCCCGCGACCACGACCGGCACGGCGGCGGCACCCGGGACCACGCCCACCGTCCCCGCCCAGGCGAGCGCCCCCGCGGTCCGCGCCCGACGCGCCCCCGAGCCCACCGCGGACGACGCCGCCAACATCACGGAGACCACCCCCGGCGGACTGCCCCGCCGCCGGAGCCGGCGCACCGAGCCGGACCAGGACCAGGCGGCCCGCGGCGGACGCGGCGCCGGCGCGGACTCCGGCTCCGTGTCGGCCGTACCGCCGGACGCCTCGTTCGCGGGTCTGGCCGCCTTCGCCACCGCGGGGTCCCCCGAGGGCCCGGCGTCCGAACCCGACGCACCTCCCGCGACGACCGACGGACGCGAGCAGACCGAGCACCGTACTGAAGAGAGCGACTAGTCCATGACGCAACAGGGAACCGACGTGAGCTGGGCGCTCCGTGATCTGGTGGAGAGCATCCCGGAGATCCGCTTCGCGCTTGTGGCCTCCAGTGACGGCAAGGCCATCACCTCCTTCGGGGCGGAGGACCCCGACGACGTGGACCGCTTCGCGGCCGTGGTGGCGGGCCTGCAGGCCCTCGCCCAGCCGGTCGCCGAGCAGTTCCCCACGTACGCGGGCCAGTTGCGGCTCGCGATGATCGAGGTCGACGGGGGCCACCTCTTCGTCGTCCGGGCCGGTGTGGAGACGTACCTCGGTGTGCTCGCCCGTGAGGGTCTCGACCAGGGTCTGCTGGGGCACCAGATGAGGGACCTCGCCCGCAGGATGGGCGAACTCCTCGGCACCACCCCGCGCCTGGAGGAGCACTCTGGATGAGTGCTTCCCGCCGGCCCACGGACCCTCCCCCGAGTTCTCGACCTCGCTCGAACAGGGGGGACCCCCAAGGCCTTGAGCGCTACTACGTCCTCACCGGAGGTCGCAGCCGCCCGGACGGGCCGGCGTCGACCCTCGACGTCGCGACCCTCATCGTCTCCCGCAGCGCTCCTGCGGCGGGCATGCAGCACGAGCACGAGGAAATTGTCCGGCGGTGCCGGGAACCGCTGTCGGTGGCCGAACTCGGCGCCCACCTCGGCTTGCCCTTCAACATTCTCGCGGTGCTGCTGGCGGATCTGCTGGACGCAGGCCGCGTCGAAGCCCGTGACCCCATTCCGGCGCGCGATGCCGGGGACGGGCTCGACCTCGCGCTCCTTCAGGAGGTACTCAGTGGACTTGAACGGCTTTGACCACCCCGGCGACTCCGGTGCCGGCGGCACCCGCTCGGTCAAGGTGATGATCGCCGGCGGGTTCGGCACCGGAAAGACCACCATGGTCCGCTCCGTCAGCGACATCAAGCCGCTCACCACCGAGGAGACCCTGACGCAGGCCAGCGTCGGCAGTGACCAGCTCATCGGTGTCGCCGACAAGACCCAGACCACCGTCAGCCTGGACTTCGGCAAGATCAGCCTGAACGACAGCCTGATGCTCTACCTGTTCGGCACCCCGGGACAGGAGCGGTTCTGGTTCCTGTGGAACGGGCTGTTCAAGGGCGCGCTCGGCGCGATCGTCCTGGTGGACACCCGCCGGCTGGCGTCGAGCTTCCGGGCGATCGAGGAGATGGAGCGGCAGAACGTGCCGTTCGTCATCGCCCTGAACGTCTTCCCCGACTCCACGGAGCATCCGGTCGACGAGATCCGGGACGCGCTCGACATCTCCCCGGACACCCCCGTCGTGGTCTGCGACGCGCGGGACCGCAACTCCAGCCGCGATGTCCTCGTCGCGCTGATACGTCATCTGCAGGAACGCTCGGCCGTCGCACTGGAGGCACGATGAACGACCAGTCCGTCGAGGCCCCTTCAGGGTGCCCGGTCGCCCACGGCGCCGGCATCACGCGGCTGTACGGCCCCGAGTCGGAGACCGACCCGCACGGCATCTACGAACGGCTGCGCAAGCGGTACGGCACCGTCGCCCCCATCTTGCTGGAGGGCGACGTCCCCGCCTGGCTGGTGCTCGGCTACCGCGAGGTCCGCCGGGTCCTGGACAACCCGCTCCAGTTCAGCCGGGACTCACGGATCTGGCGGGACTGGACGGACGGGCGGATCGAGGAAACCTCCCCGCTCGTGCAGATGCTCGGCTGGCGTCCCGACTGCGTCTCCCAGGACGGCGAGCCGCACCGCAGGCTGCGCACCGCGGTCACCGACAACCTCCACGCGGTGACCGGGCGCGGCATCCGGCGCCACATCACGCACTTCGCCAACAAGCAGATCGACGCCTTCGCCGACGCCGGCCGCGCCGACCTGGTCACGGACTTCGCCGAGTATCTGCCGATGCTCGTCCTCACCCGGGTCTTCGGGCTCGCGGAGAGCGAGGGGCGCAGCCTCGCCGAGTCCAGCAACCTGCTGATGAAGGGCGGCGCGGACGCCCTGGCGCACAACGAGCGGATCATGCGGACGCTCGGTGAACTGGCGGAGCGCAAGCGCACGGAGCCGGGCTCCGACTTCGCCTCCGGCCTCATCGACCACCACGCGGGCCTCGACGAGGACGAACTCGTCAACCACCTGCGTCTGGTGCTCATCACCGCCCACTCGATGACCAGCAACCTGCTGGCCCGAGCGCTGCAGTCGATCCTCACCGACCCCGCCCGGCGCTCCGGGCTGGTGAGCGGTCAGCTGAACATGTCCACCGTGGTGGAGGAGGTGATGTGGAACACCCCGCCGCTCGCCGTGCTGCCGGGCCGTTTCGCCACCTCCGACCTCGAACTCGGCGGCTGTGCGATCAAGGAGGGCGATCTGCTGGTCCTCGGCCTCGCGGCCGGCAACACCGACCCGCAGATCCGCCCGGACACCGATGTCTCGGTCGCCGGCAACCAGTCCCATCTGGCGTTCAGCGCCGGGCCGCACGAGTGCCCGGGGCAGAACCTGGGCCAGGCCATCATCGAGACGGCCGTCGACGTCCTGCTGCACCGGCTTCCGGACCTGCGGCTGGCCGTTCCCGCGGAGGAGCTCACCTCCACGGCCACCACCTGGGAGTTCCGACTGGACAGCCTGCCGGTCGAGTTCGCCGTCTGAGCCGTGGCGCGCTCCGGCCTTGGGCCGGGAACGCCGAGGGCCGCCGTCCGATCCGGACGGCGGCCCTCGGCGTGTGTCGTCACACCGCCAGCAGGTCGTCCACCGAGCCCCGGCCGGCCAGTTCGGCGGAGGCCGCCGGACCCTCCTTGGCCGCCGCGTAGCGGCCGGTGATCAGCGCCCACTCGTAGTTGCCGTTGATCCAGTGCTGGATGGCCTCCACGCCCATCCGCACCCCGGCGCGCTCGTCCTGGTCCAGCCCGAGTTCGTCACACATCTGCGGGATGCGCGCCTGAAGTTCGACGTACTCGTCCAGGCACGCTTGCGTCATCCGGTTCGCCTCGTCGATGGCGTCCTGCCAGGAACCGGCCCGCTCCCGCTGGAGCACGCAGATCAGGTTGTGGCCGTCGCCCCGGCGCAGCTCGCGCTCGAAGGAGTGGATGTCGTTCATGAACCCGATGGTGTCCGCGGCCAGATCACGCATCCGCTCCATCAGCGGGTGCGCCATCGCCTGCGGGGGCACCTCGAAGCGGCGGCTGCGCTCGCCCGCGTCGATGCTGTGGTGGATGCCGACCGTACGGCGGCGGAAGAGCGCGTACTCGTCGATCCCGAGCGTGCCGGCCAGGCCGCGGGCCGCCAGGTCGACCTCCTCGCAGTGCGCCACCAGGAACCGGCCCCAGGAGGCCGCGAAGCGCGTCTGCCAGGTCAGGGACATGCCCTCCGCGAGCTGCCCCCAGACCTCCGCCCACGCCAGGGTGATCGGGCACACCACCCGGGGACGGCTGCCCGCCGGGCGCAGCGGCGTGACGATGAGCTCGCGCGCGACCTCGGCTATCTTGTCGGCTCGGTCCGGCTGGTTGGCGTCGAACTGGTCGTCGAAGAGGAACGCCAGGGAGAACCAGTTCATCAGGACGACCAGGTCGTCCGCGGAAGCGTGCGGATAGGTGCGCGCGGCGGCCTGCGGCAGGTCCCAGGACTGGTACTCCTCGAACCCGGCCTGGCTGCGCACCAGGCCCATGTCCCAGATCCAGCGCAGATGGCGCGCGCGGGCGTACTCCAGGTGCTGGCTGACGGGGGTGTCGAAGGGCAGGTCGAACCTGACGTCCTGAGGCATGTGTGTCCTTTCGGGAGACGGAACGCAGAGTCCCCCCGCCCCTGCGTCCGGGCGGCGGTGCGACCGCGCGCACTCGAACTGCGTCTCCTGGTCCGAACATTGGACCGAGGAGCGCTACGAGAACTGCCCAGCCCCTAAATGATCTACACCGCGAACAGTCGTGACGTGGGTTACTGACGATGCCTCAGGTGTCTCGTACACTCCCTCGCTTCCCGCGGGCTGCGAGCCGCGGGAAGCGGGCACAAAAAAGGGCCCCGCCGCGACGGGGGAACGCGGCGGGGCCTGACGCACGGGTGCCCGTGCCGGAGGCGGTTCATGCCTCCCTGGAGCAGTTGTTTCTGAAACGCGGTGACCCCCGGCCGGTTTCAGCTTCCGTCGGCCGGTTCGAGGACGAAGACCGGGATCTCCCGGGCGGTCTTCTTCTGGTAGTCGGCGTACGGCGGGTAGGCGGCGACGGCCCGGTCCCACCACTCGTCCTTCTCCGGGCCGGCGATCTCACGGGCCGTCATGTCGCGCTTGACCGGGCCGTCCTGGAGTTCGAGGCGGGGGTCGGCCTTGAGGTTGTGGTACCAGACCGGGTGCTGGGGCGCCCCGCCGAGCGAGGCGACCGCGGCGTACCGCCCGTCGTGCTCCACCCGCATCACCGGGGTCTTGCGGAGCTTGCCGCTCTTGGCGCCCCGGGTCGTCATCAGGACGACGGGCATCCCCGTGTCCCGCAGTGTCGTGCCCTGCTTGCCGCCGGAGCTCTCGTACAACTCGACCTGCTCGCGCACCCAGTCGGTCGGGCTGGGCTCGTACTCGCCCTCAAGAGGCATGGTGGTCGTCCCCTCGTCGGAACCACGGATGAACTGACACCGCGATTGTGAACTGACACCGCGATTGAAACACCGGCGGCCGCGTGTTTCATCCATACCCGTGTTTCATCCGTACCGCGCCGTCACAGGGGTGCCTGCGCCATCCGGACGGCCAGGGCCAGGATCACGCCACTCGACAGCAACGCCGTCGTGAGCCGTCCGCGCCGCCCGGTCAGCGCCCGGCCGAGCAGGGCGCCGCCACCGGCCAGGAACAGCTGCCAGCTCGCCGAGGCCGTGAACGCGGCGAGGACGAACACGCCCTGCTCCAGGGGGAGGGGGGCGTGGGCGGCACGCGTGCCGAGCACCAGCGCGGCGAAGTAGATCACGGTGGTGGGGTTGAGGAGGGTCAGCCCCAGGAGGCCGAGATACGCCCGCAAGGGGCTCGGAACCGGCCGCTTGGGACCGGCGTCGGCCAGCCGTTGCTCGTGATACCCGCGCAAGGCGGTGACCGCGCCCCGTACCGCCAGTGCGGCCAGGGCGAGGGCCGAGGCCCAGCGCAGCGGGGTGAGTGCCGGCCGCAGCGTCGCCGCGAGGGCGGAGCCGCCGGCCGTGGCCAGCAGGGCGTACAGGCCGTCGGCGCTGGCGACGCCGAGCGCGGCGCAGGCGCCGGTCCTGAGCGACGTACGCGCGGTGAGCGAGACCAGATAGGTCGCGACCGCGCCGACGGGCACCGCGATGCCGTAGCCGGCGACCAGGCCGGCGACGAGCGCGCCCGTCACGAGCGCGCGGAATCGGGCCTCCGGGGGCGGCAGGGCTGCTGCTGGACCCGCGCCGGACGGACGGCGGCGGGGGTCGGCGGCAGGTACGCTGCAATCGAGGTCATGCGCCGAATCGTGCGGTGCGCGGCCGGGCTCAGGCAACCGAATATCTCCGGCACCGGACCCGCACACCGGCGCGCCGCTCGCACCCGGGCGCACCGCGAGGTCCGGCCGGATACCGTGCCACCGATCTGGCCGAACTTGTCGTCGCCCCTTTAGGTGCCTGGGGCATCTAATGATGATCGGTACGACGAAAGATCGGTACGACGAAAGATCGGCCCGACCGAGATCGGCACGAACCCCCTCGTCTGCGAGGCCTTCCATGACGGAACTGACCGAACCGATGGAACCCACGGAACCGGACGACCCGGCGGGTGCGGGGCAACCCGTCGCCTTCCCGCAGGACCGCAGTTGCCCCTACCACCCGCCCACCGCCTACGACCCGCTGCGCGAACGGCGCCCGCTGGGCCGCGTCACCCTCTTCGACGGCCGCACGGCCTGGCTGGTCACCGGCCACGCCACCGCCCGCAGCCTGCTGTCCGACCAGCGGCTGTCCAGCGACCGCACCCACCCCGACTTTCCCATGCCGACGGAGCGCTTCGCCGAGATCCGCCGCGACCGCCGCGCCGCCCTCCTGGGCGTCGACGACCCCGAGCACCGCGCCCAGCGCAAGATGATGATCCCGTCCTTCACGCTCAAGCGCGCCGCCGAACTGCGGCCCGCGATCCAGCGGATCGTCGACGAGCAGCTCGACGCGATGATCACCGAGGGCGCGCCCGCCGAGCTGGTGAGCGCCTTCGCGCTGCCCGTGCCCTCCATGGTGATCTGCGCCCTGCTCGGCGTCCCGTACGCCGACCACCACTTCTTCGAGGAGCAGTCGCGCCGGCTGCTGCGCGGGCCGACGGCCGCCGACACCCGGGACGCGCGCGACCGGCTGGAGGCGTATCTGGGCGACCTGATCGACCGCAAGAGCGCACTGCCCGAGCCCGGTGACGGCATCCTCGACGACCTCGTCCACCACCAGCTGCGCGACGGCTCGCTGGACCGGCCGGAGCTCATCGCCCTGGCGATCATCCTGCTCGTCGCGGGCCACGAGACGACGGCCAACATGATCTCGCTGGGCACCTTCACGCTGCTCCAGCACCCGGAACGGCTCGCCGAACTGCGCGCAAACCCCGACCTGATGCCCGCCGCCGTCGAGGAACTGATGCGGATGCTGTCCATCGCGGACGGCATGCTGCGCCTGGCAACCGAGGACATCGAGATCGACGGCACCACCATCCGGGCCGGCGACGGGGTGATCTTCTCGACGTCGGTGATCAACCGCGACGACGCGGTCTATCCCGACCCCGATGTCCTCGACTGGCACCGCTCGGCCCGCCACCACGTCGGCTTCGGCTTCGGCATCCACCAGTGCCTGGGCCAGAACCTGGCCCGCGCCGAGATGGAGATCGCCCTGCGGACCCTGATCGAGCGGCTGCCCGGACTGCGTCTGGCGGCCCCGCCAAAGGAGATCCCCTTCAAACCCGGCGACACGATCCAGGGGATGCTGGAACTTCCCGTGACCTGGTAAGAGGCTTCTGTCATGCACCTCGACATCCACATCGACAAGGACCGCTGCATCGGCGCGGGCCAGTGCGCGATGGCCGCGCCGCGCGTCTTCACCCAGGACGACGACGGCTACAGCATGGTGATCCCCGGCGCCGAGAAGGACGCCGCCGACGACCCGATGGTCCGCGAGGCGGCCCGGGCCTGCCCCGTCAGCGCCATCACCGTGGCCGAGGTCGTCGGCTGACGGCGGCCGGGAGCGGCGCCTGAGCGCCTGAACGGGACATCCGACGTGCGTTCTCCTACGGTGGCAGCCACCGGGAGAACGCACGTTCCCCGGACCGCCGCGCGTGGAGTGCGATCGTCCGCGCGCGGAGTCCGATCGTCGAGGAGGAGACCATGACCGCCGACCGCCCGCCCCTGCCGCCCTTCACCCGCGAGACCGCCGCGCAGAAGGTCCAGGCGGCCGAGGACGCCTGGAACACCCGCGACCCGCACAAGGTCGCGCAGGCCTACTCGCAGGACTCGGTCTGGCGCAACCGCGACACCTTCGTCACCGGCCGCGACGGGATCGAGAAGTTCCTCGCCGCCAAGTGGGCGCGCGAAGAGGAGTACGCCCTGCGCAAGGACCTGTGGTCCTTCGACGGCGACCGCATCGCGGTGCGCTTCCAGTACGAGTCCAAGGACGCCGACGGGCAGTGGTGGCGGTCGTACGGCAACGAGCTCTGGGAGTTCGACGAGCACGGGCTGATGGCCCGGCGCGAGGCCAGCATCAACGACGTACCGATCGAGGAGAAGGACCGCAGGATCTTCGGCCCGCGTCCCGATTCCGAGCGGGGACAGACCTTCCCGTTGCGGTAGCGCCGTGTGCCTGCGGCCTCAACCCCGTCTCACGTATGTATCCCGGGTTCCCCGGCGTGGAGAGGGCGACGTCGCGGCGGACGATGCCCAGGCGGTCGCCGAAGCCCGCGAGGGCCTTGCGCAGGCCGTCGGCCGAGTACTCGACGACGAGGACACGGTCGTCGAAGGCGTCGGCGTACGCCCCGCACTCGTCGAACTCCGCGCACTCCTCGGCCACCGCGAAGTCCAGGCCGGTGCGCGCCCGTTTCCCGGCCAGCTCCGGGGTGTTCTTCTGCGCTGTCGCCAGGTGCCGGGTGTGCGCGTGCCGGGAGAGCAGGGTGACGAACGCGGTCGCGTCGGTGGCGGTCAGCAGGTGCCGGGAGCGGGTGTAGCTGTCGTAGTTGTCCGGCTCGACGGCGTCGAAGCCACGGTCGGCGCAGCCGTCGATCCAGCCGTTGACGCGCTCGGCCACGCGCTCGCGCTTGGCCGGGGTGCCGATGTCGAGCAGGGCCTCACCCCAGTCCTCGTCGACGACGACCTTGCCGTGCGCGTCGCGCAGCAGCAGGTCGGCGGGCCAGGCGCCGCTCTCCTGCGGCTGCGCCTGGAAGGCGTTGACGTAGCAGATGTTGTACAGCCCGGACGCCGGGGACGCCGTACGGTCACGGCCGACGACTCGGACTCCCGAGGGCGGGGGATAGGCGCCGCCGAGCTGGTAATCCCAGTCGGCGTGACGGGGCGGCAGCCGGACCTCGGTGGCGGTGCGGACGGGCTCGGGCTTCGGGGAGGTTGGCTCGCCAGGGGTGTCGCATCCCGTGAGCAGCGCGGTGGCGAGGACGAGCGCGACGAGGCTGCCTGTCCATGCAGGTCGCACCCGCCGATTGGCCGTTTTCTTCCGCACCCCGTCCACGCTCATCCCCCCGCAGTGACGAACCCCCGAACCCCTCACCACACTCAACGATCCGATCCCGCCAAGGTCACGCATTCGGCCGACGAACTTCCGTTCGAGGCCCGTCGGCCTCCTTGGCGAACTCGGCACGGGCGGCGGCGGGGACCTATTTCCGGCGGCCCGCTGGAACTGACCTGGGCCCTGCTGGTGGGGCTCGCCCGCGGCATCGCCCAGGAGAACGACGCCCTTTGCACCGGCGGGCCTTGGCCGCTCACCGCTCGCGCCGCCGCCAGGCCGTACGCTCCTGGGTCAACCGACCGGCAACCGACCCCGAAGGCAGGAGCAGCAACGATGCAGTACGTGAAGCTCGGTTCGACGGGACTGGACGTGTCGCGGATCTGTCTGGGCTGCATGACCTACGGCGACCCGGAGCGCGGCGTCCACGAGTGGACCCTCGACGAGGAGGCGTCGCGCCCGCTGATCCGGCAGGCGCTGGACGCGGGCGTCAACTTCTTCGACACGGCCAATGTGTACTCCGACGGCAGCAGCGAGGAGATCGTGGGCAGGGCGCTGCGCGACTTCGCGAACCGCGACGAGATCGTGCTCGCCACCAAGGTGCACGGGCGGATGCGTCCCGGGCCCAACGGGGGCGGCCTGTCCCGCAAGGCGATCACGTCCGAGATCGACCACAGCCTCCGCCGTCTCGGCACCGACTACGTCGACCTCTACCAGATCCACCGCTACGACCACGAGACTCCCGTCGAGGAGACGATGGAGGCGCTGCACGACCTGGTCAAGGCGGGCAAGGTGCGCTACATCGGGGCCAGTTCGATGTACGCCTGGGAGTTCTCCAAGGCCCAGTACACGGCCCTGCTGAACGGCTGGACCCGGTTCGTGTCCATGCAGAACCACTACAACCTCCTCTACCGCGAGGAGGAGCGCGAGATGCTGCCGCTGTGCGCGGACCAGGGCGTCGCCGTCCTGCCCTGGTCCCCGCTCGCCCGCGGCCGCCTCACCCGGGACTGGGGCACCGTCACCACGCGCAGCGCGGTGGACGACTTCGGTAGCCGGCTCTATCTGGACAGCGACCGGGCGATCGTCGAGGCCGTCACCCGGATCGCTCACGAGCGGGGCGTGCCGCGCGCCCAGGTGGCCCTCGCCTGGCTGCTGCACCAGGACACCGTGGCCGCCCCGATCGTCGGCGTCGCCAAGCCGCAGCACCTGGAGGACGCGGTCGCGGCCGTCGAACTCCAGCTCAGCGAGAAGGAGATCGAGGAACTGGAGCGGGCCTACACCCCGCGCGACATCAGCGGTCACTGATACGGCTGACCGGTCGTCGGACGCAGTCAGCCAGGTCGGCGAGGTCAGTGCGGTCCGTGCGGCGCGTCCTCCGTGCCGCACGGACCGGCGCCCTCGCTCTCCGGGAGCCGGATCCGCGCGCCGGACAGGGACAGCGTCCGGTAGTGGGCGCCGATGCGCTCCGCGGAACGGCCGGCGTAGTGCCCGATGAAGGAGCGGCGGAAGCGGTCGGCCGTGCGGTTGGGCCGGGAGCCGTGCACCAGGCTGCCGTTGAAGAACAGCACGTCGCCCGGCGCCATGTCCACGGGCACGGCCGTCAGCCCGGGCGGCGGGGGCACGTACTCGCGGGCGAACGACAGCCCGGCGTCCGCCTCCTCGGGGCAGAACAGGCCCATCCGGTGCGTGCCGGGGACGACTTCGAGGCCGCCGTTGTCGCGGTCGATCACGTCGCAGGCGACCCACGCCGCCACGCATGTGCCCGGCTCGACCCGCAGATAGAAGTTGTCCTGGTGCAGCGCCTGGCCGCGGGCGCCGGGCGGCTTGAAGTAGAACATGCTCTGCGCGGCCAGCACTTCCTCCCCGAACAGCGACTCCAGGACCGTCCGCAGCCGTGCGTCCAGCAGGAACTCCCGCGCGAGCGTGCTGATCTCGTGCGGGTGCAT
This sequence comes from Streptomyces sp. V3I7, assembly GCF_030817495.1. Lineage (NCBI taxonomy): Bacteria > Bacillati > Actinomycetota > Actinomycetes > Kitasatosporales > Streptomycetaceae > Streptomyces > Streptomyces sp. V3I7. Next base: position 6,221,751 of record NZ_JAUSZK010000001.1, read on the forward strand.
CACCCGCGGATAGACGCGGAGCGGGTCCGCTGGACCGCTCCCGTCCGGCGGCCTGGGCTCGAAGTGCCCGGGCACCGGCCCAGCGGCGTGCAGCGCCGCGAACTCGGCGCACAGGCGGTCGATCTCGTCGTAACCGAACAGCCCCCGTACGACCGCGAATCCACGCTCCACGAACTCCTCCTTCAGCCGTCCCAGTGTCTCGGGCACGATGGGGCTGTCGGCGGCTCCGATGTCCCTGGCTGTCATGCGGCCGCTCCTTCGAGTCGACATGTCCTCTCGCACCGCCACGCTAGGCCGACGCACGCGCCCGGAGGATGCCCATGACCGCCGCGGGACTGCCCGGAACTGCTGCCGCGCGCGGCGCCCCCTCGCCGCCGCCCGGTGTCGTGGTGGTCGGCCGTTTCGACCGGCCCATGGGCTACAGCGTCAACCGACCGGGCGGGTCGGCCAGTTGGCTGTTCACCTGGACGACCGGCGGGCGCGGCATGCTCCGCCAGGGAGCGGCCGGGACGTACGCCGAGCCAGGCGATCTGGTGGTGCTCGCCCCCGGCGTCCGGCACCGGTACGCGGTCGCGCCCGGCGCCCGGAACTGGCGGTTCTGGTGGGTGCACTGCCAGGCCCGGCCGACCTGGACGGCGTGGCTGCGGCCGTACGCCGTCCAGGACGGGATGTACGTCGTCACGCGCACCCTCCACGCCCCCGGCGCCCGCGTCGACGCGGCCTTCGGGCGCATGCTCGCCGACGCCCGCCGCAGGGGCGGGGGTGCGCCGCCCGCGGACGACGAGGTGGACGACGAGCCCGTCGCGGTCGCGGACGCCGGTGCGGCACGGGAGTTGGCGCTGTGCGCGCTGGAGGAGGTCGTTCTGCTCACGGCCGCCCGTGGGCGCGAGCCGTCGTCCGCGCCCGGCGTCGACGCACGCGTGCGCCGGACGGAGGAACTGATCGCCGCCGACCCGGGCGCCCCGCACACCGTCACCTCGCTCGCGCGGAGCGTCGCCCTGTCGCCGTCCCGGTTCGCGCACCTCTTCGCCCGGCAGACCGGCCGCTCGCCCATGCGCGCCCTGCGTGAGGCACGCCTGCGCCATGCGGCCCTGCTGCTGGAGAGCACCGATCTGACCGTGGAGCGGGTGGCGGCGGCGTCGGGGTTCGCCGGCCCGTCCCACTTCCACCGGGTGTTCCGCGAGTGCTACGGAACTCCGCCGGGCGCCTATCGGTCTGGACGCAGTGGTAGTTGACGGTTCGTCAAATTCGTCGTGCACCGACCGTGCTGAATGGCTCTGGTTCTCTTGTTCGAGCATGTGCCCTTGTGCAAAGGTGTGGTTCGTCGGCGCGCGGAAACCCATGTGAGACTCCGCGCGCGAGGCCGCTCCCGTACGCCCCCACGCTTCACAAGAGCTGCCGCAGGCGCACGTTCGAGATGCCGCTTCCTGTACGGGGTCACCCCTCCCAGGGCGTCGGCCGGGTCACTCACCCACGGGTACGTAATCCCGCGTTGCGTCTGGAAGGAATGCCGCCGTGAACGACGCAGGCCTGCCGTACACCCCGGGCCCCGCCCGACCGTCCGGCGTCACGGACGACCAGCTGAGCTCCGAGGTGAAGAAGTGGACGGGGACGGCCCCCGCGCAGCACCCCATGGGTCAACTCCTCGACCGGCACTGGGAGTCGGCGTTCACCTACGCCCGGCTGTGCGCCGACGGGCCCCGAGCGGCCGGCATGCTCACCACGGCCGCCTTCACCCGGCTCTTCGGCGAACTGATCCGCCACACCGGTCCCGTGCCCGCCTGGCGGCCCCAACTCCTCGTCACCGTACGGCGTCTCGCGGCCGAGTGGGACAACGACGAACGCCGGGACATGCTCCATGCGGACCTGCGCTCCGGCGCCGCGGAGGCCGGAGGTGCGGCGGCCCGGATGCTGCCGCCGCCGGACCGGCGCCTGCTGGCGCGGGCGTTCCAGCGGCTGCCCCAGGTCAGCCGTGCGGTGCTCTGGCACACCGAGGTCGAAGGTGAGCCGCTCGCGCTCCCGGCCGGGCTGCTGGGCCTGGACGTGGAGGAGGCCGGCGTCGAGTTCCGGCGGGCGCGCGAGCGGCTGCGCGAGGAGCTCCTCCAGGTCCACCGCGAACTCGCCCCGCACGACGAGTGCCTGCGCTATCTGCGCATGCTGGACGTGACGTACCGCCGCGACGGTGTCGACGTCGACCCGGACCTCCAGCGGCACCTCGACGGCTGCCGGCACTGCCTGCACACCGCCGACCAGCTCTACCGGTTCAATGGCGGCCTGGGTCTGGCGCTGGCGGAGGGGGTGCTGGGATGGGGCGCCCGTGCCTTCCTCGATTCCAGGGCGGCGGAGCCCGATTGGGTGCCGTCGGCGATCGGCGGGCCGGCCGGAGAGGACGACGCCGGTGCCGTCCGGCGCCCGGTGTCCCGAGTGGCGCGGCGGGCGGCCCGGCGGGTGCGGCGCCGCAACCTCGCCGCCGCAGTGGCACTGGTGAGCGGCATGATCGTGCTGCCCCTGGCCCTGTGGGGCGCGCTCGGTTCCGGCGACAGCAGTGGTAGTACCGCCGCTGCCGGAAAGCCGACGCGGACGTCCGGGGCCGGCTCCCCGACGCCGGAGCCGACCTGGGCCGGATCCGCCGGAGGGACCGCCGAGGAGACGACCCTGCGCGGGAGGCTGCGCAACACCGCGTCCGGGCTGTGCGTGGGCGTCGTCGGCGAGCAGGCCGTCCAGGGCGCCGAGACCGCGCTCGTCCCCTGCACCTCCACCGCCAGCCAGCAGTGGACGTACGCCACCGACGGACTCCTGCGCAACGCCGCCGCCCCGCGGCTGTGCCTGGACTCGCACCTGGGCTACTCGGTCCAGCTGGCCCCGTGCGACGCCGCCTCCCGGCACGGCGACGACAAGCTCGGCTACGACTTCACCCTGCGGGGCGCCCTCGTCCCCCGGGGCGACCAGGACCTGGCCCTCGTCCCCGCCGCCACCGACGGCGCGGGCGCCCTCGTCCTCAAGAACCGTACGAACACCTCGGTGCAGCGCTGGGCCATCGACGCCTCCCGGCCCGACCTCCAGATGCGGGTCGTCACCTGGGACAAGGCCACCGTCCCCGCCACCGGCTGAGCGCCGCTCAGGGGGCGGTGCCCGGGCTCAGGACCGTCAGCGAGACGGTCGAGGCGTTGCCGGACACCGGCACCGCGCCCGCCTTCCACGCCACCCTCAGCGAGTCCCGCTCGTCCGGCGGGGTCACCAGCAGCGCCGCGGGCGTCGCCTTCTTCGCCCCGCTGACCTCGGGGTTGGAGAAGGACAGCCCCGCCCAGGCACTCTGGCCAGGCTTGAGCGTGACCCTCTTCGCGGAGCCGGGGGCCCGCTTGGGGTCCGGGCCGAGCTGACCGCCGGAGGCGTTCACGAACGCGGCGCCGGGATAGCCGTACACCGTGCAGGTGCGGCCCGAGGCGTTGGTGAGCACGACGGGGAAGTTCTCCTGCCCGGCCCCCGGGTCGTTGCGGCCCACCGAGGCCCGCAGCTCGGAGGTGTGGCAGCGGGCGCCGCCGCCGGTCGGGGCGGTCCTGTCGCCGCTGACGTGGCCGGTCGACACCGGTGCGGACGACTTGGCGGCCTGGCCCGGCGGCGACGCCGCGGGCGAGGCGGGCGGGCTGTCGTCGGTCGTACGGGGGGCCGTCGCACCGCCGGTCGCCGGTGCGGGCTTGCCCGTGATCTTCTGCGGGGCGCTCTGGGCGCCGGATTGGGTGCCGCAGCCGGCCACCAGGCCCAGAACGGCGAGCGAGCCCACGAGCAGGGCCGCGCGATGCGAGGACGGGGACGTGTACGTCATGTCAGTCAGCACTCCTGGTCTCACGGCACGCGGCGGGCGCGTGCCTGCGGCGCCTCGTGCGCCGTCATGACACTCCGATGCGCGAGCCGCCGGAAAAGTTCGCGGCCTGTCGAGAACCTTCCCCGCGGACCGGGTTCCTGCGCCGACGAGTACCCCGTGTCGACCGGTCAGGTGACCCGCAGCGAGCGCAGCGCGCGCCGCGTGGGCTCGCCCGCGTCGCCGTGCCGGCGGACCTGCACGTACACCTCGGGACCGGAGGCGCGGCCCGCGGGGCGGAGCGCCGTCTCCGTGAGCGAGCCGCCGCCGGGACAGTCGCTCCAGGCCCGCGTGCGGCCCTGCCAGCGGGTGCTCGTGAAGGCGCGGGTGCCGTCGTCGTGGCAGCCCGGGTGGGTCAGGGAGGTGACCTCGGGAGTGAGGTCGCCGTGGCCGCTCAGGCCGATGAACACGCCGTTGACCGGAGCCGTGAGGTCCTGCCAGCGCCGCAGGTCGTCGGCGACCGCCAGCCCCGGCTCGTGCCCCGGCTCCAGGCCGAGCGCCCGCGGATCCCAGCCGGAATCGCGCAGCTGGCGGCCCCACCCGGCGGGCACCTCGACCGAGATCCGGCCCGTGGCGTCCGTGACCCGCAGGTCGGCGGCGGGGGAGTGCCGGTCGCTCAGCACCAGCGTGACCGCGACGGCGGCGAGCGCGGCGGACCCGGCCGCGGCGAGCGCGAGCCACTTCCGGAAGCCGTCGGACCGGGGCGGCCGGGGAGGGGCAGCGGACGGGGGCGACGAAGGGGGCGACGGCGGGGTCGAGGACGCGGCCGGGAGCGTGACCGCGGGCGGGCTCCAGGACACGGGCGGGCTCCAGGACACGGGCGGGCTCCAGGACACGGGCGGAGCCCAGGACGCGGCCGGGGGCGAGGACGCGGCCGGGGACGCGGCCGGGGGCGGGTTCGAGGACACGGGCGGGGGCGACGACGCGGCCGGAGGTGAGGACGCGGCCGGGGGCGGGTTCCATGACACGGGCGGAGCCCAGGACACGGGCGGGGGCGAGGACGCGGCCGGGGGCGGGTTCCAGGACACGGGCGGGGTCGAGGGTGCGGTCGGGGGCGTGACCGCGGGCGGAGGCGCGGACGTGGCCGAGGAAGGGGCCGAGGCCGACAGCCCGGCGGCCAGCCGCTCCAGCTCCTCCGCGAACCCCCCCGCACCCGGCCAGCGCCGCTCCCGGTCCGGTTCCAGGGCGCGCATCAGGGCCTGTTGGACGTCCTCGCCGACGTCAGGCCGCAGCCGTTCCGGAGGTACGACCTTGCCCGGCGCCGCCGGAACGCTGCCGGTGACCAGCTCGTAGCCGACCGCGCCGAGACTGTAGACGTCGGCCCGCGCGTCGATGCCCGCGCCGGGCTCGGCCTGCTCGGGCGGCTGGTACCCGGCCGAACCGGCGGCCAGGGTGAGCACGGACGCCTGCGCCAGGCTCTTCGCGAGCCCCAGGTCGGCCAGCAGCACCCGGCGCGAGCCGTCCGGCGCCGTGCGCAGCAGCACGTTCGTCGGCTTGATGTCGCGGTGCACGATCCCGGCGTCGTGCAGCGCCGCCGCGCCGCGGGCGGCCAGCGCGGTCAGACGCAGCGCCTCGGAAACCGGGAGCGGGCCGTGCGCCAGCAGGTCGGCGAGGGTGCCGCCGTCGGCGTACTCCATCACGAAGTACGGCCTGCCGTCGGGCAGTTCACCGATGTCGTAGACCTGGACGACCCGGTCGGAGCCCGCCTTGCGCAGCAGTCGCGCCTCGGACAGGAAGCGGTCGCGCACGTCGAGGCGGTGCGACCAGTTCTCGGCGAGGACCTTCACCGCCACCGGGGCGTCGAGCTGCTCGTCGTACGCCAGCCAGACCGTGCCGAAGGCGCCGGTGCCCAGGGGCCGTTCCAGGCGGTAGCGGCCGATCCGCTCGCGGGACTGCATACGACTATCATGCCTGCCCTGAGATCGGCTCCGAGGGGGAAACTCGCGTGCACGACGCGGCGTTGACCGAAGAACTCGCCCGGCGTGCCGCCGCGGGCGATCCGGTGGCCCTGGACCGGCTGCTGACCGAGGTGCGGCCCGAGATCGTCCGCCGCTGCGGGCGCTTCCTGCCCTGCCGGGAGGACGCGGAGGAGGCGGCTCAGGACGTGCTGCTCCAACTCGCCCGGAAGATCTCGACGTTCGAGGGCCGCAGCCGGTTCAGCACCTGGCTGTACGCCGTCGTCGCCAACTGCGCCCGCCAGAAGTACCGCGAACTGAAGCGCCGCGCCGTCGAACAGCCCGCCCCCATCGAGCCCGCCCAGTACGTGGACCCCCGCACCACCAGCGTCATCGCGGGCTCGCGCGTGGACCTCCTGGAGGCGCTGGACCGGCTGGAGCGGGAGCACCCCCACCTGGTCGCCCCGCTCGTCTACCGCGACATCTGCCAGCTGGAGTACGCCGAGGCCGCCGAACGCGTCGGCATCCCCCTCGGTACCCTCAAGTCCCGCCTGCACGAGGCCCGCAGGCTGGTGCGGCCCTGGCTGACCACCGGCTGACGGGTGCCCTGCCGGGGGCACCGCTCGAGAAGGGCGGCGCCCGGGACTCTCCGGGCGCCCCCCTTCTTGCATGTATGGAGCCTTGTACCGCCTCCTACGAGGCGGGAAGCGCCTCAGCCGGCGTAGTCGCGGATGACGGTGCGGGCCAGTCGGTTGCGGGCGTCCGCCTTGCCGGCCCGCGTCCGCATCGACGCCCCCACGACAGCCGTGATCGCCGCGGAACGCCGGGGCCGGGACGGCGAGGTAGGGTCCGGGTTCAACACTGGCGGGGTCGTTGAGGTGTGGGGCAAAGGTGAACCGGTTCAAGAGGATGTTCTGGGCGCTCGACGCGCACTCCGGCGGAGCCACGCGACCCACGGAGGCCCGCATACGGGCCGTCCGGCACCCTGTGCCCTTCGGGGCCGCAGCCACGGTGTTCTGCGGTGGCATGTGTGCGCTGACCCTCGGCCGACTGGACTGGCAGGTCGCGCTCATTGGACTGGTGGGGGGCGTGCTGTTCGGTCTCCTCATCGTCTTTGAGCGCAAGCGGCTGGCACACTACGGGTTCCGCCCGGAGGAGGATTCGAACGGCCGGGAGCACGACGACGGCTGTGTGCGTGAGTAATGGGCGACGACGGACGTGTACGGGGCCGCCGACCGGCTGCGCTCCTGGCGGCGGTGAGTCAGCCGGACTGCTCCGACCCGGCGAGGTCGTCCGCGCTCACCGTGCCCGGCGTCGCATGCCCCGACAGGGCCAGGGTGAGGTCGAACTCGCCGAGCAGACAACGGATCACGTGCTCGACGCCTGGCTGCCCGTCCAGGCCGAGCCCGTAGACGTACGGCCGTCCCAGCAGGACCGCGCGGGCGCCGAGGGCGAGGGCCTTGAAGACGTCGGCGCCGGTGCGTATCCCGCTGTCGAACAGCACGGTGAGGCGGTCGCCGACCGCCTGGGCGACGCGGGGCAGCGCGTCGGCCGCCGCGACGGAGCCGGCCACCTGGCGGCCGCCGTGGTTGGACACCACCACCCCGTCCACCCCGGCGTCGGCGGCGAGCCGCGCGTCGTCGGGGTGCAGGATGCCCTTGAGGACGATCGGGCCGTCCCAGTGCTCCCGGATGAAGGCGAGGTCCGGCCACGTGTGGCTGGCATCCCCGAAGAGGCCGAGGAAGTGCAGGACGGCCGCGTTCGGGTCCTCGTGGACGGGCTTGGCGAGGCCCGCCTGGAACGCCGGGTCGGTGAAGTAGTTCGCGGTGCCCACGCCGTTGACGAACGGGAGGTACGCCTGGTCCAGGTCGCGCGGCCGCCACGCCAGCAGCGGGGTGTCCAGGGTGAGGACCAGCACCGTGAACCCGGCCGCCCTGGCGCGGGCGAGGAAACTCCGCGTCACCTCACGGTCCTTGCCCCAGTACAGCTGGAACCACCGCTCGGCGTCGCCCATCGCCTCCGCGACCTGCTCCATGGGCGTGCTGGAGGCGGAGGAGAGGGTGTACGGCACGCCCTGCGCGGCGGCGGCACGGGCGGCGGCCAGTTCGGCCTCCGGGTGCATGATCGACAGCACGCCCACGGGAGCCAGCGCCAGCGGCGCGGACAGCGAACGCCCCAACACCTCGACGGACAGATCCCGTTCGCTCACGTCCCGCAGCATGCGCGGCACGATCCGCCGCCGCTCCAGGGCGGCCCGGTTGGCGCGCGCGGTGCTGCCGTCACCGGCACTGCCCGCGACGTACCCCACGGGACCGGGACCGAGCCGGTGTTCGGTCAGCTCTTCCAGCCGGGTGAGATCGGTGGGCAGCCGCGGTACGGCACCCGTCATCCCGTTGAGGTAGATCTCGTACTGGAAGTCCGCCCAGTGCTTCGCCATCCGTACCTACAGCCTCTCGTCGCCGAGCCGCGTCGTCCGCACATACTTGCGGGTCAGCGCCGGTCCGTCCACCAGGAGGCGGTTGCGACCCAGCCTTTGCTGTTTCTCGCCTGCTGTCGCCCCCTCCGTCGCCGCTCAGCCCACGCGGGCGACCGCGCGGACCGGGGCGCCGTCCGAGCCCGGCAGGTGCAGCGGGAAGAGGAACACCTCGACCTCGCGCGCGCCGATCAACTCCACGACACCGGTGAGGTTCTCGGCGATCACCCCGCCCGCCCCGCACAGCACGCGGTGGGCGGGCAGGCCGAAGCCGGCGTGGAGATCTCCGGGTCGAGGCGTCGGGTCGACGCTCAGCGCGTCGACGGCCACCGTGCGGACGCCCGCCCGCACCACGGCCTCGGCCGCCTCCGGGGTGGCCGTCACCACCGCGGGGGTTGCGCGGCGCGGACTCGGGCCGTCCAGGAAGGTCAGCCGAACCTACGGCCTCGGTCGAGGCCCCGGCCAGGGGGTATTTCATCCATCTTCCGTGCCGTCGGTGGACGGATCCGACACTCCCTCCGCGTCGGGGCCCTGTGCCCGGACCCGTTGGACATGGGCGAGGGACTCGCGCAGTTCGGCGAGCCAGTCGTCGGTGTGACGCTGCACCAGACGTACGCACCAGGCGAGCGCCTCGCTGCGGCTGCGGGCCACGCCCGCGGCGATCAGGGTGTCGAGCACCTGCCGCTCGGGCTGGCGCAGCCGGGTCATCACGGGCGCGGCGACATGCGTGAACAGGGCGCGCTCGCCGCCGCACTCCACGCCCCACGACACCTTCCGCCGGTACTGGTGCTCGGCCTCTCGGGCCACGGCGATCCGGGCGTCCCGGCTGCGTTCCCGGAACTCCTGGATCCGGCTGTGCGCCGCGGCCTCCCGCTCGGCCTCGGGGGCGCCCCCGGCGAGCCGGGGCTCGGGGATGCGGCCGATCACGGTGATCTCCTCGCGGTCGGCGGTCACCTCGACCAGCTCCTCGAAGAGATCGTCGGGCAGCCGGCCGGCGAACCAGCCGAGCAGCTTCTCGTGCTGTTCTGGAGTAATCATGTAATGACGATTACTCCGCGATCTCATGAACACAAGGTTTCGAGGAGAGGTGCGCCGACAGCGGAACCGGAATGTTTCAGGCCTATTGCCGAGGTGATGAAATCCGGCCAACGGGCTGCTTTGATGGATCAAGAACCATGCGCTTCCGGGGCCAAAAGGCACGCGTTCCGTGACTTCGCGCCACTGATTCAACACACAAGGTTACCCAAAACCGTGCGCCGGAGATGAGTTTCGGCGGCGGACTCGGCAGACTCGCGCTCGCCGCTCCGGCACCCGACCGGGCCAGGAGCCGGCATCCCAGTCGGATCGAGCGGAAGGATGCACACGATGCGGAACACCGCGCGCTGGACGGCAGCCCTCGGCCTCACGAGCGCCCTGGTCTGCGGTCCCCTGGCGGCCGACGCCGCCGCCTCCCCGTCCTCGCTCTACGCCCCCTCGGCCCTGGTGCTCACCGTCGCCCATGGCGACAGCGCCACCGCCACCGTGCAGCGCGCGGTCACCCTCAGCTGCGCTCCGACTCCGTCCGGCACGCACCCGGACGCGGCCGGCGCCTGCGCCGAACTGCGCCACGCCGGTGGCGATTTCGGAGCGCTGGCGAGCGGCGGCGGCGTGGTCTGCACCAAGGAGTACAACCCGATGGTCGTGACCGCCGTGGGCGTCTGGCAGGGCAAGCGCGTCACCTACGAGCACACCTTCGCCAACGCGTGCGTGAAGAACGCCTACGGAGCAGGCGTCTTCGCGTTCTGAGGACCGGGGTCGCCACCTCCTCGTCCACGCCGGAGGCCCGTAACTGGGGAGTACGGGCCTTCGCCGCGGGGACCGGCGATCTCGCAGTGGGGCCGGACGGGCGATGTGGGGTCGCCTGTCCGGCCCCCGGCGTTTATGGTCTGGTGTCGCTGGGACGGCGCCTCGACGCGACGTCGGACGACAGCACCGCACCCGCCACCGCGAAGGACTGATCCGCCATGTCCGCCGAACCCGCCGGCATCTCCGGCACCTACCGGCCGCTCGACGACGGCCGCCCCGCCGTCCGCTTCACCCGCGTCTACGCCCATCCCGTTGACCGCGTCTGGCACTTCGTGACCGACCCCGGCGAACTGGCCCAGTGGTTCCCCTCCCGCGCCGAGATCGAGCTGCGTCCCGGCGGCACCATCCGGTTCAGCGGCGATCCGAACATGCCCGAGTCGACCGGCCGGGTCCTCGCCGTCGACCCGCCCCGGCATCTGTCCTTCGCGTGGGGCGGCGACGAACTGCGCTTCGACCTCGAAGCGGTGGACGACACCAGCACCCGCTTCACCCTCACCGACGTCCTGAGCGCCGAGAACACCGCCGCGCGCAACGGCGCCGGCTGGGAGGTGTGCCTCGGTGCCCTCGACGCCAAGGCACGCGGGGAGAAAGCCGAGGGGCCGCACTCGGGGGCGAGTGCGGCCTGGAAGGCGTTCTACGAGGGGTACGTCGAGGCCGGGGTGCCGTCGGGCGCGCCGGTGCCCGGCCTCGACTGAGCCCTCACGCCATCTGCCGGCGGACCAGCTCGTGCAGGCGGCCGCTCGTGTCCGCCAGGAGCTCGGCGGGCGGGCCCTGCTGGGCCACCTTGCCGTCCTGCATCACGATGACGCGGTCCGCGTCCAGCACGGTCGACAGCCGGTGGGCGATGACGATGCGCGTGGCGTTCAGCTTGCGCGTGCTCTCGATGACCGTGCGCTGGGTGTCGTTGTCCAGCGCACTGGTCGCCTCGTCGAAGAACAGGATGCGCGGACGGCGGATCAACGCCTGGGCGATCATCAGACGCTGACGCTGGCCGCCCGAGATCGCGCCGCTGCCGGCGACGATCGTGTGCAGCCCCATCGGCATGCGCTTGATGTCCTCGGCCAGACCGGCCAGTTCGGCCGCCGCCATCGCCTCCTCCGGCGTGTACGGCTCGGTGCCGCAGATGACGTCCAGGATCGAGCCGTTGAACGGCTGCGCGTGCTGGAGCACCACACCGCACTGCCGGCGCACCGCCGACTGGTCGAGCGCCGCCAGGTCCTGGCCGTCGTACAGCACGCTGCCCGAGACCGGCTTGTCGAAGCCGATCAGCAGCCGCAGCAGCGTGGACTTGCCACAGCCGCTCGGGCCGACGATCGCCACGAACTCGCCCTGACGCACCTGGAAGGACACGTCGTCGAGCACGAGCGGACCGTCGTCGGCGTACCGGAAGGAGAGGCGGCGGGCCTCGATGGCGCCCGAGAGGAGGCCGGGGCGGGTGCTCGCCGTACGGACCTCGGGGGTCGCCTCCAGTACCGGGCGGATCTCCTCGAACAGCGGCAGCGCCGCCACCGCCGAGACGAACGAGCCCGTCAGCTGGGTGACCGCGGTGAGCACCATCGTCACCGACGTGCTGAAGGTGAGGAACGCGGACGCCGACATCGAGCCCCTCGCCGGACCGGCCAGCAGCATGAACATCACCAGGGTGACCATCGGCAGGTACACCGAACCCAGCACCGTGGTGAGGTTCTTGATGCGGCCGACCTTCTGCTGGAGCTCACGGCTGCGCGCGAACTCGCTCGCCCACGCCGCGTACGCGTAGTTCTCCGCCGCCGCGACCCGCAGCTTCGGCAGCCCGCGCAGCGTCTGGAAGGCCTGGTTGTTCAGCTTGTTGCTGAGTACCACCAGGCGCCGCTGCCAGCGCACCTGCCACAGGCCGAGGCCCAGGAACACCGCCGCGATGACCACGAGCATGCCGGTCGCGGCCAGCGCCATCGGCACGCTGTACCAGTACAGCAGGAGCAGGTTCATCGCGCCGATGGTCACCGACTGGGCGATGGTCGGGGCGAGGCCCGCCAGCAGCCGCCGGATCGAGCTGATGCCCATGGCCGCGCTGGCCAGTTCACCGGTGGAGCGCTGCGTGAAGAACTTCGTCGGCAGCCGCAGCAGCCGGTCCCACACGGCCGGCTGGAGAGCCGCCTCGATCCGGCCCTCCAGCCGGAGCATGGTCAGGTTCTCCAGCAGCATGAACGCCGCCGCCACGACCCCGCTGATCATCACCGCCACACAGACCTGCGCGATCAGCCCCGTCTGCGCCTTCGGCACGTACTGGCCGAGGATCTTGCCGGTCGCGATCGGCACCAGCGCGCCGATCACCACCGTCACCAGTCCGGCGAGCAGCAGGTTGAACAGGTCGCCGCGGTTGCCCTGCATGCTGAACCGCAGCAGGCCGAACGGGCTGAGCTCCTTGTCCGGCAGCGGGCGGTAGAACATCACCGCGCGCGGCTCGAACTCCTCCGCGTTCGCCTTCTCGATCGGCGTCTCACGACCGGTCGACGGATGCACGGCCACATAGCCGCCGCGCCGCCACAGCAGCGCGACCGGCGCCCCCGACAGGGCCCGTTGACCGACCAGCGGCCCGGCGTTGTCCCGCCACCAGGTGCCCATCAGACGGACGGACCTGGTGCGCACCCGCGAGGCGACGGCGACCCGCTCGACCGGGTCGATGCGTTCGCTCTCGGTGCCGCTCTGCGCGGGCTCGGACAGCTCGATCCCGGCCGCCTGGGCGACCAGCCGGCACGCCGCGTACGTGGCGTCGGCGTCCGCGGCGGTGGCAGGCCGCGACGAGCGCTTGCCGATGGAGGCGAGCAGCGTCTGGTCGGCCTGGACACGGACGGCCTCACCGGCCTTGATACCGGCCGCCGTTCGCGTCTCGTGCGTGCGCTCCAGCTGCTCGATCCAGCGGTCCAGCGTGGTCAGCAGCCGGTACTGCTGGTCGACCAGGCTCTGCCACAGCGCCGGGTCCATCAGCAGGTCGGCGGCCGCCTCGGCGCCGTACATCGAGCCGTACTGGACGCTGCCCGGGGGCACCTGCATCCAGAAGACGTCGTCGTCCGTGACGTCGGCTGCGCCCTCGGTGGCCATCGGCGCCTGGAAGAGGACCGCCAGTCCGCGGCCGACGCCCAGGGCGAGGGCGTACTCCAGCGGGCTCGACGCCGGCGGGACGTACTGCGGGTTGCCGTACGCGTCGTACGACCAGGTCTGGGTGCTCGGCTCCTGGTACAGCTCGCGCAGGTTGATGCGGCGCACCGCGCAGTCCCGCAGCGGGCGGGCCACCAGCGTGTGCTCGGGGCCGGCCACCGGGCCGAGCAGCAGCGAGCCCGCCTCCAGCCGGCCGAGGTGGTGCCAGTGGCCCTGCTGCACGGCGTCCACCGCGAACAGGTCCAGGGCGCCGGCCGTGACCAGCCACAGCACCTGCGGGCCCTCGAGGTCGAGGCGGTTGAAGCCGCCGCAGTCGATCGGGGTGCCCAGCGTGCCGAGCGCGCCGATGACGAGGTCGCCGCCGTACCCCTCCTGGTAGCCCTCCTGAACAGTGGTCATCTCATCGCTCCCTGACCAGCGCGGCGTACGCACCGCCGCGCGCCACCAGCTCGTCGTGCCGTCCGCGTTCCACGATCGTGCCGTGCTGGAGCACGACGATCTCGTCGCTGTCGCGGACGGTGCTCAGCCGGTGGGCGATCACCACGCAGGCGCAGCCGCGTCGGCGCAGGTTGTCCATCACGACCAGCTCGGTCTCGGCGTCGAGCGCGCTGGTCACCTCGTCCAGGACGAGAATGCTCGGCCGGCGCACCAGCGCCCGCGCGATCTCCAGGCGCTGGCGCTGCCCGCCCGAGAAGTTCCGGCCGTCCTGCTCGACCTTGCTCTGGATGCCGCCGGGGCGGCGCATCACCACGTCGTACAGGGCGGCGTCGCGCAGCGCGTCCACCACGGCCTCGTCCGGGATCGAGGGGTCCCACAGCGCCACGTTGTCGCGCACCGAGCCCTCGAACAGGAAGACCTCCTGGTCGACGAAGGACACCGACGACGCGAGCGCGCCGCGCGGGATGTCCTCCAGACGCTGCCCGTCGATGCGGATCACGCCCTCCCAGGGCGCGTACAGACCCGAGATCAGCCGGGAGACCGTCGACTTGCCGCTGCCGGAACCGCCGACCAGCGCCACCTGCTGACCGGGTCCGACCGTCAGGTCGAAGTTGGTCAGCAGCGGCTTGTCGAGCGGGCTGTAGCCGAAGGAGATGTTCTCCAGCTCGACGTGCCCGTGCAGCCGGCGCGTGGAGTCGCCCGAGCCGGAGCCCGCGCGGCTGTAGAGCGGGTCGGCCTGGAAGTTCTCGACGTCCTTCAGGCGGGCCACGTCGGCCGCGAAGTCCTGGATGCGCCCGGCCACGCCGTTGAGGCGGGTGATCGGCGCGGTGAAGCGGACCACCAGCGCCTGGAAGGCGACCAGCAGACCGACCGAGATGTGGCCCTCCACCGCGCGCAGACCGCCGATCCACAGGATCAGCGCGCTGTTGAACGTGGCCAGCGTCGGCGCCACCACACCCAGCCAGGCGCTCGGCACCCCGAGGCGCTGCTGCTCCTCCAGCGTGGCGGCGTGCTGCCCGGCCCACTTGCGGAAGTAGCCGTCCTCACCGCCGGTCGCCTTCATCGTCTCGATGAGCTGCAGACCGGTGTACGAGGTGTTGGTGAGCCGTGCGGTGTCCGCGCGCAGCTTCGCCGTCCGCGTCGCGCGCAGCCGGATGACGAAGCGCATCGCCACGACGTTCAGCAGCGCCACGCCGATGCCGATGGCCGTCAGCTGGGGGTCGTAGGTGTACAGCAGCACCGCGTACAGCACGACCACGATCGCGTCCACGCCGGCCGCCGCGAGGTCGCGGGCCAGGGTCTCGGCGACCGCGTCGTTGGACTGGAGCCGCTGCACCAGGTCGGCCGGGCTGCGCTGGCTGAAGAACGTGACCGGCAGCCGCAGCAGATGGCGCAGGAAGCGGGCGCTGGAGAGGGTGGAGGAGATGAGGCGGCCGCGCAGCAGGTTGGCCTGTTGCAGCCAGGTCAGCACCAGGGTGAGCGCGACGCAGGTGCCCATCGACGCGAACAGCACGCTCAGCAGCGAGGTCTGTCCGCCGATGAGGAACATGTCGATGTAGGTGCGGCTGAGCGCGGGCAGCGCCGCGCCGACCGCCACCAGCAGCAGGCTGGCCAGGACGGCGGCGGGCATGGTGCCCGCGGTGCCGCGCAGCCGGGCCGGCATCGCGCCGAGGACACCGGGCCTGCGGCCGCCGCGCTCGAAGTTCTCGCCCGGCTCCAGCGTCAGGACGACGCCGGTGAAGCTGCCGTCGAACTCCTCGATCGGCACGAAGCGGCGGCCCTTGGCGGGGTCGTTGATGTACACCCCGCGGCGGCCGAAGCGGCGCCCCATGCCGTCGTAGACGACGTAGTGGTTGAACTCCCAGAACAGGATCGCCGGCGAGGTGACCTCGGCCAGCGCGGCCAGGTCCATCTGCATGCCCTTGGCCGTCAGACCGTAACTGCGGGCCGCCTTCAGCAGGTTGCTCGCGCGCGAGCCGTCACGGGAGACGCCGCACGCGATGCGCAGCTCCTCCAGCGGGACATGGCGGCCGTAGTGGCCGAGGACCATGGAGAGGGAGGCCGCGCCGCACTCGACGGCCTCCATCTGGAGCACGGTGGGCGTGCGCACGGTCTTCGCCTTGCCGACGGGGACGGGCCGCTTGGGCGGTGCGGCGCGGCGCCTGCCGCGGGTTTCCTGTGCGGTGCTCACGGCAGCAGCCAATCGACGGGACGCTGGTCGGCCAGCCGGATCGAACCCGTGGCCATGGTCATGGACTCCAGCTTGTACGGCGGCCCCTCCGCGGAGGACCACGCGTAGCCGCTCTTGGTGTCGGACGCCTTGTCGAGCCTGACGAGGACGGCGACGGGCCGGCCCTTCTCGGTGAACTGCTTGCCCAGCTGCTCGTCCCCGAGGAACGCGGCGATGGACTGCGGCGACTGGGCCGTGCGGTCCACCGACTTCACGTGGCCGCGCAGCACGCCGTACTCCTGCGTCGACACCGAGGCGACGGTCAGGTCGACGGAGGCGTGCGCCGGGACGGAGGCGGCGTTCACGGCCGGGACGTACACGGTCGCGTACAGAGGGTCCGTGGGACGGGCGACCTTCTCCACGGCGGCGACGTTCGCGCCGGTCTGGATGATCTGCCCGATGGTGGCGGACAGTCCGGTGATCCGGCCCGCGGCGACGGTGCGCACGATGGAGTCGCCGTCGCTCGTACGGACCTGGAGGACGGGGGAGTTGGCCGGGAGCCGCTCGCCCGGCTTCGCGAGCACGGCGGTGACCTGTCCGGAGACGGGGCTCTGCAGGATGTAACTGCCCTGGCCGTGGGTCAGGATGGCGGGCGCGGAGACGGTGGAGGCCACCGAGCCGGTCACCGCCCACACGGATGCCGTCGCCATGACGACCACCGTGATCGACAGCGCGAGCCAGCCCTGGGGGCGGGCGAGGCGCACCGGAAGGTCGAGCTCCTCCGGCGACTGGAGCTTGGCGAGGGCCTGTTGGCGGAACTGCACGGGACTTCCCTCACCTGTGGGAGAGATGGCGTTACGACGTGGTTCTGGACGGCCGAGAGTCCCGGAGCCGGCGTGCGGCTCCGGGACTCAAGGTCAACGCTCTGGGAATCAGAGGCCGGAGACCAGGCCGGTGACCGGGGCGGTGCTCACACCGGTGACACCCTCGACCGTGCCGACGACCTGGCCGACGACGGGCGTCACGCCGGGGGCAACGCCGTCCACCAGGCCGGTGACGGTGCCGACGGCGTTCAGGGACAGACCGCCGGAGACGTTGTCGAGCTCGGCGTCGGAGATCTCGACGGTCTCAACCTGGGGGGTGGAGTTCATGATGGAACTTCCCTTCGTATGGATATGTCACAAGGAAAGAGCAGCCACCTGTGGATCAGACGGACCGCCGACCGCAGGGGCCGGGAGCCAGGAACCGTTTCCGGATGCCCGGCGGGGTCCCTGTGGTGCGAAGGATCAAAGCACGCACGCGCCTCGCGCTTCCAATCAATCACCCGTCTCACCTGGGCACTTGATCTCAGGGACGGGGTATCCGTGCAGGCGTCCGCACGGCTTGTCGGCAACTTCTTCACATTCGACGGGGCCTCGACCCTCGCGGGCGCTTGCCCACCGGGAGGCGAATCCGGCACTCCGCCGTCAAAGGTGCGCGGTGGCGGGTGGGGCGGCGGGTGCCCTGGGGGCTCGGTGACTTGCTTGGGTACGGGATGTGCAGATTCCCTGAAGTCGGAATTCCGCTCGCCGATCGGAACAGACCGTTACTGAACGATCGCTGAACGTGTCAGCCCAGGAGGGCGTACACCGTGCTCGCCCGCGCCGCGAGCCCACCTGACTCCTCGTCGGTCATCGTGATGTCCGCGAACGCCATCCGGCGGCCCAGTTTGGTGAGCACCGCCTCGATCAGTACGTCCGAGCCCGTGACCGACCGCTGGAAGGACGTCGACTGCTGCACCGTCGTCATCGGCACGAACCCGTCGCGCGCGGCGGCGACGGCGATCACGGTGGCGGTGTCGGCGGCGGCCATCAACGCCTGCCCCGACAGCCCGCCACCCTCCCGCGCCAACCGCTCCGACCAGGGCAACCGCAACACGACCCGCCCCTCCCCGACCACCTCGGCCACCAGCCCGAGCTCGAGCACCCAGGGAGCGAAGTTGGCGGCGAGGATCTTGTCGGCCTCGGCGGGCGTCAGCGTCATGGGGCGGATTGTTCCCTGCCGAGAGCTGCGCCACACGGGGAGCCGGCCGAATGGGGCCCGGTCCCTTTGCGCGGCAGCGCCGTCGTGTCGCTCTGCAAACACCCGTCGCCAACTCACCTGAACGCATTCGCTGTTGCGTCCGTACCTTCTGCCACCAGGCGCCCCGACCGGCTGCCGTACGGCGGCAGCGACCCCGTCCTCAGGAGGGCGAGAAGTTTGAGTCACAAGCGAATTCCGAAGCGCAAGGCCGCGATAGCCGTGGGCGGTGTCGCCGCACTCGGTGCGGCCGCGCTGCTGCTGCCGAACGCCAACGCGTCCCAGGACGACGCGGCAGGCGACGCCGGTGCCCCCAGGACCCTGAAGGCGGGCGACGCCTCGAATCTCGCCGCACAGCTGCAGAACCTGCTCGGCGACTCCCTGGCCGGTACGTACTACGACAGCGCCAGGCAGCGGCTGGTCGTCAACGTGGCGAACGGCGACGCCGACGCGATGGCTCAGGCGACGAAGGCGGGCGCGGCCGTCCGCCAGGTCGACAACAGCACCTCCGAACTCGCGGCCGCCGCCAGGACCCTGCGCACCAAGGCGGCCATCCCCGGCACCTCCTGGGCCGTCGACCCCCGCACCGACAAGGTCCTCGTCACCGCCGACCGCACGGTCACCGGCGCCGACTGGAACCGGCTGGAGTCGACCGTGCGGAGCCTCGGCTCCGGCATGGCGACCCTCAAGAAGTCCTCCGGCACCTTCAAGACCTTCGTGTCGGGAGGCGATGCCATCTTCGCCCAGGCCGGCGGCGGCACCGCCCGCTGCTCCCTCGGCTTCAACGTCACCGCGTCCGACGGCAGCCCCGCCTTCCTGACGGCGGGTCACTGCGGCGTCGCGGCCAAGGAGTGGGCCGACTCCGAGTCCGGACAGCCCATCGCCACCGTCGACCAGGCCACCTTCCCCGGCGAGGGCGACTTCTCCCTCGTCAAGTACGACGACCCGGCCACCGAGGCGCCGAGCGAGATCAACGCGGGGAACGGGCAGAGCGTCGCGATCAACCAGGCCGCGGAGGCCACCGTCGGCGCGACCGTCCTGCGGATGGGCTCCACGACCGGCCTGCACGACGGCACGGTCACCGGCCTCGACGCCACCGTCAACTTCCAGAGCGAGACCGACCCGAGCGGCGTCGACACCGTCACCGGCCTCATCCAGACCGACGTCTGCGCCGAACCCGGCGACAGCGGCGGCCCGTTGTTCACCCAGGACGGCAACGCGATCGGCCTCACCTCCGGCGGCAGCGGCGACTGCACCAGCGGAGGCGAGACCTTCTTCCAGCCGGTGACGGCCGCCCTGGAGGCGACCGGCGCGACCCTCGGCGCCGACGCGGGCGGCAACGGCGGCGCAGCGGGCGACGACGGTGCCGGGGTCGGCGACGGGGCGGGAGCGGGCGATGAGCAGGCCGGCGGTGACCAGGCCGGCGGCGCCGAGGACCCGGCAGCTCCGGGCGACGACGGCCAGGCCGGCGCCGGCGCCGGCGAGCAGAGCGGCGCGGGCGACGACGCGTCCGGCACCGGCATGGACGACGGCCCCGCGCTCACCGGAACCCGCTGAGACCGGGCGGCGCGGCGCTCACTCCTCCTCCATCGCCCGCAGCAGCAGGAGAGCCACGTCGTCGGCCCGCTGACCGTCCACCGCCGCGCCGTGCAGGACGAGTTGGTCGGCCAGTTCCTCCAGGGGCAGGTCCCCGGCCTCGGCGAGCACCTCGCCGAGGCCGGCCACGGCTTCCTCGATGTCCACGCCGGGGGACTCGACCAGGCCGTCGGTGTAGAGCGTGAGCAGCGAGCCGGGGGCGAAGCCGATGTCCGTCGTCGGGTACGTCGCCTCCGGGTCGATGCCGAGCAGCGGGCCGCCGGCCAGGTCCAGGACCCGTACCCGCCCGTCCGGCCGGCGCAGCAGCGGCGGCGGATGCCCCGCGCGCGCCATCACGGCCCGCTCCCGCGACGGGTCGAACCGCAGATACAGACAGCTCGCGAACAGATCGACATCGAGGTCGACGAGCAGCCGGTTGGTGTTGTTCATGACCTCCCCCGGCGCCTGCCCGCCGGTCGTGAAGGCCCGTACCCCGGTACGGATCTGCCCCATCAGCCCGGCCGCGGTCACGTTGTGCCCCTGGACGTCCCCGATCACCGCCGCGGGCCGCGGCCGGGTCGGCACCAGGTCGTAGAAGTCGCCGCCGATCTCCATGCCCTGAGTGGCCGGCAGATAGCGCGCGGCCGCCTCGATGCCGGGCAGCCGGGGCAGCGAGCGCGGCAGCAGCGCCTGCTGGAGGCCGTGCGCCACCTGGTGCTTGGCGTCGTAGAGTCGCGCCCGCTCCAGAGCCAGCGCGATCATCCCGCCCAGGCTCGTCAGCACGGCCCGCTCGTCCGCAGGGAAGGAGCGGGGCTGTTCGTAGGCGAGCACCCAGGTCCCCACCGGCCGCCCCGACGCCACCAGCGGCAGATAAGCCCAGGCCGCGAACCCGTCCTCGGGCCGCTGCTTCACGTGCGGATACAGCCGCTCCAGCTGCTGCCGTGAGTCGAAGAACGCCGGTACGCCGGTGCTCAGCACCTGGGTGCCCGGGGTCCGGTCGGTCAGCGCGATGCCGTGGAACCACTCGATGACCCGGCGGTCCTCGTACCCCCGGTGCCCGAGCACGTGCAGCCGGCCGCCCTGCGACCCGAGGAGCATCAGGGCCTGGCTGCCCACCGAGGGCGCGATCTCGTCGGCGATCAGCTGCACCACGTCGTCCACCCCGACCGCCTCGGTCAGCGATCCGGCCAGGCTCAGCAGCTGCGTGATGGTGACCAGCCGGGACGGCCCCGAGGCGGCGGGCCGTGCCGCCTCCCGCGCCATGTCCGTCACCGCGCGGGCCCGGCTGACGCGCACGGTCAGCCCGGTCGTGTCCGGGTACAGCCGGAACGACAGCCAGTCGCCCGGCGGACGCAGCGCCACGAACGACGTGACGTGCTGGCTGATCAGCGCGGCCCGGTAACGGTCCTCGTACATCGGGTCGTTGAGCCAGGGCACAGCGGCCCACACATGGGTGCCGAGCAGCTCGCCGAGCGTGGTGCCGAGCAGTTCGGCGGCCGCGGCGTTGGCGAAGCCGACCCGGCCGTGCAGGTCGAGCGAGATCACCCCGTACGGCAGCCGGGCCACCAGCCGCGCCGCCTCCAGCGAGCCGACCGTGCCCATGACCCTGGGCGCCCCCGCCGACGCGGGCGCCGAGAGCAGGTCCGGCTCGGGAAGCATCGGGTGGCGTTCGCCCGCGGTCCGCTCCAGCCGGAGCGCGAGCCGGTCGCAGGCCGCTTTCAGCTGGCGGCGTTCGCGTTCGGACAGCTCCGGCGGGTGCGAGCCGGGCCAGGTGACGAAGACCGCGCCGTGCACCGTCTCCTCGGTCATCACCGGCAGCGCGGCCAGCGAGAAGGGGTACGGCAGGACCATCGCCACGCGCGGGAAGCGCCGCGCCATGTCCTCCTGGCCGCTCACCCACACCAGCCGCCGCCGGCGCACCGCCTCGGCCACCGGGATCGGCGTGCTCAGCCCCACCCGCTCCCACGGCGCGGCGAACACCCGGGGGAGTCCCGCCATCACCGCCATCTCCAGCACCCGCTCGCCGGGCGACAGCAGATACACGGCACCGGAGTGGGCGTGGACGTCCTCCATCATCGCCGCCAGTGCCAGGGACAGCAGCGGACGGCCCGTCCGCGCCCCTGCGGCGGCCGACGTCCGCGCGGACGTCTGCCCCTCGGACACGCCGACCACCTCCTCGCCCGGCCGCGCGTCACAGCTCCAGGGGTCAAGACTCCCTCGGGGCGGCTCCCGGCGCACGGCGAGCACGAGCCCCGGTGTGGCGTGGGCGGGCCGTGCAATCCGGCGTGTCGGTGCCTTTCGGGCGCGTTCCGCGGTGTCGGGCCCGTCCCGGTCTTCACAAGTCGCCGTCACAGGGGCTGCGCAGTCGGCTCTCAAGCGCTGTAATGGCGGTCGTGGCCAGTGAGGGCGCTGCGATACGCAGAACGAGAGCTGAGCGCGCCGCATGCGCCCTCAAGAGGCTCATCGGCGAGCCGCCCGCGCCCGAGCGGTCGCGCCGCGTCCTCGAACAGGCACTGGTCCTCGCACGCGCCTCCTTTGCCGGCCTGTACACGGCCGGCGATGAACGGCTCCGGCTCACCAAGTCCGCGGGACTGCCGCGCACCCTGTACGGGCTGCGCGACGGCTACGCCGCGTCGGGCCGGTCCGCGCCCGCCGAGGCCCACCGCACCGCAAAGCCTGTCTGGCACGGCCCCGAGGAACTCGCCTCCTGCCCCGACGCGTGGCGCACCCCGCTGCCCGACTTCTTCGTGGCCGCCCTCCCGGTGCGCACCGGCAACGGCTGCCTCGTCGCCGTGTCCGAGGAGCCCGGCGGCTTCGACCCCGAGGACCGCGCGTGCCTCGCGCTGATCGCCGACGCCCTCACCCCGCCCGCCCCCGCCCCCGCCCGCGCCGCCGACCTCGGGGAGCTGCCCGCCGACGCCTTCAGCCTGGCCATGGACACCGGCCGGGTCGCGGTCGGCGCCGGCATCCTCGGCCTGTTCGGCATCGGCCGCGCCGCGTTCGACGGCGACGTCGAGACCCTGCTCCGCCTCACCGTGCCCGAGGACCTGCCCGCGCTGATGTCCGTCGTCGAGCCCGACCACACGTCGCTCGGCGAGCGCGAGCTGGAGTTCCGCGTGCTCCAGCCCTCCGGGGCGCCCAAGTGGCTGAGGCTGCGCGGACGGCTGCTGCCCGGCGACGAGGGCGCGCCCGCCCGCCTCGTCGGCACCGTCGCCGACGCCGCCACGCTGCGCTCCGACGTCACCGACGTGGCCCGCGTCCAGCGCCTGGCCGCGCCTCCCTCGCCACCGCGGGCACCGTCAAGGACGTCGGCCACGCCGTCGTCACCGCCCTGCGCGGGCCGCTCCGGGCCGACCGGATCGCGCTGGCCGAGCTGGAAGGGGACCGGCTCGTCGTCACCGTCCTCGACCCGCCCGAACCCGAGACCTGGCCCGAGGTGTGGCGCACCGAGTGGCGCACCGAATGGCCCGACGCCCCCGTGCGCGCCATGCCCACCCTCGCCGCCGCCCTGAACGAGGGCCGCGCCCGGATATGGCCGCCGGCGCCACCCTGGAACCCGCCCTCGCCGAGGTCGGCCCCGGCGGCCTCGCCGTCCTGCCGCTGCCCGCCGCGGGCCGCATGGCCGGCGCCTGCCTCATCGGCTGGGACCGCCCGCACGACTTCGGCCCCGACGAACGCGCCCTGCTCACCGCCTGCGCGGGCCTCGCCGGACAGGCCCTCATGCGC
Organism: Streptomyces sp. V3I7; assembly: GCF_030817495.1. NCBI lineage: Bacteria > Bacillati > Actinomycetota > Actinomycetes > Kitasatosporales > Streptomycetaceae > Streptomyces > Streptomyces sp. V3I7. The sequence goes on from NZ_JAUSZK010000001.1 coordinate 6,244,928, forward strand.
GCCCGCGCCTTCGACGCCGAGCATGAGCTGGTCGCCATGCTCCAGCGCACCCTCCTGCCGCGCCGCCTGCCCGAACTGCCCGGAGCGGAGGCCGTCGCCCGCTATCTGCCCACCACCTCGGGACTGGAGGTCGGCGGCGACTGGTACGACGTCATCCCGCTGTCCGACAACCACGTCGCCCTGGTCATCGGCGACGTCCAGGGCCACAACGCCGGCGCCGCCACGCTCATGGGCCAGATGCGCACCGCACTGCGCGCCTACGCCGCCGAGGGGCACCCGCCGGACGTCGTCGTCTCCCACGCCAACCGCCTCCTCGTCGAGATGGAGACCGGCCTCTTCGCCACCTGCGCGTACGTCGACGTCGACATGGAGGAGGGCTCCGCCTGGTGCGTGCGCGCCGGACACCTGCCGCCGGTGCTGCGCCACGCTGACGGCCGTACGGAGATCGTCGCCGCGGAGGGCGGGCCGCCGCTCGGCGTTCTCGCCCAGGCCGACTTCCCCATGACCCCGCTGCGGCTCCAGCCCGGCACCGTGATCGCGCTGACCACGGACGGCCTGGTGGAGTCGCCCGAGGACGACATCGACACCGGCATGGACCGGCTCGCCCGCGACCTGTCCGGCGGCGACCCCGCCCAGCTCAGCCTGGTCGCCGACGCCGTGCTCGGCCAGGCCCGCCGCGGCGACGACGTCGCCCTGCTGCTGATGCGCTACGACGGCATGGCCGTACGTCCCCTGCGCGAGAGCTGGACGGTGTGGCGCGTCCCGGAGGCCGTCGCCCACGCCCGCCGCTTCACCCGCCGTGCCCTGCGCGCCTGGGACGTGCCCGAGGACCAGGCCGACTCCGTCCTCCTCGTCGTCTCCGAGCTGGTCACCAACGCCCTCGTGCACGCCGCCGGTGAGGTCCGCCTCGACCTCACCCGGGTCAACCACCGGCTGCGCGTGGCCGTCGCCGACGGCTCGCCCCGCACCCCCGTCAGGCCCACCACCATCTGCTGGGAGGCCACCGGCGGCCGGGGCATCCTCCTCGTGGAGGCCATGTCGGCGGCCTGGGGCACGGTCCCGGTGAGCGGCGGCAAACAGGTGTGGGCCGACATCGTGGACGACGGCTGACCGCCACACGGGTACGGGTGCCGGCCGTCCTGGCAGGTCGTGACGGCTGCCGGCGACCACCGCGCCTAGGGTCCTTGCCGTGTCACACACCTTCGAAGAACTCGTGGCGAAGCAACGCGCGACCGACGCGGCCCACGAGCTGGTCCAGCAGCTGAGGGACACGTACGGCCCCCCGGCCCAGGGGGATCTGACGGGCACCCAGGCGGAGACGTACGAGACCGCCCTGCGCGCTTGGCGCGACCTGGCCCGCGACCTCCAGACCGCGGTGAGCGACTACGCGAGAGACCAGAGCCGCCCCCGCCCCGAGGTCGAGGCCGAGGTGGAACGGGCGGCGACGGAACCGGACGAGACGTGACCCGACGGGTACCGTGACCCCATGGGGGTTTCTCTCCTGCTGATGTCCGACACCCACGTCCCGCAGCGTGCCAAAGGGCTGCCAGAGCAGCTTCTGGCCGAACTCCCGGGCGCCGACGTGGTGATCCACGCCGGGGACTGGGTCGACACCGCCACCCTCGACCTGCTGGAGAGCCGCAGCCGGCGGCTCATCGGGGTGTACGGCAACAACGACGGTCCTGATCTGCGCGCCCGGCTTCCCGAGGTCGCCCGTGCCGAACTGGGCGGGCTGCGCTTCGGGGTCGTCCACGAGACCGGACCGGCCGAGGGGCGCGAGGCGCGCTGCGCCGACCGCTTTCCCGACCTCGACGTCCTGGTCTTCGGGCACAGCCACATCCCGTGGGACACCACCACGCCCACCGGACTGCGGCTGCTCAACCCCGGCTCACCGACCGACCGCCGACGCCAGCCCCACCGCACGTACATGACCGCCACGGTCGCGGGCGGCGCGCTCACGGACGTCGTGCTGACGGCGCTGCCGACGCGCTGACCCCGCTCAGCGGATCCCCGTGTCGCCGTTGAGGAGGGCCTCTCCCAGGGGGCTGAGCGCGTGCAGGACGGCACTGCCGGTGCGGGTGGTCGTGATCAGGCCGGCGTTGCGCAGAACGGTGGTGTGCTGGCTGGCGGACGGCAGGGAGACGCCGACGCGCTCGGCGACCGTGGTGGTGGTGGCCGGGTGACGTAGGGCGGCCAGGACGGTCGCGCGGGTACGGCCGAGCAGCGGGCCGAGGGCGTCCGCGCCCCCGGCGGACGGATCTCCGGCGTGCATGGGGTAGATCAGCACGGCCGGCTCCTCGGTCCGGTACATCAGCCCGGGACCGCCGAAGTACGAGGGCAGGAGCACCAGGCCCCGGCCGCAGAGCGGCACCTCGATGTCGTGCGGGCCGGGCCACGGTATGTGCAGGACGGGCGGCTCCCAGCGCCAGCGGGTGCCGAGCGTGGCCAGGAGGCCGTCGACGCCGCCGCGCAGCAGCGTCTCGGCCCGCAGCGCCCGGTCCGCCGCGGCGCCGGCCAGGACCTGCGGCCACAACTCGGCCAGACAGGAGTCGAAGTAGCGCCGCAGGTCCGCGGCCAGCCCCTGACGTGCCCCCGACGTACCCTCGGCCAGTTCCCGCACCCGCCGGTTGGGGCGCAGATGAGCGGCCAACTCGCCGATGTCCGCCGCAAGTTGCTCGGTGGGCGTCTGTACGGCCCGTTCCACGCCGGTGTCGAAGGCGTCCGCCAGCTGGAACAGGAAGTCGGGCAGGAACTTCTCCTGCGGGACCAGGTCCAGGAGGATGCCGGCCCGGTCCCTCGCGCCGGCGCGGGTTCGCCGGTGCCACTGTTCCAGGCCGTGGCGCGTCCCGTGCCCGCTGGTCGGCCGGGCGCGCAGGCGGCGCACGCTGAGCGTGACCTCCTGTAACGCGTCGGGGGCGATGAGCGTGACCCTGCGCAGGTCGGCCGGGGTGAAATGGAGGCGCATCACAGCGACCGATCCTGGCCCCGCCAGGCCCTTTTGGCCAGAGCTGAAAGGCATGGCGCCACGAATATTCCCCGCCCCACACTGTCCGTCGGCAGTCCGGCTCAGCCCGGACCGACGGACCGAAAGGGAGGGGCGACGTTGAAGCTCTGGAAGAAGACGGCAACCGCCGTCGCCATGGTGGGTGTGATCGCGGGACTCGCCGTCACGGGCTCCGGGCCCGCCTCGGCCGAGGCGCAGCGGGCCGCGTACACGAGACAGGCGCTCGGGGCCGGACTGACCCGGACGCAGGCGGACCGGCTCCAGCGCAGTGTCGACGCCTACCGGGCGGGCAACCTGGACGCCCGTCAGGTCTCGGCCAACAAGCTCACGATCCCGGGCGGTTCGCTGACGCTGCCCGCACCGGGCCAGAAGACGGCGCGTGACCTGGCCGCCGCGACCTCCGCGCCGTCGTGCAGCAGCGGCCACCTGTGCATCGTGGACGGCCGGGGCTACCGCTACGACTACTACTACTGCGGCGAGGCGTACCCCTTCGACGGTATCGGGGCCGGGACGTTCAACAACAACCAGACCTGGTTCACCAAGGCCAAGTTCCTCAACTCCAACCTCACCACCCGCTGGACGAACACCGCGAAGGACACCGGTACCGCCGACTGGACGCCGGTCTACTACGTCATCGCATGCGACGGCTGAGGCAGGAGGCCGCTGTGAGACCGAGAATCACTGCGATGATCGCGGCCGGCGCCACCGCCGTGGCGCTCGCCCTGGCCGGATCGGGACCGGTATCAGCCGCGCCCGCCACCGCTGCCGCCAAGAAGGGAAGCGGCGAGATGACCACGCTCGCGAGCGAGACGTACCGGAACCAGAAGTACGGCGCCTACATGAGCGTCGGGTTCAGCGGCGGCCTCTACTTCCCGAACCTCTCCTACAAGGCCAACTACTGGAACGTACGCGTGTGGAACGACGGGACGCGGCGCCTGCAGAACGTCTACACGCTCAAGTGCCTGTACGGATACTCCGACACCGTGTGGCTGACCGACACGTGCGACTCCAGCACCAACGAGAGCTGGTGGGTCAAGCGCTGGGCCGACGGAACCATCAGGTTCCAGAACCAGGCCACCGGGCTGTGCATGAAGGGGACCGCCGACTACGGGGTCGACATGGCCACGTGCGACTCCAGCATGGAACAGAGCTGGTACTGAGCCGGGCCTGAACCGGTACGGAGCCAGGGTATGCCGGCTACCGGCGCCACGGCGCGCGACGGGCCCGGGGCCGCCTGAGACGCCGTACGAACCAGAACACCACGGCCGGCACAGCCAGCGCCGCGGCCACCCCCGCGGCGCGCTTGGCCAGGGGAACCGCGGCCGCCCGCAGGAGGTCGACCGGCTGCGGTTCCTCCCCGGCGAAGGCGTCCGGCTCTTCCCAGGCGAACGGCTGGGGTTCCTCCGCCCCGATCGGGCCGAGGGCCTCGTCCGTCGGGGCGGGGGCTTCGGCTGACGGGGCGGGGGATGGCGCCGGCGGGGCGGCCGGCTCGGCGGGGCGTTCGCTCAGCTGCCGGGCCAGGCAGTCCGCGAACCGCCCCACCAGCCGGTCGCCCGCCTCCGACATGTCCCCGCGCCCGAACCGCGCCGGACGGCTGGTCACCGTCAGGTCGGTGTGCACCGACACCGCCGTCGCGCCGTCGCGTTCGGTGAGGGTGCTGGTGACCGTCGCGCGCGCCGTGTCCTGGCCCCGTGTCTCCCGGGCGCCGGCGACCAGCACCATCCGGTGCGCGGAGTCGTCCTGCTCCTGGAAGACGGCGGCGCCCCGGTAGTTCACGGTGATCGGGCCCACCTCGACCTCCACGGAGGCCGTCACGGTCTCGCCGTCGTACTCCTCCACCGTCGCCCCCGGCAGGCACCGCACGACGCGCTCGATGTCGAGGAGCGCCCGCCAGGCGTCCTCGACCGGCACGGGGACGGTGAACTCGTGGTGCAGCTCCATGACAACCTCCTCGTGCTCACAGGGGCCGGTGGATGGCCCCGGCGGTCGCGGAGAGCGGCGCTCCGGTGCCGCCCCAGCGCAGCGCGACGATCTCGGCGGCGACGGACACGGCGACCTCCTCGGGCGTACGGGCGCCCAGGTCGAGCCCGACCGGTGAGCGCAGCCGGGACAGCTCGGCGTCCGTGATCCCGGCCTCGGCGAGCCGCTTGTACCGCTCGTCGTGCGTACGGCGGCTGCCCATCGCCCCGATGTAGGCGGCCGGGCGGCGCAGCGCCTCCTCCAGCAGCGGCACGTCGAACTTCGGGTCGTGGGTGAGCACGCAGATCACCGCGCGCTCGTCGGTGTCCGTGCCCCGCAGATAGCGGTGCGGCCAGTCGACGACGACCTCGACCCCCGGCGGGAAGCGCTTGGCGGTGGCGAAGACCGGGCGCGCGTCGCACACGGTGACCCGGTATCCGAGGAAGTCGCCGATCCGGGCGACCGCGGCCGCGTAGTCGATGGCGCCGAAGACCAGCATCCGCGGGGGCGGCGCGAAGGAGTGGAAGAAGACCGTGACAGCGTCCTCGCGGCGCTCACCGCGCGGGCCGTAGTGCCTGAGCCCCGTGGCGCCGAGGGCCAGTTCGCCGCGCGCGTCAGCGGTGGCCGCGACGTCCAGGCCGGTCGTGCCCAGCGTGCCGGACACCTTCTCCGGCCAGACGGCCAGCGTGGCCCCCCGCGGCGCCGGTCCCTCGACCACGGTGGCCACGGTCACCGGCTCGCCCCGCGCGACCGATGCGGCCACCGCGCCGAACGCGGGATCGGACTCGGGCGTCACCGGCCGTACCAGCAACGTGAGTTCACCCCCGCACGTGAGGCCCACCGCGAACGCGTCCTCGTCGCTGTAGCCGAAGGTCTCCAGCGTCGCCTCGCCGCTCGCCACGACCTCGTGCGCGAGCTCGAACACCGCCCCCTCCACACAGCCCCCGGACACACTCCCCACGACCTCGTCGTCCGGACCGACCGCCATGGCCGCCCCGGGACCGCGCGGCGCGCTGCGGCTGACGGCGACGACCGTGGCGAGCCCGAACGGCACGCCGGCCGCGTACCAGCGGTTCAGCGCCGGCAGAATCTCACGCACGTTCCACTCCTCTCGGCAAGGAGTCCGGGAAAGCCCCCGGTCAGACAGGTCACCCGGCACCCCGGCCGCTACGTCACTCTATGGCGGCTGCCCGGTCGCGGCGAATGCTGCGGCGCCCTTTCGTTGAACGTTGATTCATCGCCTGGGAACGAGCCGCGTCCAGCTCCACCGCACGATCGAGACGTACCGCGAGATGTGAATCTGACGATACGTCAACTCGCTGACTGGACTGCTCGGGTGGACCACGTCCGACGCGGCGCCCCGGAGGCGGTCGTGAGCTCCTCGTGCCCTCGACCATGAGCGGCATGCTCAGCAGATTCGCAGCGGTAGGCGACCCCCGTCGACGGGGCGTGGTGGGTGCACTCCTGACGGTATGTCTGCTCGTGGGCGGCGTGCCGGGCGCCGAGCCCGCGGCGGCCGGCACGCCGCGGCCCCGCGCCGATCAGTCCACGATCTCGCAGGACAACTACCGCACCGGCTGGGACGCCAACGAGCCGGGCCTCGCCCCCGGCCAGGTCTCCAGCTCCGACTTCGGGCAGCAGTTCTCCACCACCGTGGACGGACAGGTCTACGCCCAGCCGCTGGTCGTCGGCAGGACGGTCGTCGTGGCCACCGAGAACAACAAGGTGTACGGGCTGAACTCGGCGAGCGGCGCGATCAACTGGACCAGGAACATGGGCGCCCCCTGGCCCGCCTCGGCCATCGGCTGCGGTGACCTGACCCCCAACATCGGCGTCACCTCGACCCCGGTGCACGACCCGGCCACCGGCACCGTCTACCTGGTCGCGAAGGTCAACGACGGCGCCGACACCCAGCACCCCAACTGGTACGTCCACGCCCTCGACGCCACCACCGGCGCCGAGCGCAGCGGCTGGCCGGTGAAGGTGGCGGGCGCACCGGTGAACGACCCGAGCCACCCCTTCAACGCGTTCACCGCGAACCAGCGCCCCGGCCTGCTCCTCATGGGCGGCTCGGTCTACGTCGGCTTCGCCTCCCACTGCGACCGCAACCCGTACGTCGGCTACGTCCTGGGCGTCGACACCGCCACCCGCAGGACCACCCTGTGGGCCACCGAGGACTCCGCCGCCAACGGGATGGCCGGCATCTGGCAGAGCGGCGGCGGCCTGGTCTCCGACGGGCCGGGACGGATCCTGTTCACCACCGGCAACGGCATCTCCCCGGCCCCGGGCCCCGGTTCGCGGCCGCCGGGCCAGCTGGCCGAGTCCGTCGTCCGCCTCGGTGTCAACAGCGACGGCACGATGTCCGCGCAGGACTTCTTCAGCCCCTCCAACGCCCCCGTCCTCGACCAGAACGACACCGACCTGGGCTCCGGCGGCCCGGTCGCCCTGCCCGGCCCGCCCTTCGGCACCGGCGCGCACCCCCACCTGCTGGTGCAGATCGGCAAGGACGGCCGGCTGTTCCTGCTGGACCGCGACGACCTCGGCGGCCGCAGCCAGGGCAGCGGCGGCACCGACAAGGTCCTGGGCACCTTCGGACCGTACGAGGGCGTCTGGGGACACCCCGGGGCGTACGGCGGCGAGGGCGGCTACGTCTACACCATCGGCAGCGGCGGCCCGCTGCGTGCCTTCAAGTACGGCGTCTCCGGCACCGGACTGCCCGCGCTCAGCAACACCGGGTCCAGCACCGCGCGGTTCGGCTACACCTCCGGCTCGCCCGTCATCACCTCCACCGGCACCACACCAGGCTCCGCCGTCGTCTGGGCGGTCGCCGCCGACGGCTCCAACGGCGCGAACGGGCAGTTGCGCGCGTACGACGCCGTACCGGCGAACGGCACGCTCAAGATGCTGTGGTCCGCGCCGATCGGTACCGCCGCCAAGTTCTCGGTGCCGGCCACCGACGGCGGTCGCGTCTACGTCGGTACCCGCGACGGGCACGTCCTGGCCTTCGGCCGGCCCTCCAACGCCGCGCTGATCGGCGACACGGTGGACTTCGGCCAGGTCGCCGTGGGCGACACCGGCCGGGCCACGGCCACGGTGACGGCGACCCGGGACGTGACGATCGACGCGGTGCGCACCCCGGCGGGCGGCCCGTTCTCCGCCGCGCCCACCGGACTGCCCCGCACCCTGCACACCGGCGACAGCTACTCGGTGCCGGTCTCCTTCGCGCCGACCGCGCCCGGACCGGTCAACTCCGTCCTCACCTTCGCCACGAACGCCGGCGACAGCAACCTCGGACTGACCGGGTACGGCACCGCCGCGGGCCTGGTCGCCACCCCGTCCGACCTCGCCTTCGGCACGGTGGCCACCCGCACCACCAAGACCCTCGGCGTCAGCTTCACCAACACCGGCACCGAGCCGGAGACCATCACGGCGAGCGCGGCGCCGGGCGCCCCCTTCAGCGCCTCCGGACTGCCCGCCGACGGCACCGTGATCCAGCCCCAGCAGTCCGTGACCGTGCAGGTGACGTACGCCCCGACAGCCGCCGGCGACCATACCGGGACCCTGTCGGTCACCGGGAGCGGCAAAACCACCACCGTGCGGCTCACCGGCACCGCGGTGACCGGCGAGGCACGGCTGACCATCACCCCGGCCTCGACCGACTTCGGTCCGGTGCAGGTCGGTCACTCGGTCACGAAGACCTTCGACATCAGCAACAGCGGCAACATCCCGCTGACCATCACCAAGGCCAAGGCGCCCGCGGCCCCCTTCCAGGTCAGCAACCCGATCAACGAGGGCCAGGTCATCGGCCCCGACGACGTGGTGCACCAGTCGGTCACCTTCTCGCCGACCGCCGTCGGCGCGGCGAGCGGCCTCTACGAGCTCACCTCCGACGACGGACACGGCCCGCGGAACGAGACCCTCACCGGCACCGGGACCGCGGGCACCGGGGTCTCCCTCCCGGCACCCGGCGCCGGCGGCTGGAAGCTCAACGGATCGGCCCGGCTGTCCGGCGGCGACCTCCAGCTCACCCAGGCGTCCGCGAACCAGGCGGGCTCCGCGGTCTTCCCGGTCCCCGTGCTCACCGACGGTCTCAACGCCGCCTTCACCACGGTCATCGGCGGCGGCACCGGCGCCGACGGACTGACCTTCAGCCTGCTGGACCCGGCCAGGGCCACGCCGAGCGCGCTGGGCGCCGCCGGCGGCGGGCTCGGCTGGAGCGGGCAGCCCGGGGTGGCGGTCACCCTCGACACCTACCGCAACCCGGGCGACCCGTCCGCGAACTTCGTGGGCATCGCCACCGCGGGGACCGGCGCGTCGCTGACGTACGCCTCGACCACGACCGCCGTGCCGAACCTGCGCTCCGGCCCGCACGCGGTCGGCGTCTCGGTCAGCGGGACCACCCTCACCGTCTCGATGGACGGCATCCGGCTGCTCAGGACGACGGTGCCGTCGCTGCCCCCGACGGCCTACGTCGCCTTCACCGGCGGTACGGGCGGCGCGACCGACATCCACACCGTGCGGAACGTGAACGTCACCGCCCCCTCGTACGCCGTGCCGCCGCCTGGGCCCAACGGCTGGACGTACAACGGCACCGCCGCCCTGTCCGGCACCAGCCTGGTGCTCACCCCGGCCGTGTCGGCCGTGACGTCCGCGAGGGGAACGGGCGTCCAGGGCACCGCGGTGCCCTCGGCCCGGCTGCGGGCCCGCTTCAGGGCCACCATCGGCGGCGGCACCGGCGCCGACGGGCTCGCCCTCCTGCTGCTCGACGCGTCCCGGGCGACCCCGACCTCGCTGGGCGCGGGCGGCGGCGGTCTCGGCTACGCGGGGCTGCCGGGCGTGGCCGTCACCCTGGACACCCACAGGAACGGCAGTGAACCGTCGGGCAACTTCGTCGGGGTGGCCACGGGCGGCACGACGCTGCCGACCTATACGGCCACCTCGACCGCCGTGCCCGACCTGCGCTCCGGCACGCACGCCCTCGACGTGTCCGTGACCACTGCCGGGCACCTGGTGGTGCGCATCGACGGCACACAGGTCATCGACAAGGCGGTGGCCCTGCCCCGGAACGTGCTGGTCGGATTCGGCGGTGCCACCGGGAGCGCGACGGACAAGCACACCGTCGACGGCGTCCGCGTCACCTACTGAGAACCCAGGGGAGAGCCCATGCGTATCCGTGCACTGACCGGCCGCCCGTTCGGCGCCGCCGCGGCCGTAGCGGCCGTCGTCGCGTGCCTCGGCGCCGCCCCCGCGGCGGCGCCGCAACCCCCGCCCCTCACGCTCATGGTCGCGGAGAGCGCCACCATGGGCCCGGTCTACACGGACCCCGACGGGCACACCGTCTACCGCTACGACCCGGAGGAAGCCACGGGAACCGTCGCCTGCCTCGGCGCCTGCACGGACACCCGCAGGCCGCTGTACGCCCGGCCCGGCACCGAACTGCGGCTGCCGCCCGGGCTCACGGGAGCCCTGGGCACCGTCACCCGGCCCGACGGGAGCGGTGAGCAGGTGACGTACGACGGCTCACCGCTCTACACCTTCACCGGCGACGGCCAGCCCGCCGACACCCGGGGTGTTGACCTGGACTGGCACGTCATCCGGCCGTAGCGACGCGCGCGCGGACGGCATCGCTCGCGAGGTCGTCCGCTACGCGTTCTCGTCCCAGGCCTGGATCATGATCTGCTCGTCGATCCTCCCGTTGCGGAGCGTGATCATCGACTCGGCGACGACGCGGGTGCCGTCCGGGTACTGGCAGGACTCGCTGTACGCGGCGCGGTCGCCCTCGACGATGCACTGGTCGAGGTGGTGCGTCATCTCGCGGCTGTAGACGTCGTCCAGCATCTCGCGGATCTCGTCGCGCCCGTGCACCACCTTGGGATGGCTCGGCTGACTGGTGTGATCGATGATCCGTATCTCCGCGTCGTCGTTGTAGAGCGACAGAAGATCCGCCGACGTGTCGCCTTCGATGCCCCGGCGCAGGGTCTCGGTGTCGAAGCTGGTGCCGTGTGCCGTGCCCATGGTGACCTCCTTGGAGGGCCCACGGCCCGATGAGGTACGGGCCGCACGAAGACCCCCTTCCTCCGAGGCTCTCCCGGCCCGGCGGCCCCGGCAAGCGCAGCCCGGCGGGTCCGCCTGACGAGTGAGCGCGGCCCGGCGCCCGTGTCCGGCCGGGGCGCGGCGGCGTTGCTGAGGACATGATCTCAACTCGACGCATCGTCGCCGCCGTCGGTCTCGCCGCGGGTGTCACGGGCTTTGCCGCACCCCTGGCGAGCGCGGCCCCCGCCGGCCCCGTGGACACCGGCAGGATCAGCCCGATCGCCACGCTCGACTCGCTGGCCGCGAGCGAACTCCCCGCGGAGCACCGGGACGAGGTCCCGCGGGTCTCCGAGCAACTGCACGGGCTGGACCGCCTCAACGAGCTGAACCAGCTGCACCAGCTGACCGACCTGGCCGCGCCGGTGACCGGGCTGCTGCCCGCCGTCACCACCTGAGCACCGCCCCAGGCACCGCGCGGTAACGGCACGACGGAGGGCCGCCCCGACCGGGCGGCCCTCCGTCGTGCCGTTACCGATCAGTCGCGCGTAGGGTCGGAGTGCAGATACACCGAGGAAGGGGCCAGGTTATGGCGCAGGAAGTACGCGGCGTGATCGCACCGGGCAAGGACGAGCCCGTACGGGTGGAGACGATCATCGTGCCGGATCCGGGACCGGGCGAAGCGGTCGTGAAGATCCAGGCCTGCGGCGTCTGCCACACCGACCTGCACTACAAACAGGGCGGTATCACCGACGAGTTCCCCTTCCTGCTCGGCCATGAGGCCGCCGGTGTCGTGGAGTCGGTCGGCGAGGGCGTCACCGAGGTCGAGCCGGGCGACTTCGTGATCCTCAACTGGCGTGCCGTGTGCGGCGACTGCCGGGCCTGCCGGCGCGGCCGCCCGTGGTACTGCTTCGACACGCACAACGCGAAGCAGAAGATGACCCTGACCGACGGCACCGAACTCACCCCGGCCCTCGGCATCGGCGCCTTCGCCGAGAAGACCCTGGTCGCCGCCGGACAGTGCACCAAGGTCGACCCGGCCGTCTCCCCGGCGGTCGCCGGTCTGCTCGGCTGCGGTGTGATGGCGGGCCTCGGTGCCGCGATCAACACCGGCAACGTCGGCCGCGGTGACACGGTCGCCGTCATCGGCTGCGGCGGTGTCGGCGACGCGGCCATCGCCGGCGCGAACCTCGCCGGGGCCGCGAAGATCATCGCCGTCGACATCGACGACCGGAAGCTGGAGACCGCCCGGAAGATGGGCGCCACCGACACGGTCAACTCCCGCGAGACCGACCCCGTCGAGGCGATCCGCTCGCTGACCGGCGGCTTCGGCGCCGACGTCGTCATCGACGCGGTCGGCCGCCCGGAGACGTACAAGCAGGCCTTCTACGCCCGTGACCTGGCCGGCACCGTCGTCCTGGTCGGCGTGCCCACTCCCGAGATGAAGCTCGAACTCCCGCTCCTGGACGTCTTCGGACGCGGCGGCGCGCTCAAGTCCTCCTGGTACGGCGACTGCCTGCCCTCCCGGGACTTCCCGATGCTGATCGACCTGCATCTGCAAGGGCGCCTGGACCTGGGGGCGTTCGTCTCCGAGACGGTCGACATCGACGAGGTGGAGGAGGCGTTCGAGCGCATGGAGAAGGGCGACGTCCTGCGATCGGTGGTGGTGCTGTGATGACCGCCCGCATCGAACGCGTCGTCACCGAGGGGCAGTTCTGCCTCGACGGCGGCACCTGGGACGTGGAGAACAACGTGTGGCTCGTCGGCGACGACGAGGAGGTGATCGTCATCGACGCCGCCCATGACGCCGACGCCATCATCGAGGCCGTCGGCGACCGGCAGCTGAAGGCGATCGTGTGCACGCACGCCCACAACGACCACATCAACGCCGTGGCCGAACTCGCCGACCGCACCGGCGCCACGATCTGGCTGCACCCGGACGACCTGCCGCTGTGGAAGCAGACACACCCCCACCGCGAACCCGACGAGCACCTCGTCGACGGCCAGGTCATCGAGGCGGCCGGCGCGGACCTGACCGTGCTGCACACGCCCGGTCACAGCCCCGGCTCGGTCTGCCTGTACGACCCCGCTCTGGAGACCGTGTTCACCGGCGACACCCTGTTCCAGGGCGGCCCCGGCGCCACCGGCCGCTCCTTCTCCCACTTCCCGACGATCATCGACTCGATCCGGGACCGGCTGCTCACCCTGCCGCCCGCGACGAAGGTGCTCACCGGCCACGGCGGCTCCACGACCATCGGCGCCGAGGCCCCGCACCTGCAGGAGTGGATCGAGCGCGGCCACTGAGACCGGGCCCGACGGTACGGGTGTGACCCGGCCGACGCACGTGCCGCCGTAAAGGCGACAGAAGATGTCCGGTTTCCCCGCCAGCCTGGAACGCGACAGCAGTCGACACCAGAAGACGCAGGTCGGGAGGCCGGACATGGCAGGACCGCTCAAGGGCCAGATCAAGGGCCAGCTCAAGGGCAAGGTCGCACTGGTCGCGGGAGCGACGCGCGGCGCGGGACGCGGCATCGCGGTGGAACTGGGCGCGGCGGGCGCGACCGTCTACGTCACGGGCCGAACCACCCGCGCCCGCCGCTCCGAGTACGACCGCCCCGAGACCATCGAGGACACCGCCGACCTGGTCACGGCGGCGGGTGGCGAGGGCATCGCCGTACCCGTCGACCACCTGGACGCCTCCGCGGTGCGAGCGCTCGTGGACCGCGTCGCGGAGGAACAGGGCCGCCTGGACGTCCTGGTGAACGACATCTGGGGCGGCGATCCCCTCGCCGAGTGGGACACCCCGATGTGGGAGCACGACCTCGACAAGGGCCTCCGGCTGCTCCGGCTCGCGGTCGAGACCCACGCGATCACCAGCCACCACGCCCTGCCGCTCCTGCTGCGCAACGCCGGCGGCCTGGTCGTCGAGGTCACCGACGGCACCGCCGAGTACAACCGCGACACCTACCGCGTGAACTTCTTCTACGACCTCGCCAAGGCGTCCGTGCTGCGCATGGGCTTCGCCCTCGGCCACGAACTGGGCCCGCGCGGCGCCACGGCCGTCGTCCTGACCCCGGGCTGGCTGCGCTCGGAGATGATGCTCGACCACTTCGGCGTGCGGGAGGACACCTGGCGGGACGGCATCGCCCGCGACCCGCACTTCGCCATCTCGGAGTCCCCGCACTACGTCGGCCGAGCCGTCGCCGCCCTGGCCGCCGACCCCGACGTGGCGCGCTTCAACGGCCAGTCCCTCTCCAGCGGCGGCCTCGCCCAGGTCTACGGCTTCACGGACCTGGACGGCAGCCGCCCCGACGCCTGGCGGTACATCGTCGAGGTACAGGGCGCGGACAAACCGGCGGACGTGACGGGCTACCGGTGACTGGCTACCGGTCACCGGTAGCCAGTCACCGGATGAGCCTCGTTGACCTCAACCAAACTTGAGCTTCTAGGTTCCTTCCAGAGCCGCGGGAACCCACCGGCGGCGCCCGTCGAAGGAGGTTCGCCGTGCCCGAGAGCACAGCCGGCATCGAGATCCCCGAGCGCTACCGCCATGCGGTGATCCCGCACATCATGGTCGACGACGCAGCCGCGGCGATCGACTTCTACCAGCGGGCGTTCGGTGCCCGGGAGAGCTTCAGGATCGACGCTCCGGGCGGCGGCGTGCTGCACGCCGAGATCACCATCGCGGGCTCGACCCTGATGCTCGGCGACACGAGCGTGGCGGAGGCGGAGGCCGCTTCCTTCGCCGCGCCGGCCGCGCTCGGCGGAGGCACGTCCGTCACCCTGCATGTCTTCGTGGCGGACGTCGACAGCCTGGCGGAGCGCGCGGAAGCCGCCGGTGCCGAGATCCTCCAGCCGCCGAAGGACATGTTCCACGGCGACCGCACTGTCATTCTCAAGGACCCCTCGGGCCACATGTGGGTGTTCCTGACCCACGTCGAGGACGTCACGCAGGAGGAACTCCGGCGCCGCCTCGCCGCCGTACGCCCCCTGCCGAGTTGATCGCCGCCGATCTACTGTCGCTCGCATGACTGACCTCAAGCGCTTCGACGGACACGGAGTTCTCGTCACGGGGGCCGCGCGCGGCATCGGCGCGGCCGTCGCGCGGCGGCTCGCCGAGGAGGGCGGGCGGGTCCTGGTCACCGACCGGGACCTGCTCCAGGCGGAGCGGACCGCGGCCGCGCTGCGCGAACAGAGGCTCGCGGCAACGGCGTTCGCGTGCGACGTCGCCGACCGGGGGTCCGTCGAGGCCGCCGTCGCGCGGGCGCTCGCGCTCTTCGGCTCGCTCGACGTGCTCGTGAACTGCGCGGCGCACTGCACCCCCGACGTCCCGCTCTTCGAGGAGAGTTCGGACGACGCCTGGGAGCGCGACCTCGACGTCACCCTCACCGGCGCCTACCGCTGCTGCCGCGCTGCCCTCCCGCACCTTTCCGCCTCCGGCCGGGGCGCCGTCGTCCTGATCGGCTCCGTCAACGGCCTCCAGGACTACGGCAACCACGGCTACAGCGCCGCCAAGGCGGGACTCGGCTCGCTGACCCGGACCCTCGCCGGGCACGCGGGTCCGCGCGGCGTCCGGGTCAACCTGGTGGCGCCGGGCACGGTGCGCACCTCGGCCTGGGAGGGGCGCGACGCCGACCTCGACGCCGTACGCCCGCTCTATCCGCTCGGCCGCGTCGGGGAACCCGAGGACATCGCCGCCGCCGTCGCCTTCCTCGCCTCCCGCGACGCCGCGTGGATCACCGGCACCGTCCTGCCCGTCGACGGCGGGATCACCGCCGTCAACCGGGCGTTCCGCACGGCGCTGAGAGGAGGAGCTGGCAGCGCGTGAAGCATGAGGGATCGGCACCCCAGGGAGAAGTTCACCCGGTTCTGGCGAGGATGCCCCGGCGTCACGCCGGGGAGGAATCGCCTCCTGTGCCTGCGACGCGGAGCGTCGCCGCATCTGCCGTTGCCAGGCGCGGAGCGTCCGCACGATTGCCGGCGGGGCCGGAGAATGCGAACAGTTGTCGTACGAGTCACCGGTCTTGGTGATCGCGAGGCATTGGGCGGTCGGGTGTGCGGTTTTCGTACTACGGTCCTGGGCTGTGAAGTTGGTCGTGCGAGTGAAGCTGCTGGCGACGCCGGTGCAGGCGTCGGCACTGGAGGCGACCTTGCGCGCCTGTAACCGGGCTGCCACCCACGCGTCCGCCGTGGCCTTCGCCAAGGGGTTGAAGGACCGCAATGGTCTGCAGAAGGAGGTGTATGTGGACCTGAAGGCGGCCTTCGGGCTGTCTGCGCAGCCGGTGGTGCGGGCGGTGAAGAAGGTCGTCGACGCCTACGCGGCTCTGAGGGCCAATCTGCAGGCCGGGAACCTGGGTCCCTCCACCTCCCGGCGGTACCGGAAGGCGGTCGGTACCCCGATCGTGTTCCGCCCGGAGGCGGCCCAGCCGTTCGACGACCGCTGCCTGTCGTGGCAGTACGACGCGCGTACCGTCTCCGTCTGGACCGTGGACGGTCGGATGAAGGGGATCCGTTACACCGGCTCGCCCGACCAGCTCAAGACGCTGCACCAGTACCGCAAGGGGGAGAGCGATCTTGTGTGCCGGGGCGGGAAGTGGTTTCTGGTCGCCACCTGCGAGGTCCCCGACCCGCAGGTGTACGAGCCGGCGGACTGGGTGGGCGTGGACCGGGGCATCGTCAACCTGGCCACCACCAGCGACGGCACCAACTACCAGGGCCGGCGTCTTGCCCGCTACCGGCGCTGGCAGGCCCGCAAGCGGTCCGAACTGCAGAAGAAGAACACCCGCTCGGCCCGACGGCGGCTGGCCCGCCGGGCACACAAGGAGCAGCGTCACGCCACGCATGTGAATCACCGGATCAGCAAGGAGATCGTGCGCGTCGCGCAACGCACCGGTCGCGGGGTCGCCGTCGAGCAACTGGGCGGGATCCGCGAGCGGGTACGGCTTCGCCGCGACCAGCGGGGCACGCTCTCCTCTTGGCCGTTCCACCAGCTCGGACAGCACCTTGCCTACAAGGCCCGCAAGGCAGGGGTGCCCTTCCTGGAGGTGGACGCGGCCTACACGTCGCAGCGCTGTCCGCGCTGCGGGCACACCGAGAGGGCCAACCGGTCTGCTCGGGACCATTTCCGCTGTCGTCGGTGTGGCCTCGCTGGGCCTGCCGACCACGTCGCCGGGGTCAACGTGCGCGACCGCGCACGCTCGGCGTGGGCATTCGTCACCATGCCCGTCCCACCACCGGCACAGCCGGAAAGTGGGAGATGCGACCCGTGACCGTCCCGTCGTAGGGGGCAGTCGGGAGCGCGACAAGGTGTGAACGACCGAGTACACAAACTCGGCCGTTCACGGCCGAGAAGGTGACAGTGTGAGCCGCCGTACAACTCACCCGGCCCCTTGCCTGTCAAGCTCTCGTAGACCACGCGACGGCAAGGGGAGGGTCCGTCATGGCAGACATACGCAGGCGAGGCGTCGCCGTGCTCGGCGTCACCGGACTGGTGGCGCCGCTCACGCTCGCGCTCGGCACGGCACCGGCGCAGGCCGCGAGTTGCACCACGCAGACGGGGCCGTACCAGAAGCAGGTCGAGAAGTTCCTCGGCCGGCCGGTCGACGGACGGCAGTCCTCCGGCGACTGCCAGGCCATCCAGGCCTTCCAGAAGAAGCACGGCATCACGCCCACCATCGGCTACGCCGGCCCCGTGACCTGGGGCGTGATGGACCTCATGACCAGGCAGCGGGCCGTCGGGAGCAATCCCAACAAGGACGGCAAGTGTCCGGTGAACAAGGGCCGTATCGCCTGTGTGAACCTCACGCTCCAGTTGAGCTGGATCCAGGACGGCAAGAAGCTCGTCTACGGCCCGGTCCCGGTGCGCACCGGGCGGAACGGGTACGAGACCCGCACCGGCGCGAAGAAGATCTACTGGCGGCACATCGACCACGTCTCCACCATCTACGACGTGCCGATGCCCTACAGCCAGTTCTTCGGCGGCGGCCAGGCCTTCCACTCCGTCGGTCTCAGCATGTGGAACCCGCCGGGCTCGCACGGCTGCGTCAACATGACCACGACGACCGCCAAGAAGTACTGGTCCCTGCTGAAGACCGGTGACGACGTCTTCGTCTACGGCCGCAAGCCGGGGACCTGAGGATGTGGGCAACTCCCCTGTGATCGCTGAGGGATTGACGTGACGAGCAACACGGTCCGAAATGTCCGGTTCGATGAAGCTTGCTCACGTCGCCTTCACGCGTGTCGGCATATGCTTCACAGCATGTCCACCACTGTTGCAGCCGCCCCCGAGCGATCGGCCGCGGAGGTCAACGAGGAGATCCGCGCCCTGTGGATCCGGTCGGGCGGGACACTCAGCGTCGAGCAGCGTGAGGAGTACCAGCGGCTCGTCCTCGAGTGGGCCGCCGTCACCCCCGCACCCCTCGAAGGCGGCCTGAGCGCCGCCTCCCTTCCTCCGCCGGCATCGCCCGGGGTCCATCAGCCCCACGTCGCCGAGTAGTAGCGCTGGTACGCCCTGCGATCCCGCTCCGTGCGGATGTAGCGCGTGGCGACCAGCGCGATCAGGCTGCCCGCGATGATCAGCAGCCCCGGGGCGACATTGCGGGTGTCGGTGAGGCGTGACAGCAGCGTCGCGCCCGCCGTCGTGTCCGGCACCGGTGCCGAGGACCCGGGCGAGGCCGCGCCGGGAGCGATCGCCGCCCGCGTCGGTGCGGGGGAGGGGCTCTGCCGGGTGCCGCCGTCCGCCCCCTGGCGCGGGGCGGTGATCAGCCGGACGCCGAGCGCGGACAGCGCCTTCGTCACCGGCTGGAAGAACGTCGTCCCGCCCTTGGCGCAGTCCCCGTTGCCGCCCGAGGTCACGCCGAGCGCGATCCCCTCGGAGAACAACGGCCCGCCGCTGTCGCCCGGTTCGGCGCACACGTTCGTCTGTACGAGCCCGGTGACGGTGCCCTCCGGGTAGTTGACGGTCACGTCCAGCCCCGTCACCTGACCGTCGTGCAGCCCGCTCGTGCTGCCGCTGCGGAACACCCGCTGCCCGACCGTCGGATCGGCCGCGCCGGTGATCCGCACCCCCTTGCCGTCGCCGACCGCGATCACGTCGGGGGCGGTGACATCGGTCTTGCCGGAGCTGTACTCGATGAGCGAGAAGTCGCTGCCGGGGAAGTCGCTGCCGACCGTCGTCCCGAGCTGCCGGCCGGTGTCACCGCCCGCGAACCACAGTGAGTTGACGGGCCCGCAGTGCCCGGCCGTGAGGATGAAGTCCCGTTTCCCGTCGGTCACGTTGAAGCCGGCCGAGCAGCGGCCGCCGCTCGACAGGATCGGCTGCGCGCCGCCCAGCCGGGTGGTGAAGCCGCCCTCGGTCCGCTCCATGCGCACGAAGCTCCCGACGCGGGCGGCCACTTGGGACAGGCGGGACCAGTCGGCGGTCGAGACGCTCCGGTCGGCCTGCACCACCACCTGGTTGGTCCGGTAGTCCACCGACCAGGCGGTGCCCGCCACTCGCGGCGCCGAACGCAGGGCGGCCGTCGCCGACTTGAGCTCGTTCATGCTGTGCCGCACGACCTTGGCGTCGGCTCCGGCCCGCCGCACCGTCTGTGCGGACTGCCGGTCGGTCACCGCGACGACCGGGCGCCCGTCGGCCCCGATCCAGCTGCCCGCCGTACGCCCGGTGCCGAGCCGGGACACCAGCGCGGCCCCGGTCCCGGCGGCGTCCCGGGCCGAACTGAGCGGGGTGGCGGCGGAGTTGACGGGCGCCTCGTCGGCCATGGCCCGCGTGACCATGGTGCCGCCCAGGACGAGTCCGCCGACCGCCGCCAGTCGTGCCACCCGCTGGACCATGCGCCGTCGTGCGTGCCTCATGCCTGGCTCCTGAACCCCGAACGCGCGGTGTCGACACCGCGGGGGCCTCCGGTCGTCGAGCGCCCCACGGTCCATACGTGGCGCGGCCGGGCGGCGTTCACCGTCCGGGGCTCAGGAACGGGCCACGCGAGGTCAGGGCTTGCGTGCCACCCCGCCGAACATGGCGACCTCCTCAGGCTCGGGACCGTCGGCCGCCTCCGGGCGCCATCGCGAGCAGGACACCACGCCCGGCTCCAGCAGCTCCAGCCCGTCGAAGAAGCGGGTGACGGCCTCCGGGGTGCGCTGGGTGAGCTTGGGCGTGCCGTGCTCGTTCCAGAACCGGACCGCCTCGTCCACGTCCGGCATCGACGGGCTGGTGATGGTGTGCGACAGCACCAGATGACTGCCCGACGGCAGCCGGTCCATCAGCCGGCGTACGAGATGGCCGGGGTCCTCGTCGTCGCCGACGAAGATGACCACGCCGAGCAGCATCAGCGCGACCGGCTTGCCGAAGTCCAGCGTCTTCCCCGCGTGTTCGAGGATCGCGTCGACGTTGCGCAGGTCCTCGTCGAGGTAGTCGGTACGTCCCTCGGGCGTGCTGGTGAGCAGGGCGCGCGCGTGGGCGAGGACCAGCGGGTCGTTGTCGACGTAGACGATGCGGGCGTCGGGCGCGACGCGCTGGGCGACCTCGTGGGTGTTGTCGGCGGTCGGCAGCCCGGTGCCGATGTCGAGGAACTGGCGGATCCCCAGGTCGCCGGCGAGGTGGCGCACGGCGCGCCCGAGGAAGAGCCGGTCGGCGCGGGCGTAGTCGCCGATGCCCGGGTGGAGTTGGCGGATCTGATCGCCGGCGGCGCGGTCGACCTCGTAGTTGTCCCGGCCGCCGAGCCAGTAGTTCCAGATCCGGGCCGTGTGCGGCTGGCTGGTGTCGATGCGCTGCTGCGCGGACACGGGGACGTCGTGCGAGGCTGCCTGGTGGTCGTTCACGGTGCATCTCCTTGGGGCCTGAGGAGAGGTACGGGACTCATCAGGCAATCTAGACGCCCCGGTTGATCTCCGCCGGTGGTCCGGGGTTTTCCGTCGCGGGGGAGAGCGGCGACCAGCCGGGCGCGTCGCCCCACACCGACTCCTAGACTGCCGGGCATGAACGACACGACGCTCGACCGGCTCGGCGCGGGCAAGTACCTGCTGGTCACCAGTTACCGCAAGGACGGCACCCCGGTCCCGACCCCGGTGTGGGTGGTGCGGGACGGCGACGGCCTCGGTGTCTGGACGGCCGTCGATTCCTGGAAGGTCAAGCGGATCCGCCGCCGCCCCGACGTCCTGGTCGGCCCCTGCGACCTGCGCGGCCGCCCGACCGGCGAGGCGGTCCCGGCCACCGCCGAGGTCTGCGGCCCCGCCGCCACCGCCCGCTACCGCACCCTCATCGCCCGCAAGTACGGCATCACGGGCCGCCTCACGCTCCTCGGCAGCCGGCTGCGCCGCGGCCTGGACGGCACCGTGGGGATCCGGGTGACCCTCAAGCCCTGAGCCGGCCGCGTCACCCGGGCCGCGTCACCCGGGCCGCGTCACCCCGGAGGCCGCGTCAGCTCCAGGCTCGCAGCGGCTCTTCGAGCAGCTGGAAGACGGGCTCGCCGCGCACCGGGTCCTTGGTCGTGGACAGCCGGACCCGGTCCCCGCTGTGGATGCCGATGGGCGGGCCCATGACCCGGCCGCGCACGACGAACCCCTCGGCCATCTCGACCATGGAGACGTTGCGCGCGGCGGGGGTGTTGCGATGCACCACCGTGGAATGGCGGATCGTGCCCGTGCCCTCGCTGCGCTCCGTGCGCAGATCGCTGCCCTGACACACCGGACACAGCAGCCGGTGGTACATGGCGGTGCCGCACCAGGTGCAGCGCTGGAAGAGGATGGTGTCCCTGGAGTCCGGGAACCCGGGGTCGAGGACACCGGTGGCGCTGCCGCCCGCCGGATGCACGGCGCTTCCTGAGTCGTGGTACACGCTGCTCAACTCCCTGCGCTTCGGCCGGAAAACCCGTGTCCGCGGCCCGAGCCGCGCACACCCGTGCGCGGTTCACCGTGCCACGCGCACGCCGACAGGTTATGGCACTCAGTGCCACCCGTAAAGGCACTCCGTATCACAGGTTTACCTTCGGTAGATCGTGATCGAATACCCGACGTCGTCGACGGGACGGCTGCCGCCGATCAACTCGGCCAGGTTTCCCCGCGCCTTGGCGGCCGCCGAGTCCGACACCACCAGCAGCCCGTGCACCTCGCCCACCGGCACCGCGCGCGGATCGCAGGCGTGGACGCCGTACGCCGACGGCACCCCGCTGCCCTTGTAGACCAGCCAGATCCGCTCGCCCCGGTACCGCGTCCGGAGCCGCTCGGCGAGCCGCCCGAGGTCCTGACCCCAGTCCACGTTGGAGTCGTGCAGCACCCGATGGGTCCCGGCCGGACCGCCGAACGCCTCGTTGGAGTACGGCAGGTAGTACGGGAACGTCCGCAGCGAACCGACCGCCACCCACAGCACCAGCACCGCCGTCACCGCCCGCGCCCACCGGCAGCGCAGCGCGAGCACACCCCCCGCCGCGACCGCCAGGAACATCGGCACGAACACGGCGTACCGTGTACCGAAGTCCCGCGACCCGCACATCGCGGCGGCCAGCAGCACCACGGGCGCCACCATCAGATACGGCGCCGCGCTCCGCAACCGGCGCACGGCGACGAACGCGACGGCCCCCGCCAGGCCCAGCGCGAGCAGCCCCAGCGGGGTCTTCACCAGCAGGGCGGCCGGCAGGTAGTACCAGAGCGAGCCCGTGTACAGACGCCCGAACAGATAGCCCTGCCAGGGGTGTTCCTCCAGTCCGAACTGCATGCGCATCCCGTCGCGGTACGCCCGCGGGAACGGCAGCAGGTCCACCAGGCGTCCGAGCGGCCCGTGCACGACCGGCACCGGCCCGGCGGGCGTGAACCGCAGCCGCGGGTCGACCGCGAGATACGCCGCCCAGACCACGGCGACCGCGGCCACCACCACGACGGCCGCCGCCGCGAGCCCGCGCAACATCGCCCTGCGGCGGTCGGCCTGCCCCCTCGACACCGACACGACGGCCAGCAGCATCAGCACCGGGATCGCGGGCAGGGCGCTCATCTTCGTCGCGACGGCGGCGCCGAGTGCCGCTCCGGCGAGCGGCAGACACAGCCGCGGCCGGCGCCGCGCCCGCCACACCAGCCACACCGACGTCAGCACGAACCCGGCCGCCGGGACGTCCAGCGTGGCCAGCGAGCCGTGCGCGATGACGTCGGGGGAGAAGGCGTACAGCGTGAGGGCCGTCAACCCGCCCGCGGTGCCCGTGACTTCACGCGCGAAGGCGAACGCGACCAGCCCGAACAGGAGCGTCAGGACGATCACCGGCAGCCGCGCCCACAGCATCAGCCGCCAGGGGTCGTTGCCGGACTCGTACAGCAGATGCCGGCCGGTCGCGCCCTGGTCGCCGGTGAAGGAGGCGTCGTAGCGCGGGTCGGCGACCGCGACCCCGGCCAGCACGACGAGCTTGCCGAGCGGCGGATGCTCGGGATTGAGGCGCAGCCGGTGCTCATGGAGGTACTGGGCGGCCGTGGCGACGTACACGGGCTCGTCGATGGTGGGTGTCTGCCGGACGGCGGTGGTCACCATCGCGACGGCCATCTGCCCGAGCAGCAGCACCACGACGAGCGGGACGAGCCAGGGGCGGCCGCGGCGCAGGGCGGCGTGCACCCGGGAGCGGGCGGTGACGGGGGCCGGGCGCGGTGTGCTCCCCTCGCCGTCTGGGACCTGGGGGTCGAGAACCGGGTGCTGTTCGCGCGCCATCATCCGCCCTGCGGTGCCGGAGGCCGAGCGGTGACGGGAGCCGTCGGGGGCCGCGTCATGGCCCCACTGTGGCACCGCCCCTGCCGCGGAGCGTGTCACCGCCGCACGAGTCGTACCGGCAGACCTTCTGCCGTACCCGGTCGTACGGCCCGGAAGGCGGCGGTGTTCACGGTGAGGCGGGGGAGTGGGTGCCGTCCGGCGCGGGCATCGCGGACGCCGGGACCACCAGGTCGGCCCGGTCCCGGGTCGCCGCGATCAGCTCGGCGTTGCGCTGGTCCGTGCCCAGGACCCAGGCGAGTGCAGTCGCGTGGTCCTTGCCGAACTCCTCGTGCCGCGCGACGAGTCGGCGGATCCGCTCCGGTTCGCCGGTCTCGCAGAACCACACCTCGTCCAACTGCCGCCGCACCCGCACCCACGAACCCGACTCCAGCAGCAGGTAGTTGCCCTCGGTCACCACGAGCCGGATCGCCGGCGGCACCGGGATGGCCCCCGCGATCGGCTGCTCCAGCACCCGCTCGAAGCCAGGGGCGTACACGGTCTCCGTCAAGTCCCCGGCGGAGTACGGGCTTTCGCGCAGGCGTCGCAGCAGCGCCGCGTACCCAGCCGCGTCGAAGGTGTCGGGCGCGCCCTTGCGGTCACGGCGGCCGAGCCGGTCCAGTTCGACGTCGGCGAGATGGAAGCCGTCCATGGGGACGTGCGTGACCCACGGCTCGCCCGGACCGTTCAGCTCGCGGACCAGGCGCTCGGCCAGGGTCGTCTTGCCCGCCCCGGGGCAGCCGGCGATGCCGAGGAGCGCGCGCCGGCCGCCCGTGGCGAGGGCGCGGGCACGGGTGAGGAGGTCGTCGAAGGTCAGCGGCACAAAAACGAGTGTGGCACCCGGAGCCCACACCGGTTCACGCGTACGCCGGTTCATGAGTGCGGCCGTTCACGCGTGCGGCTTTTCACGCCGGCCGCCGTTCACGCGCCGCCGTCGCCGAGCAGGCGGCGCAGGGCGCGCTCCTCCTCCGGGGTCAGGCCCGAGACGAAGTGCCGCAGGGCCGTGATCGGGTCCGGCGCGCGGTCCAGGGCACGCCGCATGGCCTCGGCGGTCAGCTCGCCCGCGTTCTTCGCGGGCAGGTACGCGCCGCGGCGCCCGTCGGCGTCCCGCAGCACGAGCCCCTTGTCGTACAGCCGCTTGAGGATGGTGTGCACCGTGTTGTAGGCGAGGCCGCCGCCGATGCCCGCCTGGACCTCGGCCGGAGTCAGCGGCCGCTCGGTGGCCCACAGGACGGCCAGTACCTCGCTCTCCAGTTTCCCGGCGCCGCGTCGCTCCGCCCTGCCCCGGGAATCTGTGCCAGCCATGCCCTCAACCTTACAGCGCGTAGGGCCGCCCGGCCCTGGCCGGACTCGTCCTGCATGTCCGCCCGATACGGGATAATCTGACCGCGTTTTCCCGAATCCCGCCCTCGACGGCACGCACCGTGGGGCGTCCGAAGCCCTACCGGCCGTAGGGGTGTGGAGGGGTGGAGGATGCCCGGCAGCGCGACAGCCCACGCCGATGTGCGACGCGCCCAGGCGGGACGCGGCGCCCGGCGCGCCCGAGCCGACCTCCCACTCGCCGCGGTGGCGCTGCTCTTCACCATCGCCCAACTGGTCCTCGTCCCCCCGGCCATGGGCCTCGGCTGGGACGAGACCGTGTACGTCAGCCAGATCAGCTCACACGCCCCGGCGGCCTTCTTCAGCGCACCCCGCGCGCGGGGCATCACGCTGCTCGTGGCACCGGTCACCGCCTGGTCGTCGTCCACCCCGCTGCTGCGGATCTACCTCGCCGTGCTCTCCGGCCTCGCCCTGTTCCTGGCGCTGCGCGCCTGGCGGGGCCTGTTCCCGGTGCGCGTCCTGGCCGTCGCGGGCGCCCTGTTCGCCTCCCTGTGGATCACGCTCTTCTACGGACCGCAGGTCATGCCCAACTACTGGGTCGCCGTCGGCGCACTGACCGCCGTCGCCTGCTTCCTGCGCGTCCGCGCCGGCCCGCGCGACCGGACCGCCCTGTGGGGACTGGCCGGCAGCGCCGCCCTGATGGCGTGGATGCGGCCCACCGACGCGGTCTGGGCGACCCTCCCGCTCCTCGCCCTCGCGCTCTTCCGCCGCCACTGGCGCACCCTCGGCGTACTCGTCGCCGGTCTGGTGGCCGGGGCCCTGGAATGGGTCGTCGAGGCGTACGTCGGCTACGGCGGCCTGGCGCGGCGGCTGTCCGACGGCTCCGAGATCCAGGGCGGCCTCGGCTGGAACGTCGCCGTCGCCGACCAACTGCGCGGCCTGGAAGGGCGCACCCTGTGCCGGCCGTGCACCGGATCGCTGCCCGACCCGCTGGTCTACGCGTGGTGGTTCGCGGTGCCCATGCTCGCCGTGGCCGGGCTGATGATCGCACTCCGGGCGCGGCGTGCGGCGGTCACGCTGCTGCCGCTGGCCTGCGGGCTGACCGCCGCGTTCCCGTATCTGTTGCTGATCGGATACGCGGCACCCCGCTTCCTGCTCCCCGCCTATGCCCTGCTCGCCCTCCCCGTGGCCGACGCCCTCGTCCACCTGGTGACCGCGCCCTCACGCGCCTGGCGGTTCGCCGCCGTGACCCTGGTGGCCCTCGGCCTCGCCGGGCATCTGGCCGTGCAGCTCGCCGTACTGGACCGCACCGTCGACCGCACCACCGCCTCCCACCGGGGCTGGTCACGCACCGCCGCCGAGCTGCACCGCCTAGGGGTGCGGCCGCCCTGCCTGCTCACCGGGCACAACGCCATCCCGATCGCGTTCTACGCGGGCTGCGCCTCGGCGGCGACCTCCGGCAACAACGCCAACACGACCCGGGCGGAGATCGAACGCACCGCCCGCCTCATCCCCGTCGCCGCACTGGTCGCCCACGGCGCCCGCCCGCCCGCGTACGCCCGCGACTGGCCGTCCACCCCCTTCGGCGGACTCCGGCTCTACCACGCCGGACCGGCGCCGGCGGCGGCGCCGTGAGTCAGCGAACTGGCAACTGACCGGCGAGAGTCGAACCGCGTCCCGGTCCCGCCTACCGGCTGCGGCGGCAGCCCGCCGTCGAGGGCGAGCCGGTCACCCGTATCGCGCCGCGCGCCCTGCTGGTGCCGCCCGGCTTCCCGGACTTCATGTCCCGGACCCGGGTGGTGCGGCCGGCCGGACCCGGGTGGTGCGGCCGGGGCCGGTGACGCTGGAGGGGCGCGCCTGGTCCGGGCAGGCCCCGGTGACCGCGGTGGAGGTCAGCACGGACGACGGCGCGACCTGGCGCCCGGCCGAACTCGACCCCGTGGACGGACACCGCTGGGCCTGGCGCCGCTGGCACCTCACCTGGGACGCGGGGCCCGGCTCCCACGTCCTCGCCGTGCGGGCCACCGACGCCGACGGGCACACCCAGCCGGCCATCCCGCACTGGAACCGGGGCGGTTTCGCCAACAACGCGATCCACACCGTCCCGGTCCTGTGTCAGGGCTGACGTCCCGACCCGGCCGCCGGCCTTCGGCGTCCCTGCCTCCGCAGAGCCCTCACGGGCTTACGGCAGGATCCGCTCGATGGCCGACGGGCCCTCGGTCTCCAGCTTGCGCTTGGCCCACTCCATGTTCGCCGGCGTGATGTCCCTGCCCGTGGCCAGCACCAGGTCCTCCGGTGCCACATCGGTGCCGGTACGGGCGTGGAGCAGGTCGTCCGGAGTGGCGCGCTCGCCGGACGACCAGGACGTTTCGGGTTGTGACGTCGACATGATGTCTCCTCCTCGGGTCCGCTTGACGCATCGGTACCCGTGCCGTGAGGCCGTGGCACACTCTCACGATTCACCGATTCGGCCCACCCTGCATCCGGAGCCGCTCGCGGCAGCCACCCGTGCCGCTGAGCGCCCTTCGCTCCTAAGCTGGAGACACCCGCACGCGCCCGCAGCACCGGGAGGCCGCCGCGATGACCGAGACGCCGTTCCGCCCGGACGCACCCCCGGACTCCCGTTACCTGCCGATCGCCGAGCACGGACTGATCGGCGACCTGCGCAGCGTCGCCCTGGTCGGCAGCAACGGCACGATCGACTGGTACTGCTGCCCGTCCTTCGACGCCCCGAGCGTCTTCGCGGCGATCCTGGACGCCGACCGCGGCGGCTGCTTCGAACTCGCCGCCGCCGTACCGGCCCGCACCAAGCAGTTCTACTTCCCCGACACCAACGTGCTGATCACCCGGTTCTTCACCGAGGACGGCGTCGGCGAGATCCAGGACTTCATGCCGGTCAGCTCGGACACCGACGACCCGCACCACCCCGTCCCGCCCCGCGGCGACACCGCCCGCCACCGCCTGATCCGGCGCGTCCTGTGCGTCCGCGGCACCGTCCCCTTCCATGCCCTCGTCGCCCCGCGCTTCAACTACGGCGCCGACCGGCACACACTGCGGATCACCGACGGCACCGCCTTCTTCGAGTCCCCGGACCGGTCCCTCGCCCTCACCTCCACCGCGAGCCTGGAGAGCGACGGCACGGACGCCCGCGCCGACTTCAAGCTCTCCGAGGGCGAGTCCGCGGTGTTCGCCCTCGACCAGGTCGGCGAGCGCATCGCCCCGCGCGACTGCGCCCACGCGGAGGCCGAGCAGCAGTTCGGCGCCACGGTCGCCTACTGGCGCCGCTGGCTCGCCCAGTCCCGCTACCGGGGCCGCTGGCGGGAGATGGTGCACCGCTCCGCCCTGACCCTCAAGCTCCTCACCTACGCACCGACCGGCGCCATCGTCGCCGCCCCGACCACCAGCCTCCCCGAACAACTCGGCGGCGAACGCAACTGGGACTACCGCTACGTGTGGATCCGCGACGCCGCCTTCTGCGTGTACGCCCTGCTGCGCCTCGGCTTCGCCGGCGAGGCCGAGGCGTTCATGCGGTACGTCACCACCCACATCAGCTCTGGCGACGGCTGCCCCTCGGGCCCGCTGCAGATCATGTACGGCATCGACGGCCGCCGCGAGCTGCCCGAGCGGATCCTCGACCACCTGGAGGGCCACCACGGCTCCGCCCCTGTCCGTATCGGCAACGACGCCGCCGGCCAGCTCCAGCTCGACATCTACGGCGCCCTCATCGACTCGATCTACCTCTACGACAAGTGGGCCCAGCCCATCTCCAGCGGCCAGTGGGACGACGTCAGCCACCTCGTGGAATGGGTCTGCGACCACTGGGACCAGCCCGACGAGGGCGTGTGGGAGACCCGCGGCGGCCGCAAGAACTTCCTGTACTCGCGCGTGATGTGCTGGGTGGCCATCGAACGCGCCATCCGCCTCGCCACCCACCGCGGCCTGCCCGCCGACCTGGCCCGCTGGCGTCAGGTCCGGGACACCATCTACCGGCGCATCATGGACCGCGGCTGGTCCGAGCGGCGCCACGCCTTCGTCCAGTCCGAGGACGGCGACGTCCTCGACGCGGCCGTCCTGATGATGCCGCTGGCCAAGTTCATCGCGCCCACCGACCCCAAATGGCTGTCCACCCTGGACGCGCTCACCGAGGACCTGGTCTCCGACTCGCTCGTCTACCGCTACGACCCCCAGGCCAGCCCCGACGGCCTGCGCGGCGACGAAGGCACGTTCTCCATCTGCTCGTTCTGGTACGTCGAGGCGCTGGTCCGCGCCGGACGCCTGGAGGAGGCCCGCCTCGCCTTCGAGAAGATGCTCACCTACGCCAACCATCTCGGCCTGTACGCCGAGGAGATCGGCCGCACCGGGGAGCAACAGGGCAACTTCCCGCAGGCGTTCACCCATCTGTCCCTGATCAGCGCCGCCTTCAACCTGGACCGCGCCCTCGGCTGACGCCCGATCAGGGCAGCGCCTGCTCCGCCCAGATGACCTTGCCGGTCGGCGTGTACCGGGTGCCCCAGCGGTCGGCGAGCTGGGCGACCAGGAACAGACCGCGGCCGCCCTCGTCCGTGCTCGCCGCGTAGCGCAGGTGCGGGGAGGTCGTACTGCCGTCGGAGACCTCGCAGATGAGGGCGCGGTCGCGCAGCAGGCGTACGGAGACGGGCGGACGGCCGTAGCGGATGGCGTTGGTGACCAGCTCGCTCAGGATCAGCTCCGTGGTGAAGCAGAGCTCCTCCAGCCCCCACTCGGCCAACTGCCGGGTCACCGACGCCCGGATCTCCGAGACGGCCGCCGGGTCGGACGGCACCTCCCACTCGGCGACCTGCTCCGGGCCGAGAGCGCGGGTGGCCGCGACGATCAGGGCGACGTCGTCGCTGGGCCGCGCCGGCAGCCGCTGAAGCACCGACCGGCAGGTGTCCTCGGCCGAGGGGCCCGCCTCCTCCAGCGCGTCACGCAGCATCTCCAGACCTACGTCGATGTCCCACTCCCGGTCCTCGATCAGGCCGTCGGTGTACAGCACCAGCCGGCTGCCCTCCGGCAGCTCCAGCACGGCCGTCTCGAACGGCAGCCCGCCCAGACCGAGCGGCGGCCCCGCGGGCACGTCCGGGAACTCGACCCGGCCGTCCGGCAGCACCAGCGCCGGCGGCGGATGGCCGGCCCGGGCGACGGCGCAGCGCCGCGACACCGGGTCGTAGATGGCGTACAGGCAGGTCGCCCCGGTGACCGGGGCACGGCTGTCCACCGCCGACTCGTCCTGGTCGATCCGGTTCACCAGCTCGTCCAGCAGGACGAGCAGCTCGTCGGGCGGCAGGTCCAGCGAGGAGAAGTTGTGCACCGCCGTACGCAGCCGGCCCATCGTCGCCGCGGCGTGCAGCCCGTGCCCCACCACGTCCCCGACCACCAGTGCCACCCGCGCACCGGACAGCGGCAGCACGTCGAACCAGTCGCCGCCCACCCCGGCCTGCGCGGGCAGATAGCGGTAGGCGATCTCCAGCGCGTCCTGCTCCGGCAGCGTGCGCGGCAGCAGGCTGCGCTGGAGCGTCACCGCCATGCTGTGCTCGCGGGTGTAGCGGCGGGCGTTGTCGATGGACACCGCGGCCCGCGCGACCAGCTCCTCGGCCAGGGCCAGTTCCTCCTGGTCGAACGGCTCGGGCTGCTCCGAGCGCCAGAAGTTGGCCACCCCCAGGACCAGGCTGCCCGCCCGCAGCGGCACGGTGATCAGCGAGTGGATGCCGTACTTCACCACCCAGCTGGTGCGCTCCGGCTCCTGGGCCAGCCAGCCCGGCGCCTTGGCCAGCCGCGGCTCCACGACCGCCTCGCCCGTCGCCAGGCTGCGCCCCTGCGGCGAGGACGGTACGAACCGGATGCGCCGGCCCATCGGGTAGAGCGGGGCGTCGGGCCGGATGCCGCAGAAGGCCGCGCGGACCAGTCCCGACCCCGGCCGCGGCTCCTCGCCGTGCAGGACGGCGTCGTACAGGTCGACGGTGGCGAAGTCCGCGAACCGGGGCACCGCCAGCTCCGCCAGTTCCTCGGCGGTCCGGGTCACGTCCAGGCTGGTGCCGATGCCGACCCCGGCGTCGTACAGCATGTCGAGCCGCTCGCGGGTGACCTCGGCCCGGCCCGACAGGGCGCGCAGCTCCGTGGAGTCGCGCAGCGTGGTGACGCTGCCCGGCGGGCCGCCGCGCAGGTCCGTGGGCCGCTGGTTGATCGCCAGCAGCCGGTCCTTCACCAGGTGCACCTCGTCCGTCGCGACGCGCCCCGACGCGAGCAGCGCGGCCGTGTCGGCGTCCAGGCCGAGGTCGAGCACGGAGCGCTGCTCGGCGTCCGGGGGCAGGTCCAACAGGCGCTGCGCCTCGTCGTTGGCGAGCAGCAGCCGGCCGTCGCCGCCGACGATCAGCACCCCCTCGCGGACGGCATGCAGCACCGCGTCGTGGTGCTCGTACATCCGCGTCATCTCGTACGGGCCCAGGCCGTGCGTCTGCCGCAGCAGCCGCCGGCTCACCAGGGCCGTGCCGCCGGTGGCCAGGGCGACGGCCACGGCCGCGGCCGCCAGCAGGAGGGGCAACTGCTGATCGGTGGCGCCGCCGACGTGCTCAGTGGTGATGCCGGCCGCCACGAGCCCGACGACCTTGCCGTCGGCCGCCCTCACCGGCACCACGGCCTGCACCAGCCGCCCGAGGGTGCCGTCGATCTCCTCGATGACGGTCCGGCCCGCCAGCGCGGGGCCGATCGTCCCGACGAACTTCTTGCCGATCCGGGCCGGATTGGGATGGGTGTAGCGGATCCCGTCGGTGTTCATCACCACGAGGAAGTCCACCCCGGCCGCCTTGCGTGTCGCCTCGGCGCGCGGCTGGAGCGCGGCCGTCGGGTCGGGGCCCCGCAACGCGGCGGCGGTGCCGGGCGCGTTGGCGAAGGCCTCGGCGGTGGCGAGTGAGCGTTTGCCGGCCTCCACGCCGCTGTCGTGCTGCACCTGGAGCACCTGGGCCACCACGGCCGCCACGACCAGCAGCAGCACGATCACCACCTGCAGCACGAAGACCTGCCCGGCGACGCTGCGTCCGCTCAGCGCCGACCACAGCCGCCTGACAGGCGTGGGGCGCGGCCCGGTTCCCCCCTGCCGTCGCCGGTCCGGCGACGGGTACGGATCCCCGGGACGGCGGGGCTGCCGAGTCCTGGTCTTGGACCGGCCGGGCAGTCGGACCATGTGCCCATATCTACACTGCCCCGCCACATGAGGCGAGGGGCGTCATGTGAGGCGACCGACGCCGGTCCGCACACTCCGGTGGCGGAGACTCATCCGCCGGGCCCCCGCGACCGGGACCGGCGGCCGTGCGTCCGCCGCCCGTGGACGCCGGTCATGTCCCGGCCGCCGCGTCGTCCGGACGGGTGAGACCCGGCGGGAGGACGCCGAACCGGTCCCGCGTCCGGGCGGCGCGGACGCCGAGGGCGCCGCCGGCGTCGGGAGGAGCGCCGTGGTCGCACCCGTGCGTCACACGTCCGCCGGGAGCGTCCGCGCGGCGCGCAGGCTGCGCAGGGCGAGCAGCAGGACGCCGATGTCGTCGAGGTACACCGGGTCGGGCAGCAGGTCGGTCGGCAGGACCAGGTACAGCACGGCCCCCCAGAACACCCAGCGTGGCCCGGTCGGCAGCCCCGCCCGGCGCAGGGACCGGCGGGTGCGGACCAGCCGCACCAGCAGCACGACGGCCGCGGCGAGCAGCGCCGCCGCGAGCACGCCGGCGACCACGAGCACGATCGTGGTGGTGTCCATGGGGCCTCCTGCTCTCGGGCGTACCGGCGGTCCCGGCGTACCGTCGTACCCGGACGACCGTACCGCCTCGCCGCGGGGCCGGTCAGGGCGTGCGCCTGGAGGCGCCCTTCAGCCGTTCGAAGGTCCGGGTCAGCTGCTGGAGCGGGGACGTCGCCGGGCGCGACGCGTCCCGCGGCTCGGCGGCCGGGAGCGGCGTGTCACGGTAGGCGGCCAGCGCCTCGTGGGCGCTCTCGGCGGCCTCCCGGTACAGGTCCCGGGACCTGGTCATCGCCTCCAGCGCCTCGGCGTACTGAGCCACCAGCCGTCGCTCGTGGGCCAGCTCCTCCTCGATGGTCATCAGGGTCCACTGCTCGCGCAGAGCGTTCAGCGCGTCCTCGGCGCCCTCGGGCATCGGCGTCGACAGCGCGGTGAACCGCCGTAGTACGTCGATGAGTTCGGCCGGCTCGGAGCCGTCCAGGAAGACGCTGCGTACCGAGTGGGCCCAGCTGTCGTAGCCGGACGGGGTCGGCCGCGGGGGCAGGATCACCGCTCCGCCGCGCGGCACCTCCACATCGAGGTCCCGCAGCGCCCAGTTGACCGCCCTCAGCTGCTGGGGCGTGGCCCGGTGCTCGACCACCCGGTGCCGCAGGCCGACCGGGAGCAGCCGGGCCAGGGGCCGCCGCCCGTGCTCGTCGGGCGTCATGGCCTCGTGCACCACGACGTTGACGGCCCACGACTCACGCGTGGCGTCACGGAACAGCCGCCGCAGGACCTTCTCGTCGTCGGGCAGCCGGTTGACGTCCCCGAGCCGCAGACCGGCGACGGCGGGATGGTGGTTCCAGGCGGCCTCGTCGTCCGCGGGCCAGAACATGGTGGCGGGGGAGGGCCACTCGTCGTTCCAGGGCCGCTCCGCCTCCGCCACGAGCAGCCACTCGTGGCCTTTCTCTTGCTCCTGCGGGGCTACGAGCGTCAGCCGGGCCCGCACGGTGACGTCCTCCGCGTCACCGCCGACCCGCCAGCGCGCCTCGAAGACCCGGGACTGGTCGTCGCCGAGCTCGGCGAAGTCGTCAAGGGTCCCGTCGTCCTTGAGTCGTCGCAGGTTCTTTCTGAGGACGTCGGTGGGGTCGGGGCCGAGATGGCGGCCGCGGGCCGGCCAGACGGTGCCGGGGAGCATGGGGCGGTCGGTGGCGGAGTTCGACATGAGCCAATCTGCAGCTGGGTGCGGCGCGGGCCTTCCAGTATCACCCCTGGCCGGGGTGCACGTCAGCCAGGGGCACGTCGGGCCCGGAGTGCAGGGCCGTGATCGGGTTGACGAACAGTTCGCCGCCCCGGGTCCGCTCCGTGCACCGTACCTCGCCGAAAACCAACGATGTGC
The DNA here is from genome assembly GCF_030817495.1 of Streptomyces sp. V3I7. Lineage (NCBI taxonomy): Bacteria > Bacillati > Actinomycetota > Actinomycetes > Kitasatosporales > Streptomycetaceae > Streptomyces > Streptomyces sp. V3I7. The sequence continues at coordinate 6,279,072 of NZ_JAUSZK010000001.1, forward strand.
GTGAGGGGGACCGGCGCACCGCGCGGGCCCCTCACTTCGCGGCAGAGTTACGCGCCGCTCTCCCGGAGCATGTCCTCGCGCTCGACGAGCTTCACGCGCGCGCGGCCCTGCGGCTCGCCCAGCGCCCTCTCGGCGGCGTCGAGCCGGTACCAGCCCTCCCACGTGGTGAAGCGGACGCCGCGGTCGGCGAGGAAGGTGTCCACGGACTCCGGCTCGGGGGAGCCGGGGGTGTGCAGACGGCCGTTCGCGTAGTCGTCCAGGAGGTTCGACACCGTCTCGTTGGCGTCGCCCTTGGTGTGGCCGATGAGGCCGACGGGGCCGCGGCGGATCCAGCCCGTGACGTACGTCGACCGCAGGTGCTCGCCGCCCTCCTCGATGACGCGGCCCCCCTCGTCCGGGACGGTGCCGGAGCCGGCGTCCCACGGGAGCTTGGGCAGCTCGTCGGACAGGTAGCCGACGGCACGGTAGACCGCGGTGACGTCCCAGTCCTTGAAGGTGCCGGTGCCCTTGACGTTGCCGGTGCCGTCGAGGGCGGTGCGCTCGGTGCGCAGGCCGGTGACCCGGCCGTCCTCGCCGAGGATCTCGGCCGGCGACTCGAAGAAGTGCAGGAACAGCTTGTGCGGGCGGTCACCGGTGTCGCGGATCGCCCAGTTCTCCAGGGCCTTGGCGACCATGTCGGCCTGCTTGTTGTTGCGCCGGGTCGCGATCGAGCCCTCGTCGTAGTCGATGTCCTCGGGGTCGACGATGACCTCGATGTTGGGGGAGTGGTCCAGCTCGCGCAGCTCCATCGGGCTGAACTTCGCCTGCGCCGGGCCGCGGCGGCCGAAGACGTGGATCTCCAGCGCCTTGTTGGCCTTCAGACCGTCGTAGACGTTCGGCGGGATCTCGGTCGGCAGCAGCTCGTCCGCCGTCTTGGCGAGGATGCGGGCCACGTCCAGCGCCACGTTGCCGACGCCGAGCACCGCGACCTTCTCGGCCTGAAGCGGCCAGGTGCGCGGCACGTCCGGGTGGCCGTCGTACCAGGAGACGAAGTCGGCGGCGCCGTACGAGCCGTCGAGCTCGATGCCGGGTATGCGCAGCGCCCGGTCGGCCGTCGCGCCGGTCGAGAAGACGACCGCGTCGTAGAAGTCGCGCAGATCGTCGAGGCTGATGTCCTTCGGGTAGTCGACGTTGCCGAACAGACGGATCTGCGGCTTGTCGAGCACCTGGTGCAGGGCCGTGATGATGCCCTTGATGCGGGGGTGGTCGGGCGCGACGCCGTAGCGGATCAGGCCGAACGGGGCGGGCATCCGCTCGAAGAGGTCGATGGACACACCGGGCTCGGCGGCCACCTCGGACTTGAGCAGGGCGTCGGCGGCGTAGATCCCGGCGGGGCCGGCTCCGACGATGGCTACCCGCAGGGGGCGCGGCATGATCAGGTTCCCTTCGAGCGACGACAGGCGACTCGAGGGTGAAGCCTAAACTAAGGCAGCCCTAACTTCGTACGCGGGGTCCGTCCGGTGACGCCCTGAGCTGCCCTTATGGCCCGCTGTGACGCACGATGTCCGGGCTTTCAGGCCGGCCGCACCACCCGGTGGATCGCCGACGCGCCCGCGCCGAAGATCGACTCCTCGCGGATGAGGGCGCCGGGGCCCGGTGCGTGGATCATCAGGCCGTCGCCCACGTAGAGACCGACGTGGCTGTCGTCCTCGAAGAAGAGGACGAGGTCGCCCTCGCGGATCGCGCTCAGCTCGACCGGCGTGCCCGCGGCCGCCTGCCCCTGGGTGGAGCGCGGCAGGACGACACCGGCGGCCCTCCACGCGGCCTGCATGAGGCCGACGTGGTCGTAGGAACCGGGCCCCGAGGCGCCCCAGACACACGGCAGACCGACCTGCGCACGGGCGAAGGCGACGGCCGTCATGGCCTTGTCGTGGTACGTCGGGAGGGTGCCGGCGGTGGTCACGACCACGGGGGCGGGGGCGGGAGCGGCCCCGGGGACGGTTTCCAGGAGATTCGGGACGGTTCCCGGGAGCGGCGGGAACTCGATCGCTGCCGGGTCCGGGTCCGGGTCCGGGACCGGCGGAAGCGGCGGGAGCGGCGGAATCTGCGGTACGGCATACCGGGACAGCAGCTCTCGGGCGGCGGTGAGCTTCCCCCGGTTCCGCTCCTTCGACGTCGCGGGAGAGGCGCGGGCCGGTTCGGGAGCGGCGGGCAGCTCCGGAACCGGGCGCGCGGGCAGCTCGGCCACCGGTCGGTCGCTCGCGCCCGCCGGAAGCTCGAGCATGGGGCGTGGCGCGGGCAACTCCAGTTCGACCGGACCGACTTCGGGTCGCCCCGGAGCCGGAGGGCGGCTGACGGCGGCGCGCCGGGGCATGCGGTCGGCCGGGAGCACGGCGGCGACGATCGGACCCCGCGTGGCCCGCGCCGCGTCGAACCACTTGCGGGTCAGGTCGTCCAGGGCCGGGTCCCCGGCGCCGCGGCCGTCGCCGCGCGGCGCACCCCGGGTCCGCGAGCGCGAGGCCTTCACCCGGGTCGCGTTGTAGTTCCCCGTGTCGCTCTCGGCCCGGTCGTAGAGGGCGTCGACCCGCTGCCGGACCTCGTCATGACTCTCCGGTGCCATGGGAGACCTGATCCTTCCGTGCGAGCCCCGGCCGTACGGCCTGATCGCCAACTTAGCCAACGTGTGTGCCCCGTGTGAAGGTTGAAGCGAGAACCCCCAGGTCGCCGGTGACGTTTGCGACGGGCCGGGCGGCCACGGCAGGGTTCGGGGTGTGGCTACCTTGCTGATCGTTCATCACACGCCGTCGCCCCACTGCCAGGCGATGTTCGAGGCCGTCGTGTCCGGCGCCACCACGCCCGAGATCGAGGGCGTACAGGTCGTACGGCGCGCCGCGCTGTCCGCCACCGCCTCCGACGTGCTCGCCGCCGACGGATACCTGCTCGGCACCCCGGCGAACCTCGGCTACATGTCGGGCGCCCTGAAGCACTTCTTCGACCAGGTCTACTACCCCTGCCTGGACGAGACGCGGGGCCGGCCCTTCGGCTACTACGTGCACGGCGGCAACGACGTCACCGGCGCGGTGCGCGGGATCGAGGCGGTCACCACGGGCCTCGGCTGGCGCCGTACGGCCGACGCCGTCACCGTCACCGGTGAACCCGGCAAGGACGACACCGAGGCGTGCTGGAACCTGGGCGCCACGGTCGCCGCCGGACTGATGGGCTGACTGCGCCCCCTACCCGCTCGACCCCCGAATCCCGTGCCGACACGGCCGCACGGGGTGTGTTGGTAACCCGCCTGGGCGGCTCGGATGGTGCGAGAGGTGGGTGTGACTGACGGTGGTTCATGTCGGGGGCCGGGTCGTCTCAGCTGATGGAGTGTCGGCAGCCCGGGCCGCGGCGGAAGGACTCCCAGATGCGTTCTGCCCGCATGATCCTGGCTACGGCGGCCGCGACGGCCGCGCTCGCCTTCGCCACTCCCGGGGCCTTCGCCTCAGGCGGTGACAACAACAGCCACGACGACTCCTCCTACAGCGACGACTCCTCCCACGGCGGCGACTCTTCCCACAGCGACGACTCCTACGGCGACGACTCCTCGTACAGCAAGGAATCCGGCGACGACGGCGGCGGCCGCGACGAGCCCCGTGGCGGCATGCACACCGGCGGCGGAGCCCTCGCCGCCGTGATGAGCGGGGACGACTGGAGCAGCGACAGCGGCAGCGGCGACGGCTCGGACAGCAGCAGGTTCGACCCGGAGACGTACAAGGACAAGAACAACGAGGACAGCGGCAGCGGGGGCCGCGACAAGGGCGGCTCCGGTGACGACGAGGAGGACTCCCCCCGCGGCGGCATGCACACCGGCGGCGGCGCGCTCTCCTCGCCCGGTGTGACCACAGGCGGGCTGGCCGTCCTCGCGGTGGGCGCCACCGGTGTCTACGCGCTGCGCCGCAAGAACACCGCCGGGGCGTCCTGACCGGCGCGAGGTGTTCGCAGGGACTGCGGCCGCCGCCGCGCGCCTCGTGTCGGCGGCCGGCTTCCCCCGCACCGTGACCCGACGGCGACCCGACCGCTGCGCCCCGCTGCCGTACCCGAGTGACCCGAGTGAGGTGGTGCCCGATGGCAGCCCGTTCGTCCTCCCCGACCCCCGCCACGCAGGGACCACGTTGCGGCGGGCAGATGGCGGTGTGGGGTTTCGTGCTGCTGTTGCTGGCCGTCGGGCTGCTGGGTGGCAAGCCGCCGGCCGGCGCCTCCGAGCCACCGCGCACCAAAGGCGCCGCCGCCCTCGCGCACCCGGCCGGAAAGCACCTGCCCCGCTCCCGGCCGACCCGTCTGCTCATCCCGAAGATCGGCGTGGACGCCCCCTTCACCGACCTCACGCTCGGCCCCTCGGGCCAGCTCCTGCCGCCGCCCGCAGGTGACGTCAACCTCGTCGGCTGGTACTCCAAGGGCGCCTCGCCCGGGGAGCCCGGCACCTCGATCATCGCCGGGCACGTCGACACGACCACCTCCGCGGCGGTCTTCGCGGGCCTGGAGGAACTGGACGCCGGCGACACCTTCACCGTCCTCAGGGCGGACGGACGCAAGGCCACCTTCAAGGTGGACACCGCCGAGACGTACGAGAAGGACGCCTTCCCCAGCCGTCAGGTCTACGCCGACACCCCCCGCGCCGAGGCCCGCCTGATCACCTGCGCCGGGGACTACGACCACACCGCCCGGGACTACACGGAGAACCTGGTGGTGTACGCCCACCTCGTCTGACCGCGGCACGCGCGAACACCCGGCACACTGGGACGGGCAGGCAGCGGTGAGGAGGGGCCACCGGACATGTACACCACTCGGACCACGAGACGGGTGCGGGCGTCCGCCGCCTCGGTCTACCGGGCGCTCGTCGACCCGGATGCCGTCGCCGCCTGGCGCGTGCCCGACGGCATGACGGCGCACGTGCACGCGTTCGACGCGCGGACGGGAGGCGCGTTCCGTGTCTCCCTCGTCTACGACGACCCGGACCGCCCCGGCAAGTCCGGCGGGCGCACGGACACCTACCGCGGGCACTTCGTGCGGCTGGTGCCGGACCAACTGGTCGTCGAGGAGATCGAGTTCGAGACGGACGACGACGCGCTGCGCGGGACGACGACCATGACGACGTCGCTCGTCGAGACCCACGGCGGCACGGAGGTCGTCATCGTGCACGACGGGCTGCCCGACGAAATCCCGCGTGCGGACAACGAGTTGGGAACCCGTATGGCGCTCGGGAAGCTCGCCCGGCTGGTGGAAGGGGCCGGGCCCGCATAGCCGAGCGGCCGAGCCCGCAGGCTCGGCCGCTCGTTCACCGCGAGTGGTGTGCGCTTCAGACCGCGGGCGCCGGGTACGTCGGGTACTCGACCCCGGAGACGTACTGGACGACGCGTATGACCTGGCACGAGTAGCCGAACTCGTTGTCGTACCAGAGGTAGAGGATGGCGTTGTCGCCGTCGACCTTGGTGGCGCCGGCGTCGACGATCGAGGCGTGGCGCGAGCCGATGAAGTCGTTGGAGACCGCGTCGGGCGCACTGGTGAAGTCGATCTGGCGGCGCAGCGGCGACGTCAGCGAGACCTCGCGGAGGTACTCCAGGACGTCCTCGCGGGTGGTCTCGCGCGCGAGCTGGAGGTTGAGGATCGCGATCGAGACGTCCGGCACCGGGACCCGGATCGAGCTGCCGGTGATCTTCGCCTGGAGGTCGGGCAGCGCCTTGGCGACCGCGGAGGCGGCACCGGTCTCGGTGATGACCATGTTGAGCGGCGCGGACCGGCCGCGGCGCTCGGACTTGTGGTAATTGTCCAGCAGGTTCTGGTCGTTGGTGAACGAGTGGACGGTCTCCACGTGCCCGCGCAGCACACCGTACTCGTCGTCCATGGCCTTCAGCGGCGGCACGATCGCGTTGGTGGTGCAGGACGCGCAGGACAGGATCCGCTCGTCCGGCTTGATCATGTCGTGGTTGACGCCGTGGACGATGTTCGGCACGTCACCCTTGCCCGGCGCGGTCAGCACGACCTTGTCGATGCCGGGACGCAGGTGCTTCGACAGCCCCTCACGGTCGCGCCACTTGCCCGTGTTGTCGATGAGGATGGCGTCCTTGATGCCGTACGCCGTGTAGTCGACCTCGCTCGGGTCGTTCGCGTAGATCACCTTGATGACGTTGCCGTTGGCGACGATCGTGCTGTTCGCCTCGTCAACGGTGATCGTGCCCTGGAACTGGCCGTGGATCGAGTCCCGGCGCAGCAGCGAGGCCCGCTTCACGAGATCCTCGGAGGCCTGCCCACCGCCCCCGCGCACGACGATGGCCCGCAGCCGCAGGCCGTTGCCGGATCCCGCCTTCTCGATGAGCAGCCGGGCGACCAGGCGGCCGATGCGGCCGAAGCCGTAGAGGACGACGTCACGGCCGTCACGGCACTCCAGCTTGTTCGCGCCCGTGGCACCGGCGACGGCGTCGGCGGTGAAGTCCTCGACGGACAGCCCGCGGTCGTCGGCGCGGTAGGTCGCGGCCAGCATGCCGATGTCGATCTGGGAGGGGCCGAGATCCAGCCTGGCCAGAGCCTGGAGGAAGGGCATCGTCTCGGTGACCGACAGTTCCTCGCCGGCGATCTGCCGGGCGAACCGATGGGTCTTGAGGATGCTGACCACCGACTTGTTCACCAGGGAGCGGCTGTGCAGCAGGACCGTGACGTCCCGCTCGCGGTGCAGCTTCCCGATGACCGGGATCATCGACTCCGCGATCTCCTCGCGGTGCTTCCAGTTTGTGAACGAGTCCTCATTGACAGTCACAGATCTATCTTTCGAGCTAGGCGGCGCTCATATGCAGAGCACACCCTACTTTGATCACGTGAGGAGGCGTGAGATGGGGGTACGTGATAGCGCGCACAGACAGGCCGAGCGCCGCCCTGGTATCGAAAGAAGGCCCGGAAGGCCCCGAAAAGCCCCCGGGATGGCCCCGGATCAGAGGTTCACGGACCGCATCCCGGACTCGTCGTAGCGCTGCCCGGCAGCCCGCGGAAGCTCCGCGTCGATACGCGCCAGATCCTCCTTGGTCAGCTCGATGCCGACCGCGGCCGCGTTCTGCTCCAGGTACGAGCGGCGCTTCGTGCCCGGGATCGGGACCAGGTCGTCGCCCTGGGCCAGTACCCACGCGATCGCCAGCTGCGCCGGGGTCACGCCCTTCTCCGCGGCGATCTCCTTCACCTTCGCCGCCAGCCGGAGGTTCGCCTCCAGGTTGTCGCCGGTGAAGCGGGGGCCGTGGCGGCGGTAGTCGCCCTCGTCGAGCTCCTCGGGCGAGGAGAACCGGCCCGCGAGGAAGCCGCGGCCCAGCGGCGAGTACGGGACGAACCCGATCCCCAGCTCCCGGCACGTGGGCAGCACGCCCTCCTCCGGGTCCCGCGACCACAGCGAGTACTCGGTCTGCACCGCCGTGACCGGGTGCACGGCATGGGCCCGGCGGATGGTCTCCGGCGCCGCCTCGCTCAGCCCGATGTGCCGCACCTTGCCCTCCGCGACCAGCTCCGCCAGGGCGCCGACGGTCTCCTCGATCGGCACGTCCGGGTCGACGCGGTGCTGGTAGTAGAGGTCGATGTAGTCGGTGCCGAGCCGCTGGAGCGAGCCGTGCACCGAGCTGCGCACGTGCTCCGCCGAACCGTCCTGCCGCCCGATGGTGCTCATGTCGCCCGGAACGGCGTCGTCCATGCGGTAGTTGAACTTCGTGGCGACCACGTACGCGTCACGGTTCCCCTTGATCGCACGCCCGACGAGCGTCTCGTTCGTCAGCGGGCCGTAGAGCTGCGCGGTGTCGAGGAAGTCGATGCCGAGGTCGAGGGCGCGCCGGATGGTCCGGATGCCCTCCTCCTCGTCGGCGGTGCCGTAGAAGGCGGACATCCCCATGCAGCCGAGGCCGATGGCGGACACCCGGAGGTCTCGCAGACTGCGCTGTTCCATGTCGAGCTCCAGCCCTTTCCGCTTTCCGTGGATGGTCCTGCGGCGGGCCCCTGGGGGCCGTCCGCGTCTCGGACGCTACGACTTCGCGTGCGCTCGAAGTCAAGAACGCGCCGGTACGCCCGCGTCCGGCGCCGGTTGGCGTGAAGTCGACGTTCCTCTTCCGGAACGACCAGCGCTGTCTATGAACGATCCAACAGCGCGTCTAACGATCCGAACACGCTGGTCCGAGGGGTTGACTGGCCGGAAATGGGACGCCATCTTGAACGATCAAATAGGGCAGTGGGGCAAGGAGGACATGGTGAGTTCGGAGCAGACAGTGGTCCGTACGGGTACCGGCAGAGCACGGACGGTGCGATGGGGCGCGGTGGCGGCGACGTCCGCGATATGCGCGTCGCTCCTCGTCGGCTGCGGCAGCTCGGACTCCGACTCCAAGGGCGGGGGCGCCCCGGAGGCCTCCAAGGAGCGCGGGCCGATCACCCTGGCCATGGGCAAGGACACCACCGGCACCGTCCAGGGCCAGTTGGACCGCTGGAACAAGAAGCACCCCGACCAGAAGGTCACCCTCGTCGAGCTCCCGGAGAGCGCCGACCAGCAGCGCCAGCAGTTCATCCAGAACGCGCAGACCAAGTCCGACGCGTACACGGTCCTCAACCTGGACGTCGTGTGGACGGCCGAGTTCGCGGCCAACCAGTGGATCGACCAGCTGCCCGCCGGCAAGTTCCCGCTCGACCAGATGCTGCCCTCCGTGGTGAAGACGGGGACGTACTTCGGCAAGCAGTACGCCATCCCGTACAACACCAACGCCGGTCTGCTCTTCTACCGCAAGGACCTGCTCGACAAGATCAAGGCCCAACCCCCGCAGACCTGGGCCGAGATGGAGCAGGACTGCGCGAAGGTCAGCAAGCTCCCCGAGGGCGAGGGCATCGACTGCTACGCTGGCCAGTTCGACAAGTACGAGGGCCTGACCGTCAACTTCTCCGAGGCCGTGGCCTCCGCCGGCGGCTCCGTCGTCGACGCCAAGGGCAAGGCCACCGTCGACACGGACGCCGCGAAGAAGGGCCTGCACTTCCTGGCCGACGGGTTCAAGGAGGGCCGTATCGACAAGAAGGCCGCCACCTACCAGGAGGAGGACGGCCGCCGCGCCTTCCAGTCCGGCAAGCTGCTCTTCCACCGCCAGTGGCCGTACCAGTGGGCCCTGGCAGGCGCCAAGGACGGCTCCAGCAAGGTCGCCGGCAAGTTCGGCGTCGCCCCGCTGCCCGGTCTCGACGGACCCGGCAAGTCGACCCTCGGCGGACTGAACCTGGCCATCAGCAAGTTCGCCAAGAACAAGGCCACCGCGCTGGACTTCATCAAGTTCTTCTCCAACACGGCGAACGCGCGGGCCAACCTCCAGGTCAACTCCTCCGCCCCGCCGTACACCGCGCTCTACGACGACCCGGCGCTGAACAAGAAGTTCCCCTACCTGGCGACCCTCAAGCAGTCCCTCGCCACGGCGACGCCCCGCCCCGCCGTCGTCCACTACGGCGACGCGACGGCCGCCATCCAGGAGAGCGCCGCGGCCGCGCTGAGCGGCGACAAGTCCGTCGACGCCGCGCTGGCGGACATGCAGAAGAACCTCTCCGCCGCCATCGCCGAGAAGTAGGCGACGGCAGAGATCGGAAAGGCCTTCTGATGTCCGTCCTGACATCGAGAGAGGCCTCCGGCACCGGTACCCGGCCCGCGCGCACCACGCGCCGGGCCGGCACCGGCCGGCTGGCGGCCGCACTGCTCTCACCGACCCTCCTGGTGGTCGGGCTCGTCATCGGCTACCCGGTGGTGGCCGCCCTGCGCCTGTCGTTCCAGGTGTCGCACCAGTCCATCGACCCGCACACCGGGTTCAACGTCACCACGACCACGTTCGGACTGGACAACTACGCCAGGGTCTTCGGCGACGACCGGATCCTGCGACCGTGGTGGAACACCACGTCGTTCGCGCTGGCATCGGTGACGCTGGAGGTCTTCATCGGCATGGCCATGGCCCTGGTGATGCACCGCGCCTTCCAGGGCCGCGCGCTCGTGCGCGCCGCCGTCCTGGTGCCGTGGGCCATCCCGACCGCCATGTCCGGCCTCCTCTGGAAGTGGATCTTCAACAGCCAGGGCATCGCCAACGACATCCTCGGCGCCCAGATCCTGTGGAACCGCGACGGGTTCCAGGCCTGGCTGTCCGTCGTCGTCGCCGACACCTGGAAGACCGCGCCGTTCATCGGCCTGCTCGTCCTGGCCGGACTCCAGGTCATCCCCGGCGAGTTGTACGAGGCGGCCAGGGTCGACGGCGCTTCGCCGTGGCGCACCTTCTGGCGGATCACGCTGCCCCTGGTCCGCCCGGCCCTCGTGGTGGCGGTGCTCTTCCGGCTGCTGGACGTGCTGCGCATGTTCGACCTGCCGTACGTCCTGGTCGGCCCGCGCAAGCACTCCGTCGAGACGCTCTCGATGATCGCCTTCGAGGAGATGACCAATCTGCGCTTCGGCACCGCCGCCGCGTACGCGACCGTCCTGTTCGCCTACGTGGCCGTGGTCGCCTTCGCGTTCGTCAGGCTGTTCGGAGCCGACCTGATCGGCCGGGGTACAGGGAGCGAACGATGAGCACGACACGTGTACGAGGGCGCAGGGGAGCGGCGTGGGCCCGGCGCCTGGGCACCGGCCTGATCGTCGCCTACTGCCTGGTGCCCTTCTACTGGATGGTGGTCTCCAGCCTGCGCCGGCCCACCGACCAGTTCTCCAACGCGCCGATCCCCGCGCCCCTTTCGTTCGAGAACTACTCCAGCGCCTTCGACCCGAAGAACGGCTTCGGCCGCGCTCTGGTGAACAGCGCGGTGGTCGCCGGCGTCACGACCGCGCTCACGCTCGTCGTCGCCGTGTTCGCCGGATACGCCCTGGCGCGGCTGCGGTTCCGGGGCAAGACGCTGATCCTCACCCTGATCATCGCGGCGTCGATGTTCCCGCCGATCATCCTGGTGGTGCCGCTGCTGCGGCTGTTCACCGACATCGGCTGGATCAACACGTACCAGGCGATGATCGTGCCGAGCATGAGCTTCACGCTGCCGCTCGCGGTGTGGAACCTGACCGCCTTCTTCCGCCAGATGCCGGCCGAACTGGAGAAGGCCGCCCAGGTCGACGGCTGCACCCCCGGGCAGGCGTTCCGCAAGGTCGTCCTACCACTGGCCGCGCCCGGCGTCTTCACGACGGCCATCCTCGTCTTCATCTGCGCCTGGAACGAGTTCCTCATCGCGGTCAGCGTGGTGAACCGGCGCGACATGATGACGGCGAACGTGATCGTGTCCCTGTTCACCGGCGCGTACAAGTACGACCAGCCGTTCGGCACCCAGATGGCGGCCGGCGTCGTGGTGACGCTCCCGCTCGTCGTCGCCGTGCTCCTCTTCCAGCGACGCATCGTGGACGGCCTCACGGCAGGAGGACTCAAGTAGATGTCTGCCCCGAGCAGCGAACCGGTGCCGGACGACTGGGTGCTGGCCACCGACGACCCGCTGACCGACTACCACCCGGCCTTCACGGGCAACGGCTACCTCGCCGCGCGGGTCCCGGCCGCCGGCAACGGCTTCGCCGAGGCCCCGATCCGCACCCAGTTCCACGTCGCCGGGCTCTACACCGGCGCCGAGGGGGAGTGGGCCCGCAAGGCCTCGCTGCCGGCGTGGACGACGCTGGACGTCGGCGACGGCAGCGGCACCTTCAACACGGCCTTCGCTCCCGAGCCCGGCCAGGACGAGGCACCCGCGGTCGGCGGCGACTGGGCGCCGGTGGACAGCCCCCTGACCACGGTGGCCCGCGGCATCGCCGGCTACCGCCAGACCCTGGACCTGCGCACCGGCGTCATCGCCACCGCCGCACGCTGGACCTCCCCTGCCGGGCGGGTGACCGACGTGCGCTACGAGATCCTCACCGCCCGGCACCGCACCCACACGGCCGCCGTCACGGTCACGGTGACCCCGCACTGGGACGGAACCCTGGAGGTCACCGACGCCCTCGACGAACGGGGCGCCCTGCGCACCCGCGACACCCGACAGGGCGCGACGGGGGGCCCTGAGGATCTGATCTGGCTGACGACGGCGGCCCGGGGCAGCTCGGTCACCGCCGCCGTCGCGGCAGCCCTGCACGCTCCGGCCGACGCGCGCGCCGAGACGGCCGAGGGGACCGCGGTCCGCCGGATCGGCCTCCCGGTGCGGGCCGGTACGTCGTACACCTTCACCAAGTACGTCGGCCTCGCCACCAGCCACGACACGGCCGACCCGCTCGCGCTCGCCCGCGAGGCCGCGCTGGAGGCGGCGGCGTGCGGCTACGAGCGGCTGGCCGAGGACAGCCGGGCCGCCTGGGCGCGCGAGTGGCAAGGCGACATCACCGTCCACGGCGACGAACGGCTGCGACGCCAGGTGCGGGCCGCCAAGTTCTACCTGCTCACCAGCGCCCGCGCCGGGCTGCCGTGGTCGCCGTCCCCGGCGGGGCTGTCCAGCGACGGGTACAACGGACACGTCTTCTGGGACACCGAGACCTGGATCTGGCCCAGCCTCCTCGCCCAGCACCCGGACATCGCCGAGAGCGTCCTGGACTACCGCCTGGACCGGCTCGACGCCGCGTACGCCAACGCCGCGCGCGGCGGTGACACGGGCGCCCGCTTCCCGTGGGAGAGCAGCCTCGACGGCAGCGAGGACACGCCCTCCTGGGCCCCGTTCGGCGACTACGAACTGCACGTCACCTCCGACGTGGCCCTCGCCTTCTGGCAGTACTGGCTCGCCACCGGCGACGAGACGTGGCTGCGGGCCAAGGGGTGGCCCGTGCTGCGCGGCGCCGCCGACTTCTGGGCGAGCCGGGCGGTCCTCGGCGCGGACGGCCGGTACCACCTGAGCGGCGTGATCCCGCCGGACGAGTACGCGATCGAGCCCCACGACGACTCCGCGTACACCAACGCCTCCGCCGCCGCGGTCCTGCGCTTCGCCACCGAGGCCGCCGCCGTCCTCGGCGAACCGGCCGATCCCGCGTGGTACGAGGCCGCGCGGGGCCTCGTCGTCCCCTTCGACGAACGGCTCGGTGTGCACCCGGAGTTCGCCGGATACGAGGGCGAGCAGATCAAGCAGGCCGACGTCGTGATGCTCGCCTACCCCTGGGAGCACCCACAGGACGAGGCGGTCACCCGGGCCGACCTGGAGTACTACCTGCCCCGCACGCACGAGGACGGCCCATCGATGACGGACTCGGTCCACGCGATCGTGTACGCCCAACTCGGGGAAGCGGAAGCGGCGTTGGACCGCACCCGGCACAGCGTGGACCCGTTCGTGCGGGCCCCCTTCGAGCAGTTCGCGGAGGCCCGTAAGGGAGGCGCCTTCACCTTCCTCACCGGGCACGGCGGCTTCCTCCAGGTGTTCCTGTACGGCTACTCGGGACTGCGCTGGCGCCCCGACCGCGTCGTCCTTGCCCCGATCCTGCCCGCCGCGCTGGACGGCATCACCCTCAGCCGACTCCACTGGCGGGGCCGCGTCTTCGACGTCGACATCCGGCACGAGGGAACGACGGTCCGGCTGCGCTCGGGCCCGGAACTCCCGGTGGAGGCCGAGGGGCACGTCTACCGGGTCCGGCCCGGGGAGCCGCTCACCCTGCGCACGCGCGGCTGAACCACCGTCGTATCAGAGCGAGTTGGGGCGGCCGGTCCAGTCGGCCGCCCTACCGCCGTACGGGATCTTCCGCCGCCCCGGGCGCCGAGCTGGTGCGGATCACCAGTTCCGGGGCGAGGAGTTGACGCATGCGACCGCTCTCGTCCGCCTCCCCCTCGCTCGCGCCGGTGAGCCGCAGCAGCTCGGCCATGATCAGCCGGCCGACCTCCTCTATCGGCTGGCGCACGCTGGTCAGGCCGAGGGCGGCGGCCGCCGGGGTGTCGTCGAAGCCGACCACGGCGACGTCCTCGCCGGGGCGCCGGCCCCGGTGCGGCAGGGCGTGCAGGGCGCCGACCGCGAGCGTGTCCGTCGCCGCGACGACGGCGGTGGGCGGCTCCGGACGGTTCAGCAGCTCCGTCATGAGCGCGGTGCCGCCGGCCATGGTGTCGGGCCCCCGGACATCCAGCCGGTGGCTCCGCCTCAGCACACCGTGCCGGTCCATGGCGCTGAGCCAGCCCCGCGCGCGGGCGTCGCCGAGCCGGCTGCCCTCCGGCCAGCCGAGGAAGCCGATGCGGCGGTGTCCGGCGGCCACCAGATGATCGACCGCGGCGGCCGTCCCCGCCTCGTTGTCGACGTCGGCCCAGCTGTAGCCGTCAGTTTCAGCAGCGGTCCGGCCGAACGCGACGAACGGCACGCCCGCCACGGTGAGTTCGCGCGGCCGCGGATCGTCGTGGGTGAGGTCGTAGAGCACGACGCCGCGCACCGCTCCCGCCCGCCACAGGGCGATGCTCCGCTCGGTCTCCGACACCCCCGCCCCGTCCGGCGCGTCGCTCTCGGACGCGGTGAACAGCAGGACGTGACAGTCGCTGCGCTGCCCCGCCTCGGCGAGCGCGTGCAGGAACCGGTCCTGGATGGAGGCGACCGTCCCCGCGCTCACGGGCAGGATCCGGCACCCGACCATCCCCGGTGAACTGGCCCGCAGCGAGCGGGCCATGCGGTTGGGGTGGTAGCCCAGCTCGGCGATGGCGCGTTCGACGCGCTCGCGGGTCTCGGCCCGCACACGATGCGGGGCGTTGAGCACGTTGGACACCGTCTGCCGCGACACCCCGGCGGCCTCGGCCACGTCCGTGATGGTCGCGGATCCTGCCCCGCCGGAGCGGCCCCGTGCGGAGCTGAGCGGCATTCTCTCCCCCGAAGTCCGACCGGGCGCGCGTCGCCCGGTGAACGGATTTTATCGTTCAACCGGCGACTGTCGACGCCCGGCCTGCGGCCTCAGTTCCACAGCGGGTAGGTCATCACCTGCGAGTAGCCCTCCGGCGCGCCGCCGGAGTAGGTCAGGCTCATCCGCGTGAAGTGCGTCAGACCCGGGTCCTTCTTCCATGTGTCCGGGCGGTCGAGGCGGACCGTGACGGGGTACGAGCGGAAGGTGCCCGCCGCGCAGTACGGCTTGCAGTCGTTGACCACGTTCACGCCCTGCGCCGTCGCTCCGGCCGGGCCCCACTGCGACCAGTGCAGACCGGCCAGGCGGCTGTTGCCGTCGCCGCAGGCCAGGACGAAGTCGTTAGGGCGTACGTTCGAGCGCCAGAAGCAGTCGACGAGCACCGGTCCGGACGCCGGCTGCCCGGCCGGAGCCGAGTCCGGCCGGGCCGCGGACGCGGTCGTGACACCGCCCGCGAACAACACGGCCGCCCAGAACATGATCGCTGTACTCCGCACTGGTTTGCGCATCTTCCCTCCCGCCCAATTCGACTGCACTTCCGCCCACAGGGGACCGCTGTAACGACGCTACGACCGTCCGGGGAGATGCACCACTCGCACGGAGCAACGCGCCCCGGACGGGGGCGGGCCAGGGGCGGGCCAGGGGCGGGCTACGCGCGGTAGCCGAGGATCGTCATCATCCCGGACTCCGAGTGGTACTGGTTGTGACAGTGCAGCATCCACAGCCCGGGGTTGTCGGCGTCGAACTCGACGACGAGTTTGCGGTGGGGGAGCACGATGGAGGTGTCCTTGCGCGCCCCGAGCCCGTCGAGCCCGTAGATGGCGAAGGTGTGGCCGTGCAGATGGATGGGGTGCCACATGTCGGTCGCGTTGATGACGGTGAGGCGGACGCGCTCCCCCTGGCGCACGGGGTGGCGCTGGGTGACCTCGTAGGGCCGGTGGTCGAAGGCCCAGTCGTAGTTCTTCATGCCGCCCGTGAGCCGGACGCGGAAGTCGCGGTCCGGCTTGCGGTCGCTCAGGACCACCGACTCGTGGGGCCGCAGCCGGCGGGCCGGCACGATCTGCCCGTCGAGCTCGTCGGGGCGGGCGCCCGACGGGGGAGCGGCGCCGCGGGCCGCGGTGCGCAGCACGGCCATGGCCCGCGCGTTCTTGCCCTCCGCGAGGGCGACGAGCGGGAAGACGCCGTCCTTGGCGGTGACCAGCACGTCGTAGCGCTCGGCCATGCCGATGAGCAGGCCGTCCGTCGTCTTGTGCTCCACGGGGTAGCCGTCGGTGTGGGTGACGGTCATGGCGTGACCGGCGAGCGCGACACGGAACGCGGTCTCCGCCCCGGCGTTGATGATGCGGAGCCGGATGCGGTCGCCCGGGCGGGCCCGGAACACCGACGGGTCGGTGGGCAGGCGGCCGTTGGCGAGGAAGTACGGGTGGGCGACATTGCCGCCCTCGCTGTGCAGCAGCCGGCTGTGGGAGCCGTGGAGCACGCGCGAGGGGCCCTTCGACCCGGCGGAGCGGCCCATCCCCTTGTGGCCGCCGTGGCCGTCCATCGCCATCCCGCGGCCGTGCGTGAGCTCGGAGAGGACCTGGTCGGGGGTGGAGCCGTCCACGCCGTCGAGCCAGTCGTCGAGGACGAGGATCCACTCCTTGTCGTAGGAGAGGGGCTCCTTGGGGTCGTCGACGATGAGCGGCGCGTACAGGCCACGGTCGGGCTGGAGCCCCGAGTGGGAGTGCACGAAATAGGTACCGGGGTTGGTGACGGCGAACCGGTAGGTGAAGCCGGTGCCCGGGCGGATCGGCGCCTGCGTCAGATCGGGCACCCCGTCCATGTCGCACCGCAGACGCACCCCGTGGGAGTGCAGCGTCGTGCCGGTGGGCAGACGGTTGGCGAGATGGACGCTCAGGACCTCACCGGCGTTCAGCCGCAACTGCGGCCCTGGCAGCGTGTCGCCGTACGCCCAGGTGCGGACCTTCCGGCCGTGCAGGTCGAGGGTGGTCTCCTCGGCGGTGAGCTTGAACTCGCGCACGCGGCCGGAGCCCCGTTTGCGTTCAGCGGCGCGGACCTCGGGCCCGGAGGGGCTCACATACCCCTTGGGCCCCGGAGGAACGAACGGGCCGCCGTCGGCGCCGGCCCCCGATGCGGGACGGGAGCCGGAGTGCGGTTGCGAGCCGGATTCGGTACAGGCGGCCAGCAGTCCCGAGCCGAAGGCCGCGAAAGAGGCGGAGAGCAAGGTACGCCGCGAAGGTTTGCGCATGACTGAATAACACACGTTTTATGACGATATGTGCGGTAACTGGGGCGGCGCGTCTCATGATGTCCGGACGGTTGCCGTACCGGGCCCCGGAACGAGCGCAGGCCCCCCGCCCCGCGTGCCGGACGGCACGACGCGGGGCGGGGGGCCTGCGCTGCTGCGGTGGTGTCAGACCGTGCCGCTGTCCGAGACCTTGATGGTGGCGGAGGTGGCGCCGCTCTGGCTGCCCAGGCCCTCGATCTTGTCGACCAGCTCCTTGCCCTCGACGACCTCGCCGAAGACGACGTGCTTGCCGTCCAGCCACGGGGTCTTGACCGTGGTGACGAAGAACTGCGAGCCGTTGGTGTTCGGGCCCGCGTTCGCCATGCTCAGCAGGTAGGGGCGGTCGTGCTTCAGGTTGAAGTTCTCGTCCGCGAACTTCTCGCCGTAGATGCTCTTGCCGCCGGTGCCGTTGCCCCGGGTGAAGTCGCCGCCCTGCAGCATGAACTGCGGGATGACGCGGTGGAAGGGCGAACCGGCGTAGCCGAAGCCGTGCTCACCGGTGGCCAGTTCACGGAAGTTCTTGGTGGTACGCGGCACCACGTCATCGAACAGCTTGAACACGATCCGGCCGGCCGGCTCGTCGTTGATGGTGATGTCGAAGTAGACGTTCTCGCTCATGGAGACCAATTTATCGCCAAGCGGCGGGTGAATCCGACTCGGGCGCGTCATCCGCGCGGTGTCCGAGTGGTGCGCGGCCGTCGGGCGCACTCGCGCGGCGCGCCCGCGACGAGGAAAGATGAGACCCCCAGCGACACCCCACCGATGCGGAGGAAGGCACCCATGCCCCACGAGCGAGCGGGCACGCCGGCCGGTCCCGGCGACCTCGTCGACGTGGCCCGACTGGTCACCGCGTACTACACCCTGCACCCCGACCCGGCCGAACCCGGGCAGCGCGTGGCGTTCGGTACGTCAGGACACCGCGGATCCTCACTGGCAGCCGCGTTCAACGAGGACCACATCGCCGCCACCAGCCAGGCGATCTGCGACTACCGGGCCGCCCAGGGCATCGACGGCCCCCTGTTCCTCGGGGCCGACACCCACGCCCTGTCGGAGCCCGCGAAGGTCACCGCGCTGGAGGTGTTCGCCGCGAACGGCGTCACCGTCCTGGTCGACAGCGCGGACGGCTACACCCCCACCCCGGCGGTCTCGCACGCCATCCTCGCGTACAACCGCGGCCGCACCACGGGCCTCGCGGACGGCGTCGTGGTGACGCCGTCGCACAACCCGCCCGCCGACGGCGGCTTCAAGTACAACCCGCCGAACGCGGGCCCCGCCGCCTCCGACGCCACCTCCTGGATCCAGGACCGCGCCAACCAGCTCGTCGCGGGCGGCCTGAAGGACGTACGGCGCATCCCCTACGCCCGCGCCCTCGCGGCGCCCACCACACGGCCGTACGACTACCTGGGGACGTACGTCTCCGACCTGCCGAACGTGCTGGACCTGGACGCGATCCGGGCGGCCGGTGTGCGCATCGGCGCCGACCCGCTGGGCGGGGCGTCGGTCGCCTACTGGGGCCGCATCGCCGAACAGCACGGCCTCGACCTGACCGTGGTCAATCCGCACACCGACCCGACCTGGCGCTTCATGACGCTGGACTGGGACGGCCGGATCCGGATGGACTGCTCGTCGCCGTACGCGATGGCCTCGCTCATCGAGCAGCGCGACCGCTTCGACATCGCCACGGGCAACGACGCCGACGCCGACCGGCACGGCATCGTCACCCCGGACGCGGGCCTGATGAACCCCAACCACTACCTCGCCGTCGCCATCGACCACCTCTACCGCCACCGCGAGCAGTGGCCGGCGGGCACCGGCATCGGCAAGACGCTCGTGTCGTCGTCGATGATCGACCGGGTCGCCGCCGACCTCGGCCGGGAACTGGTCGAGGTACCGGTCGGGTTCAAGTGGTTCGTGGACGGACTGGCCTCCGGGACCATCGGGTTCGGCGGCGAGGAGTCGGCCGGCGCGTCCTTCCTGCGCCGGGACGGCTCGGTGTGGACCACGGACAAGGACGGCATCCTGCTCGCCCTCCTCGCCTCCGAGATCACGGCCGTCACCGGGAAGACCCCGTCCGAGCACTACGCCGGACTGACCGCCCGCTTCGGGGAACCGGCCTACGCCCGCATCGACGCCCCGGCCACCCGCGAGGAGAAGGCCCTGCTCGCGAAGCTCTCGCCCGCCCAGGTCACCGCCGAGACCCTGGCCGGCGAGCCGGTCACCGCCGTCCTCACCGAGGCCCCCGGCAACGGCGCCGCCATCGGCGGCATCAAGGTGACCACGGAGAACGCCTGGTTCGCGGCCCGGCCCTCGGGCACCGAGGACGTGTACAAGGTCTACGCCGAGTCCTTCCTCGGTCCCGACCACCTGGCCCGGGTGCAGGAGGAGGCCAAGGCGGTGGTGCTGGCGGCGCTCAAGGGGTGACGCGCGCCGCCGCTCGCGTCGGCTGGCCTGTGCCGGTCGTCCGCAGGGGTTGGCCCGTGGAGCTGCTCGCGTCGGGTGACGCGCGCCGCCGCTCGCGTCGGCTGGCCTGTGCCGGTCGTCCGCAGGGGTTGGCCCGTGGAGCTGCTCGCGTCGGGTGACGCGCGCCGCCGCTCGCGTCGGCTGGCCTGTGCCGGTCGTCCGCAGGGGTTGGCCCGTGGAGCTGCCCGCGTCGGGTGACCCGCGCCGCCGCCCGCGTCGGATGACCCGCGCG
This sequence comes from Streptomyces sp. V3I7, assembly GCF_030817495.1. Classification (NCBI taxonomy): domain Bacteria; kingdom Bacillati; phylum Actinomycetota; class Actinomycetes; order Kitasatosporales; family Streptomycetaceae; genus Streptomyces; species Streptomyces sp. V3I7. The sequence continues at coordinate 6,298,848 of NZ_JAUSZK010000001.1, forward strand.
GCCATCCTCAGGGCTGACCCGCGCCAGCCGCCCGCCTTCCTCGAGGTCGCGCCGCCAGCGCTCAGGGGCCCTTCGGTCCCTTCGCGCGGGGCCTGGGGATCTGTTCGCGGGCCGTCCGCCAGCGCGAGCGCGCCTGTTCGACCACGCCGTCCCACTCACGGCGGACCTCGCGGTCGGACGGGCGCCGGCCCGCCCGGATGCGGTCCAGCTCGTCGCCCACCTCCCGTCCCAGCGCCGCCGACCCGACCAGGACGACCATCAGGGCGAACAATGCCGAGATCATCGCGAACACGGCGCCGACCGCGCCGTAGCGCACGGTGGAGGAGTTGAACAGATGGGGGAGATACACGCTCGCCCCCACCGAACAGGCCGCCGTCAGCACGCCCGCGAGCACGGCGAACGGCAGCAGTTGCGCCCGGCCGAGCCGCCCGGCGGACAGCAGCCGGCCGCTGCCCAGCAGGAACACGGCGGTCACGGGCGCGTCGCACAGCGCGGCCGCCAGCCCCAGCCGGCCGTCGCCCAGCAGCGCGTACAGCCAGCCGTTGACCACCAGATAGGCCACCAGCACGACGATCCACCACAGGCCGTTGCGCGTGTTGCGCACGCTGAGCGGCTTGAGCTCCCAGGTCTGCTCGAACAGCCGCTGCGCGGCCCGGGAGAAGCTCAGCAGAGAGATCGTCAGGAACACGAACCCGAAGACGCCCGCGCTCGCCGTGGTGCCCTCGGCGGGGGAGAAGAGATACCTGACCGCGTCGGCGCCCTCGCCCGTCAGGCCGTACCGGCCGATGAGCCGGTCCGCGACGTCCTTGCCGCCGATGCTGTACACGACGGCCCCGCCGAGGATCGCCAGCGGGACCAGCGCGGTGAGCGCGCTGGACGCCAGGGCCATCGAACGGTCGAAGCCCACGATCCGCTGGAAGCGGCCCACGACGCGCAGGGCGAAGGCCGGACGCAGCCAGAACGTCAGCATTCCGGCCAGGCGGTCACGATTGATCCCCGACGTGCTGCCCTCCGTCGTCTTCGGCACCTGCACGGGCGGCGCAAGCCTACGAGTGAGGCCCGCCCGAGGCCGTCAGGACACGGGGAACGCGCGCGTGCGGGTATGCGTTCACGCCTCGCGCTGTCAATGTGATGTTTACCGCCTTCAGAAGGTTGTCGGCGCGCCCCTAACGTGGCGGCGTGGCAGCGCACGCGAGCGGCCGCCACGATGGTGTTGTCGCCGGCAGGCTGAAGGGGTCGAGGATGTTCCGCAAGGTGCTGGTCGCCAACCGTGGAGAGATCGCGATTCGGGCGTTTCGCGCCGGATATGAACTGGGCGCGCGGACGGTCGCCGTCTTCCCGCACGAGGATCGCAATTCGCTGCACCGGCTGAAGGCCGACGAGGCGTACGAGATCGGCGAGCCCGGGCATCCGGTGCGCGCCTACCTCTCGGTCGGGGAGATCGTGGACGCGGCGCGCCGGGCGGGCGCGGACGCCGTCTACCCCGGCTACGGGTTCCTCTCCGAGAACCCGGAACTGGCCCGTGCCTGCGAGGAGGCGGGCATCACCTTCGTCGGACCGAGCGCCGACACCCTGGAACTGACGGGCAACAAGGCGCGTGCCGTGGCCGCCGCCCGCGCCGCCGGGGTGCCCGTGCTCGGCTCCTCCGCGCCCTCCACCGACGTCGACGAACTGGTCCGGGCCGCAGGCGACATCGGGTTCCCCGTGTTCGTGAAGGCCGTCGCGGGCGGCGGCGGGCGCGGCATGCGCCGCGTCGAGGATCCGGAGCAGCTGCGCGAGTCCATCGAGGCGGCCTCGCGCGAGGCGGCGTCCGCGTTCGGCGACCCGACCGTCTTCCTGGAGAAGGCCGTCGTGGAACCGCGCCACATCGAGGTGCAGATCCTCGCCGACGGCGAGGGCGAGGTCATCCACCTGTACGAGCGCGACTGCTCGCTCCAGCGGCGCCACCAGAAGGTGATCGAGCTGGCGCCCGCGCCCAACCTGGACCCCGAACTGCGCGACCGGATCTGCGCCGACGCCGTCCGTTTCGCCCGCGAGATCGGCTACCGCAACGCCGGCACGGTGGAGTTCCTGCTCGACCGCGACGGCAACCACGTCTTCATCGAGATGAACCCGCGCATCCAGGTCGAGCACACGGTGACCGAGGAGGTCACCGACGTCGACCTCGTCCAGGCGCAGATGCGCATCGCCTCCGGCGAGAGCCTCGCCGACCTCGGGCTCTCCCAGGACACGATCAGCCTGCGCGGCGCGGCCCTGCAGTGCCGTATCACCACCGAGGACCCGGCCAACGGCTTCCGCCCCGACACCGGCCGCATCAGCGCCTACCGCTCGCCCGGCGGCTCCGGCATCCGCCTCGACGGCGGAACCACCCACGCGGGTACGGAGATCAGCGCCCACTTCGACTCGATGCTGGTCAAACTCACCTGCCGCGGCCGGGACTTCAAGGCCGCCGTCGACCGCGCCAGGCGTGCCGTCGCCGAGTTCCGCATCCGCGGCGTCGCCACCAACATCCCCTTCCTCCAGGCTGTGTTGGATGACCCGGACTTCCAGGCCGGGCGCGTGACGACGTCGTTCATCGAGCAGCGCCCGCACCTGCTCACCGCGCGCTCCTCCGCCGACCGCGGCACCAAGCTGCTCACCTACCTCGCCGACGTCACCGTCAACAAGCCGCACGGCGAACGCCCCCGGCTCATCCACCCCTCCACCAAGCTGCCCCCGCTCCCGGCCGGCGAGCCGCCCGCCGGCTCCCGGCAGCGCCTCGCCGAACTCGGCCCCGAGGGCTTCGCCCACTGGCTGCGGGAGTCACCCCTCGTCGGCGTCACCGACACCACCTTCCGCGACGCCCACCAGTCGCTGCTCGCCACCCGGGTCCGCACCCAGGACCTCCTCACCGTCGCCCCCGTGGTCGCCCGCACCCTGCCCGAGCTGCTGTCCCTGGAGTGCTGGGGCGGCGCCACCTACGACGTCGCCCTGCGCTTCCTCGCCGAGGACCCCTGGGAGCGGCTCGCCGCGCTGCGCGAGGCCGTGCCCAACATCTGCCTCCAGATGCTGCTGCGCGGCCGCAACACCGTCGGCTACACCCCGTACCCGACCGAGGTGACCGACGCCTTCGTGCAGGAGGCCGCCGCCACCGGCATCGACATCTTCCGCATCTTCGACGCGCTCAACGACGTCGGCCAGATGCGCCCCGCCATCGACGCCGTACGGGGGACGGGCACCGCCATCGCCGAGGTCGCCCTCTGCTACACCGGCGACCTCTCCGACCCCTCCGAGCAGCTGTACACCCTGGACTACTACCTGCGCCTGGCCGAGCAGATCGTGGAGGCCGGCGCCCACGTCCTGGCCGTCAAGGACATGGCGGGCCTGCTGCGCGCCCCGGCCGCCGCCACCCTCGTGTCCGCGCTGCGCCGCGAGTTCGGCCTTCCGGTGCACCTGCACACCCACGACACCTCGGGCGGCCAGCTGGCCACCTACCTCGCGGCGATCCAGGCGGGCGTCGACGCCGTGGACGGCGCCGTCGCGTCCATGGCCGGTACGACGTCCCAGCCGTCCCTGTCGGCGATCGTGGCCGCCACCGACCACTCCGAGCACCCCACCGGCCTCGGCCTGCGGGCCGTCGGCGACCTGGAGCCGTACTGGGAGAGCGTGCGCCGGATCTACGCCCCCTTCGAGGCGGGCCTCGCCTCGCCCACCGGCCGCGTATACGACCACGAGATCCCCGGCGGCCAGCTCTCCAACCTGCGCACCCAGGCGGTCGCGCTCGGCCTCGGCGACCGCTTCGAGGACATCGAGGCCATGTACGCCGCCGCCGACCGCATCCTGGGCCATCTGGTCAAGGTCACCCCGTCGTCCAAGGTGGTCGGCGACCTCGCCCTGCACCTGGTCGGCGCGGGCGTCTCACCCGAGGACTTCGAGGCGGCGCCGAACCGCTACGACATCCCCGACTCCGTCATCGGCTTCCTGCGCGGCGAGCTGGGCACCCCGCCCGGCGGCTGGCCCGAGCCGTTCCGCAGCAAGGCGCTTCAGGGCCGCGCCGAGGCCAAGCCCGTCGCGGAGCTGAGCAGTGAGGACCGTACCGGTCTGGAGAAGGCGCCGCGCGCGACCCTGAACCGGCTGCTGTTCCCCGGCCCGACGCGCGAGTTCGAGACCCACCGCCAGACCTTCGGCGACACCAGCGTCCTGGACAGCAAGGACTTCTTCTACGGGCTGCGCCCCGGCACGGAGTACTCCGTCGACCTCGAACCTGGCGTACGGCTCCTCATCGAGCTCCAGGCCGTCGGCGAGGCCGACGAGCGCGGCATGCGGACGGTGATGGCCACGCTGAACGGTCAGCTCCGCCCGATCCAGGTGCGCGACCGGGCCGCCGCCTCGGACGTGCCCGTCACCGAGAAGGCCGACCGCGCCAACCCCGGCCATGTGGCGGCCCCGTTCGCCGGCGTGGTGACCCTCACGGTCGCCGAGGGCGACGAGGTCGACGCCGGGGCGACCGTGGCGACCATCGAGGCCATGAAGATGGAGGCGGCGATCACCGCCCCGAAGGCCGGCCGCGTCTCGCGTCTCGCCATCAACCGGATCCAGCAGGTGGAGGGCGGCGACCTGCTGATCGAGCTCGCCTGAACGAGGCTCGAATCAACGGGGCTCGAATCGACGAGGCTCGAACGAACGACGGCACCGGCCCGAGGAGGGTGCCGGTGCCGTCGGCTGTGGGGGACGCCGAGGCGTCCTCAGGGGCGGGCCGGCAGCATGGCCCAGACCGTCTTGCCGCCGGGTGTGCGCCGCGTCCAGCCCCAGTGTTCGGAGAGGGCCTCGATGATGCGCAGGCCGCGACCGTGTTCGGCCAGCGGATCGGGCGCGTGGGGGTACACGGGTGGCTGGTCGCTGTGATCGGTGACCGCGCAGACGACGTGGGCGGCTCTGCGGGAGAGCCTCAGCCAGACGTTCGTCTCGTCGGCGGCGGCGTGGACCAGCGCGTTCGCGGTGAGCTCCGTGACGACGGTGACGGCGTCGTCACTGCGGTGGTCCAGCGCCCAGTCGGCCAGGGTGCGGCGGGTGAACTCCCGCACCTCGGCGAGGCCCGCTTCGTCCATGGCGACGAGGAGGTCGACGGACCGGGGTCCTTCGGTGGGGCGTACGTGGCCGCTGGACGAGCCGTCGCGCTCCGGCTGACGGGGCCAGTCGGTCCCCACTGCCCGTAAGGCCGCCCTGTGAGGAGGGCGGGGCGCTTCGCGTGCAGGTAAGGACACGGCCACTCCCCGATGCGACGTCAGGACGGGGCGCCCCAACTGCCTTGGGCGCCACGGCTATTATCCACACTGACGGCGCCGCCCGTGCAATTTCACAGGAAATTGCACGGACAAGATGAGCAAGGAGAGAGCGGTGGCATCAGTACCCAACGGAGTGCGGGCGAGTTCGCTGGACGCCCGATGGATCACCACCCGGCGCGGCAGCGCCGAGGGCGACTGCGTCGAGGTGGCGCCCCTGACCGACGGAGGCATCGCGGTACGCAACTCACGCGACCCCGACGGTCCCGCCCTCGTCTACACGCGGTCCGAGGTGCGGGCGTTCCTGGCCGGGGCGAAGGACGGCGAGTTCGACCACCTGCTGTGAGAGCTGTGAGAGCTGTGAGCTGCTGTGAGAGCTGTGAGACGGGATCCGGGTCCCGGCGGCGGCCGCCCGTGTCGGGCGGCCGCGCGGCGAGACCGTGGGCCGGGGGAGGGACCCGCTAGCGGAGGCGGGCCACTCCGCCGAACTCGATCCACTCCATGGTCTGCTGACGGGGCGTCACCTCGGTGTCGGGGCGCCACGTGGACACCTCCACCAGCCCCGGTTCGAGGACGTCCATGCCCTCGAACAGCGCCTCCATGTCCTTCTCCTGCCGGACGCGGCCCCAGTGTCCCTGCGTGGCCTGGTCCATGAAGTCGGTGACGAAGTCGCGGACCTCGGGGTCCTCGCTGACCAGCTGACACATCAGCAGGTAGCTGCCGGGCACCAGCCGTTCCGACACGCGGCGCACCAGGGCCGGCGGGCCGTCCGTCTCGCTGTCCGGGATGCAGTGGAAGACCGAGTTGAAGAGCACCGCGACCGGCTGCGAGAAGTCGATCAGCCGCTGGGTGTCGGGGTGGGAGAAGATCGTCTCCGTGTCGCGCATGTCGGCGTGGATGACCGCCGTACGGTCGTTCTGGTCCAGCAGCGCGCGGCCGTGCACCAGCACCATCGGGTCGTTGTCGACGTACACGACGCGCGACTCGGGGGCGATCTGCTGGGCGACCTGGTGCACGTTGTTCTGGGTGGGCAGACCGGACCCGTGGTCGAGGAACTGCCTTATCCCGTAGTCCTCCGCGAGGACCTTGACCGCACGCTGCAGGAAGCGGCGGTTGTTCAGGGCCAGGGCACGGGTGCTGGGGACGACCTTGTCCAGCTCCTCGCAGGCCGCGCGGTCGGCCGAGTAGTTGTCCTTGCCGCCCAGGTAGTAGTCGTACATACGAGCCGCCGTCGGGACGGTCGCGTCGATTTTCGTGGACAGCTCATTACCAGGCTGCATGTCTCCCCCAGCTCCGAGCGGAGTCGAGCTAAGCGGCCCGACTGGCAACACATACTAGGGAAAAGGAAGTTACCCCTGCCAGGGCTTGATCGGAATCGGTTCAGGGCGCGATGAACAGCGCGGGGAAGCGGGGCGCGAGCCACGGCCTGCGCCCCCAGGCCAGCACATGGCCGCGCGCGAGCGCCTGCCAGGGACCCTGCCGGCCCAGCGCCATGAGCAGGAACGCGACGGGCTCGGTGAGGACGGTGCAGTCCGGACGGTCCACCAGCTCCGGGCTCACCTCGACCGCACCGCCGGCGAACGTCACGCCGAACGCCGGACCGCCGCGCAGCCTGAGCGTGTAACGCGCGGTCACACCGGAGACGGCCGCGGCGTCGGCGACGCGCGGCATGGCCGACTTCAGGAACGGCAGGCACAGTTCGACGCGCGTGCGATCGATCATGTGCGGACGGCCCAGCGCGCGGGCGAGGTCGTAGCCGTGCCCCAGCATGTGGGTCAGGAGGTACGAGGCGAGAAGGGCGTGGTTCATGGGGCCGAGGGGCGTCATGAGCACCCCGTCGGTGGCTGTGGATGGGGTGTGATGGGCGGCCGTGGCGTCCAGCAACGCCTCGGCCTGCTCCACGATCATCGCCGCGAGGGGCTCGGCCGCACGCTCCTCGAAGACGTCGAGGCTCTCGGCGTTGGCCGCGGCCAGACTCTGCGGCGTCCCGTCGCCGTACGGACGCTCGTGCCCGGCCGCGATCTCGGCCATCAGCCGGTTGGCCAGCGCCAGATGCGCGGCCGCCTCACCGACCGTCCACTGCGACCCCGGTATCGGCCCGCTCGTGCCGGCCGCGCCGCGCAGCAGGGCGGCGATGTCCCCGGCCGTGCCGCGTATCGCCTCGCCGAGCCCTTCCGGCACGGTGCCCCTGTGGTCCCAACGCGCTTGCGCTTCCACCCCGACTGCCCTCTCCGCCTGCTGCGCCGCTGGTCGGGCGCGCGTAGCGCGGTACCCAACCAGACGGCAGGGGTGGGCCACAAGTCGTCGTCGGACGGGGACTTCAGGTGTGTTTCGGCTCGGACCGGTCCGCTACGGCTGCTCGTCCGCTACGGCTGCTGGTCCTCGAAGATCTCCTGCGCCTCGGCCTTGAGCGCCTGGGCGCTCAGCGCCTTCTCCCGGCGGTCGACGATGGCGAAGGCGGCCACCGCGGCGCCCGCGAGCGCGAGCAGGACCATCGGGGGACGGTTGAGGCGGTGGTGGGTGGCGTGGTCGAGCGAGATACGGCCCGGACCGGCCAGACCCAGACCCGCGGCCATGAAGCCGAGGTAGGCCGGGTACTCGTAGCCGCCGGCGGTGGCGAAGAAGCCCGCCTTGCGGTGCACCGCGACCGCGCCGGCCATGGCCCCGGCCGCCGCCGCGCCCGCGACCGGCGTGGCGACGCCGAGCGCGAGCAGCAGGCCGCCGCCCGCCTCACCGGCGCCCGCCGCGATCGCGGCCGGCTTGCCGGGGTGGAAGCCCATCGACTCCATCGCATTCGCCGTGGCATCGATGCCGTGACCGCCGAACCAGCCGAACAGCTTCTGCGTGCCGTGCACGAACAGCACGCCGCTGGTACCGAGGCGCATAGCCAGCAGTCCGAGATCCTTGCGGGAGAGGTGGGCCATGGCGAGGTCCTTCCGTGAACCGGAGACGTGGATCGAACGATCTGTTCCAGTGTTCGGCCCCGGTGGGCCGTCCGCCGCTCGGACTGGGCCAGACAGGGCCTCGCCCCAGCGCGTTCCGAGGCGGCCGGCGCCCTCACGCGCACGGCCGGCGCCCTCACACGCGCGGGTCGGGCGCCGTCGTCAGAAACCGTCCGCGGTCCACGATCGCGCGGTCGATCTCGCCCTGCGCGACGATCCCTCCCGCGCTGTCGACGGCCCGCACGGCGAACGTGAGCCGACGGCCCGCCGCCGAGGCCGGCGGCTCGGCCGTCACCTCCACGCTACCGCCCACCCGGGTGGGCCGCAGATGCTCGATGCGGACCGCGGTTCCCACCGTCGTCTGGCCCGTCGTGGTGAACGGGGCGGCGGCCCGTACGGTCGCCGCCTCCATCCAGGCGATCAGCCGCGGGGTGGACAGGACGGGTACGTCGCCGCTGCCCACCGTCACGGCGGTGTCGGCGTCGGTCACTTCATGGATCATCAGGCCACGCTAGCGACCCGGTGACGCCGTCACGAGTCCTGCTTCTCCTCCTTGGTGTCGCCGGGGCGCACGCTGACCTCCAGCGCGCCGTCCGCCACGTCGGCCACGATGGTGTCGCCCTTGTCGACCGCGCCCGAGAGCACCAGCGTGGCGATCCGGTTGTCGAGTTCGGTCTGGATCGTCCGGCGCAGCGGCCGGGCCCCGAACGCGGGCTGGTAGCCCCGCTCGACCAGGAACTTCTTCGCGGCCTCGGTGACCTCCAGCTCGAAGCCCTGGGCCCGCACCCGGCGCCGGCTGCGCTCCAGCAGCAGGTCGACGATGCGCCCCAGGTCCTCCTGCGTCAGCGCGTGGAAGACGATGGTGTCGTCGATGCGGTTGAGGAACTCCGGCGGGAACTGCCCCTGGAGCACCGACATCAGCTGGTCGCGGATCTCGTCCACGTCGCCCTGGTGGGACAGGATCAGCTGCGAGCCGATGTTGCTGGTCAGGATCACCACCGTGTTGCGGAAGTCCACGGTGCGGCCCTGGGCGTCGGTCAGCCGGCCATCGTCGAGGACCTGGAGCAGCGTGTGGAAGACGTCGGGGTGGGCCTTCTCCACCTCGTCGAAGAGCACCACGCTGTACGGCTGGCGGCGGACCTTCTCGGTGAGCTGCCCGGCCTCCTCGTGGCCGACATAGCCGGGCGGGGAGCCGACCAGCCGGGAGACCGTGTGCTTCTCCTGGAACTCGCTCATGTCGAAGCGGATCAGCCGGTTCTCGTCGCCGAAGAGCAACTCCGCAAGGGCCTTGGCGAGTTCCGTCTTGCCCACACCCGTGGGGCCGAGGAAGAGGAAGGAGCCCACCGGACGCCCCGGGTCGCCCATGCCGGCCCGGCTGCGCCGCACCGCCTGCGAGATGGCGAGCACGGCCTCGTCCTGGCCGACGACCCGGTCGTGCAGGGCCTCCTCCAGCTTGAGCAGGCGCTCCTTCTCGCTCTCCGTCAGCTGTGAGACGGGGATGCCGGTGCGGCGGGAGACGATGTCGGCGATGTCGTTCTCGGTGACCGCGACGACGCCCTCGCGGCGCTCCTCGATCTGCGCGATCTCGTTCTCCAGCTCGGCGATCCGCTCCTTGAGCTCCTTGGCCCGGTCGAACTCCTCGCTGCTGACGGCCTCGTCCTTCTCGCGGCCCAGGCGGGCGAGGCGGTCCTCGCGCTCCTGCACCTCCGTCGACTTGCCGCGCGAGCGCAGCCGGACCCGGGCACCGGCCTGGTCGATCAGGTCGATGGCCTTGTCGGGCAGGAAGCGGTCGGCGATGTAGCGGTCGGACAGCTCGGCCGCCGCGACCAGCGCCTCGTCGGTGAACCGCACCTGGTGGTGGGCCTCGTAGGAGTCGCGCAGACCCTCCAGGACCTGGATGGTCTCCGCGACCGTGGGCTCGGGGACCTGCACGGGCTGGAAGCGGCGGGCCAGGGCCGCGTCCTTCTCGACGTACTTGCGGTACTCGTCCAGCGTGGTGGCGCCGACGACGTGCAACTCGCCGCGGGCGAGGGCCGGTTTGAGGATGTTGCCCGCGTCCATCGAGCCCTCGCCGCCGGAGCCGGCCCCGACGACGGTGTGCAACTCGTCGACGAACAGGATCACTTCGTCGGAGGCGGAGGTCACCTCGTCGATGACCTTCTTCAGCCGCTCCTCGAACTCGCCGCGGTACTTGGCCCCGGCGACCATCCCGGCCAGGTCCAGCTCGACGACCCGCCGGCCCTCCAGCGTCTTCGGCACGTCCCCGGCGACGATGCGCTGGGCGAGGCCCTCCACGATGGCGGTCTTGCCGACGCCGGGCTCGCCGATGAGCACCGGGTTGTTCTTCGAGCGGCGCGAGAGGATCTCGACGGTCTCCTCGATCTCCTCGCCCCGGCCGACGACCGGGTCGAGCCGCCCCGCCTTCGCCTCGGCGCTGAGATCACGGCCGTACTCGTCCAGGGTGGGCGTCTGGCTGGGCGCCTGTGGGGCCTCGGCGCGGGCCGCGGACTGCGCGCCGCGCGCCACCGCGTCGGTGTCCACGCCGAGGTTGCGGGCCACCACGCCCGCCTGGTCGTTGCTGGGATCCAGCAGTGCCTGAAGGATGTGTTCGGGCCCGATGTACGAGGCTCCGGCCGCCTGGGAGCGGGCGTGCGCGCCGATCAGGACACGCTTGGCCGCGGGGGTGAGGCCCGGCTGCGCGGAGGGCGTGCCGCTGCCCGCGCTCAGCGAACCCTCCAACTCCTTGGCCAGCGCGTCGGGATCGGTGCCGGCCCGGGCGAGCAGCGAACGCGCGGGCTCCACCTGGGTGGCCGCCCACAGCAAGTGCTCGGTGTCCAGGTCCTCGCTGCCGTCCTCGGCGGCCCGCTGCGAGGCGCGCGCGATGAGTTCGCGGGAGGAGTCGGTCAGCAGCCGTCCGACCGGGACGCGTTGGACGGCGGGCGGTGAGGACGCGGCGGATATGCCGAAGAAACGGTTGAGCAGATCGGAGAAGGGATCCGAGGGTTCGAAGGAACCGAAGGACCCGAAAGAACCGGCAGGCGGCATCGACATGCGAGACTCCCTCCACACAGCCCCCCTGTACGGAGCCCCAGGCTAAGCACACCCTCTCGGCGGCGTCAGCAAGATCGGCACAATTGGATTCCGCCACCGGGCGGTTCACCGTCAGCGCCGGTGGTGGAGCCGTTCCAGCAGGAGGTACGCGCGCTGCTCGGCGGAGGCGAGTGCGGCCGGGTCGATCCCGGCCGGCCACAGCTCCCCGGCCGCCGCGTCGTCGGCCTCGCGCAGCTCCACCACGGTCACGGCGAGACGCACCTGCACGACGGGAAGCGGACCTTCGGAAGGGTCGGCCAGCGCGCGCTCGGCCCGCTCCGACGCCTCCGTGCACGCGGCCAGCGCCCGCTCCACCCGGACCGCGGCGTGGTCGTGGACCACCAGCAGCGCGCAGGCCAGCCCGACGGCGATGCCCCACACACTGCCGAGCACCCGGTCGTGGACGAGGTCACCGGCGCGGGCGGGCGCGGCCAGGTCGCTCAGCAGCAGGGCCAGGGGCGTCACGAAGACGACGCCGAGGCCGTAGTTGCGGACCACGACGTACTCCAGCAGGAACTCCATCAGCACGATCACCAGGGCGAGTTCGACCGGTTCGGGGCCCGCGCCGAGGATGCCGAGCGCGAGCAGCAGCCCGACGACCGTGCCGAGGGTCCGCTGGACGGCGCGCTGCGCGGTGGTGCGTACGTTGACCGAGTGCAGGACGGCGGCGGCCGAGATCGCCGCCCAGTAACCGTGCTCCAGGCCGAGGACGACGGCCAGCCCGCCCGCCACCGCCGTACCGAGGGTCATGCGCAGCGCGGGAACGGCCAGCACCGCGCGGTGCCGTGCGCCCCCTGGCCTGCGGCCCACCAGCAGTTCGGCCGCGCGGCGGGCGGCCGGATCGGGCCGTGCCGCCGCCAACCGCGAGACACAGCAGACCGCGGCCTGCGCGGGCGGGACGGCGAGTTCGGGCAGGAGGGCGGGCAGCCTGCGGTGCCGGTCCAGGAGAAGCCGCGCCTGCTCACGCAAGTGCTGTGCGCGGGCGGCGCGTTCGGCCGCCGACAGCTGCCCCGAGCCGACCAGCAGCGACCAGGACAGGTCGGTCAGCCGGACGCAGGTCCCCTCGCGGCCGGCGGCCCGGTCCTCCGTTGGCGGGGCGATCCCCAGCGAGTCGTACGCCTGCAGGACGGCGACCGTCGCCCGGTGCCGGGCCCGCCCCGTCCCGCCCTCGGCCGCCTCCAGCAGCGCGGCCGACGCGCGCAGGGCGGTGGCCACCGCGAGTCGTTGCGGCCGGTCCGGGTGGACGAGGCGCCCGGAGACGGCCAGCAGCCAGGCCGCCGCCGCGCCCGCCGCGGCCAGGGCGGTCTGCGGGAGGACGTCGCCGAGCGCGGTCGCGTCGTTGGCGGCCACCGCGAAGGAGAACAGCAGCAGCACCGTGCCGAGCCCGCTCAACCGGGCCGCGTCGCAGACGTACTTCGCCACTCCGGCGACCACGGCCGTCGCCACGACCACCACGAAGGCGCCGGTGTCCGTCTCGTGCGGCCGGGCCAGGGCGGCGAGCGCCGAACCACCGCCCACGCACGCCGTCATGGCCAGCGCCACCACGGCGAGGACCCGCGCCCGGCGCGGATAGGGCAGGTTGCGGCCGAACGTCGTGGTGAAGGAGCCCAGCATCGCGTACACCGCGAGATCGGGGCGCCCCACCCATGCGGCGGGCAGCGCGACCAGCGCCATGGCGAGGGCCGCGCGCAGCGCGAAGACCACGGCGCCGTCGACCGGATGCAGGGCGAGAGCCCCGCGCGGGGACAGGACGCGCGTCATCGCCGCGACCGTGCGTCGCGATGTCTGACCGGGTATGGAGGGGACGTCGGGGCGCGAGAGGGGCATGGGCGGTATATATCACCTCGCCCCGGTCGGGTGCTTGATCGTTCAACTGACGTCCGGCGGCGCGTGGTCCACACCGGGACCACCCCTGTGACGTGCCGTCATGCCGCCCGGACCCCGAGGTGGCGCAGCGCGGACGCCGCCGCCCCCGCCCCGCACATGCCGTGCGCCCCGGGACCCGGGGGAGTGGCCGCCGAGCACACGAACACCCCCGGCACACCGGTGGAGTACGGATCGAGAGCGGCACGCGGGCCCAGGAGGAGCTGGGGGACGGTCTTGGCGCCGGTGATGATGTCGCCGCCCGCGAAGTTGGCGTTGGCCGCGGCGAAGTCGGCGGGCCGGGTGACCTGTCGACCCACGATCCGCTCGCGGACGCCGGGGGCGAACCGCTCCAGCTGACCCAGGATCGCCTCGGTCGCGTCGCCGTCGTAGCCGTGCGGGACGTGGGCGTAGGTGTACACGGGGTGGACGTCGCCCACCGACCGGCCGGGGTCGGCCAGATACTGCTGACCGACCAGGACGAAGGGGTGTTCGGGCATACGTCCCTCCGCCACCTCCCGCTCCGAGCGGACCACTTCGGCGAGCGGACCGCTCACGTGCACCGTTCCCGCGCGCCGCGCGTCCTCGTTCGTCCAGGGCACCCCGCCCTCGACGGCCAGGTCGAGCTTGAAGGCGGCCGGGGCGCGGCGGAAGCGCCGGTACGCGCGCCGTACCCGTGTCGGCAGCCGGTCGCCGTAGACGGCGGCGACCTGGCCGGGGTCGAGGTCGAGGAGGGTCACGTCGGCGGGCGGGATCTGCGCGGCGTCGGTGATGCGGACGCCGGTGCGGATCGTGCCGCCGTGTGCGCGCAACGCGCTCTCCAGCGCGCGGGCGATGGACTGCGAACCGCCCTCGGCGACGGCCCATCCCGCCGCGTGCCCGGCGGTGAGGATGCCGAGCCCGATCGCGGAGGTGAAGGGTCCGGTCAGCGGACGGAAGGCGTGGGCCGCGACCCCGGCCCAAAGAGCCTGTGCCTGCGGGGACTTGAAGAGGCGCGCGAGGACGGTCGCGGGCAGGGTGGTCGGCAGGCCGAAACGGGCGAGCAGCAGCGGGTGCGTCGGGACGCGCAGCAACGGGCCCATCATGTCCTGGGCGAGCGCGTCCCAGTCGCGGACCGACGGGGCGAACAGCGCCCGGTAGCGGCGGGCGTCGGGGCCCAGCATGCGGGCGGTCTCCTCGACGGAGCGCAGCAGGACCCCCGCGCTGCCGTCATCGAGCGGATGCGCGCAGTCCACCTCCGCCGACTTCCAGCGCAGGCCGTGCCGTTGAAGGTCGAGCGCGCGCATGGCCGGGGAGGTGACGGCCATCGGGTGGATGGCCGAGCAGTGGTCGTGCAGCAGCCCGGGGACGAGCGCCTCATGGCTGCGGGTGCCGCCGCCGACCTCGTCCGCGGCCTCCAGGAGCGTGACGTCCAGGCCCTCCTTGGCGAGGAGGGCCGCGGCGGCGAGCCCGTTGGGCCCGCCGCCGACGACGACCGCCGAGGTCATGACGCGGTGTCCATGGGCGGCACGGGCCGCGCTTGCCCTGCCACCGGCTGGAGCGGGTGCAGCGTCTCCACGTCGTAGACGGGGTAGTCGGGGCCGTCCGTGGGCCACGGCTGCCGCTCCAGCATGTCGTGGACCTTGACCTGGCCGCGCTCCAGCAGGCCGAGGGAGGCGTCGTGGATCTCGTACGCCTGAGTCTGCCGGTGGATGGGCTGGCCCTCCAGGCAGATCACCCGCACCTCGCCGGGCGCGAAGTCGCAGCGGGCCTGGACGGCGCGCAGCAGTTGGTCGTCGTGGAGGTGGCCCTCGCCGAAGTTCCAGCCGATGGCGAAGCCGGCGATCACTTCTCCCTCGACCCTGACGGCGTCGTCCTGGCCGTCGGCGATGCGGTCGACGAGGCCGTTGAGGGCACGGCCGTGCGCGTGCATGGACCTGAAGGCGTCCGCCTTGCTGATCGTGAGCAGAGCGGTGTCCGGGTCGTAGAGGGTCTCCAGCTGGTGGGCGGCCAGCCGCATCGACGTGGTCAGGCCCGCTTCCAGACGGTCCACGGCGTCACCGGTGAACACCCAGACGCTGGTGGCCCAGTTGCCGGCGTAATAGCGCATCGCGGGCAGGAAGGAGACGAGGTCGGGCCGGATGTTGCCGAGGAGGGGCAGCAGCACCAGGCTCGGCAGGATCACCGCGAGCAGCCAGGGCGACTGGAGGTCCCGGACAGAAAGGTCGCCGTGGGCGCCGAAGAGGTAGAACAGCGAGAAGATGAAGAAGATGTTCCACTCCAGCGGCACGCCCATGGGCACCGTCGACAGGATGTGCAGGTGGAAGACGGCCATGTAGATCAGGGCCGCCCACGTCCACCAGCCGCCGTCGCCGATGAAGACGAGGTAGAGCGGGACGAGGTACTCGGTGGCCGTGCCGACGTGCGCGAGCAGAAACGGCAGCTTCGCGGGGCGGATGTCGCGGGGGTGGTCGCGGTAGAAGAGCCGCTTCAGGCGGCGCGAGGGGATCAGGGGCGCGTTGCTCATCATCGTGGCCACCACGAACGGGAAGTGGTGGTTGAGCTTGGAGGTCGCCGCTCCCCACCAGATCGCCAGCATGACGAGCTTGAAGCCGATGAACTGGTCGTTGTACGGGAAGAAGAAGATCAGCAGTGACAGCCAGTACTGCTCACCGCGCGCCGCCAGGAAGATGGTCTTGTCGCGCAGGCCGAGGATCGCCACGGTCGCGATGAGCGGGACGGCCGCCGTCGGGTCGATGAGGCCCACGTGTCCGAAGCCCGTGATGCGGGTTCCGTCGCCGGGGCGGCCGAGCAGCCAGATGCCGGAGGCGAGGACGGCGGCGTACAGCAGGACGTCGACGACGCCGCGGCGGTCACCGCGGGTCAGTGGGACCTTGTCCGGCCACGGGGGAAGCCGGATGGTGTCCGGCCGCAGCCAGTACAGGACGGAGCCGATCGGCGGGTTGAAGCGGGAGGTGAGCGGGCCGGATCCGCAGCCCAGGCCGACGATCTCCCACAGGAGGGTGAAGACGATCAGCTTCTGGTAGACGATCGGCTCGGACCACCAGGCGGCGATGTCCGTCACCGGTCCGAGGCCGGGGGTCAGCGAGATGACGAGCGCTGCCCCGCCCATGTACAGCAGGCACTTGACGACGTAGAAGAGGAACACAGCGTAGGGGCTGCCGAAGCCGTGCTCCACCCAGTGACGGGTGAGGATCTCCAGGCGCTCGCGGCGCGGCAGGGAGCGGAAGGTGTCGGCTTCGACGGGAGCGAGCCGGGGTTTCATGAAGCCCATGAGGGTCACACCTTTGTGTCTCGTGGCGGCAGGGGACGGGCTCAGGCGGAAGGTACGAGCGCCTGCTGACGCAGCGTCGGCTTGTCGGTCTTGCCGACGGCGTTCTTCGGGACGGCGGGGACGACGAGGACCTCGACGGGGCGCTTGTACGGCGCGAGCCGCTCGGCGAGGAACTCGGTGAGCTCGCCGGGCGTGGCCGTCGCGCCGTCGCGCAACGACACGAAGGCGACCGGGACTTCGCCCAGTACGGCGTCGGGGCGGCCCACGACGGCGGCCTCCAGCACGGCGGGATGGTCGTGCAGGACGGTCTCGATCTCCTTGGGGTAGATGTTCTCGCCGCCCCGGATGATCATGTCCTTCACGCGGTCGACGAGGACCAGATAGCCGTCCTCGTCGAGCCGGCCGATGTCGCCGGTGCGCAGCCGGCCGTCCTGGATGGCCTTGGCGGTCTCCTCCGGCCGGCCGAGGTAGCCGCGCATCACGGTCGGCCCGCTGATGACGACCTCGCCGAGGCCGCCGTCGGTGACCAGTTCCCCGTCCTCGCCCATGATGGCGACGGTCTGGCCGGGCAGCGGGACGCCGACCGTGCCGGGCTTGCGCACGCCGTCCAGCGGGTTGCACGTCGAGGCACACGTCGCCTCGGACAGCCCGTACCCCTCGATGAGCTGGACGCCGTACCGCTTCTCGATCACCTCGATGAGCTGCGGAGGCATGGGCGCCGCACCGCAGATGACGAAGCGCAGCGAGGAGGTGTCCGGCTGCACCTCCGGCGGCAGGTTCGCGAACATCGCGTACATCGCCGGGACACCCGAGAAGAAGGTGGGGCGGGACTTCTCCAGGATGGTGAAGAAGCTGGAGGCGCTGAAGCGGCCCATGATGGTGGCCTGACCGCCGGCCCTGAGCGGCGAGAGGATGCTGACCACGATGCCGTTGACGTGGAACAGCGGCAGGATGAGCAGGCTGTGGGGGAGCTGGTCGTCCTCGCTCATCTTCATCGACTCGACCATCGCCGCGGTCATCGCGTCGAGGTTGCGGTGCAGCAGCTCGACGCCCTTGGGGCGGCCGGTGGTTCCGCTGGTGTAGATGACCAGAGCGAGGTCGTCCGCCCCGGCGTCCGGGTCCTCGGGCAGCTCGGGAAGGGCGGTCCGCGAGGGCGCCGGCGCGGCCAGCTCGTCCAGCGTCAAGACGGTGACCGAGTCGGGCAGTTCGGTCGCCGCCTCCTCGACGACGACGGCCTTCGCCCGGCAGTCCTGAAGCTGGTAGCGCGTCTCCACCGCGGTCAGGGCGGGGTTGACCGGGCTGAGCGCGGCCCCGAGCCGCCAGGCGGCGAACAGTGCCACCACCAGTTCGACCCGGTTGGTGAGCTTGACCGCGACGATGTCACCGGCGCGCACGCCGTGGCCGGCGAAGTGACGGGCGTACTGCTCGACCTGGTCCGCGAACGCGGCGTTGGACAGGACGCCGTGGCTGTCGTCGGTGAGGGCCGGGGCCTCGGGGGCTTGTTCGCGGCGCACGGCGGGCAGGCGGCTCAGGTTCATGGGGGGCTTCACCTCAGGGACGGCGAGGGGACGGATCCAGGTGAAGGTAGAGCCGGTCGTCCGGCAGGGGCGACGGCCGCGCGTCACAAGATCTTCGGCTCCTTTCGTGCCCCCGGCACAAACACAAGGGGACGGCGACGCCGTACAGTTCGGCCATGCCGACAGAACAGGCCCAGGTCGCTCAGCTGGTGGACCGTCTGGGGGCGGACCGGCACGAGATCGTCGCAGGCATGGTGCAGATGGTGCTCGGACAGATCAGCGACCTGGACCACGACGCCGCCACACGCTCCCTGCTGGAGGCGAGCATCGCCGAGAACGTCGTCGCCGCGCTGAACTTCCTCAAGCAGGACTTCGACGCCGACCTCCTGGAGGCACCGTCCTCCGCTCTGGCCTACGCCCGCGTGCTGGCCCAGCGCGACGTTCCCCAGTCCGCGCTCATCCGCGCCTACCGCATCGGCCACGCCCAGGTCCTCGACCACGCCCTCGGCTACCTGGACGAGGTACCGTCCGAACACCGCGCCTCGCTCGTCGTGACGATGGTCCGCCGCTCGGCGCAGTACATCGACCAGATCTGCGAGCAGGTCGGGCGCACCTACGAGCGCGAGCGCGAGCGGTGGGTGGCCAGCCAGGGCGGCGTCCGTCAGCACTGGGTCAACGAACTGCTGGGCGCCGGCGCGGTCGACCGGGCCGCCGCCGAGCAGGCCCTGCGGTATCCGCTGGACGCGGTCCACGTCGCGTGCAAGCTGTGGCCGGTCGGCCGGATGAGCTCCTTCGACCTGGTCACCGCCGTCGAGGACGTACGCGCGCACGCCGGTACGGTGCTGCGGGCCCGCGCGACCCTCGTCGTACCGACCGACGAACACGAGGCGCGCCTGTGGCTGGCGCTGCCCGCCTCGGGAGGCGTTCGACCGGAGGACCTGGTGCCACCGCAGGGCACCCTCCTGCACGCCGCCATCGGACGGCCCGGTGCGGACCTGGCCGGCTTTCGCGCCTCGGCGCGTCAGGCCGCCCGGGTCAAGGAGATCCTCGCCACCCGGCTGGGCAGCGCGCAGAACAAGGACGCCCAGGCCCGTCGCCCGCGCTGGGTGCACTATGTCGAGGTGGCCCCCGTCGCGCTGATGGCCAAGGACCTCGGTGCGGTACGGGACTTCGTGGCGGTCACGCTGGGGGAACTGGCGCAGTCCGGTACCCGCGGCGACACCCTGCGCGAGACGCTGCGGACCTTTCTCACCCAGCACCGCAGTCACGCGGCCGCGGCACAGACGATGAACCTGCACCGCAACTCGATCCAGTACCGGGTGCGGCAGGCGACGGCTCTGCTGCCGGACGGCGCCCGCAGCCTGGACGACGACTTCAACGTGCGCGTCGCGCTGCTCGCCGCGCACTGGTTCGGCGACGCCGTCCTGACCTGAACCCGGCCGTCGAACCGTACGGAAATGCCGCGCCCCCGCCGAGGAGTTCGGCGGGGGCGCGGCATGGTTCACGGGGCGCCGGGTGGTCCCGGGCGTCGGTGTGACCGGCTCCGGTCAGTGGTGCACCGGGGCCGGGATGTGCTGGGTACCGATGCGCTTGCGGAACACCCAGTAGGTCCAGCCCTGGTAGAGCAGGATCAGCGGGGTGGCGAACGCGGCGACCCAGGTGATGATCTTCAGCGTGTACGGGCTGGCCGCGGCGTTGCCCGCCGTCAGGCTCCAGGCGGCGTCCAGGCTGGAGGGCATGACCTCCGGGAACAGGGCCAGGAAGAGCATCGCGAAGGTGGCCACCACGGTGAGGCCGGAGAAGACGAACGCCCAGCCCTCGCGGCCGCGGCCGTTGAAGGCCAGCGCGATCAGCAGCGCCACCAGCGCGATCACCTCGGCGACCAGGCTGCGGGGGTTGCCCGTCTGGACCTGGGTCCAGGTCAGGACGGCCGCGACGAGGAGGAAGACCAGCACGCCCAGGCGCGTGGCCAGGGTGCGGGCCCGGCCGCGGATGTCACCGACGGTCTTCAGCGCCGCGAAGATCGCGCCGTGGAAGGTGAACAGCACCACGGTCATCACGCCGCCGAGCAGGGCGTACGGCTGGACCAGCTCGGAGATGCCGCCGACGTACTCCTTGTCGGCGCTGATCGGCAGGCCGTGGACCATGGCGGCGAAGAGCACGCCCCACAGGAAGGCCAGCACCAGCGAGGTGATGAAGATGGTCAGTTCCCAGTTGCGCTTCCAGGCGGTGCCGTTGCGCTTGGCCCGGTACTCGAAGGCCACACCGCGCAGGATGAGGCAGACCAGGATGACGAACATCGGCAGGTAGAAGCCGCTGAACATGGTGGCGTACCAGTCGGGGAAGGCGGCGAAGGTCGCGCCGGCCGCGGTGACCAGCCAGACCTCGTTGCCGTCCCAGACGGGGCCGATGGTGTTGAGCAGGACGCGGCGCTCGGTCTCCCCGCGGGCCAGGACCCGGGTCAGGATGCCCACGCCGAAGTCGAAGCCCTCGAGGAAGAAGTAGCCGGTCCACAGCAGGGCTATGACGAAGAACCATAGATCATGGAGGTGCACGGTCTCGGTCTCTCTGTATCAGTAGGCGAAGGCGAGCGGCTTGTCGGCGTCCTGTTCGGCGCCGGCCTCGGTACGCAGCTGCGGGTCCTTGGCGGGCGGCCGCTCCGAGGTGATCGGGCCACCGCCGGCGTACTTGACCAGCAGCTTGACCTCGACCACGGCGAGGATCAGGTAGAGCACGGCGAACCCGATGAGGGTGATCAGCTGCTCGGTGACCGAGACACCGGGCGAGACACCGTCGACGGTGCGCAGCAGGCCGACCACGGCCCACGGCTGACGGCCCATGGCGGTGAAGATCCAGCCGAAGCTGTTGGCGATCAGCGGGAAGGCCATGGTGAAGATGGCGGCCCGCCAGGCCAGACCGGTCAGCATCGGACCGAGCTCACGCTTGTTGGTGAGCATCATCCGGGGCACGTCGCACTCGCCGGTGTACTTGTCCGGGTGCACCCAGAACTTGCGCCGCGTCAGCCACAGGCCGGCCGCACCCAGCATGAACGACGTCATACCGAAGGTGATCATGGCCCGGAAGCCCCAGTACGTCACCGGGACGTTCGGCAGGTAGTCGGAGGGCTTGCCGCCGTACTTGGCCGCCTCGGCGGCCGCCGTGTCGTTGATGCCGGGGACCGCGCTGTGGAAGTCGTGGTGCGCCAGGAAGGACAGCACGCCCGGGACCTGGATGTCGACGACGTTGCGTCCCTGGTTCACGTCACCGATGGCGAAGGCGGAGAACGGGGCCGGGGCCTCGGTGTTCCACAGGGCCTCGGCGGAGGCCATCTTCATCGGCTGCTGCTGGAACATCACCTGGCCGAGGCTGTCACCGCTGATCGCGGTGCCGAGGCCGAAGATCACGGCCAGCGTCAGACCGACGCGCAGCGAGGTACGCATGGCCGCGACCTGCTTGTGGTCGTTCTTCTTGCCCGCGAGCTCGCGCCGCTTGGCGCGGAACAGGTGGATGGCGGAGATGCCGATGACGAAGGCCGCACCGGTCAGGAACGCCGCGGTGATGCTGTGGATGACGGTCACCACGGTGATCTTCTGGAAGAGCACGGCGGCGATGTCGGTCAGATGGGCCTTTCCGGAGGCCTTGTCGATCTGGTAGCCCACCGGGTGCTGCATGAAGGAGTTCGCAGCGAGGATGAAGTACGTCGACAGGATCGTTCCGATGGAGACGATCCAGATGCAGGCGCAGTGCAGCTTCTTCGGCAGCTTGTCCCAGCCGAAGATCCACAGACCGATGAAGGTCGACTCGAAGAAGAAGGCCAGCAGGGCCTCGAGCGCGAGGGGAGCGCCGAAGACGTCACCGACGAAGCGGGAGTACGCCGACCAGTTCATACCGAACTGGAACTCCTGCACCAGACCGGTGACGACGCCCATCGCGATGTTGATCAGGAAGAGCTTGCCCCAGAACTTGGTGGCATGGAAGTACTTCTCCCTCCCCGTACGGACCCAGGCCGTCTCCAGGCCGGCCGTGATCGCTGCCAGGCTGATCGTCAGTGGCACGAAGAAGTAGTGGTAGACGGTGGTCATGCCGAATTGCCATCGCGCGATGGTGTCCGGGGACAAGGCTGCTAGGTCCACGGCAGATTTCTCCTCACTCCACGGTGCCGCTCGCAAAAGCGGATATCTCCGCGATCGCCTACGTATGTGAATAATTCAGCAGCACACAGGAGTGGGTATATGTCGGCAATGGCACCGATATGTCGCATATGGTCGCGTTCGCACAGACGGTCGGCGGTGTTTTCCGCGGTGGCGAATGCTGTTTTCTCCCGTGCCAGGGAATGCTGAATTAGCGCTCGCCGATCATCATGGGGAGATTCCCCGAGGAAGTCAAAGAGGGGGGCTTGATGAGGCGATAGGTGGAGGTTATCTCTCATCGACATGCTTCTGACCAGGGGCGATACCCCTGGTCAGGCCCGGCTGAGGCCGGGATGCGGTCACCCGCAATGCATAGGTGCGACCTATTGGATCATCGAAGTCGCTTCTTTGACTTCGGTTCACGCGCCGGTGGATACTGGAGCCTACACAGATATTCGGAGAGAATAAAGGAATCACTCCGGCAGCCAGGGCTGCTGCCACGGCGGATAGTCGGCCACCAGGGCCTCGGCTTCCGGCGGCCCCCAGGAACCCACCGGATAAGGGAACACCGGCGGGGGATAGGACAGCAACGGCTGGACGATGCGCCAGCATTGTTCCACGACCGAGAACGGCGCGAAATACCGGTCGTCTCCCGTCAGTGCGGCGTACAGCACCCTTTCGTACGGCGCCTGCGGTTTCCCCAGTTCACGGGCGAATACCGTTTCGAGCGGGATTCGGCGCCATCTGTTGTCCTGGTCGAGCGCCGAAAGGTCCAGCCGCATTCCGGCGTCGGGGTCGATCCGCAGCACGATCTGGTTCGCCGCCACCTGGTTCGGATCCGGCAGGAAGCCCAGCCGGGGCGGCTCGCGCAGCATCAGCCGCACCTCGGTGTCCAACACCGGCAGCTCCTTGCCTGCCCGGATGAAGACCGGGACCCCGGCCCACCGCCAGTTGTCGATGTGCATCCGCAGCGCCGCGTAAGTCTCGGTGGTCGACCCCGGCGCCACCCCCGGCACCTGGAGATAGCCGAGGTACTGCCCACGCACGTAGTCGCGCACCTCGACCGCGGGCGTCGCCCGCAGCACCTCGACCTTCTTGGCCCACAGGTCCTCCGCGCTCGGACCGACCGGCGGGTCCATCGTCACCAGGGCCAGGACGAGCAGCAGATGGTTCTCCACGACGTCGCGCAGCGCGCCCACCTCGTCGTAGAAGCTGCCGCGCTGGGCCACCCCGAAGTCCTCGGCCATCGTGATCTGGATCGCCGAGACGCTGTCGCGGTGCCACAGCTCGTCCATCGCCGTGTTGGCGAACCGCAGGTACTCCAGCTCGATGACCGGTTCCTTGCCCAGGAAGTGGTCGACGCGCAGGATCTGCTCCTCCTCCAGCACCTGGCACAGCAGCTGGTTCAGCGCCCGCGCCGACGCCAGGTCGTGCCCGAAGGGCTTCTCCACCGCCACCCGCGCCCGCGCGACCAGTCGCGCCGCGCCGAGCTGCTCCACGATCGGCGCGTACAGCGCGGGCGGCATCGCCAGGTAGTAGAGGGGACGGCGGCAGCCGGAAAGACGCTGGGCGAGCCGCTCGTACGTCGCCGGATCCGAGGCGTTGCCCGCGACGTACGTCAGCCGCCGGGCGAGCCGGTCGAAGACCACGTCGGTCACGTGCTCACCGGACTCCTCGATCGCCTTGCGCGCCCGGTCCGCCAGCTGGGCGTCGGTCAGCTCACGGCGCCCGACCCCGATCACCGGGACGTCGAGCAGCCCGCGCCGCTCCAGCAGGTACAGCGCGGGGAAGGTCATCTTCTGCGCGAGATCCCCGGTCACCCCGAAGATCACCAGGGCGTCGGCCGTCCAGGACGTGTCCATAGGCTGCTGCTCCCTGCCTCGGCGGCAGCCGGGCCGGCACGGAGGCCGGCCCGATCGCGGTAGGGGTTTGCGATGTCAGACGTCGTAGTGCGTTGGAGGGAAGGGCGGACGGTCCTTGCGTGGCCTTCTCGACTCGGTGGGCAGCTTGCCCTCCTCGACCTGACGGTCGATCTCGACGACCTCGTCCTCGTACACCCGCTCCGGGGTGCTCCGGTGGGTGGGGAGACCGAGGGCCTGGCGGTCCACCGCCGTGCGCTCGGCGAGCTCGTCCGCGTTGGGGCGCCGGGGCATGCCGCGCCCGTGTCCGGTGTCCGGGTTTCCTTCGACCTCTTGGTTCGACTTGTGGTGATGCACCATGCTTCCTCCTGGTCAAGGGGACCGGAACCTACGGGACCCGGCGCCGTCAGGCGGTGTCGTCGTCGTTCTTGGCCGTCTTGCGCGGCTTCTTGGTGTCACCCTTCTTCGAGGCGTCCGTGCTGCTCTTCTCCGTGGTGGTCTTCTTCGCCGCCTTCGCGGTCTTCGCGGGGGCCTTGTCCTTGTCGCCGTCCTTGCCGCGGACGGTGACATGCAGGCTGTCCTCGCGGACGTCGACGACGACCGTGTCACCCGGCTCGGCGTCGCCGCTCAGCAGCAGCGTGGCGATGCGGTTGTCGACCTCGGTCTGGATGGTGCGGCGCAACGGCCGGGCACCGAACTCCGGTTGATAGCCGTGGGCGATGAGGAGCTTCTTCGCGGGCTCCGTGATCTCCAGGCCCAGCCCCTGCGCCTCCAGCCGCTTGCTGGTCTTGGCCAGCAGCAGGTCGAGGATCTGCTCCAGGTCCTTCTCGCTCAGCCCGTTGAACACGATGATGTCGTCGATCCGGTTGAGGAACTCGGGGCGGAAGAAGCCCCGCAGCATGTCCATCAACTCGCCCTTGATCTCGAAGACATCGCCCTCGTGGTCGATGATCAGCTGGGCGCCGATGTTGGACGTCATGATGATGACGCAGTGCCGGAAGTTCACCGTACGGCCCTGCGCGTCGGTCAGGATGCCGTCGTCCAGCACCTGCAGCAAGGCGTTGAAGACATCCGGGTGCGCCTTCTCGATCTCGTCGAACAGCACCACGCAGTACGGGTTCCTGCGCACCTTCTCCGTGAGCTGACCGGCCTCCTCGTAGCCGACGTACCCGGGAGGGGCGCCGACCAGCCGGGCGACCGTGTGCTTCTCCTGGAACTCGCTCATGTCGAAGCGGACCAGCTTGTCCTCGCTGCCGAACAGCTTCTCCGCGATGGTCTTGGCGACCTCCGTCTTGCCGACACCGGTCGGCCCCAGGAACAGGAACGAGCCGACGGGCCGGTCGGGGTCGCCCATGCCGGAACGGTTGCGCCGCACCGCCTGCGACACGGCCGCGATCGCCTCGTTCTGGCCGACCACGCGGGTGTGCATGTCCTCTTCGAGGTTGAGGAGCTTCTCCTTCTCGCTCTCCGTCAGCTGCGAGACCGGAATGCCGGTCCGCCGCGCCACCACGTCGGCGATGTCCTTGAGGTCGACCGTGACCACGCCCTCGCGGCGCTCCTCCATCCCGGTCAGTTCGCTCTCCGCCTCGCTGATCTCCTTCTTCAGCTCGGACGCCCTGCCGAAGTCCTCCGACGCGACCGCCTGGTTCAACTCGCGGCGCAGGCGCGCGATGTGCTCCTCGCGCTCGGTCAGCTCGGGCGAGGGGCTGGCGGCGCGCAGGCGGACCCGCGCACCGGCCTGGTCCATGAGGTCGATGGCCTTGTCCGGCAGGAATCGGTCACTGATGTACCGGTCGGACAGCGCGGCCGCCGCGGCCAGCGCCCCGTCCGTGAACCGCACGCCGTGATGCGCCTCGTACGCGTCCCGCAGACCCTCCAGGATCTCCACGGTCTCGTCGACGCTCGGCTCGGGCACCTTCACCGGCTGGAACCGCCGCTCCAGCGCCGCGTCCTTCTCGATGTACTTGCGGTACTCGTCCAGCGTCGTCGCGCCCACGACGTGCAACTCACCGCGCGCCAGCGCCGGCTTGAGCATGTTCGCCGCGTCCATCGAGCCCTCGCCGGTGGCACCCGCCCCGACGACCGTGTGCAGCTCGTCGATGAACAGGATGATGTCGCCATGCGACTCCTGGACGTCCTCGATGACCTTCTTCAGGCGCTCCTCGAACTGGCCCCGGTACTGCGAACCCGCGATCATCGCCGACAGGTCCAGCGCCACCACCCGCTTGTCCTTCAGGGTGTTGGGCACGTCCCCGGCCACGATCCGCTGGGCGAGGCCCTCGACGATCGCGGTCTTGCCGACGCCCGGTTCACCGACCAGGACCGGGTTGTTCTTCGAGCGCCGGGACAGGATCTCGACGGTCTCCTCGATCTCCTCGGCGCGGCCCACGACCGGGTCGAGCTTGCCGGCCTTGGCCTCCTCGGTGAGGTCCCGACCGTACTCGTCCAGCGTCGTCGTCGGCTTCTTCGCCTGGGCGCCACCCTCGGGCCGGCCCGGCTGCTCCGCCGCCGCCCCACGCAGCCGCTTGACGTCCGGCGCGTAGTCGCGCAGCAGACGGGCGGCGTCCGAGTCGGCGTCGGCGAGCAGGGCGCCGAGGATGTGTTCGGGACCGATATAAGTGGAGCCCATGTCCTGGGCGTGCGCGTACGCCTCGCCCAGGGTCCGCTTGGCGGCCGGGGTGAGGCCGGGTTCGGCAAAGGCCTCGCCGGGTTCCTGGGGAAGCGCGTCGGCGACCTTGTCCGCGAGCGAGTCGGGGTCGATGCCGGCCCGGGCGATCAGGGCACGTGCGGGGTCGACCTTCGTGGAGGCCCACAGCAGGTGCTCGGTGTCGAGCTCCGACGTCCCGTCCTCCGCCGCCCGCTGCGCGGCGAGGTTGATGAGCTCCTGGGCCGCGTCGGTCAGCAGCCGTCCGATGGGCACGCGCTGCACCGCGGGCGGTGACGAAGCGGGCGACATGCCGAAGAACCGATTCAAGAGATCGCTGAACGGATCCGACGATCCGAAAGCGGATCCAAACGACATCGACATGACATCTCCTGGTGACGGGGGGATACTCAATACTCAAACGCGATACCAACGGCTCCGCAAGCGGGGCGATTTCCCGCTGCCCCGGAGCCGGTCCAGTGGTGCGTATTGCGGCGCACGACACCTTTGAAGAGGACTTCACCTTTGAAGAGGGCTTCGTAGTTGCCGGGTTTATGCGGCGGCATGCATTTCGCGAGTCGTCTGGCGCGGAATGTTCGGCAGGCATAGCCTGAGGACAAATCGCCGTGTAGCGGCCCACGCCCGAATGGTGGAAGGGTGAGCAACTTGAACGCCTTCGATGAGGATCTGGAACAGAGGGAGCCGCGGGTAGGCCCCGTTCCTTCGGGACCACCGGAATATCATCCCTACCACCACCCCGCCGCGGGCTGGGGTGCGGCCAAGGCTGTTACCAAGTTCCTGGTCAATGAGCGCGAGCTGGTGGACGGTCCGCAGGCGATCATGCGGATGAACCACGAGCGGACGGGCTTCGACTGCCCGGGATGCGCGTGGCCCGATGACATGAAGGGCCTGAAGCTCGACATCTGCGAGAACGGCATCAAGCACGTCGCCTGGGAAATGACCCCCAAGCGCGTCACCCGTGAGTTCTTCGCCAACCACACGGTGTCCGAGCTCTCCGAGTGGACCGACTTCGCGCTGGAGGACGCGGGCCGGCTGACCGAGCCCATGGTCTACGACGCCGAGACGGACCACTACGTACCCATCAGCTGGAAGGACGCCTTCGAGCTGGTCGGCCGCCACCTGCGCAACCTGGAGAACCCGAACCAGGCGTCGTACTACACATCCGGCCGCCTCGGCAACGAAGCGACGTTCCTCTACCAGCTGATGGCTCGTGAGCTGGGCACCAACAACCTGCCCGACTGCTCCAACATGTGTCACGAGGCCAGCGGTCGCGCCCTGATGATGTCCCTGGGCACTGGCAAGGGAACCGTCGACCTCGTCGACTGGGAGGCGACGGACGCCCTGTTCATCATCGGTGTGAACGTGGCATCCAACGCTCCCCGGATGCTGACCTCCCTTGTGGAGGCCTACCACCG
Organism: Streptomyces sp. V3I7; assembly: GCF_030817495.1. NCBI lineage: Bacteria > Bacillati > Actinomycetota > Actinomycetes > Kitasatosporales > Streptomycetaceae > Streptomyces > Streptomyces sp. V3I7. Next base: position 6,326,864 of record NZ_JAUSZK010000001.1, read on the forward strand.
CGGCGCCCAGATCGTGCACATCAACCCGCTGGTCGAGGCCGCCGCCACCCGCGCCATCATTCCGCACGACTTCATGGACATGGCGCTGTTCAAGTCCACGCCGACCAGCACCCTGAACCTTCAGGTGCGCATCGGCGGCGACCTGGCCCTGATTCGCGGCATCGGCAAGGCCGTCCTGGAGATGGCGCAGTCCGACCCAAAGGCCGTGGACTGGGAGTTCATCCAGCGCCACACCAGTGGCTTCGACGAGTATAAGAACCTGTGCGAGAGCACGTCCTGGGAGGAGATCGAGCGCCAGTCGGGCATCCCGCGCGCGGACATCCTCAAGGCCGCGCGGATCTACCGCGAGGCCGACCGCAGTATCGTCAGCTGGTGCCTGGGTGTCACCCAGCACGAGCACGGCGTCTCCAGCGTCCGTGAGATCGTCAACCTGCTGCTCCTGCGCGGCAACCTGGGCCGGGAAGGTGCCGGCCCCTCCCCGGTGCGCGGACACAGCAACGTCCAGGGCAACCGCACCTGCGGCATCGACCACCACCCGGCTCCGGAGTTCCTCGACCGTCTCGACGAGGTCTGCAAGATCCACGCGCCTCGCGAGCACGGCCTGGACACCGTCGGCACCCTCAAGGCGCTGCACCGCGGCGACGTCAAGGTGTTCATCGGGATGGGCGGCAACTTCGCTCTCGCCGTACCGGACACCCCGCACAGCTACGCGGCGCTGCGCAAGGCCGATCTCACCGTCCAGGTGAGCACGAAGCTGAACCGCAGCCACATCGTCCACGGCAAGGACGCGCTCATCCTGCCGTGCCTCGCCCGTACCGAGAAGGACATGCAGAAGGGCGGCCTGCAGAGCCAGTCCGTCGAGGACTCGATGAGCATGGTTCATCTGTCCATCGGCATGAAGAAGCCCGCCTCGCCGCACCTGCTGTCCGAGTGCGCGATCATCTCCGGCATGGCGCGCGCCGCCCTGCCCGAGAGCGAGACCCCGTGGGAGTGGTACATCGAGGACTACGACCGGATCCGCGACACCATGTCCCGGGTGCTGGACGGCTTCGAGGACTTCAACCGCCGGGTCCGGCTGCCGCTGGGCTTCCGCATCAAGCAGCCCGCCCGCGAGCTGATCTTCCTCACGCCGACCGGAAAGGCCGAGTTCGCCGCCGGCCCGGTGCCGGACGTGGTCCCGGCCCCCGGTCAGCTGGCCCTGGGCACCATGCGGTCCCACGACCAGTGGAACACCAGCATCTACACCGACACCGACCGCTACCGCGGCATCAAGAACCTGCGCACGCTGGTCTTCATGAACGCGGATGACATGCGGGAGCGTGGCATCACGGAGTTCGACCCCGTCGACATCACCAGCCACGCCCGGGACGGCAGCACCCGCCAGCTGAACGGGTTCCTCGCCATCCCGTACAACGTCCCGCGCGGCAACGCTCTCGGCTACATGCCCGAGATGAACGTCCTCTGCGCCCTGTGCGACTACAGCACGGAGAGCGACCAGCCGATCATGAAGCACGTCAAGGCCACGATCACCCGCGCCCTGTAGCCGGGACGGGAAGGCCTGAACCATCGTCCGGTGGTGGTGACGCGACTGACGTCACCGCTACCGGACGAATCGTTCCAGCAGAAGGTAGGCGCGCTGTTCCGCCGCGGCCAGCTCCGCGGGATCGATCTCCGCCTGCCACAGCTCGCCCGCCGCGGCGTCGTCGGCCTCCCGCAGGTCCACGACGGCCGCGGCCAGGTGCATCTGGGCCTCCGGATACGCCGCCGTCACCCGCTCGTCGAGCACCCGCTCCGCCTGCCCCGCCGCCCTGTCGCACGCGGCCATGGCCCGCTCCACGCGGACCGCGGCACGGTCGTGCACCAGCAGCAGCGAGCAGAGCAGACCGACGACGATCCCCAGGATGCTGCTCAGCGCCCGGTCCTCGATCAGCGCCCCGGCGGGTTCCGGGGCGGCGAGATCGGTCAGCAGCAGCGCCAGCGGCGTCACGAACACGACGCCCAGGCCGTAGTTGCTGACGACGACGTACTCCAGCAGGAACTCCAGGAGGACGAGCACGAGGACCAGCGCCAGGGGGCTCGGGTCCGCGGCCAGCACCCCGAGGGCGATCAGTAGCCCGGCGAGCGTGCCCAGGGTGCGCTGGAAGGCCCGTACGGCCGCCGTGCGCACGTTGACCGAGTGCAGGACCGCCGCGGCCGAGATCGCCGCCCAGTACGCGTGCCCGAGGCCCAGGATCTCGGCGAGCGCGCCCGCGAGACCGGTGCCGAGCACCATCCGCAGCGCCGGAACGAGCAGGACGGACAGATGATGGCCGGAATACCCGGGCCGCTGCCCCGTCAGCAGTTCGGCGGCCCGTACGACGGAGGGATCGGCCGGCTCGGGCCGCGTGCCCCGTACGGCCGGGGGCGGGTACGACAGTTCGGACAGGATCGGGGTGTCCCGCGTCCGCCGGTCGGTGAGGAGCGCGGCCTGCCGGCGCAGGAGCGTGGCGAGGCGCTCGGGGCGCTTCGGCGGCTTGCTCGCGCTGTCGATCAGCAGCGACCAGGCGAGATCGGTCAGACGCGCGCACACCCCGCCCCGGTCTACGTGCCCGGCGACCGGCGGCGGCGCGATGCCGAGCGACCGGTACGCCTGCAGGACGGCGGAGGTCGCCCGGTGCCGCGCGAACCGCGGCACGTGCAGCGCGCCGCCCGTCGTCTCCAGCAGGTCGGCCAGCTCGCGCAGGGCGGCGGCCACCGCGAGGCGCTGCGGACGGTCCGGGTGGACGAGCCAGCCGGAGACCGCCAGCGCCCAGGCCACGGCCGCCCCCGCCGCGGCCATGCCGGTCTGCGGGAGGACGTCGGAGAAGGACGCGGTCGTGTTGGCCGCCACGGCGAAGGAGAAGATCAGCAGCACGGCGCCGAGACCGCTCAGCCGGGTCGCGTCGCAGAAGAACTTCGCGAGCCCCGCAATCAGCGCCGTCGCCACCACCACCGCGGCGGCCCCCGTACCGCTTTCCTCCGGGTGCGCCCAGGCGGACAGGGCCGAACCGCCGGCCACGCACGCCGTCATGGCCAGCCCGGCGGTGGCGAGGACCCGGGACCGGTGGGCGTAGGGCAGGTTGCGCCCGAACGTCGTGGTGAAGGAGCCCAGCATGGCGTGGACGGCGAGCTGGGTCTGCCCGGCCAGCACCAGGGGAACGGCCAGCACCGCCATGGCGAGCGCGGCCCGCAGGGCGAAGGCCAGCGCCCCGTCCACCCGGTTCAGGGCGAACGTGCCGCGCGGTGACAGCAGCTTCGCCAGCCTGCCCGGCACGCGCCGCCAACCACTCCTGGTCGTGGGGGGATCGGGAGGGCGCGAACAGGACATACAGGGTGTATATCACCTGTCTCCGACGCGTGGCGGTCGCGGAGCGAGGGGCCCGGTGGGGACTTCGGCTTTCCGATTCCCGCGACTCTCCGAATTCCGGGCGCACATTCCAGCTTTAGTGGCCTGTGTGACTCTTTTTTGCGAGGCAAATTTTTGATGCCTGTTTGAATTGGCGAGTCGACTCTCGCCGCGGCTATTCGGAGCTCCCGACGCGGGAATTGCGGCTCGGTCCGCCACCCATCACGCCGCAACGCGGCGGGCCCCGCACGTATCCCTGAGGATGCCTGCGGGGCCCGCTTTCGTACGTCGGCGTCAGGCCGCGGCGGCCAGATCGTCCGTCTGCTGCTCGCGCTCCCACAGGGCGCGGAGCCGACCGTCCTCGCGGCCGACCAGCTCCGCCCAGCGGCCGCGTTCGGCGATCCGGCCGTCGTCGAGGACCAGGACCTCGTCGACGGTGGTGTCGTCCAGGCCGGCCAGCCGGTGAGTGATCAGCAGCGTCGTACGGCCCTCGGTCGCGGCGAGCAGGTCGGCGGTGAGGGCGTCCGCGGTGGGCAGGTCCAGGTGCTCGGCCGGCTCGTCCAGGATCAGCACCGGGAAGTCCGCGAGCAGGGCCCGGGCCAGCGCCAGCCGCTGCCGCTGGCCGCCGGAGAGGCGGGCGCCGTGCTCGCCGACCATCGTGTCGAGACCGGCGGGCAGGCTGTCGACCCAGTCCAGCAGGCGCGCCTTGGCGAGCGCGGCCCGCAGCTCGGCGTCGTCGGCCTCGGGGGCGGCCAGCCGCAGGTTCTCCCGCAGCGAGCTGTCGAAGACGTGGGCGTCCTGGGCGCACAGCCCGATCACCCGGCGGACGTCGTCCGAGGCGATCTCGCGGGTGTCGACGGCCTGCTCACCGCTGCCGAGGGTCACCGAACCCGAGGTCTGGTCCAGGAACCGCAGCAGCACCTGCGCGAGCGTCGTCTTGCCCGAACCGGACGGGCCCACCACGGCGATCCGGCGCCCGGAGGCCAGGTCCAGGTCGATGCCCTGGATCGCGTCACGCGCGGCGCCGGGCCAGCGGGCGGTGAGGCCGCGGACGGCCAGCGGGTCCGGGTCCGCCGGCAGCGGCCGCGGATCGGCGGGCTCGGCGACCGGCTCGGGAGCCGAGAGCACCTCGTCCAGACGGGCGCGCGCGGCACGGGCACGCTCGCGGAACTGCACGGCCACCGGCATACCGGCGACCGCCTCGAACGCGGCGAGCGGCGTGAGCACCACCACCGCCAGGCACACGCCCGGCAGTACGCCCGCGGCCACGCCGTCGACGCCCAGGGCGGCGCTGACGGTGACCGTCAGCCCGGTGATCAGGGCGATCAGACCGGCGGCGAGCGCGGTGGTCGTCGCCGAGCGGGCGGCGAGGTCGGTCAGACGCCGGTCGGCGCTGCGGACCGCGGCCAGCCGGGCCGGCAGGGCACCGGCGACGGTCAGCTCGGCGGTGCCGGTGAAGGTGTCGACGACCGAGGTCGCCAGCCGGCCGCGGGCGGGGGACTGCTGCCGCTCGGCCCGGCCGGAGAAGCGGATCGCGAGCGCCGGTACGACAGCGCCGGCCAGCACCAGCCCCACGGCGAGCACCGCGCCGGCCGACGGCAGCAGGAACGCCACCGCGACGGAAGCCCCGAGCGAGACGATCGCGGCCACCGTGGCCGGCAGCCGCCAGCGCAGGTAGTGGTCCTGGACCGAGTCGACGTCGGAGACCAGGCGCGCCAGCAGATCGCCGCGGCGGTAGCCCGGCAGCGCGGCCGGGGCGAGCTTCTCCAGACGGCGGTACACGGCGGTGCGTACGCCGCCGAGGGCCTTGAGCACCGCGTCGTGCGACACCAGCCGCTCCGCGTACCGGAAGACGCTGCGCCCGATGCCGAACGCGCGGACCGAGGTCACCGCGACCATCAGATAGAGGATCGGCGGCATCTCGGAGGCGCGCGAGATCAGCCAGCCGGAGGTCGACAGCAGCGCGACGGCACAGCCGAGCGCGAGCGAACCGAGGAGGGTGGCGAGGCCGAGGCGTGGCCGGCTGTCGTCCTTGCGGGGCTCCCAAGCGGCGCGCAGCGACAGTCGGGAGCGCTTGCCGCCCTCACCGGCGGAGGCGTCCTCGGTGCTCCCGGCGGGTTCGTCGGGGGAGGGGATCGCCGGCCGCTCGGGGCTGCTGGCGGGGGCCACCGGGTCCACGACGGCGGTACGTACGGCGCGCAGGGGGTCCGGCGTGACCGGCTCGGTCTCCGTCTCGGGGAGGGTCAGGTGGACGCGCCGGTCCGCGATGGAGAGCAGCGCCGGGCGGTGGGCAACGAGCAGGACGGTGCGGCCGACGGCGAGATGGCGGACGGCCTCGACCACCGCGGCCTCGCTGTCGCCGTCGAGGTTGGCGGTCGGCTCGTCCAGGAGCACCAGCGGCCGGTCCGCGAGCACCGCGCGGGCCAGCGCGATGCGCTGACGCTGCCCGGCGGACAGACCGGCGCCGCCCTCGCCGAGCACCATCTCCGGCTCGGCGAAGTCGAGCGCGTGGGCCGTTTCCAGCGCGGCGCGGACCTCGGCGTCGGTGGCGTCCGGCCGGGCGAGCCGGACGTTCTCGGCGACCGTGCCCGCGAACAGGTGCGGATGCTGCGGCACCCAGGCGATCTGGCCGCGCCAGCTGTCCGGGTCGAGGGAGTCCAGCTCGCGCCCGCCGACCCGCACCGTACCGGCACAGGGCCGTACGAAGCCGAGCAGGACGGAGAGCAGCGTGGACTTGCCCGCGCCGCTGGGGCCGGTCAGGGCGACCGTCTCGCCGGGCGCGACGGTCAGGGAGACGTCGTCGAGGGCGGCGGCCGAGCGGCCCGGGTACTCGACGCGTACGCCCGACAGCGTGATCTCGGCGTCGGCCAGGGCCGGGGCCGGGGCGGAACCGGTCTTCGGCCGCGGGGTCTCCAGGACCTCGAAGATCTCGCCGGCCGCGGTCAGGCCCTCCACGCTCGAGTGGTACAGCGCGCCGACCTGGCGGATGGGCAGATAGACCTCGGGGGCGAGGACCAGCACCAGCAGGCCGGTCTCCAGATCCAGCGATCCGCTGACCAGCCGGAAGCCGATACCCACCGCGACCAGCGCCACCGACAGCGTGGAGAGCAGCTCCAGCGTGAACGAGGAGACGAAGGCGATCCGCAGGGTCTGCATCGTCGACTTGCGGAAGTCGTTGGTGATGCCGTTGATCGACCGGGCCTGCGCCTTGGCCCGGTTGAAGATCTTCAGGGTCGGCAGGCCGGCCACCACGTCGAGGAAGTGGTGCGAGAGACGGGAGAGCCCCGCCCACTGCTTGTCCATCTTGGCCTGCGTCGCCAGGCCGATCAGGATCATGAAGATCGGGATCAGCGGCAGCGTCACCGCGATGATCGCCGCCGACTCCCAGTCGGCCCCGAGGATCCGGGCCAGCACGACCACGGGTACGACGACCGCGAGGGCGAGCTGGGGCAGGTAACGCGAGAAGTAGTCGTCCAGCGCGTCGATTCCCCGGGTGGCCAGTGTGGCCAGCTCACCGGTGCGCCGGCCCGCCAGATAGGACGGGCCGAGCGCGGTGGCGTGCTCCAGCAGCCGCCCTCGCAGGGTGGACTTCACGCGGGCCACCGACCGATGGGCCGTGAGTTCGGTCAACCACGCCACGAGCGCGCGCCCGGCGGCAACGGCGACCAGGCCCAGCAAGGGCCCGGTCAGGTCGTACGAGTGCTGCTGGAACGCTCGCACCACGATCTCGGCGATGAGACTCGCCTGGGCCACGAGGAGAGCGGCGTTGAGGCCGCCGAGTATCACGGAGCCCACGAGGAAGACGCGGGTGGTGCGGGCGTAGGCCAGCAGCCGGGGATCGACAGGTCGCATGATTCAGTGTGCCGCCGGAATGTGGTGAACGGAGAGACGCCTGCTGAAGACCCAGTACGTCCAGCTCTGGTAGAGCAGGATCAGCGGCGAGAAGATCGCCGCCACGATGGTCATTACCAGAAGAGTGTAGGACCCGGACGAGGCGTTGCTGACGGTCAGCGACCAGGCCGGGTTGAGCGTCGAGGGGATGACGTCCGGGAACAGCGCCAGGAAGAGCATCGCGGTCGCCGCCATGATCGTCAGGCCCGAGAAGGCGAACGCCCAGCCCTCTCGGCCCAGTTGGTTGAAGAACAGTGCGATGGGCAGCGCCACGAAAGCGACGATCATCACACCGAGGCTCGCGCCGTCGCCGGAGTTGACCTGGGTCCAGATCAGGAAGGCCAGCGACAGCAGCAGTGCCACCGCTCCCAGCGCGGGCACGAACTTGCGGGCGCGTGCCCGCATCTCGTCCGCCGTCTTCAGCGCCGTGAAGACCGCGCCGTGCAGGACGAACAGCGCGAGCAGCGTGAAGCCGCCGAGGATCGAGTAGCCGTTGAACAGGCCGCCGATGCTGCCGACGTAGTTCCCCCGGGCGTTGATCGGGATGCCCTGGACCATGCCGGCGAAGATCAGGCCCCACATGAAGGGGGTGATCACCGAGGTCCAGAACGTGACCTGCTCCCAGTTGCGCTGCCAGCGACGGCCCGGCCGCTTGCCCCGGTACTCGAACGAGACGCCGCGGGCGATCAGGCACACGATGATGATCAGCAACGGGATGTAGAAGCTGCTGAACATCGTCGCGTACCACTGGGGGAAGGCCGCGAAGGTCGCACCGGCGGCCGCGACCACCCAGACCTCGTTGCCGTCCCAGACCGGGGCGATCGTGTTGATGAGGACGCGCCGTTCCGTGTCGTTGCGCGCCATCAGCCGGGTCAGGACGCCGACGCCGAAGTCGAAGCCCTCGAGGAAGAAGTACCCCACCCAGAGGAAGGCGAGCAGGATGAACCACAGATCGTAGAAGTGAAACATGGCGTTCCGTCCTCAGTAGGCGAAGGCGAGTGGCTTGTCCTGGTCTTCCGGGTTGAAGCGCATCGTGGGGTCCTTGGAGGGCGGCCTCTCGTCGACGTCCGGACCGGGTTTGGAGTACTTGACCAGGAGCCCCACTTCGACCACGGCGAGGATCGCGTACACCACGCTCAGTGCGACGAGTGAGGTGATCTGCTCGCCCGTGCTGACGCTCGGGGAGGCGCCGAAGGCGGTCTTCTGGAGGTGGTAGACCACCCAGGGCTGACGGCCCATCTCGGTGAAGATCCAGCCGAAGCTGTTCGCCAGGAGGGGGAAGCCCATGGTGAGGATGGCGATGCGCCAGGACCACTTGGTGAAGAAGGGGTTCGTCCTGATGCGGTTGGTGATCATCAGGTTCGGCGGCTCGTCCTCACCCGTGCGGTAGGCCGGATCCACCCAGAATTTCCTCCGGGTGAGATAGAGCCCGAGCAGCCCGATGCCGAAGCTCGTCATCCCGAAGAAGATCATGAGGCGGAAGCCCCAGTACGTCATGAAGATGTTGGGGAGGTAGTCCGCCCGGGTGCCGCCGAACTGACGCGCCTGCTCGTCGGCCCGGTTGTTGATGCCGGGGACCGGGGAGGAGAAGTCGCTCTTGGCGAGGAAGGACAGGGCTCCGGGGACCTCGAGGGCGATGTCGTTGCGGCCCTTGTTGACGTTGCCGACCGAGAAGATCGAGAAGGGCGCGGGGGCCTGGGTGTCCCACAGGGCCTCGGCCGCGGCCATCTTCATCGGCTGCTGCTGGAACATGACCTTGGCCAGACGGTCACCGCTGAGCGCGGTGAGGATGCCGGCGATCACCGCGGTGATCAGGGCGAGCTTCAGGGAGGCGCGCATGGCGCCGATCTTCTTGCGGTTGGTCTCCTTGCCCTTCTTGGCCTTCCACAGGTGGTACGCCGCGATGCCCATCATGAAGGCGGCGCCGGTGATGAAGGACGCCGCCAGGGTGTGGAAGACGACCACCAGGGTGGTGTTCTGGAACAGCACCGCCCAGATGTCGGTCAGTTGGGCCCGGCCGGTGGCCGGGTTGATCTTGTAGCCGACCGGGTGCTGCATGAACGAGTTGGCCGCCAGGATGAAGTAGGCGGACAGGAAGCTGCCGATCGTGACGATCCAGATGGTCGCGAGGTGCACCTTCTTGGGAAGCCGGTGCCAGCCGAAGATCCACAGTCCGATGAACACGGACTCGAACATGAAGGCGATCAGCGCCTCCATGGCCAGCGGGGCTCCGAAGACGTCACCGACGAAGCTGGAGTAGTTCGACCAGTTCATGCCGAACTGGAACTCCTGGAAGAGGCCCGTGACGACGCCCATCGCGATGTTGATCAGGAGCAGCTTGCCCCAGAACTTGGTGGCGTGGAAGTACTTCTCCTTGCCGGTCCGCACCCAGGCCGTCTCCAGCCCGGCTACGAGGGCACCGAGACCAATGCTGAGCGGGACGAAGAGGAAGTGGTAGACGGTGGTGGCACCGAACTGCCATCGGGCGATGGTCTCGTGAGCGATTGCTAGTTCCACTGCGCCCTTCTCTCACTCGGATTCGCCGCATTTGGGACAAAAGCTATCCCTGGGCGGTAACCCTGTCGACTCCAGAAGAAGGCGGATACATCGGAACGGCGGGCGCTGCGGGGCTCCGAAAAGGAGCCGGCCGGCGGAGGGCGGTGCACGGGGAACGGCCCTCCTTCCTGGCCTGGCCGCGGGATTCGAGTGGGACGGACAGCGCCGGGCGCGTCGCTACGGATACTCCGGACGGAGGCCGGGAGCGGCGGTCACCCGATCAGCTCTCCGGTGGGTCGCTGGAGGCGTTCGGCGCCGGTGTAGACGTTCATGGAGGTGCCGCGGAGGAAGCCGATGAGGGTGAGTCCGCTCTCGGCGGCGAGGTCGGCGGCGAGGGAGGAGGGCGCGGAGACGGCTGCGAGGACGGGGATGCCGGCCATGACCGCCTTCTGCACGAGCTCGAAGGAGGCGCGTCCGCTGACCATGAGGATGTGGTTGCGCAGCGGGAGCATGCCCTCGCGCAGGGCGTGGCCGATCACCTTGTCGACGGCGTTGTGCCGGCCGACGTCCTCCCGGAGCACGACGAGTTCGCCGCTGGTGGTGAACAGGCCGGCGGCGTGCAGACCACCGGTGCTGTCGAAGACGCGCTGGGCGGCGCGGAGCCGGTCGGGGAGTGCGGTGAGGGTGTCGGTGTCGACGTGCAGCGGGTCCTCCGCCACGCTCCAGGCGGCCACGGTACGTACGGCGTCGAGGCTGGCCTTGCCGCACAGGCCGCAGGACGAGGTCGTGTAGAAGTTGCGCTCCAGCGAGGCGTCGGGTGCCTCGACTCCGGGAGCGAGAGCGACGTCCACGACGTTGAAGGTGTTGCTGCCGTCGGCCGTGGCGCCGGCGCAGTAACGGATCCCGGCGACCTCGTCCGCCTTGTGCAGGACACCCTCGCTGACCAGGAACCCGGCCGCGAGATCGAAATCGTCACCCGGGGTGCGCATGGTCACCGTCAGCGGACGGCCACCCACCCGGATCTCCATCGGCTCCTCGGCGGCCAGCGTGTCAGGGCGATGCGACTGCGCCTCTCCCCGTACCCGCAGCACGCGTCGCCGCGCTGTCACTCGCCCCATCATTCACTCCTCGTGTCGTTGTTCTGCGCAGAGGTGTTCCGAGCAGAGGAGGTCTCTGCGGTCTCTGCGGGTTCGTGGGCCTCACCCGGCCCCGGCTCGGGATCGCTCGTGGGTACGCCGACCACCGCCGGTCTGGCGGCACCGGTCCGCACGAGCTCGGCCTTCGGGCGGAGCACGGGCAGGTTCCGGCGGCTGTGCCGGGCCGCGATCGTGAGGCACAGCAGTGCCACGGCGGCCAGGGCGACCAGCAGTGCCGGATACGGAGCCGCGGCCGCGGTGACCGCGAGCAGCAGCGGGGTGAGGAAGCCGCTGGACGTCGTGCTCTGGTAGAGCGACGACGCCGACGGCCAGCCCGGCGCGGGCGCCAGGCGTTCGATCTCCTTCATGCCGGAGACCAGGGTCAGGCCGTAGCCCGCGCCGAGGACCACCGCGGCGGCGATCGCCAGGCGCGCGGAGTTCCAGTGCGCGGCGAAGGCGCTGATCAGCAGGCCGGCGATGACGGTGGACAGGGCCGTGACGGTGCCGCGCGCGCTCCCGGCGTCGTCGAGCCGGCGTCCGAGCGGCTGGACGACGATGCCCGTTGTGAGCGTCAGTGCCGCCATCAGGCCGCTGAACAGCGGCGCGTAGCCGGGGACCCGGTTGGAGACCAGCGGGGGCAGGACGACGTAGGCCACGGTGGCGGCGCCGAAGACCGCCGGGCTGGCGGGCAGGACCACTCGCAGGAAGCGGGGGTGCCGGACGGCCGCCCTGCGCTGGGCCAGCGCGCGGAAGGGCGACGGCACGGGCTGGGCGGGGGGTTCGGTGTCCGGTACGAACCCGGTCGCGAGCAGGACGATGAGGGACAGTCCGGCATGGACGAGGCCCGGCAGTTCCATGGGGTGCGGGAACCACTCGGCGAGGGCGCCGGTGACCAGCGCGCCCGCCGAGAAACCGCCGCCGGTGGCGTACAGGACGCGCCGGGCGCCGGCCTGCGGGCGCTTCGGTGTGGCGGACAGCTCGCGTACCCAGGCGCCGCCCGCGGTGAACACCAGGCCCGCGGCCACGCCCGTGGCCAGCCGGCTGACGTACACGATGTGCTGGGACGCCACCGCCGCCGCCAGGACCAGGCTGGCGACGGCGGTCAGGATCAGGGCCGCGCGCACCACACGCCGTCTGCCGTAGCGCACCGACGCGGGGCCGCCGAGCAGCAGTCCGGGGACGAGCCCGAACAGATAGGCCGTGAACATGCCGGCGACCGGGAGGGCGGCCCAGTGCGCCTGCATCCGGTAGATCACGGCCAGCGGGGTGAACTGATTGGCGCCCCACGCGGCAGCTGACACCGCGGCTGCCGCCGGAAGCCAACTGCGCGGGGAGCGGGATGCGGGCATGCCCGAGCGGACCTTTCTGTTCGGTTGGTCGTCCAGAGGGGCGCTGCGAGATGTCGCGCGCCTCGTCGTCTGGGGGAGGGGCGGTTCACCGCGCCCGTAGGTACGAGGGTGTTCAAACCCCCATAAATCGCCGCAAGAAGGTGCGGAGTAGCCCCCTGTCCCCCGCATCGTGCGATGCGGGGGGCGGGGGCGGGGGCTGTGCGGGGTGTTACCTGCGCGGCTCCAGGCGGATGACGACGCCCTTGCTGGTCGGGCAGTTGCTGATGTCGGCGACGCTGTCCAGCGGGACCAGGACGTTGGTCTCCGGGTAGTAGGCGGCGGCCGAGCCACGACTGGCGGGGTACGAGACGACCGTGAAGTCCTCGGCGCGGCGCTCACCGTCGTGCCAGACGCTCACGAGGTCCACCTGCTGGCCGTCGGCGATGCCGAACTCGGCCAGGTCCTCCGGGTTGACCATCACGACGCGGCGGGCGTTGTGGATGCCGCGGTAACGGTCGTTGGGGGCGTACCAGATGGTGTTCCACTGGTCGTGCGAGCGCAGGGTCTGCAGCAGCAGGTGGCCCTTGGGCACGATCGGCATCTCGAACTGGCTGGCCCAGAACTCGGCCTTGCCGCTGGGGGTCGGGAACACGTCGTTGTTCACCGGGCTGCCCAGGTTGAAGCCACCGGGCTTGCGGACGCGCTCGTTGAAGTTCTCGAAGCCCGGGACGACACGGGAGATGTGGTCGCGGATCTTGTCGTTGTCCGCCCCCATCTCCTCCCACGCGATGCGCGACTTCTTGCCGAGGGTCTTGCGGGCGAGGCGCGCGATGATCTCGACCTCGCTCAGCAGGTGCTTGGAGGCCGGGGGCAGCTTGCCGTGCGAGCGGTGGACGTCACTCATCGAGTCCTCGACCGTGATCCACTGCTCGATGCCGTTCTGGATGTCGCGGTCGCTGCGGCCCAGGGTCGGCAGGATCAGCGCGTACTCACCGCAGACCGTGTGCGAGCGGTTCAGCTTGGTCGAGACGAACGCGGTCAGGCGGCAGTTGCGCATCGCCTGCTCGGTGTAGTCGCTGTCCGGGGTCGCCCGGACGAAGTTGCCGGCCACGCCGAGGAAGATCTTGGCCTTGCCCTCGTACATCGCCTTGATGCCCTGCACGGCGTCGTAACCGTGGTGGCGCGGCGGGTTGAACTTGAACTCCTTGCCCAGCGCGTCGAGGAACTCGTCCGACATCTGCTCCCACACACCCATGGTGCGGTCGCCCTGGACGTTGGAGTGGCCGCGGACGGGGCAGACGCCCGCGCCCGGCTTGCCGATGTTGCCGCGCAGCATCAGGAAGTTGCAGATCTCACGGATGGAGGCGACGCCGTGCTTCTGCTGGGTGATGCCCATCGCCCAGCAGACGATCGCGCTCTTGCTCTTCAGGACCCGCTGGTGGACCTCCTTGATCTCGGCGAGGGTCATACCCGTCGCCATGAGGATGTCGTCCCAGGAGATCTTGCGGACGGCCTCGGCGAACTCCGTGAAACCGCGGGAGTTCTTGTTGATCCACTTGTAGTCGAGCACGGTGCCCGGCGCGTTGTCCTCGGCCTCGAGGAGCAGCTTGTTCAGACCCTGGAACAGGGCCATGTCGCCGCCGGCGCGGATGTGGACGAACTGGTCGGCGAGCTGCGTACCGTTGCCGATGACACCGCGGGCCTTCTGCGGGTGCTTGAACCGCATCAGACCGGCCTCGGGCAGCGTGTTGACCGCCACGATCTCGCCGCCGTTGCGCTTGGTCTCCTCCAGCGCGGCGAGCATACGCGGGTGGTTGGTGCCCGGGTTCTGGCCGACCAGGAAGACCAGGTCGGAGTTGTGGATGTCGTCCAGCGAGACGCTGCCCTTGCCGATGCCCAGGGCGCCGCCCAGACCCCAACCCGTGGACTCGTGGCACATGTTGGAGCAGTCCGGCAGGTTGTTGGTGCCGAACGCGCGGGAGAACAGCTGGAGGAGGAACGCGGCCTCGTTGTTCAGACGGCCCGAGACGTAGAACATCGCCTCGTCCGGGGAAGCCAGCGCACGCAGCTCGCCGGCCAGCAGGTCGAGGGCCTCGTCCCAGCTGACCGGGGCGTAGTGGGTGGCGCCGGGCCGCTTGATCATCGGCTCGGTGAGACGGCCCTGCTGGTTCAGCCAGTAGTCCGACTTCGTGTCCAGCTCGGCGATCGAGTACTTCTTGAAGAAGTCACGGGTGATACGACGAGAGGTGGCCTCGTCGTTGATGTGCTTGGCGCCGTTCTCGCAGTACTCGTTGAAGTGCCGCTTCTTGTCCTCGGGCCAGGCGCAGCCGGGGCAGTCGATGCCGTCGATCTGGTTGATGTTCAGCAGCGTCAGCATGGTGCGCCGCGGGGACGTCTGGGAGAGGGAGTACTCAAGGGCGTGCGTCACCGCCGGGACACCGGTCGCCCAGTCCTTGGGCGGGGTCACCGACAGGTGGTCGATCGGATCCTCATCAATCTTGGACATCGTCTGCTCAATCCCTTTCTGCTGCGTCCGCGCACATGGCGCATCCTGCTGGCGGCGGACGTCGGAATGCCCCTGCGGGAGAGGAGACCTCGTGTCCGCGACGGCGGCGGTCTCCGCCGGAGCCCGGGCGGCGCCGGCCGCTGTCGCGGCAGGCGTTCCCGGTCGGCACGCTGCGTGCGGCTCCGGAGACTCCCATAACGGGCGATATCGACTCCCGGGCCGTATTTCTTCGCAACGAGGCGTCGGCTCTCCGATGCGAGTGCGGCCTGCGTCAGCGAGTCGCACTCGGCTCCGGAAGTCGAATTCCAGCCGCCAGATCACTTTCCGTTCATCCGTCGAAGAAAGTCTCCGCTCATCGGTTGAGGAAAGTCAAAGAGGCGGGCTCGATGGGATGATTGACCGCGCCTATCCTGCGCTTCGAGCGTCATGGGCCGACCGGCTCCCGGGCCGCTCCTGGGTGCGTCTGTGCAGCTCAGCGGCCTGTGTGCTGTGCGTGTTCAGGTAACCTTCGCATGGCGGCGCGTCTTCTGGCGACCCGTCCGACCACGATAAGGCTCGTTTATTGCCTCATCGGGAATTCCTCTTTGACTCCCTCGCCGGATTTGCCGAAGATGGAGATCGAGTGCGAATTGAGTCGCCGCCGGGAAGGCGGTAATGTCGGACATAAATTCCGCGTAAACATAGCAGACACGAAGTCCGAGCAGACACGAAGAAGGCAAGCCTGTGCCATCACCCCGATCTGACCGTCCTCGTGGTTCTGTGGTGCGGTCGTCTGTGTCGCCGGTGCCGTTGACGGACCGTTTCGGGCGGGTCCATACGGATCTGCGGGTGTCGTTGACGGACCGGTGCAATCTGCGGTGCACGTACTGCATGCCGGCCGAGGGTCTGAACTGGCTGCCGCGGGCGGAGGTCCTCACCGACGACGAGGTGGTCCGCCTCGCCCGCATCGCGGTCGAACGGCTCGGCATCACCTCGCTGCGGCTGACCGGCGGCGAACCCCTCCTGCGCCGGGGCCTGCCCGACCTGATCGCCCGCCTCTCCTCCCTCACCCCCGCCCCGCACCTGTCGCTCACGACGAACGGGATCGGCCTCGCCCGCACCGCCACCGCCCTGAAGACAGCGGGCCTGGACCGGGTGAACGTCAGCCTCGACACGCTGCGCGCGGACCGGTTCAAGGACATCACCCGCCGCGACCGCCTCCCCGACGTCCTCGACGGCCTCAAGGCCGCCCGCGCCGCCGGACTGAACCCGGTGAAGATCAACGCCGTCCCGGTCCGCGGGGTCAACGACGACGAGATCACCGACCTGACCGCCTTCGCCGTCGACCACGGCTACCGCATGCGCTTCATCGAGTCCATGCCCCTGGACGCCCAGGGCGCCTGGGACCGCGACCGCATGATCACCGCAGCCGAGATCCTCGACCGCCTCGCCACCCGCTGGACCCTCACCCCCGCCGCCCGCGACAACAACGCCCCGGCCGAGGAATGGCACCTCGACGGCACCGACACCACCGTCGGCGTCATCGCCAGCGTCACCCGCCCCTTCTGCGGCAACTGCGACCGCGTCCGCCTCACCGCCGACGGACAACTCCGCAACTGCCTCTTCGCCACCACCGAAACCGACCTGCGCACCCTCCTGCGCTCCGGCGCCGACGACACCCGCATCGAAACCGCCTGGCGCACCAGCGTGAGCGGCAAAGGCCCCGGCCACACCATCAACACCACCGACTTCCGCCAACCCGACCGCCCCATGTCCGCCATCGGCGGATGACCATGCGGTGAGAAGCTGCGGTAATAAGAAGCGGGCGGTGATCGCCGTCCGTGCGACACACGAGACCAAGAGGTGGACCGAGTGAAGAAGTGGATCGCCGCAGCCAAGGACGAGCTGGGCATCGACCTGGACGTGGACGTCGCCGAGCTGCTCGACATGACCAAGGTGGTCGCGCACAACGTGGCACGCCCCGCCGCCCCGCTGACCTCGTTCCTGGTCGGTTACGCCGCCGCCCAGGCCGGTGGCGGCGAGGCGGCGGTCGCCGAGGCCAGCCGCAAGGTGGCGGCGCTGGCCGAGCGCTGGGAGACCGAGAACGAGGACGGTCCGGCCGCCGGCTGAAGGACGCGGCGCCCATGACGGCTCCCGGCCCGGTACGTCCGTCTCGGCAAGGTCAGGGAGAAGGCGAGGCGGACGGCACCGGCCGCCGCGGAGCTGTCATGGGTGGCCGCACATGCACATCGCTCCCCGGGGCATCTCTGCTGCGCCGCAGCGCCCCGCCCCACATCGCGTAACTCAGAAGTCCCTTTTGCGGCGTGTCAGCTAGTGTTATGCGTCATGAACACCAGGCTGCTGCCGCATTCCGCGGCACCCCGGCTCGCAGGTGCGGTCGTCGTCGGTGCGGTGGTCGGCGTGATCGTGGGCGAACTGGTGGCCCCGTCGCTCGGAGTCCTCGCCGGGATCGCCGCCGCCGAGACGGCGTTCGTCATCGCCGGCTGGATCTCGTTGTGGCCCATGGACGCCCACGCCACCCATCACAACGCCCGGCGCGAGGACTTCCGCCCCCTCACCGACGAACTCATCGTCATCGCCGCGGCCGTGTGCGGGCTGGTCGGCATCGTCGTCATGCTGCTGCTCGGCCGAAGCGGCCACGCCCACGCCGCCGCGGCGGTCGCGCTGCTCGGTGTGTTCATGGCGTGGGCCGCCCTCCAGCTGATGTACACCACCCGCTACGCCTACCTGTACTACGCGCTGCCCAAGCCCGGGATCGACTTCAACTCCGACATCCCGCCCGCGTACCGGGACTTCTTCTACTTCAGCTACAACCTCGGCATGACCTATCAGGTCTCCGACACCTCGGTCTCCAGCACGACGATCCGCTCCGTCGTCCTGCGCCACTGCCTGCTGTCCTACATCTTCGGCGCGAGCATCCTGGCGACCACCATCAACCTGGTCACCGGCATCGTCGCCGGGTGAGACGCCCTTTCAGCAGGGGTTGTGAACTGCTGGCGCTTCAGTGCACGCAAGCGTGTGTTGGCGTGCATGAGTGAGCGCCTGGGTCGCGGTGGGCGCTCCCGCGCGGGAACGGAAGTTCTTGTGTCGAATGAGTGACGTTTTCGGGTGCTGGTCGTTGGGTGTGGTGAGGGGTGTCTTCGGGCCGGGGTGGGGAGGGTGGGTGCCGGTGGGCGGGCTGCGGGAGCTGGCGGCGCCGTTCGTGGTGCCCGGCCCTTCCGGTGTCGCGGTCCGTGACCGGCTCAAGCACCTGAGCGCGGGGGACGAGGAGGTGCTGCGGCTGGTCGGCGACCATCTCGGGGCGCTCGCCTCCCGCGATCTGAAGACCCGCTGTGCGGCTGGGCCGGACCACGACAGCGATGCGTGGGCGGAGCGCAAGCGTGTGCTTACCGGGGAGTCGTCGTCGCGGTGGGCGGGTTCGATCACGAAGGCCACGCACGATCAGTGGGCTCTGGCCCGGCGTGCCCAGCTCGCGCACATGCAGGGGCTGGAGGCGGGGGTTCGCACGATCGAGCACCGGCTGTCCCTGCCGCTCGGCGAGAAGGGCGGCAAGCGGACGCCGGGCGGCTACCGCTCCCGGCGGGAGTGGTTCGCCAAGTCCCGCCGCCTGCATGTCCTCGAGGACCGGCTGCGGGCGGCGCGCGCCGACTGGCGGGCCGGTGTCGTGCACGTGGTGCGCGGCGGGAAACGGCTGCTGCACACCCGCCACCACCTCGATGCGGCGGGGCTCACGGAGCCGCGGTGGCCGTGACCCGCTCTCCCCTCAGCGAGAAGAACGCGACGCCCGGCTCACCGCGGCCGTCGGCGACGGCTCGGGGGTGCGGGGGAGCGGCACCGAGGAAGGGCGGAGCCAGGCGGGCGCGCCGGATCCGATGTCGGTGAGGAGCTGACGCAGGGCCGCCGTGCCGTGGGGCGTCGGGAGATGGGGGTCCAGGGCGTCCAGGGCGCGGTGGGCCCGGTGCCAGGCGCGGGCGGGGTGACCGTGCCGGTAGTCGGCCAGGGCCAGGGCGTGCCGGGCGAGGAGGGTGGCCCAGAGATCGTCGCGGACCTCGGGGTCGGCGGCCAGCGCGCGATGGGCGTTGCGGCGGGCGGACGTCGGGGCGGAGGCGGCCTGAACGACCGCGAGGGCGGCCCGGCTGACGGACGGTGACGGGCCGCCGGGGGCCCCTGGAGGGATGAGCTCGGCGGCCTCCTCGAAGTGCTCGGCGGCGCTCTCGGGATCGTTCTGCCGCAGCGCCAGCAGGCCCTCCACATGGGCGATCCGGCCCACGGCGGCGTCGTCACCGGCCGAGATGGCGGCCGGCCAGGCGCGCCCCAGCAGGGTGCGGGCCGTCTGCGGATCGGCGGCGGCGGTCAGCCAGGCCGTCAGCCACAGGGCCCGGACCGTCGCCGGGCCGTCGCTCTCGCACAGCGGCAGCAGCCGCGTCAGATGCTCGCGACCCTCCTCGGCCCGGCCGTACACCGCCCACCAGAACCACAGGTTGACCACGGTCTCCAGGGCGGCCTCGGCGTGATCGGTCTGGACCAGGGCGTAGCGGACCATCGCCGTGAGGTCGGCCAGCTCGTCCTGGACGATCTGGACGGCCTGCCGCTGGTTTCCGGTGCTCCACAGGTTCTCGGCGACGGCGGCGACCCCGCGGCAGTGCGTCACCCGCCGCTCGGCCGCCACCGGGAACTCGCCCGCCTCCTTCAGCCGTTCGGCCCCGAACTCCCGGGCGGCGCGCGTCATCCGGTACCGGGGCTGGCGTACCCCGCCCGGGTCGTTCACCGCCGCCAGCACCCCGACGGCCGCCAACTGGGCCAGATAGGCCGGGACCCGCTGCGGCTTCACGCCGCCGCCCGCGCACAGATAGGTCGCCGTCGTCTCGGCGAAGGTGTCCTCGAAGATGCTGGCGCGGCCCCACACCGTGCGCAGCCCCAGCTCGCACAGCACATAACCGGCGCCGACCGCCTCCCGGAGCGAGCGGTGGCGCCGTACGGGCGGGTGCGGGCTCGACAGCCAGCACTGATGGCGTTCGAGCAGCTCCGCGAGTTCGCCCATCGAGTGGCGGGCCGTCTGCGCGGCGGCCAGCTCGATCGCCAGCGGTACGCCCTCCAGCAACCGGCACACCTCGGCCGCCGCCTCCGGTTCGCCGTCGCCGGACACGCCCGCCACCGCACGCGCCCGGGCCAGCAGCAGCTCCACGGCGGGCGCCGGCCCGCTGTCGTCCCGCGGCGCCTCCACGCTCAACGGGGCCAGCCGCAGGACGCGTTCCTCCCCCAGGCCCAGGACGTGCCGCGAGGTCACCAGGACGCGCAGGGCCGGCATGGACATCAGCAGGTGCTGCACCAGGCGCAGGCACTCCGTGTGCCCGGGGTCCACGTCGTCCAGGAACAGCAGGGTCCGCGGGGAGCGCAGGCCGCGCCGTACGCCGGTGAGGCGGGTCGGGTCCGGGTCCTGCCGGGCTCCCCTTCCGGTGAGGGCCCGCAGGACTGTGGCGTCCAGGCTGCCCGGCTCGGCCGGACCGGTGCCCTGCCAGCGCACGCGGACCAGGCGCCGTGTCGTGCCCTGCGTGACGAGGGCCGCGACGGCGGTGGCCAGCCGGCTCTTGCCCACCCCGACCGGGCCGGTCACGGTCACCAGACGGTGATCGGCCAGCAGCTGGCGCAACTCCGCCACCTCGGGCCCGCGGCCGACCAGCTCGTCGGTCGCCCGGCCACCGGACGCGGAACGGCTGCCGGAGCCGCCGACGTATGTCCACACTTTCGTAACTCCCCGTACGTGATAGGCGCAAGCGACGGACGACGCAGCGGCGAAGTCCGTGATCAGGCAGTGCAGAACCGTCACTGCTACGGCGTCACGGCAACCCCAACGCGCCATGCGTGCGCCGGGTAGCGCTGTCGCGGCCGGTTCACACGCCGGGCTGAAGATCAGAACGTCCGTATGGGTCGTGCGGCCCCTGTGAGCCTCGCCCGGCCCGGCGCGTCACTGGCAACGACGGCGCACGAGTTGGTCCAGGAGCCGGTACGCGCGCTGTTCCGCCGCCGCGAGTTCCGCCGGTTCGATGCCGACCGAGTGCAGCTCCCCGGCGGCCGCGTCGTCGGCCTCCCGCAGCTCCACCACCGCCGCGGCGAGCCGCGCTTCCACGGCGGGGTCGGGTCCAGGGCTGTCGGCCAGGGCGTGCTCGGCGCACCAGGTGGCCTCGGCCAGTCCCGACATCGCGCGCTGCACGCGGACCGCCGCGTGCACATGGACCACCAGCAGCCCGCAGGCCACGCCGATGACGATCCCCAGGATGCTGCCCACCATCCGGTCGTAGACGAGCGTCTTCGTGGGTTCGGGCGCCGCCACGTCGCTGAGCAGCAGGGCCAGCGGGGTGAGGAAGACGACGCCCAGGCCGTAGTTGCGCGGGACGAAGTACTCCATCAGGAACTCGAACAGCACGATCAGGCAGATGACGGCCACGGGCGCCGGATGTACCGCCAGCACGCCGATCGTGATCAGCAGCCCGGCCGCCGTACCCAGGGCGCGCTGGATCGAACGCAGCACCGTCGCCCGGACGTTGACCGAGTGCAGCACAGCGGCCGCGGAGAGCGCGGCCCAGTAGCCGTGCCCGAAGCTCAGGAAGGCCGCCACCCCGCCCGCCAACCCGGTGCCGAGTGTCATGCGGAGCGCGGGCACGACGAGCCCGCCGGTGCTCGGCCGCCCGCCGTACGCCTCCCCGCCCCCGGCTCCGGTCGCCTGGCCGCCGTACTTCAGGGGAGCGGCCTCGGCCTCCTCACCCGGACCGGGCGGCGGGAACGCCTCCTCGGGCAGCGGCGGAAGCCGGCGGTACCGCACGGTGATGAGCCGGGCGTGCCGGCGCAGGTGCCGTGCCGTGGGGACGTCGGGCGGCTGCGGGCGTACGGACCGGATCAGCAGGGACCAGGCCAGATCGGCGAGGGGCACGCACCACTCGCGCCGACGCCCGTCCCGGCAGGTGGTGGCCAGCGGAGTCAGGCCCAGGGACCGGTACGCCTGGAGGAGGCCGGCGGTCGCCCGGTTCCGCAGCTGTGCGGTCCCCTTGGCGTCACCGCCCTGTTCGAGGAGCTGGGCGAGGTCGCGCAGGGCGACGGCCACCGCGAGCCGTTGCGGGCGGTCCGGCTGGAGCGGCCACGCCGCCAGCGACAGCGCCCAGGCGATGAACGCGCCCATCGCGGCCAGTGCCGTCTGTGTGAGGACGTCGACGGGGTGGTCCGCCGGGCCGTTGGCGGCCACCGCGAAGGAGAACAGCATCAGGACCGCGCCGAGCCCGGTCAACTGGGTCGCGTCGCAGATGAACTTGGCCAGCCCCGCCACCACCGCCATCGCCGCGATCACCGCGGCCGCACCCGCGGCGCTCGCCCGCGGGTCGACCAGCGCCGCCAGCCCCGAACCGAAGCCCACGCACGCCGTCATCGCCAGCGCGACCACGGCGAGGACGCGAGCGCGGCGTGCGTACGGCAGATTCCGCCCGAACGTGGTGGTGAACGCGCCCAGCATGGGGAACACGGCGAGCTGCGTCCGCCCGGTGAGCGCCATCGGCAGCGCCGCAAGGGCCATGGTCAGCGCCGCGCGCAGAGCGAACGGAAACGCTCCGTCTACTTTGTGCAGGGCGAGCGCGCCGCGCGGAGAGAGTACGCGCTTCGCTTCCGCGACTGAGATTCGCAAGCCGGTCCTGGTCCGAAAGTTCAGAAGTTCAGAAGGTCGGAAGGTCGAAGGTCTCGAAGGTCGGAAAGTCAGAAAGGGAACGGGGCGGGGTCGACGAAGGTGGGCGTTCGTACCGGATTCTAGTCGTTGGATGAGCAACCCTCGCGTGCACGAACGGTGCAAGCCCAGTGGCCCGAGCACCTTTCCCTCCGCAAGCTGAGGAGACCGGACTTGTCCGGGACGGACCGAGGAAAGAGGCAGGAGTTCCCCATGGCGAGTGATCCGACGCGACGCACCGGCGGCTCCGTACCCGCACGCCAGGCCTGGTGGGCGGTGCACGACCCGGCCCTGGAACTCGAGCATCTGTGGGGTGAGGTCAGCCGGCTGTTCGAGCGCGCCGCGGTGGACACGTCGGACGCGCCGCGCAGTTGGATGCCGGTCGCGGAGGAGGAGGACAAGGGAGACGCGTACGTCGTACGCGCCGAACTCCCCGGTGTTCCGCGCGACCGCGTCCAGGTGGAACTGGACGGAAAGGAACTCCACATCTCCGGCTCCGTCGACGAAACGGATTCGGGCAGCGCGCTCAGCCGCCGCAAGGGTTCCTTCTCCTACGGAATTCGGGTCCCCGGCGACGTGAATACCGAGGGCATTCAGGCTGACCTGCACGACGGGGTGCTGACCGTGACGCTGCCGAAGTCAGGTCAGCCCGCGCGCCGCGCGATCGAGATCGGGGTCACCGGCGCCTGACGAAAGCCCGTCACCCCGCGCCGGACGGGCGGGAGGAGGGGCTGTCCAGCAGGCCGCTGCGCCGCAACAGGGCGTAGCCGGCGCCGATGCCGAGGGCCACCGGCCAGTCGAGCGCGCCGACGATCCCCAGGACCCCGAGCCCCGCGTACATGGGCAGGCCGCCCGTGGGAGGCAGGAGATGCGAGTCCGACGACTTCTTGCCCGTGGCGGACGGCTTGCCCGCGGCGCTCGCGGGCGAGGCGGCCGTCTTCTTCGTGGCGCGCGTCGAGCGGGTGGGCGGGGCGGCCTTCTTGGCCTTCGCGGTGCTGGTGGTCCGGGCGCTGGTCTTCGTGCCGGTCGTCTTCTTGGCGCCGGTTGAACCTCTCGTACGCGAACTCGGCGTACTGCTCCGGCTGCTCGACCTCGGGGAGTTGGCGGGCACGAGGGCCTCCTTTCCGTGACGGCGCACGGTGGCTCGCCCTCGTGGCGGTACGAGAGCGGGTGGCCATTTCGTCTATTTTATAGCGTCTTGCGTTCATGCGTCCGGAGGGCAGTGTTGTGAGGCTGGCTGCGATCGTCCCCCAGCTCGTCGGCCTGGTCTCGGCGCCGGTCGAGACGACGCAGGCGGCCGCCCGGGAGGGCGCCGGCCTTCTCGCGCGGCTCGGCCGGGCCGCCTGGGCGGCGCTGTCCGACCTCCCCTCCGACCTCACCGAGGCCGCCGCGGCGCTCGCCGACAGCAGCACCGGGCGCCAGCGCCGCAAGGTGTGGGCCGAGTCCGGCCGCGCGCACATCGAGGTACGCGGCCTCTCCGGACCCGAGGCGACACCGGGCGGCCCGCGGCCCGCAGCGGTCGTCCGCGAGCTGTCCGCGCTGGAGGGCGTCGCCTGGGCCAAGGTCAACGCGGCCTGGGGCCAGGTCGTCGTCTCCTACGACGAGTCGCTCGTCTCCCTGGACGTGCTGCTGCGCGCGGTGGAGGAGAGCGAGCAGCAGCACGGGACCGGCGACCAGGCCTTTCCCCGCGATCTGTCCGTGCTCCCCTTCGAGACGGGACCGGCCTCCTGGGCGCGGGTGTCCCTGCTGGCGGACTGCGCGGGGATCGCGCTCGCGGCGAGCCGGCGGGTCGGACCGCTCAGCGCCCTGCCGGTGCCCGTCGTGCTCACCGAGAGCAACCCCCGGTTGCGGCGCATGCTGGAGAACCGCCTGGGCCGCCCCCAGTCCGACCTCGTGCTCAGCCTGGCCGGCGCCGTCGTCCACTCCCTGGCGCAGGGCTGGGCGCCGCTCGCGCTCGACGCCGTGCAGCGCACGCTCCAACTCGGCGAGATCAGCGAGCGGTTGGCCGTGTGGCGGCAGCGCGAGGCCGAGCTCGTCGGCGACGGGGACGGCCTCGCCGCACAGCGCGCCGGGCTCCTGCCCCGGCCGGTCCCCCTGCCCGACGGCCCGGTGGAGACCTGCGCCGACCGCACCTCCGCCGCGTCGGTGGCCGCGTCCGCCGGCTGGGCGGCCTGGACCCACGACATGGCCGGCGCCGCGCGCGCCTTCCTCGCCACCCCGCCCAAGGCGGCACGCATGGGCCGCGAGGCGTTCTGCGCCCGGCTCGGCCGCGACCTGGCCCGCGCGGGCATCGTCTGCATGGACGACCAGGTGCTGCGCCGGCTCGACCGGGTCACCACCGTCGTCATCGACGCCCCGGCCCTGCTCACCCAGCGCCCCCGGCTGCTGTCGGTCCAGCTCGCGCGCGGCGGCGACCTCGGCGAGCTGTGGCGAGCGGCGCAGGACGTCCTCGCCGGCTGCGCGCCGGACGACCTGGCCGGCCCCGGCCCCTGGGAGCGGGACGGCTGGCGGCTC
This sequence comes from Streptomyces sp. V3I7, assembly GCF_030817495.1. Lineage (NCBI taxonomy): Bacteria > Bacillati > Actinomycetota > Actinomycetes > Kitasatosporales > Streptomycetaceae > Streptomyces > Streptomyces sp. V3I7. Next base: position 6,351,804 of record NZ_JAUSZK010000001.1, read on the forward strand.
CAACGCCCGGTCAGAAGCGGGGAGTCGGGCCCCGACGACCCGTCAGGACTCGAACTCGACGTGTACGACCCGTACGACAGACACCTCGGCCGGGTGCTCGTCAGCTGCGACCTCGATCCGCTGGCGCACGCCGTCGTCGAGGTCGCCGGTTCCCCCGACGTCCGGCTCCACCTCACCGACCACGTGGCCGTGGCCGAACTCCTGCCCTGGGCCAGCACCGTGCTGCCCTCGGGCGAGCGCACTCTCTCCGAGACCGTGCGCGACCTCCAGGCGGAGGGCGAGGTCGTCCTGCTCGTGTCCCGCACCGACGCCGAGGCTCTCGCGTACGCCGACGTCGGCGTCGCGGTGCCCACTGCCGCGGGCAACGGCACCGCCCACTGGTCCGCCGGCCTGGTCTGCCGCCCGCATCTCAGCGGGCTCTGGCGGATCCTCGACGCGACCCACACCGCCCGCAGCGTCAGCACCCGCTCCGCGCACCTCGCGGTGGGCGGCTCCGGGCTCGGCGCGCTCGTCGCGGCCGTCGGCGCCACCACAGCGCCCGGCATCCTGTCCCTCTCACCTGTCTACGGCGCCGCGTTCATGGCCCAGTGGTCGGGCGCCGGCGCCGCTCGCCGCCTCGCGAACAAGCCCCTCCCGCCGGAGCGGCTGCACATCGCCTGGCACGCCCTCGACACCCGGCAGACCGTGGCCCGGCTCACCACCCTCGGCGCGTTCGACGCCCCGCCCCCGGCGCTCCCCGAAAACGCCGCCCCGCCCTTCCTGGCCGGGATCGGCCGGTGGCCGGGCGAGGGGATGCGGCGCGCCGCCGAGGCCACCGGGCTGACCGGCGCGGCGCGCGTCACCGGCGAGCTGGCGCGCGCCGTCCGTGACGATCTGCGCGACCCGCTCACGCCCGTACTCGGCTTCGGCGCCGTCGCCTCCGCCGTCGTCGGATCCCGCATCGACTCCGCGCTCGTCTGCTCGGTGATGGCGGGCAACGCCGTGCTCAGCGGCGCACAGCGGATGCACGCCGACCGCTCCCTGCGCGGCCTGCTGTTCGCCGAACAGCCCACCGCCCAGCGCCTCGACCCCGCCACGGTGCGCGCCGCACGCCTCCACCGGCCCGACACCTTCGACGGCGTGGACCGCGAGACCGTCACGGCCGACGGCCTCAGCGTCGGCGACGTCATCGCCGTGGGCCCCTCCACCGTCGTACCGGCCGACGCCCGGCTGCTGTCCTGCACCGCCCTCGAAGTCGACGAGGCCTCGCTGACCGGCGAGTCGGTGCCCATCACCAAGGCCGTCGACGCCACCCCCGGCGCCCCGCTCGCCGAACGCACCTGCATGCTCTACGAGGGCTGCACGGTCGTCACGGGCTCCGGTTACGCCGTCGTGGTCGCCACCGGCGCCCAGACCGAGGCCGGCCGGGCCGCCGAGCTCGCCAAGTCCGCCTCCGCGCCCGCCGGTCTCGAGCGGCACCTCGCCGACCTCACCCGCATCGCACTGCCCGCCGCGGGCATCGGCGGCGCCATCGTCTCCGCGCTCGGCCTCCTGCGCGGACTGCCGGTGCGCGAGGCGCTCGCCTCCGGGGTCGCCGTCGCGGTCGCCGCCGTACCCGAAGGCCTGCCGCTGGTGGCCACCGTCGCTCAGACCGCGGCCGCAAGACGGCTGTCCCACAAGGGCATCCTCGCCAAGTCCGCCCGCTCCCTGGAGGCGTTGGGCCGCGTCGACGTCATCTGCTACGACAAGACAGGCACGTTGACCGAGGGGCGGCTGGCGGTCACCCGGATCGCCACGCTCGACCACACCGTCGCGCCCCACAGCCCCGTCGGCCGCCACACGCTGCGCGTCGCGGCCCGCGCCTGCCCGGGCGAGCCGGAACCGGACGCCGTACGCCACGTCCACGCCACCGACCAGGCCGTCCTCGACGCGGTGGCCGACCACACGCCGGACGACTCCTGGCAGCTGCTCCACGAGCTCCCCTTCGAGACCGGCCGGGGCTACTCCGCGTCCGTCGGCGTGGTGTCCGACAAGGTCTTCCTCGCCGTCAAGGGCGCACCGGAGAAGGTCATCGACTGCTGCACCCACGTCCTCGGCACCGGCGACGACGCCGCCGAGGGCGGCCCGGACCCGCTCGACGCGGCCAGGCTGCGCGAGGTGCACCGGCTCGTGGACCGCCTCGCCGGAGAAGGGCTGCGCGTGCTGGCCGTCGCCGAGTCCGCGCTCGACGACCCGCCCCACGACGACACCAGCGTCCCCCAACTCGTCGAGAAACTGACCCTGTTGGGCTTCATCGCCATCGCCGACACCCCGCGCGCCACCGCCGAGCGGACCGTACGGCGGCTCACCGAGGCCGGTATCCGCGTCACCATGGTGACCGGCGACCACCCACGCACCGCGGCCGCCGTCGCGCGCGGCCTCGGCTTCCCGGACGCTGACGCCGTCGTCACCGGCGCGGAACTCGACGCGCTGCCCGAACCGCTGCGCGCCCGCAAGGTCGCCCGCAGCACCGTGTTCGCCCGTGTGTCGCCGGAGCAGAAGGCACGGATCATCCAGGACCTCCAGCGGGTCGGCCGCGTCGTCGCCATGACCGGCGACGGCATCAACGACGCCGCCGCGATCCGCCTCGCCGACGTCGGCATCGCCGTCTCCGCCCACGGCTCGGCGTCCGCGCGGGCCGCCGCCGACGTCATCCTGACCGACCCGGACCCGCAGCAGATCGTCGCCGCCCTCCTCGAAGGGCGCACGCTGTGGCACAGCGTGCGCGACGCGATCGGGATCCTGGTCGGCGGCAACGCCGGCGAGATCGCCTTCACCGTGCTGGGAACGGCCGTCTCGGGGCGCGCGCCCCTGAGCACCCGCCAGCTGCTGCTCGTCAACATGCTCACCGACATGCTGCCGGCCCTCGCCGTGGCCGCCGCTCCCCACGGCTCGCCCGAGGACCTCGTGCAGTACAAGCCGTCGCACTCCCTGCGGGGCAGCGGGCTGGCCCATACGCTCGCCGTACGCGGGATCGCGACCGCGCTCGGCGCGGCGGCCGCCTGGCAGGTGGGGCGCATGACCGGACGGGCCCAGCGCGCCAACACGATGGGTCTGGTGGCGCTCGTCACGACCCAGCTCGGCCAGACCTTCGTCACCAACTGGCGCAGCCCGCTGGTCATGGCGACCTGCGCCGTCTCGATCGCCGTCCTGGCGGGCGTCGTCCAGACGCCCGGCGTCAGCCAGTTCTTCGGCTGCACGCCCCTCGGTCCCTTCGGGTGGCTCACGGCGACCGGCTGCTCCGCCGCCGCGACGGCCGCCTCCGCCTACGCACCCCGCCTGGCGGTCCTCGACCCCGGTGCCGAGGACGTCTAGAGCCTCGACCCTGGCTCCAGCCAGCCGACCCCGAGGCGCGGTCGTAGACTGGGCGAAATCGGGCGTCGGACGGGAGGCTGCCGCGATGCGAGCCGCGAAGGGCGATTGGCTGCTGATGCACGGCAGCACCGGATCGGAGAGCAAGGTCGCGCGGGTCGAGGAGGTCCTCGGCGGTGGCGACGATCCGCTGTACCGGGTGGCGTTCGAGAACGGCCGCGAGGCGATCGTGGCGCCTGGCCCGCACGCGCGCGTCTGCAGCCGGAAGAAGCCCCGCGCGGAGTCGATCCGCGCCGACGGGGACTATCTGTAGCCGTTCGAGCGCACGGGTGAGCCCGGGTGACGATCCGTCACCCGGGCTTTCGTCCGTGACGGGTCAGCAGGCGCCGACCCACTCGGTGGTGCCGTCGGTGAAGATCTGGTGCTTCCAGATCGGGACCTCGTGCTTGAGCGTGTCGATCAGCCGGCGGCACGCCTCGAAGGCCTCGCCGCGGTGCGGGCAGGAGACGGCCACGATCACCGCGACGTCGCCGATCTCCAGTCGGCCGGTGCGGTGCACGGCGGCCAGCGCGCGGACGGGGAAGTCGGCGACGACCTTCTCGGCGATCCGGCGCAGCTCGGCCTCGGCGCTGGGGTGGGCGCTGTACTCCAGGCAGGTCACCGGCTTGCCGCCGTCGTGGTTGCGCACGGTGCCGACGAACAGGGCGGTGCCGCCCGCGGTGTCGTCGCCGACCGCGGCGTACACCTCGTCCAGGGACAGCGGGGTGTCGCGCAGCTCGAGCAGGTTGATGGGGTCGCCGGTGGTGTCGGGCGTGTGCAGCATGATTCCTGTCCAGGGGTGAGGGGCGTGCGGGGGAGAGACGCGGACGTACGCGCGCGGAGCGGAGGGGCCGGCTCAGCCGCCCGCGAAGGGAGGCAGCACCTCCACCGTGCCGCCCTCGGGCAGCGCGACGTCCGCGTGGTCCCGTCCGCCCACCGGGTCGCCGTCCACCAGGAACGAGCAGGTCGAGAGCACCCGGGCGAAACGCGGCCGGTCAGCGTGCCGGGCGCGGGCCTGCTCCAGTGCCTCCGCGAGGGTCGCCGCCCGATAGGGATCTTCCGCCGTACCGGCTTCCGCCTTCGCGGCGGCCCAATAGCGGATGGTGCCGGCGGCTGCCGTCGCTGCCTCCATGGCCGTAACTCCTTTGTGCAATGACGTGGCTAATAGCTGGGGGCCTCACAGGGCCATTTTTGATGATGATGCCGAGGACGGCCACAATGCGCGGATCAGTACTCCTGGGGTATTTCTCCCCGCTGCCGACTTCCGTCGTCGTGATCCATCGCGGGCGGCCGTATCTCCGGTCGGTGTCAGCCGGGAATCTCCAGCACCTCCACGGACTCCCCCTGGGCGACTCCGCCGGCCGGGACCACCGCGAGCGCGCCGGCGAGCGCCAGCCCCCGCAGCATCGCCGGACCGTCGAACGGGAGCGGCACCACCGCGCCGTCCGCCGCCAGCACCGGCATGAGCCGGGTGTCGCGCGGATGGCCCGGCAGCGGCGCGGCCGCGGGCAGCAGCCGCGCGGGTGCCTGCGGATGGCCGCCGAGGCGGCGCAGCAGAGGCCTGGCCAGCGTGAGCGTGCCCGCGACCGCGGCCAGCGGGTTGCCCGGCAGACCGACCAGACGGCGGGCCCGGCCGTCGGCGGCGGGCGGCAGCTCGGCCAGCAGCATCGGATGACCGGGACGTACGGCGACGGAGTCGACCAATAGGCGCGCACCCGCCTCGGCGAGGGCGGCGTGCAGATAGTCCACCGGACCGGCGGCCGTACTGCCCGTGGTGACCACGACGTCGGCGGGGGAGTGGAGCACGGCCTCGCGCAGCAGCCCGAAGTCGTCCGCCACCCGGCGGCAGTTCACCACCTCGGCGCCGCAGCTCTCCAGCCACGGAGGCAGCAGCGGGCCGAGCGCGTCACGCACCCGCCCGTCGCCGGGCAGGCCCGACTCGAGCAGCTCGTCGCCGAGGACCAGCAGTTCCACGGTCGGACGGCGGTGCACCGTCAGCCGGTCGTACCCGGCCGCCGCGGCCAGGCCCAGCACGGCCGGGGTGATGACCGCACCGGCCGCGAGCAGCGGTTCGCCGGTACGGCACTCCTCGCCGCGCGGGCGGATGTCGCGGCACGCGGGCACGGGCTCCGGGCCGCGGTCGTGCAGCGAGCCGTCGTCCATGACCTCGCCGTGCTCCCGGCGCAGGACGGCGCTCGCACCCGGCGGCACCCGCGCGCCGGTCGCGATGAGCACGGCGGTCCCGTCGGCCAGCGGCTCGGGCCGGCCACCGGCCAGCACCCCGCTGCCCTGGAGCTTCCACGGCCCCGGCCCGGCCACGGCCCAGCCGTCCATCGCGGACGTGTCGAAGGACGGGAGGTCGGTGAGCGCGGCGAGGGGTTCGGCGAGGACGTGACCGAGGGCCTGGGCGAGGCCCCGGGTGACGGCGGGCAGCGGCTCTCCCACGCTGCCCGCCGTCGACCGAGCCTGCTCCCACGCGATGGCGGCGTGGCGGGCTCGGCCGTTCTTGGCCCGGTGCGCGTGCGACGCCGTGCCGGCTGGGGTGATCGGTGCTTCGGTCATCAGGTCCTTCAGGTCCTTCAGAGACTGTTCGGGCGGCGCGCCCCCGGTCGGCAGGCCGGCCGCCGCCGGCCTGCCGACTCCGCACGAGTGGGCGACGGGGCCGCTGTCCTGCCACTCGTGCTCCGCCCGCGCGGGGCGGAGTCCGGGCCCCCGGCCGTCCGGTCGCCTCGGCTCTCGGCGAGGCTCATCCGGTGCGGGGCCGGGGCAGTTGGTCATCCGCCGATGGCGGACATGGGGCGGTCGGGTTGGCGGAAGTCGGTGGTGTTGATGGTGTGGCCGGGGCCTTTGCCGCTCACGCTGGTGCGCCAGGCGGTTTCGATTCGGGTGTCGTCGGCGCCGGAGCGCAGGAGGGTGCGCAGGTCGGTTTCGGTGGTGGCGAAGAGGCAGTTGCGGAGCTGTCCGTCGGCGGTGAGGCGGACGCGGTCGCAGTTGCCGCAGAAGGGGCGGGTGACGCTGGCGATGACGCCGACGGTGGTGTCGGTGCCGTCGAGGTGCCATTCCTCGGCCGGGGCGTTGTTGTCGCGGGCGGCGGGGGTGAGGGTCCAGCGGGTGCCGAGGCGGTCGAGGATCTCGGCTGCGGTGATCATGCGGTCGCGGTCCCAGGCGCCCTGGGCGTCCAGAGGCATGGACTCGATGAAGCGCATGCGGTAGCCGTGGTCGACGGCGAAGGCGGTCAGGTCGGTGATCTCGTCGTCGTTGACCCCGCGGACCGGGACGGCGTTGATCTTCACCGGGTTCAGTCCGGCGGCGCGGGCGGCCTTGAGGCCGTCGAGGACGTCGGGGAGGCGGTCGCGGCGGGTGATGTCCTTGAACCGGTCCGCGCGCAGCGTGTCGAGGCTGACGTTCACCCGGTCCAGGCCCGCTGTCTTCAGGGCGGTGGCGGTGCGGGCGAGGCCGATCCCGTTCGTCGTGAGCGACAGGTGCGGGGCGGGGGTGAGGGAGGAGAGGCGGGCGATCAGGTCGGGCAGGCCCCGGCGCAGGAGGGGTTCGCCGCCGGTCAGCCGCAGCGAGGTGATGCCGAGCCGTTCGACCGCGATGCGGGCGAGGCGGACCACCTCGTCGTCGGTGAGGACCTCCGCCCGCGGCAGCCAGTTCAGACCCTCGGCCGGCATGCAGTACGTGCACCGCAGATTGCACCGGTCCGTCAACGACACCCGCAGATCCGTATGGACCCGCCCGAAACGGTCCGTCAACGGCACCGGCGACACAGACGACCGCACCACAGAACCACGAACAGGATCGGCGGGATCACTGCGACGGTCGGAGAGAGGTGAGGGCACAGGCTTGCCTTCCTCTTGTCGGGTGCTCTGTCTGGTGTGCCGTGTGACGGAGCTGTACGGGGATGCGGCGGAGTTTGATGCGGCGGAGTTTCCGGCGCGAGGACCTGACGGACCTCATCGCTTAATTCCGCGAATCAAAAAGTCACCTGTTTTCCGCTTTCGCGGGCTCCCAAAACCGGTGCCTTTATTGTTTCTTGGACCTCATGCCGGATAACGGTTCAAGGACAACGTTCGGCTATTTCCCGGAAGAAGTCAAAGAGGGGTTCCCGATGGCCCGATAACCCGTACTTATCCGTACCGGCGAGGGGCGTGCGGCACCTCGCCCGGCCTCGCAGCCTACGACCTGCGGCGCAACGCCGCACGGCGAGGAGCCCATACTGATAGGCGATACCTATCGACTGATAGGTATCGCTTCTTTGACTCCGTGCCATGGATTGGCGGAGGCTGCTCCAGCAGCGGAAGTCGGATAGTCGAATATTCGCGGGACCGGACAGTACCCGCGCACGATCCTTACCTCAAGGAATCCCCAAGAAGCACCCAGGGAAACCTCATGGGGTCGGGAACCCGTGGCGTGCGTCCGGGACCCGGCGTGTTCTGCGGCTTCCGCCGTGAGGCGTGCTCTGCGGCGGGGATGCTCCCATCGTCCCGCGGCGGACCGTACTCGAGTATGCGGATGCAGCGGAAAGAGGCAGAACCAGATCATGAGCGCCATCGAGGACCCGATTGATGATCTGTCGGTGACCCCGCCCAAGACGTGGGCGACGGGTCTGCCGGCGGTGACGCACGCGCTTCAGTACTCACTGGAGCAGACGTCGGTACGGCGCACCGCGCTGACCCTGCTCAACATCAATCAGGCCAAGGGGTTCGACTGCCCCGGGTGTGCCTGGCCGGAGCCCGCTCCGGGCCAGCGGCACATGAACGAGTACTGCGAGAACGGCGCCAAGCACGTCAACGACGAGGCCACCTCGCGCCGTATCACCCGTGACTTCTTCGAGCAGCACTCGATCGCCGAGCTGGACACGAAGTCCGACTACTGGCTCAACCAGCAGGGCCGGCTGACCGAGCCCATGGTGAAGTGGCCGGGCTCCACCCACTACGAGCCCATCAGCTGGGACGACGCCTTCGACGTCCTCGCCAAGGAGCTGCACCACCTCAGCAGCCCCGACGAGGCGATGTTCTACGTCTCGGGCCGCCTGAACAACGAGGCCGCCTTCCTCCTCCAGCTGTTCGCCCGCGCCTTCGGCACCAACAACCTGCCGGACTGCTCGAACATGTGCCACGAGTCCTCCGGCTCGGGTCTCGGCGAGTCGCTGGGCATCGGCAAGGGCAGCGTCAACCTCGACGACATCCACAACTCCGACCTGATCTTCGTGGTCGGCCAGAACCCGGGTACGAACCACCCGCGCATGCTGTCCGCGCTGGAGGAGACCAAGCGTAACGGCGGCCAGGTCGTGGCCGTCAACACGCTCCCCGAGGCCGGTCTGCTGCGGTTCAAGCACCCGCAGAAGGCCCGTGGTGTCGTCGGCAAGGGCACCCCGATCGCCGACCAGTTCCTCCACATCCGCGCCGGCGGCGACCTCGCCCTCTTCCAGGCGCTGAACCAGCTGCTGCTGGAGGCCGAGGACGCCGCTCCCGGCACGGTCCTGGACCACACGTACATCGAGTCCGACACGATCGGGTTCGAGGAGTTCGCCGAGCACACCCGCAAGCACAACTGGGACGACATCCTCGAGGCGACGGGCCTGACCCGCGCCGAGATCGAGGAGGTCCACCAGCGCGTGATGAACGCCAAGAGCGTCATCGTGTGCTGGGCGATGGGCATCACCCAGCAGAAGCACGGCGTGCCGTCGATCCGCGAGATCGTCAACTTCCTGATGCTGCGCGGCAACATCGGCAAGCCCGGCGCCGGCGTCTGCCCGGTCCGCGGCCACTCCAACGTGCAGGGCGACCGCACGATGGGCGTCTGGGAGCGGATGCCGCAGAAGTTCCTGGACGCGCTCGGCAAGGAGTTCGGCTTCGAGCCGCCGGCCAAGCACGGCTACGACGCGGTCGACTCCATCCGCGCGATGCGCGACGGCAAGGCGCACTTCTTCCTCGGCGTGGCCGGCAACTTCGCCCGCGCCACTCCCGACAGCGACGTCACCGAGGCGGCGCTGCGCAAGTGCCGTCTGACCGCGCAGATCTCCACCAAGCTGAACCGTTCCCACACGGTCGTCGGCGAGACCGCGCTGATCCTGCCGACCCTGGGCCGCAGCGACCGCGACATCCAGGAGAGCGGCGAGCAGTTCATCACGGTCGAGGACTCCATGAGCGAGGTCCACGCCTCGCGCGGCCGCCTCCACCCCGCCTCCGAGCACCTGCTCAGCGAGGTCGCGATCATCTCGCGGATGGCCCGCCGCACCCTCGGCGACAAGGTCGACGTCCCGTGGGAGGAGTTCGAGCGGAACTACGACACCATCCGTGACCGCATCGCGCGCGTGATCCCCGGCTTCGAGGACTTCAACGCCCGCGTGAAGCAGCCCGGTGGTTTCGTCCTGCCGAACCCGGTGAACTCCGGCGTCTACCCGACCCCGAGCGGCAAGGCCGTCTTCACCGCCAACGACTTCGTGAAGCTGCAGGCTCCCAAGGGCCACCTGGTGCTCCAGACGCTGCGTTCGCACGACCAGTGGAACACCATCTGGTACGCGCCGAACGACCGCTACCGGGGCATCCACAACGCCCGCCGCGTCGTCATGGTCAACCCCGAGGACCTGGCCGAGCTGGGGCTGAAGGACCGCGACACCGTCGACCTGGTCAGCGTCTGGACCGACGGCAGCGAGCGCCGCGCCGACAACTTCACCGTGGTGGCCTACCCGGCCAGCCGCGGCTCGGCCGCCGCGTACTACCCGGAGACCAACGTCCTGGTGCCGCTCGACAGCGTCGCCGACATCAGCAACTGCCCGACCAGCAAGGGCGTCATCGTCCGCCTGGAGCCCACCCGGTAACCGCGCCGGCCGGCCCCGTCCGCCGCACCGCCCGGTGCGGCGGACGGGGCCCGGCTCGGGCGCCGGTCGCCGCTCCGCTCTGCGGGCGGCCCCGGTCGCCGTAGGCTTGCTGTACCTGGTGATCACGGCCGGGTGCGGATGTCGGTGGCGTTCCGATGCGGTGGGACCACGTGATCGGCTCGATCACACAACATCATGAGGAGCAGGACTCCGAGAGGAAGGTAGGACCATGGGGCGAGTGACCGTGCGGCGTCGTGTGCTGCGGGTGCGGGAGGGCGCGTTCTCGCATCGCCCTGACACGCTGGCCGCCGAGGAGCCGATGGAGATCCGGGTGGGTGGCCGTCCGCTGACGGTGACCATGCGCACCCCGGGTGACGATTTCGATCTCGCGGCCGGGTTCCTGGTCAGCGAGGGTGTCCTGCACAAGGCGGACGAGGTCGCCGGGATCCGTTACTGCGCCGGCGCCACGGCCGACGGCAGCAACACCTTCAACGTCGTGGACGTCGCTCTCGCTCCCGGAGTCGAGGCACCCGACGCCTCGCTGGAGCGCAACTTCTACACGACCTCGTCCTGCGGCCTGTGCGGCAAGGCCAGCCTCGACGCCGTACGTACCGTGGCCGCCTGGAGCGTGGCGGAGGACCCGCTGCACGTCGACACCGACACCCTCACCGCACTCCCCGACCGGCTCCGCGCCGCCCAGCGCGTCTTCGACAGCACCGGTGGTCTGCACGCCGCCGGCCTGTTCACCACCAGCGGCGAACTCGTCGTGCTCCGGGAGGACGTCGGCCGGCACAACGCCGTCGACAAGGTGATCGGCCACGCCCTGCGCGAGGGCATGCTCCCGCTGCGCAACCACATCCTCATGGTCAGCGGACGCGCCTCCTTCGAGCTCGTGCAGAAGGCGGTCATGGCCGGCATCCCCGTCCTCGCCGCCGTCTCCGCGCCCTCCTCCCTCGCCGCCGACCTCGCCGCCGAGAGCGGACTCACCCTCATCGGCTTCCTCCGCGGCACCTCCATGAACGTCTACACCGGCGCCGAACGCCTCCAGCCCCAGCCCGTGGGCTGAGCAGGCGCCTCCCGCCCCACCTTTGGGCAGCTGCACGCACCGTGCACTCGGCCGGAGGGGCAGGGCAACTCCCACTCGCCGACCCGGCCGGGCAGCCCCTCCGGCCGACGAACCCGCATCCCCGACCGGCCGGATGGACCAGAGAGACCAAGATGTTGTTCCGCCAGCTCGAGTACCTCGTGGCGCTCTCCCGGGAGCGTCACTTCGCCCGCGCCGCCCAGTCCTGCTACGTGTCCCAGCCCGCGCTCTCCGAGGCGATCCGCAAGCTGGAGGAGGAGCTGGACGTGCCGCTGGTCCGGCGCGGCCGCAGCTACGAGGGACTCACCCCCGAGGGCGAGCGCATCCTGATGTGGGCCCAGCGCATCCTCGCCGACCGCGAGGCCCTCACCGACGAGGTCGGCGCGCTGCGCACCGGTCTCAGCGGGCGGCTGCGGATCGGCTCCGTGCCGACCGCCTCGGGCGCCGTGTCGCTGCTGACCGGACCGTTCTGCGTGGAGCACCCGATGGTCACCGTGGACGTCACGGCCAACCTGCGCTCCGAGGAGATCCTGCGCCAGCTCCAGAACTTCGAGCTGGACGCCGGTATCACCTACCTCCCCGAGACCCTCCCCGACGGCTTCCTAGCCGTGCCGCTGTACGAGGAGCGGTACGTGCTGCTCACCAACATCGGCGACGGTCTGGCCCGCCAGGCCACGGCGACGTGGACCGAGGCCTCGCGGCTCCCGCTGTGCCTGCTGACGTCGACCATGCAGGGGCGGCGCGTGCTGGACGAGATCTTCGGCGAGGCGGGGCTGCGTCCCTCGCCGCGCGTCGAGACCGACTCGGTCGCCTCGCTGTTCTCCCACGTCAGGACCGGCCGCTGGGCCAGCATCGTGCCGCACGCCTGGCTCCACGTCTTCGGCGTCCCGGACGGGATGCGGGCGGTTCCGCTCGTGGAGCCCACCCGCACGATGCCCATCGGCCTCGTCACCACGGCCCGGGAGCCGGGCCCCGTCATGGCCCGCGCCCTGGCGGAGACGGCCCGGACCACGGACGTCGCCGCCATCCTGGAGCGGCTCCCGGGAACCGCCAAGGCCTGAACCCCCTGCGTGCGGAGCCTCACCGCACGCTCAGGCGGGGGTGTGCCCCTCCAGGTAGTCCCGTACGGCCTGCGGCAGGCCCGAGGTCCTGGCGGCGTCCTCGAACAGGAACCAGCGGATCTGCTCCGCGGTGAGCCGCGCCCCGCCCGAGGGGTCCTCGGTCAGCAGCTGGCAGACGACGGCCGCCGGTGCCTCGGCCGCCGGCTCCGCCGGTGGGTCCAGGGACTGGGAGCCGTCGACGAGGTAACCGGTCAGCTCGTACACGAGGCGTTCCGCAGTGGCCTCGACCGACTCGGCCGGCTCCGGGGTGCCCGTCGGCAGCCCCCAGCCGTCGCCCTGCTGGCGCACCAGCAGCAGCTGTCCGTCGTACGCGACGACCGCCTGTACCGCGCCCCCGCCGGGGTACTCCAGCGCCATGGCTCAACCGTCCCTTCGCCGTTCACGCCGTTCCATGACGCTCTCCTACCCACGGCGGCGGCGGTGATCCGTCGGTCCGTCAGGAAGCCGTCGACGCAGCCTCCTCCAGCGTCTCGCGGGCGGCCGCGCGCGCGAGGTCGCGGTCGTCGGGGACGACGCCGATGCGGGTGCGCCGGTCGAGGAGGTCCGACTCGTCGAGGGCGCCCTCGTGCCGTACGGCCCACAGCAGTTCGGCGCGGGTGACCGGGTGGCCGGGCAGGACGGCCTCGGCCAGCCGCGGGTCCTCGGCGGCGAGCGCGTGGACGGCGAGGGCCTCGGTGCCGTAACGCCGCACCAGGCGCCGGGGGACGGGCAGTTCACCGAGCCGGCGGGGCGCCGCCGCGCCGACGAGCGGCAGGGAGGCGGTGGCGCACGGCCCCGCGGTGAGCCGGCGGGCGGTCACGGCGGCGTCGACGGCGTCCTGCGCCATGCGCCGGTACGTCGTGAGCTTGCCGCCGACCACGGTGGTCACGCCGTCGGGTGGGGTCAGCACCGCATGCCGCCGCGAGATGTCCGAGGTCCGGGCCGGCGCGCCGGAGTGGCCGGCGGTGGTGTCCAGCAGGGGGCGCAGTCCCGCGAAGGCGCCCACGACGTCGTCGCGGCGTACGCGGACGTCCAGGGCGGAGCCGAGCACGTCGAGCAGGAAGCCGATGTCCGCCTCGGGAACCTCCGGGACGTCCGGGATCCCGCCCTCGACGGGCTCGTCGGTCAGCCCGACGTACACGCGCCCGTCGCCCTGCGGGAGGACCAGGACGAAGCGGTTGGTCTCCCCGGGGACGGGGATGTGCAGGCCCGCGGGCAGGGGGCCGAGGAGGTCCGCGCGCAGTACCAGGTGCGTGCCGCGCGAGGGCCGGATCCGGATGCCGTCCACCAGGCCGCCCGCCCACACACCGGCCGCGTTGATCACCGCGCGGGCGCGGATCTCGCCCTGTTCCCCGGTGAGTTCGTCGCGTACGCGGGCGCCGGTGGCGGTGAGCTCCAGCGCTCTGACCCGGGTCAGGATCCGCGCGCCGCGGGCGGCGGCGGTGCGGGCGAGGGCGGTCACCAGACGGGCGTCGTCGGTGAGCCGGCCGTCCCAGGACAGCAGCCCGCCGCGCAGCCCGTCGGCGCGCACCGACGGCGCCAGGCTGCGCGCCTCCACCGCGGAGAGGCGGCGTGGCACGGGCAGGGTGGTGCGCGCGGTGCGGGCCGCGAGCCGCAGGGCGTCCCCGGCGCGGAGACCGGCCCACGCCAGCGAGCCCTGGGCGCGGGAGACCAGCGGGGTCAGGGGCAGGACGAACGGCTGGGCGCCGACGAGGTGCGGGGCCGTCCGTTCCATCAGCACCCCGCGCTCGACCGCGCTCTCGTGAGCCACGTCGAACTGCCCGGCGGCCAGGTAGCGCAGCCCGCCGTGGATCAGCTTGGAGCTCCAGCGCGACGTACCGAAGGCCAGGTCGTGGGCGTCGACCGCGACGACGCTCAAGCCCCGGGCCGCCGCGTCCAGGGCCGCACCGGCGCCGGTGGCGCCGAGCCCCACCACCAGGACGTCGGCCAGGCGGCCGTCGGCCGCAGCGGCGAGTTCGCGCCGGCGGCGGGCGGCCGACAGGGACGATCCGGGCACGGGGGCGGTCGCATCGCAGGGGACGCGGGCGGGGCTCATGGCGTGAGGATCCTCTCCAGCGTGGTGCGCAGTTCGCCGAGGAACGCCGCCGAGGTGAGGTCGGCGTCGTCCTCGTCGGTCACGGTCCGCAGCGACAGGGCGAAGGACTGGACGACCAGCAGCAGGGAGCGGGCCTGCCGTCCGACGGGGCCCCGGCGCACCGAACCGTCCGCGTGCCCCTCCAGCAGGACCTCGGTCAGCAGCTCCAGCAGGGCGTCCTGGCTCGCGCCGCGCCGGTCGAGCACGTAGGGGAGCAGGAGTTCGGGATCGACGTCGAGGATCTTGCGGAAGAGCGGGTGCGCGCGGAAGGCCTCCACGCCCGCGACGAGCCCCTCGACGATCAGCTCGCGCACGGGCTGACCCGGGCGGCGCTGCGGCATCGCCCCGGTGGCCACGCCGATCCACTCACGCGTCATCAGGTCGCCCACCAGGGAGCGCACATCGGGCCAGCGCCGGTACAGGGTCATCCGGGAGACGCCGGCGCGGCGCGCCACGTCGGTCAGGGTGGTCCGGCGGACCCCGACGGCCAGAACGCAGTCGCGCACCGCGTCGAGCACCCGGTCGTTGTCCGAAGCGTTGTGACGAATAGGCGTCATGTGTCACAGTGTAACGCCGGGGGATCACCACGGGACCCTCGGGGACGACAGACAACCCAACGACGGGGACGGACCGCGCTGATGGAACAGGACATGCTCTGGAGCGGCTGGGGCGACCCGGCCAAGGCCGCCCCCCTGCCCGACACGGTGACCGGCCTGCTGCGCGACCTGCTCGGCGTCAAGCCGCGCGACACCCGCCCGCTCGCCCTCGACGACCTCTCCGTCCCCGAACCCGCCCTGGAAACCGGCGCGTTCGCGGCGCTCGCGGACGCCGTCGGCGGCGCCGCCCACATCCGCGACGACGCGGAGAGCCGCCTTCGGCACACCCGCGGCAAGTCCACGCCCGACCTGCTGCGCATCCGCGCCGGCGACACCGCGGACGTCCCGGCCGCCGTCGTCCTGCCCGCGACCCACGACGAGGTGCTCGCCGTCCTGCGGGCATGCGCCCAACACGGCCTGGCCGTCGTCCCGTTCGGCGGGGGCACCTCCGTCGTCGGCGGCCTCGCGCCCGAGGGCACCGCCCGGAGCGCCTTCGTCGCCCTCGACCTGCGCCGCATGGACGGGCTGCTCGACCTCGACCCCGTCTCGCGCACCGCCACGCTCCAGCCCGGCCTGCGCGCGCCCGAGGCCGAGGCGCTCCTGGCCGAGCACGGCTTCACCCTCGGCCACTTCCCGCAGTCCTACGAGTGGGCCACCCTCGGCGGGTTCGCCGCGGCCCGCTCCAGCGGACAGGCTTCCGCCGGATACGGCCGCTTCGACGACATGGTGCTCGGCCTGACCCTCGCCACCCCCGAGGGCACCCTCGACGTCGGCCGGGCCCCGCGCTCGGCGGCCGGCCCCGACCTGCGCCAGCTGATCCTCGGCTCCGAGGGCGCGTTCGGCGTCATCACCGCCGTGATCGTACGGATCCGGCCCGAGCCCCGGGCCCGGGTGTACGAGGGCTGGCGCTTCGCCTCGTTCGAGGAGGGGACCGCAGCCCTGCGCCGCCTCGCCCAGGACGGACCGCTGCCCACCGTGCTGCGCCTGTCCGACGAGACCGAGACGCTCGTCGGACTCGCCCAGCCCGACGCCATCGGCGTGACACAGAACGCGGGATGCCTGGCGATCACCGGCTACGAGGGCACCGAGGAGGACACGGCGTACCGGCGCGAACGCGCGGCGGCCGTCCTGCGCGCGTGCGGCGGCACGTACGCGGGGACGGAGCCGGGCGAACGCTGGGCCCACGGCCGCTACTCGGCGCCGTACCTGCGCGACTGCCTGCTGGACGCGGGCGCGTTCGCGGAGACGCTGGAGACCGCGGCGTTCTGGTCCCGGATCCCGGAGCTGTACGCGGCCGTCCGCACCGCGCTCACCGACACCCTCACGGCGGCCGGCACCCCGCCCCTCGTCATGTGCCACATCTCGCACGTGTACGAGAACGGCGCCTCCCTGTACTTCACGGTGGTCTCGGCCCAGGGCGAGGACCCGGTCGCCCACTGGGCGCCCGCCAAGCGCGCCGCGGGCGAGGCCGTCCTCGCCGCCGGCGGCACCATCAGCCACCACCACGGGATCGGCACCGACCACCGCGACGCCTACGTCCGGGAGATCGGCCCCCTCGGCATCGAAGCCCTCCGGGCCGTCAAGCGGTGCCTGGACCCGGAAGGGCTGCTGAACCCCGGAATCCTGCTGCCCACGCACTGACGTCCAGGGCTTTGCTCGGTACGATCTCGGTCCCGCGCAGCCGAGTTGCGCTCCCGCGGCGGGCAAGCCGCCGTTCCCCAGCCCCTGTCACCGTTCCCGTCCCCGCCCGGAGGCTCACCGATGCGCCAGTTCACCGCCGTCGTCAATCCCACCGCGGGCGACTCCACCGGGGCGGCGGCACTGCTGCGCATAGCCCGGCTGCTGAGGGAGGCCGGTGCCGAACTGGAGACGGAGTACAGCCGCAGCCTGGCCCACGCCCAGGAGATCGCCGTGCGCGCGGGGAAGCAGGGCCGCATCGTGCTGGCGGTCGGCGGTGACGGCATCGCGGGCGGCATCGGCGGCGCCCTCAGCGGAACCGGTACGACCCTCGGCCTGGTCCCGGCCGGACGCGGCAACGACTTCGCCCGCGCGCTCGGCCTGCCCGCCGACCCGGCCGACCTCGCCCGCATCCTGCTCACGGGCGACCCCCGGCACGTGGACACCATCGAGGTGGAGTCGGCCGTCCACGCCCGCACCGTGGTGCTGGGCAGCGTGTACGCGGGCGTCGACGCGCTCGCCAACCGGCATGCCAACGAGGCCCGGCTGCTGCGCGGCGCCGCCTCCTACTACGCGGGCGGACTGCGCGCGGTGGCCACCTGGCGCCCGGCGTCCTTCCGCGTCACCGTCGACGGCCAGGAGCACGACTGTCGCGGCTACACCGTCGTCGCCGCCAACTCCCGCTACTACGGCTCCGGTCGGGCCATCGCGCCCGAGGCCCGGCTCGACGACGGACAGCTCGACGTCGTGATGATCCACGAGGCCCCGCGCCGCCTCTTCTTCGCCATCATGAACGAGCTGAAGACGGGCGCCCACGTCCACCGGCCCGAGGTCCAGGTCCTGCGCGGCCGCGAGATCCGGATCGAGGCGGACCGCCCCGTCCCGTACGGCGCCGACGGCGAGGTCGAGGCCGCCCTGCCCGTCACGGCCCGGGTACGCCCCGGCGACCTCGCGGTGCTCTGCTGAGGACGTACGTCCCGCTCGGACCCCGCTACTCCAGGAGATCCCTGACGACCCGGGCCGCCGCCTCCGACTCGGCGGCGGGCGGCGACAGTTCGCTGAGGGTGTCGAGGTCGAAGTCCTCGCTCAGCTCCGTCTCCCAGGCGGCCGCCAGCCTCTCCTGCTCCTCGCGCGGCTGTCGGCGGACATGCTCCCGGGCTTGCGGGCTCAGGGCGACCAGGAATCGCTCGACGGTGTCGATCGGCATCTTCTCCTCCTTCACCGTGGATGCCGCTCCAGTGGATGGCTCCACCGTGGATGGATCTCCGGGGTGAGCAGCGTGAGCGCGCCGTCGTCCGCCACCCCGACGGACACGCCCCCGCTCACCCGCTCCAGCGTCGCGCGCAACCAGTCGCGGTCCGCGTCCGGCACCGGCTCCAGCCGCATCCGCCGGGCCCGCAGGGGCACCATCCGCACACCCTCCAGGCGCCCCGTGTCCGCCTCGACCGAGACCAGGAACGCGAGGCGGAGGTCGTCGCGGTAGTTCTCGTAGCCCGCGATCCCCTCGTAGTCGTCGACGAAGTCGCCGCAGCCGTGCAGGATCAGCCGCTCGCGGTACACCTCGACGGGGCGGGGGTGGTGCGAGGAGTGGCCGTGGACCACGTCCACGCCGCCGTCGACGAGCGCGTGCGCGAAACGGACCTGCCGGTCCGGGACGCGGTAGCCCCAGTTCGAGCCCCAGTGCACCGACACCACCACGACATCGCCGGGCCGCTTCGCCCGCCGTACGCGCTCCAGGACCGCGTCGGCCGCCGACGCGGTCAGCGCCGGGACGTACGCCACCCCTGACCGCTCGGCGTCCGCCGCCCAGTCGGACGGGATGCCGCTGCACGACGACCCGAGGGCGAACACCAGCACCCGCGCCCCCGCACCGCCGTCCTGCGAGGCCACCGGCACCACCGCGGGCGCCTGCGCCTGCGCTGCGTCGTGCCCCGCGCCCGCCGTCCGCAGCCCCGCACCGCCGAGCGTGTCGAGGGTCTCGGCGAGCCCGGTGCGGCCGAAGTCCAGGACGTGGTTGTTGGCCAGCACGCAGACGTCGGGCCGGACCGCCAGCAGCGCGGGCAGGTTCGCCGGGTGCATGCGGTAGTGGACCGCCTTGCCGGGCGCGAACGCGTCACTGCGGGTCACGGACGTCTCCAGGTTCACTATCCGGACGTCCGGCCCGGCCTCGTCCAGCACCCGCAGCGCCTCGCCCCACGGCCAGGCAGGGTCGACCGGCGCGGGGATCGGCCCGTTCGCGGACTCGGCCGCCCGCACGTACCCGCGGGCGTCACCGACGTACCCCTCCCGCAGCGCCGGATCACCGGGGTGCGCGAGGATCTGGTCGACACCGCGCCCGAGCATCACATCGCCACACAAAAACAGCGTCACCGTGCCGCCGCTCATGTCTCCACGGTAGGACCAGGCACCCGCTGCCCGCCCCCGGGGGCCCGGCGAACCGCAGGCCCCGCGCCGGGTGCCGGGCGGCGCGGGAACGGCAGGGCATCATGGACGAGTGATCGTGCTTGCTGTGGTGTGTGCCATTCTGGGAGCCGCCAGCAATGCCCTGGGAACCGTGTTCCAGCGCAAGGCGGCCCGCTCGGTGCCGCGGGGCGGCGGTATCAGCCTGGTCATGACGCTCGCCCGGATCCCCGCCTGGCGGATCGGCGTGCTCGGCGTCATCGGAGCCGCCGTGTTCCAGGCGCTGGCCCTGGTGAACGGGCCCCTCGCCCTGGTGCAGCCGCTGTTCATCCTGGAACTGCCGTTCGCGCTGCTTTTCTACGCCCCGCTGCTGCACCACCGGCTGCCCCGCGAGGGCTGGTGGGCCGTTGGGGGAGTGGTCGTCGGACTCGCCCTGATCCTCGGCGCGGCCGCGCCCTCGGGGGGCCGCAACCAGGCGCCGATGTCGCACTGGGTGCCGGTGCTGGTGGTGTGCCTGGGACTGATGGCCGCGGCCGTCCTCGCGGCCCGCTCCTCGCACTCGTCCCTGTTCCGCGCCGCCTCGCTCGCCACGGCCGCCGCGATCGGCAACGCCCTGACGGCCGCGTTGATGAAGTCGGCCACGGGACGGCTCGCCACCGACGGCTTCGCCGCGTTCCTCGCCACCTGGCAGACGTACGGCTTCGCCATCGTCGGCGTCTGCTCGCTGCTGCTGCTGGAGAACTCGCTCCAGGCCGGCCTGCTCGCCGCCTCCCAGCCCGCGATGACCATCACGGACGCGACGGCGAGCCTCCTGATCGGCGTGACCCTGTTCGGCGAGCACATCCGCACGGGCTGGTTCCTGCTGCCGGAGATCGCGGGCGGCGCGCTGCTGCTGTGGGGTGTGTACCGGCTGACCCGCGCCGTGCCGAACGTCGTCTCGATGGTCAAGTAGGGCGACGGCGCCCGGCAGTCCCGTTCAGTCGGTCCGTCCCGGGTAGGCGATCCGCGCCGTGATCAGCGCGATCCGCCGCGCCGACTCCTCCGGCGGGGCCACCGGCTGGACGATGTGGCTGACGGTCAGGCGCACGATGGTCTCCACCGCCAGCCCCCGCGACTCGGCGTCGACATCCGGCCACGCCTCGATCACGTACGCGTCGAGCATCGCCATGGCGGTGACGAAGACCGGTTCGGGCCGCGTCGTGAGATAGGCGAGCAGTTCGTCGTCGCCGCCGCGCGCCGCCAGCAGGATGGCCTTGATCAGCGGGTTGTCCATGGACTGCCGCAGGGTGTATGCCACCCCGGCCGCGGCCGCCTCCCGCAAGTCGTCGCGGTTCGCGTCGAGTTCACCCTGGATGCCGACGAGGAAGCCCTCCAGCTCGCGCTGGACGAGGGCCGTGCCGATCGCCTCCTTGGTGCCGAACTCGTTGTACAGGGTCTGCCGGCTCACCCCCGCCGCGCGGGCGAGGGCGGCCATGCGCAGCATGCCCCAGCCGTTCGCGGCGACCAGGTGGTAGGCAGCGTCAAGTACCTGCTCACGCAGGAGAGATCGAACGCTTTCACGGAATCGGCTCATCGTGCGCTCACTCTAACCAACCCCCTGTTCGGGCCCGCACCCCTCCCGGCCGATACGGCCCGCTCCGATCGATTGCTGTCAGAAGCATTGACGAGTCACACCCCTTCTGTCTATCTAGTGGACCGAACACAGGTGAAGTGTCCACCGAATCGGCAAGGAGGCCGGGCATGGTGCACAGCGAACGAGGAGCGATACCCGACAAGACCCCCGGGACCCAAGAGGCACCCTGGCGGGACCCCAAGCGTTATCTCTGGCTCATGGGCCTGGTCGTCCCCTGCTTCCCCTTCCTGTCCTGGGGGCTGGTGGAACTCACCGGACTCCGGCTGTTCTGGTGGACCGGGCTCGGCATCCTGTACGTGATCTTCCCGATCGTCGACCGGCTCACCGGGAAGGACGCGGCCAACCCGCCCGACAGCGCGCTCGCCTGGCTCGAACAGGACCGCTACTACCGCTGGTGCATCTTCCTCTACCTCCCCCTGCAGTACGCCGGCCTCGCCGTGAGCTGCTGGCTGATCACCGACGGCGGCCTCACCACGCTCGACAAGGTGGGCCTCACCCTCACCCTCGGCGCCGTCGCGGGCATCGGCATCAACACCGCCCACGAACTCGGCCACAAGAAGGAGTCGCTGGAGCGCTGGCTGTCCCGGATCGCGCTCGCCCAGACCTTCTACGGCCACTTCTACATCGAGCACAACCGCGGCCACCACGTCCGCGTGGCGACCCCCGAGGACCCGGCGAGCGCCCGGCTCGGCGAGAGCTTCTGGCGGTTCCTGCCGAGGACGATCACCGGCAGCCTCACCTCCGCCTGGCGCCTGGAGAAGGCCCGGCTCACCCGCACCGGCAAGTCGCCGTGGACCCTGCGCAACGACGTCCTGAACGCCTGGGCCATGTCCGTCGTCCTCTTCGGCGTGCTCACCGCCGCCTTCGGGCCGGGCATCCTGCCCTACCTCGCCCTCCAGGCCGTCTTCGGCTTCTGCCTGCTCGAGGTCGTCAACTACATAGAGCACTACGGCCTGTTGCGGCAGCGCGCCGACAGCGGACGGTACGAGCGCTGCGCCCCCCGGCACAGCTGGAACAGCGACAACGTCGCCTCCAACGTCTTCCTTTACCACCTCCAGCGGCACAGCGACCACCACGCCAACCCGACCCGCCGCTACCAGGCGCTGCGGCACTTCGCCGAGGCCCCCGAACTGCCCACCGGCTACGCGGGGATGATGCTCCTGGCCTACGTCCCGCCGCTGTGGCGCAGGGTCATGGACCGCCGGGTCCTCGCGCACTACGACGGCGACGTGACCCGCGCCAACATCCAGCCCGGCAAGCGCGAGGCGCTCGTCGCCCGCTACGGGGCCGCCGCATGAGCCGCCACCGCTGCCCCTCTTGCGACTACGTGTACGACGAGACCGCCGGCCACCCCCGCGAGGGCTTCCCCGCCGGTACGCCCTGGAGCCAGGTGCCGGACGACTGGTGCTGCCCCGACTGCGGCGTCCGTGAGAAGACCGACTTCGAACCCGAGGAGAGCGTGTGAGCGCCGAGGACCGCCCCGCCAAGAAGTGGATCTGCCTCGTCTGCGGCTTCGTCTACGACGAGGCCGAGGGCTGGCCCGACGAGGGCATCGCCCCCGGCACCCGTTGGGAGGACATCCCCGACGACTGGTCGTGCCCGGACTGCGGCGCGGCGAAGGCCGACTTCGAGATGGCCGAGATCACGCATGCCTGAGCCCGAGCCCGGCCCCGTGGTCGTCATCGGCGCCGGCATCGCGGGCGCCACCGCCGCGCTCACGCTGCGGGCCGAGGGGTACGAGGGTGAGCTGGTCCTCGTCGGCGACGAGCCCGAACCGCCCTACCGCCGGCCCCCGCTGTCCAAGGAGGTGCTCTCGGGAGCCCAGCCGCCGTCCCGGACGCTGCTGCGTCCCGTCGCCTCCTGGGCGGAGCGGGGCATCGACCTGCGTACCGGCGTCGCGGCCACGTCGCTCGACACCGACCGGCGCCGGGTGCTCCTCTCCGACGGCACGACGCTCCCGTACCGGAGACTGCTGCTCGCCACCGGCGGCCGTCCCGGGCGGCTGCCCGCGGCCGACGCACTGCCGGGCGTCCACCGGCTGCGCAGCCTCGACGACGCGAACGCGCTGCGGTCGGCGCTCACCGGCGGCGGACGGGTCCTGATCATCGGCGCCGGTCTGATCGGACTGGAGGTGGCCGCCACCGCGCGCGGTCTCGGCTGCGAGGTGACCGTGACCGAGGCCGACGAACGGCCCCTGGCCCGCGTCCTTCCGGCGCTCGTGGCCGACGCCGTCGCCGCCCTGCACCGGTCACGGGGCGTGGAGCTCCTCACCGGGCTCCGGCTCGACCGCTTCGAACGACGCGACGGCCGCATCGCGGCCGCGCCGCGTGAGAGCGGTCCGGGCAGCTCCTCGACCCTGACGGCGGACACCGTGGTCGTCGCCGTCGGCATGACCCCCGAGACGGCCCTCGCCGAACGCGCCGGCCTGAAGACCGACGACGGGATCCTGGTCGACGCGTTCGGCGAGACGTCCGCACCCGGTGTGTACGCCGCCGGGGACGTGGCGCGCGGCCCGTTCGGGAGCGGGGGCGCGCCGCGCAGGTTCGAGCACTGGGCGCACGCCCAGGAGCACGGGGCGGCGGTCGCGCGCAACATGCTCGGCGCCGGCGTCCCGTACTCGCCCCGGCCGTGGTTCTGGACCCACCAGTACGGCAGCAGCCTGCAGGTCGCGGGCGACCCGAGGGACGCCGGGACGCTGACCGTCGACGGGGACCCGGAGGCCTTCGACTTCACCGTACGGGCCTGGCGCGACGGGCGGTTGACCGCAGCGGTGTGCGCGAACAGGCCGGCGGAGTTCCGCGCGCTGCGCGCAGAACTGGAGGCCGACGGGATGCGGGTGCCGTCGGTCGCCGCGGTGGAGGGGGTCACCTGATTGCGATCCGATGCGCCGGTGACGGTCCCCCGACGACGCGGCGGGCGTGAGCCGCGCTCGCGCTCGCGTTCCGGCGTGGTCGGCCGCTGTCGGGAACGCACGGGAGCCGAGCCTGTCACGGAACGCCCGGCCGGGAAGCGGGTGCCGTCGGCCACCGCGGCGGAGGGGGTCACCTGATTGCGTGGCTGATTGCGTGACGCGCGGTCGGGTACGCGGAGGGCGGCATGGGCAGCCGAAGTCTCTGCGGGAGGATCCGAGGCGCCGGCGACGGTCCCCGGACGACGCGGCGGGCGTGAGCCGCGCTTGTGCTCCGGCGTGGTCGGCCGCCGTCGGGAACACGGGAGCCGGCCGGTCACGGAACGCCCGGCCGGGAAGCGGGTGCCGTCGGCCACCGCGGTGGAGGGGGTCACCTGATTGCGTGGCTGATTGGGTGACGCGCGGTCGGGTACGCGGAGGGCGGCATGGGCAGCCGAAGTCTCTGCGGGAGGATCCGATGCGCCGGCGACGGTCCCCGGACGACGCGGCGGGCGTACCGCGCTCGCGCTCCGGCGTGGTCGGCCACCGTCGGGAACGCACGGGAGCCGAGCCCGTCACGGCACGCAGCGCGCTGGAACTGCGGCTCGTCCTCGGCGTCGCCGGGCTGCTCCTCCTGCTGCTCGGCACCGCGCTGTTCGCCCTGTGGGCGAGCGTCTCGGGGGCCCAGGACTCGCCGACCCCCGGTGAGCTCGGGACCCTGGCCGCGCTCTGCGGAGCCCTCGCGCTCCTGACGGTGGTGGACCTCGTGATCGTCATCAGGCGCCGTGCCCGGGAGCGGGGCGGCCGGCCGCACAGACACTGACGTGCGCCGGCCGCTGCGTCGTGCGGTCCGGTGGCGACGTGGAGACAGCGCGGTGACACTGGACGCGTCCGTGCCCCGAGCCAATGGACCATAACCAGGTGGACTATGAACGTCATCGAAGAGTCGGTCGAGATCGCGGTCCCCGTACGCACGGCGTACGACCAGTGGACCCAGTTCAAGAGCTTTCCGCGCTTCATGCCCGCGGTGAAACGGGTCGATCAGGTCAACCCCACCATGACGCGCTGGAAGGTGGGGGTCGGCCCCCTGAGCCAGGAGTTCCTGGCGGAGATCGTCGAGCAGGTGCCCGACAAGCTGGTGGCATGGCGCAGCGTGGAGCGCGAGCCATGGCTCCGCGGGGAGGTCGAGTTCCGTTCCGAGGGCCCCGACCGGACGGTGCTCACCGTCCGCATGGAGGTCCGGCCGCGTGGGCTGATGGGCCGGCTGATGGACCCCTCGAAGCTCGCCAGGCGTCTCGTCCGCACGGAACTCGGGCACTTCAAGGAGATCATCGAAGGACTGGGAGACGCGAGCGGCGCCTGGAGGGGATCGGTCCGTAACGGCCGAGTGCACCCCTCGGAGCCGGATCCGCCCAGGAGCCACGTGCCCAAGTGGCCCGTCGGCTGAGGCCGGCGGACGACGGCTGATCCGCGAGGACGACACAAGGCCCGGCAACGAGACGCGTCGACGAACCGAGAGGCAATGCGCGATGAAGAAGGCACCCAAGCACGAGCCGGACGAGCGACTGATCGTGACTCCGCCCAAGAAGTGGGCGGCTGGAGTCCCCGCGGTGGTGCACGCGTTGGAGTACTCCCTCGACGAGGCGACGCTCCGTACGACGGCGACGACGCTGCTCACCATGAACCAGGTCGAAGGGATCGACTGCCCGGGCTGCGCCTGGGCCGACCCGGCGCCGGGGCACCGGCACATGAACGAGTACTGTGAGAACGGCGCCAAGCACATCAACGACGAGGCGACCGGCCGGCGCGTCACCCGCGAGTTCTTCCGCACCCACTCGGTCTCCGAGCTGAACGAGCAGTCGGACCTGTGGCTGAACCAGCAGGGCCGGCTGACCGAACCGATGATCAAGCGGCCCGGCTCGGACTACTACGAGCCGATCAGCTGGCACGACGCGCTCGGTGTGATCGCGGACGAGCTGAAGTCGCTGGACTCCCCGGACGAGGCCGCCTTCTACACCTCCGGCCGGGCCAGCAACGAGTCGGCGTTCGTGCTCCAGCTCTTCGCGCGCGCGTTCGGCACGAACAACCTGCCCGACTGCAGCAACCTGTGCCACGAGACCAGCGGGTTCGGCCTGCACGAGACGCTGGGCACCGGCAAGGGCACGGTGGGCCTGGAGGACTTCTACCAGGCCGACCTGGTCTTCCTGGTGGGGCAGAACCCCGCGACGAACCATCCGCGCCAGCTGTCCGCGCTGGAGAAGTGCAAGCTCAACGGCGGCAAGATCATCTCCGTGAACACGCTGCCCGAAGCGGGACTGTTCCGGTTCAAGAACCCCCAGCAGCTCAGTGGCGTGATCGGTGACGGTATCAAGATCTCCGACCTGTTCCTGCACATCCGCAGCGGCGGCGACCTCGCTCTGTTCCAGGGCGTCAACCGGCTGCTGCTGGAGGCGGAGGACGCCGCCCCCGGCACCGTCCTCGACCACGAGTTCATCGACAGCCACACGTCCGGCTTCGAGGAGTTCGCCGAGCACGCACGCAACGTCTCCTGGGACGACATCCTCGCCGCCACCCAGCTCACCCGGCAGCAGATCGAGGACGTACGCGACTACGTGCTGCGCGCCAAGCGCGTCATCGTGTGCTGGGCCATGGGCGTCACCCAGCAGCGCCACGGTGTGCCGACCGTCCGCGAGATCGTCAACTTCCTCATGCTGCGTGGCAACCTGGGCCGGGCCGGCGCCGGCGCCAGCCCCGTGCGCGGACACAGCAACGTACAGGGCGACCGCACGATGGGCGTGTGGGAGCAGATGCCGGACGAGTTCCTCGACGCCCTCCAGGCCGAGTTCGGATTCGACCCGCCGCGTGAGCACGGCGTGGACTCCGTCAAGGCCGTCAAGGCGATGTACGAGGGCCGCATCAAGGTGTTCCTGTCGCTGGCCGGGAACTTCGTGCGTGCGGCCCCTGACACCCGCATCACCGACGAGGCCATCCGCCGCTGCCGGCTGACCGCGCAGATCTCCACGAAACTCAGCAAGGCCCACACGGTGACCGGGGAGACGGCGCTCATCCTGCCCTGTCTGGGCCGGACCGAGATCGACGTCCAGGCGGGTGGCATCCAGTTCGTCACCGTGGAGAACACCTCGAGCGAGGTCCACACCTCCTTCGGGAAACTCCCTCCGGCCTCCCGCCTGCTGCTCAGCGAGGTCGCCATTCTCTGCAGGCTCGCCCACCGGACGCTGGGCGACAAGGTGAAGGTCCCCTGGCGTGAGTTCGAGGCGGACTACGGGAACATCCGGGACCGGGTCTCCCATATCGTCCCGGGATTCTTCGACTTCAACCGCCGCGTCAACCGTCCCGGAGGCATCAGGCTCCCCAACCCGGTCAACGAAGGCGTCTTCGCCACCGCCACCGGAAAGGCCATGTTCACCCGCAACGACTTCGACATGTCGCGTGCGCCCGAGGGAACCCTCATCCTGCAGAGCATGCGCTCCCACGACCAGTGGAACACCCTCCCGTACACCGAGAACGACCGCTACCGGGGCATCCACGGCCGCCGCAACATCGTCATGGTCAACCCCGAGGACATGGCCGAACTGGGCCTCACCAGGGGGCAGTACGTCAACCTCGTCGGCGTGTGGCACGACGACGTCGACCGTCGGGTCGAGGACTTCATCGTCGTCCCCTACCCCACCACCCGCGGCTGCGCCGCCGCCTACTACCCCGAGGTCCAGCCCCTCGTCCCGCTCGACAGCGTCGCCGAGATCAGCAACCAGCCGACCTCCAAGGGCATCGTGGTCCGGCTCGAGCCCACGGCGACCCCGCCGGGCGCCAAGCCCACCGAATTCCGTCTCTGACGGGATGACCTGACGGTGTTCGAGGGCTGGCTCCGCTGCGGATTCAGCCCTCGACGCCCGTCGAGGTGTGGGCCGCGCCCACCGGCTTCGACTCCGGTGAGCCGCGCTGGCGGAGATAGACCGACAGGATGGCCATGGAGGCGACGGCGAGCAGCTCGGACTGCCAGTTCTGCAGCGAGCGGCTCCAGAAGTCGGCCGAGGCGAGGTAGGCGCCCCAGCCGACGGGCGCCTGGAGCTGACGCAGCCGCTGCTCGTTGAAGGCGGACACGCCCGCGATCGACTGCGCCAGCCAGGACAGCAGGAAGAGCCCGCCCATGACCAGCCCGAGGGAGCGGGAGAAGACCGTCTGACGCCAGCCCCCCGTACCGGCCCAGCGCGGGGAGTCGGTCCGCGCGTGCGGACCGACCCGCTGCTCCTTCTCCGATTCCAGTCCGGCCTTGTGCAACTCCTTGGACTCCGGAGAGCCGCGCTGCAGGAGCCACACCGTCCCGAAGATGTAGAGGAAGAACTGCAGGTACTCCGACTGCCAGTTCTCCGTCACGTCCACCGCGAAGTCCGACGACGTCACGTACTCGCCGAGGCCGACGGGAGCGAGGCCGTCGAGCGCGAGCTGCTCGTCGAACTCGGCGCAGCCCGCCACGGCCTGGCAGATGAGCACGACGAGGAACGCGAGCCCGAAGGCCAGGGAGAGACCGTTGTCGTGGACGAACCGACGCACGCCTTGCCCGCTGTGCGCCCTCATCGGTGCAGCAGCCCGATCGCGGCGAAGTAGACGAGCCCGGCGATGACGACGACGAGGCAGCCGGTGAACATGAACCTCATCGGTCACCCTCCCTTGATCGTGCACGTGAACGCCGGTTCGCCCGGCTCGGCCGCGCAGCCCGCCGCGACGACCCTCCAGCCCTCGTCGAAACGGGACAGGAAGAGGATGTCGTCGCGCAGGACCACCTGTGCCTGTCTGCCGTAGACCTCGACGTCGCGGACGGGGCCGCCTTCGGGGAGCCCCTGTTCCCCGAGCGCGGAAGCGCACGCAGAGCGCTGGGACTCCTGCAGCTCGCTGCGCGTCTCGGGGGCCAGCAGGGCGCAGGCGGCCAGGGTTCTGTGTGCGTGCAGCATCCCCTCGAACGTCTCTGCCAGCGCCGCAGCCTCCCCGCTCCGGGCTGCCGTGGCGCCGCAGCCGCTCGCCGCCGCGGCGAGGAGGAGCAGCGTCGCGGCCCGCAGCGCGTTCCTCCGCACCGTCAGGACGGCGCGGGGAACGGTGCGCTCGGACATCGGGCTGCCCTTCTCGGTGGATCCGGTCCTCACACCGCCGGGCTCGGGACCGGCGACGCCGTCAGCCTCTCAAGCCGGTGGCGTCGGCGCCGGATCGTTTGCTCAGCCGACGCCGATCACCACCCGTGCGGCGGTACGACGACACGGGCGGCATGCGCATCGACGCCGGACCCGGGGTACCCGTACAGGTGAAACCAGACCCGGTGCACTGCCTGGGGAGGCGTGATGGCAGAGATCAACCCCGTTGAACTGCAGAAGGTGCTCAGATCTCGGAAGCCGGCCCGGACCGGTTCGACAGCCCCGCCGACGTTCAGAAGGCCGTCCTCGGCGGCTCGTGACGGGAACGCCCCGCACGGGGAGCCGGGAACAGCCGCTCGGGGGCCTTTCACCTGAAGGAGTACGCATGCCTGCCGGATCCAGCGCCAAACGGGAGCGCCAGTACGAGCACATCAAGGAAGGCGCCGAAGAACGTGGTGCCTCGGCCTCGCGCGCCAAGGAGATCGCCGCCCGCACGGTCAACAAGGAGCGGGCGCGTTCCGGTGAGTCCAAGTCCGCGAGCAAGACCTCCACCCGGGACCGCAAGTCGGCGCCCGAGCGGGGCGGCGAGCGGTCCCACCAGGGTTCGCAGGGGCCGACCAAGGACCAGTTGTACGAGGAGGCCAGGAAGAAGAACATCGAGGGCCGCTCGTCGATGAACAAGGACGAGCTGCGGCAGGCCCTCGGACGCTGACCGGCCCACCGGCCCCGGCCGTCAGGGTCGACGCCAGGAGTCGGTGCCGAGGTGGGAGCCCGCCATGGGGCCCATGCGCAGCATCCCGCCGTCCACCGCCCACGACGCCCCCGTGACGTAGGAGGCGTCCGGTCCCGCGAGGAACGCGACGACCGCGGCGACCTCCCGGGCGTCACCGGGGCGTCCCAGCGGAATGCCGCGGCGCGTCACGGTCGTGACGTCCTCGTCCTCCTGACCGGTCATGGGCGTGGCGATCTCACCCGGCGCCACGGCGTTGACCGTGATGCCGTACTCGGCGAGTTCCAGTGCCATCACCTGCGTGAGCAGACCGAGCCCGCCCTTGGCCGCGCAGTAGGGCGCCGCCCCGACACGTGGCTGGTGCTCGTGGACCGAGGTGACGTTGACGATCCGGCCGCCGTCCCCCTGCGCGATCATGTGCCGCGCCGCCCGCTGCCCGCACAGGAACGGCCCCACCAGGTCCACGTCCAGCACCCGCTGGACCGTCGCGTGGTCCAGCTCCAGGTACGGCGTCGCCGTGCCGGTGCCCGCGTTGTTCACCAGGACGTCCACGCGCCCCAGTTCGGCCGCGAGTTCGTCGATCACCTCGGCGGCGCCGGGCAGATGGGTGAGGTCCAGCGCGGCGACGGCGGCGCGCCGGCTGTGACCGCGCACCTCGTCCGCCGTGGCCGCGGCGCCTCGCTCGTCGGTGTGGAAGGTGATCCCGACATCCATCCCGTCCGCGGCGAGACGGACGGCCGTCGCCCGGCCGATGCCCGAATCGGCGCCGGTGACGATGGCGACGGGTGTGTGGGTGCGCTCGCTCCCGCTCGGGTAGCTCGGGTACGCAGGCATCTCGCTCCTCGGGGCCCGCGGGGCGCCGGCTCAGGGCCAGGACGGTTCCTTGCGCGGCACGACGACCAGTTCCGAGACGGCGCTGCCGACCGGGACCGACAGTGCGTAGAGGACGGTGTCGGCCACGACGTCCGGGCTCTGGAGCAGGGACACGTCGGCGTCCGGGAAGCGCTCCAGGATGAACGGGGTCTCCATGCCGCCGGCGATGACGCCCGTGACGCCGATGCCGGGGCAGTCGCGCTGGGCCTCCTGGAACAGGGTGTGGGTGAAGGCCCGCAGCCCCGACTTGCCCGCCGCGTAGGCACCGGCCTCGGTCCAGGTGCGATTGGCCGCGGTGGAGAGGATGTTGACGATGTGACCGCCGCCCCGGGCCACCATGCGGCGGTAGCCCTCCAGACAGAGGTACATCGGCCCGAGCAGGTTCGTCGTCACCACCCGCGTCACCTCGTCGGCGCTCAGGTGCTCGATCGGCTTGGAGACGTCCACGGCGGCGTTGTTGACCAGGACGTCCACCGGCCGCCCTTCCGCGTCGAGGTCGCGGAAGACCTCCGCGACCATGTGCGGATCGCGGACGTCCAGCTCCACGAAGCGGGCGTCGCCGCCCGAGCCGGCCAGTTCGTCGCACAGCTCCCGTGCCAGTTCCTTGCGCACATCGGCCACGAGCACCGAGGCACCCGCGCCCGCCAGGCGCCGGCAGAGGGCGGCGCCCAGCCCGCGTGCGCCACCGGTCACCAGGGCCTGCCGACCGCGGAGGTCCACGCGCACCGAGCCGTCCATCGAGTCCGCCTTCCGTCGCCGTGCCGCGCCCCTGTCCTACGAGCGCGGAGGGAAACCGTTCCGTTCCTCACTGTGAGGCGGGCGCCGGGAACCGGCACGCCGGGCTGGGCCATCGCGGTCCGGACGCGAACGGACCCGCCGCCGGTCCCGCCGCCACGGCAGCCTCGTACCGCCGTGCTGTGAGCAAGCACACCAGAAGCGCGAATGCCCTGGCCCCAGCGGGTGTCGCGGGTCCCGGGCCCGTACCGCGGGCGCAGTCGGCGTCCGGCCGTGGTCCCGGTCTGTCACGATGGACGAGCCGTGTGCCGCAAGGGCCCCGGGGTGACACCCGGTACGGCATCCGACAGTTCGGTGGAGCGGCCGTGCAGAGCCGCCGGTGATCCGCGTCTCCGCCGCATCCGCCAAGGCCCGGGCACCCGCCGCCGGGCGCGTCCCCGAGTGCGTCCACTGTGTCTTCCCCCTCCGCCGGTGCCCCGCCGCGCCCGAGTTCCCCCACCGACGACCGCGCCCCCTGGCGCTCCTTGAAGTACCGCAGCATGCGGTGGTGGTCCGTCGCGAACCTCGTCTCCAACACCGGCACCTGGATGCAGCTGACGGTCCAGAACCTGCTCGTGCTCCAGATCACGGGCTCCGCGGCGGCCACGGGCCTGTCCATGTCCGTCCAGGCGGCGCCCGGACTGCTGATGGGCCTGGCCGGTGGCGCCTTCGTCGACCGGTGGCCGCGGAAGCTGACCGCCGCCGTCAGCCAGGCCCTGCTCGGTGTCGTCGCCTTCGTCACGGCCGCTCTCGTCGTCACTCACCACCTCGACCTCCCCGTGCTGATGGCCCTGGCGGCGGTCACCGGCCTCATCGCCACCGTCGACGGACCGGCCTGCGCACTGCTCGGCAACGACCTCGTCCGGACCGAGGACGTGCCCTCCGCCATCGGCGTGGGATCGCTCGTCCACAATGCCGGGCGGCTCGCCGGGGCGGCGCTGGCCGGAGCGACCGTCGGATTCCTCGGGACGGCCGCGGCGTACGCGGCGAACGGGCTGTCCTTCCTCTTCGTCGCCGCGGTGATCCCCTTCCTGCGTCCCGTGCGCCGTCCGGATGCCGAGCGGGGTGCGCGAGCGGAGAGGACCGCCGGTACTTCCGGTACTTCGCGGGAGGACCAGGACCAGAACATGAGCGCCCGTCAGGGCCTGAGGTTCTTCCTGCGTCGGCCGCGGCTGGTCGCGCTCGCCGGCGTCACGGCGATCAGTGCCGTCTTCGGCCGCAATTACGGGCTCACTCTGGCCGTCCTGGTCACCGGCCCCCTGGCCGGCGGCGCCGGTGCGTTCGGCACGGTCTCCACCGTGCTCGCCGCCGGAGGCATCGTCGGCGCGGTGCTCGGCGCCCGGCTGCGCAAGCCGTCGGTCCGGCTCGTGGGGCTGCTCGCGGCGGCCGGTGCCCTCCTGCAGATCGCGGCCGGGCTGTCGCCGTCGCTCGCCGTGCTGCTGGTGCTCGTCCTGCCCATGGCCGTGGTCGAGTCGGTCTCGGACACGGCCGGTACGACCGTGCTCCAGACCGATCCGCCCGCGCACCTGCGGGGCCGCGTCCTCGGCGTCTGGAACACCATCCGCACCCTCTGGGGGCTCGCCGGACCGCCGGCGCTCGGCCTGCTCATGGAACTGGCCGGGGCCCGAGGCGCCCTGGTCGTCGGCGGCATACTCATCGCCGCTGCCGTCGGTGCGGGACACCTCCTGCGCGGCCGCACGCCCGCGGTGCCTGTCACGCTGGGCACCGGTGACGCCGCCGCGGCCGGGCGGCCCGAACTCACGACCGCCGCCTGAGCCGCGATCTCAGGCGCGGCAGCTCGTGCGCCTGCGGGCGCGGGCAGCCGCCACGCGGCGCCGACCAGGGTGTGCCGGGCGGGGGCATCGCCGTCCAGGAGCGGCCGGGGCTCACCACCGCGGCCTGAGCGGACAGCTCGGGGTCGCGGCCGGTGGGGGCGGGTTCCCTCACGGCGAGGCTTCCACGGAGTGGATACGGCGTTCCACGCGCCGCGGGACCGGTCTGCGGTCCTTGAGCGCGGCGGGCAGACGCCAGGCCGCGCCCGCCAGGGCGTGCCGGGCCCCGGCGTCCGTCACGCCGTCCACGAGCAGGCAGGCTGTCTGGGAGAGGGCGTCTCGCAAGGGTCGGCGCAGCCACGCCGTGAGCAGGGCGTTGCGCCGCATCACGGCGTGGCGGCCGGGCCGGGGCGCCCCGTCCGGCTGGTGGCGGGCGACGACGTCGGGGCAGTGCACCACGCCCCAGCCGGCCGCGTCGAGATCGATCGCCAGCAGTTGCTCCTCCCCGCCGATCCGCAGCAACGGATGGAACCCGCCCACGCCCAGGAAGGCCTCCCGGCGCACCACCGCCGCGCAGGCGAGGAAGCCGAGCACCGACGGGCCGGGCATACCGGGCTCGGTGCCGAGGGGCGAATCCCGCAGTGCCGTGTTCAGCGGATCCTGGCGGGCCTCGTCGCCCACCAGCGTGGTGGCCGACAGCAGGCCCACACGCGGGTGGCCGTCGAGGATGTCCGCGGCGCGCTCCAGGGAGTCCGGCTCCCACCAGGAGTCGTCGTCGCTGAAGGCGACGTACGGCGTGTCCAGCGCGGCGGCGCCGTACGTCCGGCCCGCCGCCGCCAGGTTACGGCCGGGGGTCAGCAGCCGTACCCGGGGATGTGTCCGTCGTACGGCTTCGGCGGTGCCGTCCGTGGATCCGTTGTCGACCACGGCGATCGGTGGCTGTCCGGGCAGGTGTGTCAGGAGGTCCAGGGTCCGCAGAAGGCGCCCGCACCGGTTCCGGGTGATCACGACGATGCCGGTGCGTGGCCGGGGTGCCTGTCCGTTCACGGGAGCCCACCCGTTCCCGTGACCACCGTCGGCGGGCCCCCTGCCTTCGACTCACCATGGGGCTCGGGGAGGGCACGGACCGCCTCGACGACCTCCCCGACGGTGATCCGCAGCAGCCGTTCGTCCGGCTCGTCGCCGTGGGCGTCGCCCGGGCGGGGCGAGTCGTCGCCCGCGGGATGCCACAGCGCCCGATGGCGCGCGTGTTCCGGGGGCCCCCACAGGCGCGGGGAGACCGGACCGAAGAGGACGACGGACGGGGCGCCGAGGGCCGTCGCCAGGTGGGCGAGGCCCGTGTCGCCCACCACGACGCACCGGGCACCGGCCACGAGCGCGGCGAGCCGGCCGAACGGAACGTCGTCCCGCCCGCCCAGCACCGCCGTGGGCGCCAGTCCGGCGTCCTCGGCGACCCGGCGCGCCAGTCGCCCCTCGTCCGCGCCCGCCGTCACCACCACGTCGAGGCCGGAGCGGCGCAACTCCCGCGCCACGGCCGCGAACCGGTGCGCGGGCCAGCGGCGGGCGGCGGCGTCCGCTCCGGGGTGCACGACGGCCGCGCCGGGGGCGGGCGAGGCCTCCGCCGGACGCGGGAGCAGCAGATCGCCGGGGTCCGCGGGGATGCCGTACCACCGCAGAAGCCGGCACCAGCGGTGCCGCTCGTGTTCGTCCTCCCGCCACCGGGGCCCGGCGATCTCGGGCGTCCCCGGATGCCGGTAGGCCAGCAGGCGCCGTGGCCGCAGGCGCCGGAGCAGGAGATGACTCGCCGGCCCGTTGCCGTGCAGGTCCACGGCGAGGTCCGGCCCCGGCCCCTGCCACGCGAGCGAGCCGGGAACGGCCCGCCCCGGCGCCGTCGCGGGAAGCAGTCGGTCCACCAGGCCGGTGGCCTTGGCCGGTCCGGTCAGCCGTTCGGGTGCGGCGAGCACGATCTCGTGTGCGGGTAGCCGGTGCCGGAGCGCGCGTAGGGCGGGTACCGCTGTCAGCAGGTCGCCGAGGCCGAGGGCTCGCAGTACGAGTGCGCGGGGGCGCGGTTCGGGTCCGGGGGCGGGGGTCATGGTCCGGTTCCTTCGGGGGCCGCCGCCGCTCGGGCAGCCCGGCGTGCGAGCAGCGTGGTGGAGCGGCCGTCGAGATAGGGCAGCAGGACGGCCTGGCCGCCCCACGAGCGCAGTGCCTCCGCCTCGGGCAGCTCCTCCACCGAGTAGTCGCCGCCCTTGACCCACACGTCGGGCCTCAGCCGGCCCAGGAGCTCCACCGGCGTGTCCTCCTCGAACACCGCGACCGCGTCGACACTGCCGAGAGCGGCCAGCACCCGGATCCGGTCGGCCAGATGGTTCAGCGGGCGCCCCGGCCCCTTGCGGCGGGCCAGCGACGCGTCGGAGTTGACGCACACGATGAGGCAGTCGCCCGTGCGCCGGGCGCTCTCCAGCAGACCGACGTGCCCCGCGTGCAGGATGTCGAAGCAGCCGCCCGTCGCGACGACGGTCCCGCCACGCGCCCGCACCTCCTCCGCGAGCGCGAACGGGTCCTTCTGCGGTGCGGGCACGGAACGCGGCGTTACCGGCGCGTCCCACAGGGCCGGATTGCCCGCCCCGCCCGCCGCCACGAACGCCGCCGCCTCGGCGACCGCCCGCTGTACGGCCTCCTCCGGCAGGGCACCGTCGGCCAGAGCGGCCGTCGCGGCCGCCGCGAAGCAGTCCCCGGCACCGCACGGATCGCCCTCGGCCCGGTACGGGACCGGCACCAGCATCGGCGTCGTTCCGCCCGGCCGCGCGAGCAGCACCCCCCGCTCGCCGAGCGTCACCGCCACCGTCGCGGCCTGCCAGCGCTCGGCGAGTTCCGTGCCGCGCCGGGCGTGCGCCCGCAACGAGTCCCCGTCCCCGGCGACCAGCGCACGGGCTTCTGCCGCGTTCGGGGTGACCATGCGGACTCCCGGGACGGGCGCGCCGCCCCGCGGATGGGGGTCCCACACCAAGGGGGTCCGCCGCGCCACGGCCGCGAGATGCTCCCGCACGGCACGGGCCGTATGGCGGCCGTAGTCGGCGACGAGGACGGCGTGGGCCTGCGCCAGCGCGTCGGGCACCGCACCGTCCGGTTCACCGGGCGTGCCCCCGCCGCGGTCGATGCGCACCAGCGGCCTGCCGCTCGCCAGCACACGGGTCTTGACGGGCAGCGTGCCCGACAGCGGCAGCTCCACGAGCCGGACCCGGCCCCGCAGCGCGCGGCGTACGGCATCGCTGGCCGGGTCGTCGCCGAGCGCGGTCACGAGGACCACCTCCCGCCCGCACCGGGCCGCCAGGGCCGCGGCCAGACCGGCGCCACCGGGCCGGCAGCGGTCCCCGGTGACGTCGACGACCGGGGCCGGGGCGTCCGGCGCCAGCCGGCTGGCGACGCCGTCGATGTCCTCGTCCAGCAGGACGTCCCCGACCACCACCACCGCCCCGCCCGCGGTCACGGCGTACTCCGGTGAACCGCGACCCGGTGCGGCCGCCCCGACGCGTCCGCCGCCCCGGTCGCCGTGTCGAAGCTCTCGCAGAGCAGGTGAACGGCGACCAGATGGGCCTCCTGCACGGTCGCGGCCGCGTCGGCGTCGATGCACAACGCCTCGTCGGCCGCCTCCGCGAGCGGGTTGGGTCCCGGCCCGGTCATCGCCCACACCCGCAGCCCGGCGGCCCGGCCGGTCACCGCGGCCGTGATCAGGTTCGCGCTGCGCCCCGAGGTCGACAGCAGTACGAGCACGTCACCGGGGCGGCCGTGGGCGGCCACCTGCCGGGCGTACACGTGCTCGAAGCCGTAGTCGTTGCCGATGGCGGTCACGCTCGACGTCTCCGCGTGCAGCGCGAGGGCGGAGAAGGCGCGCCGCTCG
Organism: Streptomyces sp. V3I7; assembly: GCF_030817495.1. Classification (NCBI taxonomy): domain Bacteria; kingdom Bacillati; phylum Actinomycetota; class Actinomycetes; order Kitasatosporales; family Streptomycetaceae; genus Streptomyces; species Streptomyces sp. V3I7. Next base: position 6,388,665 of record NZ_JAUSZK010000001.1, read on the forward strand.
CGCCGGTACCGGCCCACGAGTTCGGCGGTCAGATGCTGGGCCTGGGCCGCGCTGCCGCCGTTCCCGGCCGCCAGCAGCCGGCCGCCCGAGGGCAGTACCTGTGCGAGATGGGCGGCCCACGCGGTGATCCGGTCGATTCCGTCCCGGCGGAAGCGTCCGAGGGCGTCCTGCAGCGACTGACAGTGCCGGTGCGCCTCGTCGGGTGCAAGGGGTTCGCTCATGCTGGTCGGGCCGCCGCTCCCCGGGGACGGGGACAGCGCCCGCACCTCCTTCGGGCCTCGGTGCTGCGGGTCGTCGGACAGGTGCTCAGGTCGTCGGACAGGTGCTGCGGGTCGTCGGACAAGGGAGCGTGCCGCACCCCGTCGGCCGCGCGTGTCAGGTCCTCAGATCGCTCCGGTCACCGCGTAGCGCTCGCTGAGCACAGCGCCGTACACGTTCTCCGTGGCCGCCGCGATCCGGTCCCAGCCGTACCGGCTCAGGACCCGTCGGCGGCCGGCCGTTGCGCAGGCCTGGCGGCGGGCGGGGTCCGCGAGCAGTTCGCCGACGGCGCGGGCGAGGGCCTCGGCGTCCCCCGCGGGCACGAGCCTGCCCGTGCCGGGATCGGTGACCGTGTCCAGCTGGCCGCCGACCGCGCTGGCCACGACGGGCCTGCCGCAGGCCATCGCCTCCAGCGGCACGATGCCGAACGGCTCGTAGTCCGCCGGGCACACCACCACATCGGCGCTGCGCAGCAGCGGCGGCACCTCTTCGCGCGGCACGCCGCCGGTGAAGCGGACCCGCTCCAGTACGCCGGCCTGCGCCGCGATGCCGCGCAGTCGCCGCACCTCGGGGTCGTCGTCCAGGCGGTCCGGCGCCGGACCCCCCACCACGACGAGTTCCGTGTCGGGCAGCCGGGCCAGAGCGACGACGGAGACGGCCGTCCCCTTGCGCGGCACCAGCCGCCCCAGCTGAAGCAGCCGGAACCGGTACGCGCCGCGCCCGGCGGCCGGCCCGTCGGGAGTGAACAGGCCGGTGTCCACCCCGCAGGGCACGACACTGACCCGGTCGCCCGGTATGCCCATCCGCCCCAGTTCCCTGACCTCGTCGCGGCACGTGGCGACGACCCGGTCGCAGCCGAGGCCGACCTCGGTCTCCCAGGCGATCCGGGACGACGGGCTCGTGTCCGCCTCTCGTTGGTGCCGCCGCTTCACCGTGCCCAGCGCGTGGTACGTGTGCAGCAGCGGCAGCCCCGCCTCACGCGCCGCCCGCAGCGAGGCGAGCCCCGACATCCAGAAGTGCGAGTGCACCAGGTCCGGCGGCCGGACGCGCCACTGCTGGGCCAGGTGGCGGGCGAACGGCTCCATATGGGGCAGCAGTTCGTCCTTGGGGAGCTCCGTCGGCGGCCCCGCCGGCACGTGATGGACGTCGACGCCGGCCCGCAGTGACACCCGGCGCGGCAGCTCCGGCGAGTCCTGACGGGTGTAGACCGTGACCCGGTGACCGCGGTCGGCCAGCGCGGAGGCGAGGCGGGCCACATGGACGTTCTGGCCGCCCGCGTCGACCCCGCCCAGCGCGGCGAGCGGACTCGCGTGCTCCGAGACGAGCGCGACCGACAGCACCCCGGGGGACAGCGGATCGTGGGACGTCATGAGCGCACCTCCGTGATCAGGCGTTCCCAGTCGGCCAGAAAGCGTTTGAGTCCGTACCGTTCGACGGCCGCCTGGCGTCCGCGCGCCCCGTCCGCGGCGGCCGCCTCCGGCTCGTGCAGATAGCGGCGGGCGGCCTCGGCCAGCACCTCGGGCCGGGTGGACAGCACGCCGGTGCCGGGCGGCACCGCCTCGACCACCTCCGTGGTCGCGAGCGCCACCACCGGCAGGCCCAGGTGCATCGCCTCCAGCAGGGACAGCCCGAGCGAGGTCCAGCGCACCGGATGCAGATACAGCCGGCGCTCGGCCATGGCCGGATGCAGCCGGCGCTGCGGCAGATCCGCGCCCCGGCACCGGTCGGCGGGCAGCCCCAGGTGGCCGGCGAGGCCTTCCGTACGCATCCCGAAGACGTCGAGGGGAACGGCCTCGGACAGGGCGGGCAGCAGATCGGTTCCGGTGTGGCGGCCGCGCCGGACCGGTTCGTTGACCACCACGGCCGCCCGGGGGATCCGCCCGGTGTACTGGTGACCGGGGTCGACGATGCCGTGCTCGATGACCCGCGTACGGGTCGAACCGCTGTCCCAGAACAGCCGGTTGAAGTGGGTGACGTGCACGAGGGTCAGATCGCTCCGGTCCGCGCACGGGTGCCGCGTACCGGGGACGTCACCGTCGGGGGCGTTGTGCTCCAGGTAGACGGCGGGGACGTCACGGCCCGGCCGGCGGCCGCCCAGCCAGCGTTCGGCGAGCTCCGCCTCGTGCGGCCGCTGGAGCACGACGAGGTCGACCGGGGCGTCCCGCAGCTGATCGGGCGTCACCTCGCGCACGGAGTCGGGCCAGGAGAAGGTGCGCGCGCGTCCGAGGCCGTCGGGGCCGCGGTCGGGCGTGACCGGAACGAGGTAGAGGTGCGGCCCCTGGACGAACGCGGTCGTCCACGATCCGTGCACATGCCACAGCAGGATGTTCATACGGTCGCTCCTCGCTCAGGTTCCCCGTCCCCGGCCGGCCGGGGACGGGCCCCCGGACCGCCACCGCCGACGAGTGCGGCCACGGCGGCCAGCACCTCGGCGTCGCTCACCCCGTCCAGACACGGATGGCCCGGCACGGGACACCGGCGCGCCCTGCTTCCCGCGCAGGGCGCGGCACCGTCGCCGAGCAGCACATGGGGCACGCGGTAGGGCCGCCACCGCTCGGCCGGCACCACCGGGGCGAACGGGCACACCACCGGCGTGCCCACCGCGGCGGCGAGGTGCGCGGGCCCGGTGTTGCCGACCACCGCGACCCGGGCACCGGCGAGGACGCCGGCGAGCTGGTGCAGATCCGTCATGCCGCCGAGATCGAGGGCGTGCTCCCCGGCCACCCGCGAGGTGAGGTCCTTCTCCGCCGCGGCGCCCGTCACCACGACCCGGTGTCCGGCCGCGGACAGGGCGGCCGCGGCCCGGGCCGCCCGCCCCGGTGTCCACGCCCGGGCCGGAACCGCGGCGCCCGGATGGAACACCACGTACGGCCCGGTGCCCGTCAGGTGCGTGACGTCGGGAGGCGCGCACACGCGCAGTTCACCGCTGTCGCCGTGCGGCAGCGTGAACCCGGCGTCCTGGGCCAGGTCGAGCGCCGCCCGCGCCTCGTGGCGGTGCGGCAGCCGGCGGTGCCGCAGGTCGAGCAACGTACCCGGGTAGTCCTCGCTGTCCGCGGCCGTCCAGCCGACGCCCGCGAGCTTCAGCAGCAGCGCGGCGGGCAACGGGCTCTGGTGGTACGAGACGAGGATCAGGGCGCGGTCGAAGCGCCCGGCGGACAACGTCCGCAGCAGCGCCTGCGTCTCCTCACCCGACACCGGGCCCGGCTCCAGCCCCACCCACGCGGCGTCGTACACCACCACCTCGTCCACGCCCGGCAGCAGCCGGGCCGCCGGAGCTCCCTGCGGCCCGCACAGCACCGCGGTGTACGAGGAACCGGCGGCCACGGCCCGCACGGCGGGCCCGGCCAGCAGGACGTCACCGGCGCTGTCGAGCCGGACCACGAGGGAGCGCGAGCGGGTCATCGCGGCTCACCTCCCGGTCGTCCGCCGGCCGGCGAAGGGCGGGCGCCCGCGTCCCGGCGGCCGCTCAGCACGAGGCGTACGGCGTCCAGCAGGCACGGTGCCGTCTCGGCGGCCGCGCGGACCTCCTCCGGCCGGGTCACCGGCGTCGGCACCAGCACGCCGCGCGCACCGGCGGCCTCGGCGGCCCGGACGTCGTCCCCGATGTCCCCGATGACGACCGTGCCTGCGACCGGCACCCCGAGCCGTTCGCAGGCCGCGAGCACCAGACCCGGAGCGGGTTTGCGGCAGCCGCAGCCGTCGTACGGACCGTGCGGGCAGACCGCCCACACCGCGAACGGCCCGAGAAGGTGCTCCACCCGCTCGCGCACCGCCTCCACCTGGCCGCGCGTCAGCAGCCCGCGGGCGACGCCCGACTGGTTGCTCACCACCCCGACCGGAATGCCCAGCGCGCGCACGGCGCCGACGGCGGTCCGCGCCGAGGGCATCGGGACCACCAGCGCGGGATCGCCGTTGTACGGCACATCGGCCACGAGCGTCCCGTCGCGGTCGAACAGAACGGCGGCCGGCGCCGCGAGGTCACCCCGCGGCCGCCGTGCCGCGCACCGGCCTTCGCGCGCAGGGCCGTCGAACAGCCACGGCCCGCCGACCGTGCCGGTCCGTGTCCGTGACGAGCGGTCGTGCCCGCGCGGGGTCCTGGGCTCGGAGGGCCGGGTCATGACCCCACCCGCTCCCCGGTCGCCGCCCGCGGCGCGCGGGACACCGAGGCCGGTCCCGGCGGGGCCCAGGGCGGCGTCCGCCGGTGCTTCGACTGCCCCCGCAGCCAGTGCCAGGTGGCGGCGGGCGGGATGAGCGCACTGGTCACGACCATGGAGACGATCTCGTCCGGGGTACGCGGTCCCGGCCGGATCCGGGCCGCCGCGAACTCGGCCGTACCGGCCACCCACGCCGTGGCACACAACGCCGCGGGCACGCCCCTGCGCAGCACCGCGCACGACAGGGCGGCCACGGCCGCCGCCGTCACCGCCAGATGCCGCGGCAACCGCCCGCGCGCCGCGCCGGCCCGCTGCCACCAGTCCCGGCCGTGCAGCCGGTTCATCAGCACGTCATCGGCGTTGCCCGCCTGGAGGCGCACGGAGATCCACCGCCCGGCGGGACGCACGGGATGGCTGGTGCGGCGCAGGCCCCGGGCCAGGTCCCAGCCCGCCGCCCGCACGCGCAGGGCGAGGTCCGCGTCCTCCCGGAACGCGCGCTGGAACCGCTCGTCGAAGCCGCCGACCGCCTCCAGCGCCGCACGGCGGTACGCCATGTCGGCGGTGATCCAGCGGGCCTTCGCCAGAGCGGAGGTGTTGCGCTCCCAGTCCGTGGGCCGCCGGTCCGCGGGAAGCGGGACCGAGATCCGGGCGGTGACGCCACCGGTGCGGGAAGAGGCGGCCGCGAGGTCGCCGGCCAGCCGCTCGCCCCAGTCCGGTCCCGGCACGACGTCGTCGTCCAGGAACACCATCCACGGAACCTCGCCCGCCGCGCGCCAGCCGGCGTTGCGCGCGGCGGCGGGTCCGCGGCCCCCGCCGGGGACGACCGTCGTCACGGCACGCAGCTCGGCAGGGACCTTGGCGGACAGGGAGGAGGGTGCGGCGTCGGCGCGCACGCCGTCGTCCACGAGGACCACCCGCACCGGTTTCGGGCCGCGGGCGTCCGCCAGGGCGCGCAGGCACACCCCGAGGCTGGGGCGTCCCAGCGTGGGGATCACCACGGCGTAACGCGGGGCCCCGGCCCGCGGCCCGTCCCCCGTCATCGCCTCGTCCGCCGTCATCGCGCGGACCCGTCGTCGCAGGCGGCGTAGAGGGAGCTGCGCCGCACGGCGAAGGGGCCGATCGCCAGCAGGTCGACCGGCGAGGAGCCGAAACACTCCAGAGCGTCGCGCGGGTCGTCCACCATGGGCCGGCCCGCGGTGTTCAGGCTCGTGTTGACGACGACCGGCAGCCCGGTCAGCTTCTCGAACTCGTCCAGCATGCGGGCCACCAGCGGCTCCTGCGCGCGGTCCACGGTCTGGATACGGGCGGTTCCGTCGACGTGGACGACCGCCGGGATCCGCTCCCGCCACCGCGGCAGCACGTCATGGACGAACAGCATGTACGGGCTGGGCATCGGCCCGGTGAAGATCTCCGGCGCTCGCTCGGCCGTGACCATGGGCGCCACCGGCCGGAACTGCTCACGGCCCTTGACGTCGTTGAGCCGCTCCAGATTGCCCGCGTGGCCGGGATGCGCCAGCAGCGACCGGTGGCCCAGCGCGCGCGGCCCGTACTCCGAACGCCCCTGGAACCAGGCGACGATCGCGTTGTCGGCCAGCGCCCGGGCCACCGTGGCCGCGATGTCCGCGGGCCGGTCGAACGGCACGCCCGCCGTCTTCAGCCATGCGGCCAGCTCCGCTTCGGACCAGTCCCGTCCGAGGTCCGCGCCGGCCATGGGCTGCGGTTCGTCACCCGCACCGGCCGCGAGGAGCAGGGCGGCGCCCAGTGCGGTGCCCGCGTCGCCGGCGGCGGGCTGCACCCACACCCGGGAGAACGGGCCCTCCCTGGCGACACGGGAGTTGGCGACGCAGTTGAGGGCGACGCCGCCCGCCATGGTGAGCACGCTGTCATGCGTCCTGCCGTGCAGCCAGCGCACCAGGTCCAGCAGCGTCTCCTCCAGCACGGCCTGGGCGCTGGCCGCCACATCGGCGTGGTCCTGGGTCCACGGCTCCTCCGGACCGCGCGGCGCGCACAGTTCGTGCCAGGGCACGCCCGTGGCGCGGAAGCCGCCGTCGCCCGTGGGGTGGACGTGGCGGCGGAGTTCGCCGAGCATGCGCGGACTGCCGTGGGAGGCGAGGGCCATCACCTTGAACTCGTCACACGAGCGCAGGAATCCGAGGTGTTCGGTGAGCTCCTCGTAGACCAGCCCCAGCGAGTGCGGCAGCTCCTGCGCGTTCAGGGCCTCCAGCCGGTCGCCGATCCGGCGCGCGGCGAGGTGCGAGGCGCGCTCGCCCCGGCCGTCCAGCACCAGCACGGACGAGTTCCCCGCGTCCTGCGCGGCGAAGGCGCCCGACGCCGCGTGCGCCATGTGGTGCGGTACGAAGCGGACCCTGCCGGAAGCGAGTCCGGGCAGCGCGGTCGCGAGGAACCCGGGTGCCTCGCGCGCGTACGCGAGCCGCAGATGGTCCCAGGGGTCGTCGAGGCCCATGGACTGCGCGGACCGGGCGAGCGAGGGGTCGAAGGAGTACGCCACTGCGTCGAGGTCCTCCGGGCGCAGACCCGCCCGCTTCAGACACCAGGCGGCGGCCCGCTCCGGAAGCTCCCAGGCCGAGAACGGCACGGGCCGCTTCCCGTGCTTGCGCCGTGAGAACCGTTCCTCCTCCGCGGCGGCGACGATCCGGCCGTCGACGACGAGAGCCGCGGCGGGGTCGTGGAACAGGGCGTTGATACCGAGGATGCGCATGGGGGTCGAGCCTTTCGGCAGGGGAGGGGCGGCCCGGAATCAGGTGACACCGGGGCCGGACTCGGCCGGCTCAGTCGTGTCCGTGGTCGCGGAACCACGCGATGGTGCGCCGCAGCCCCTCCTCGGCACTCACCCGCGGCTCCCACTGGAGCTTGTCGCGGGCCAGGGTGATGTCCGGGCAGCGCACCGCGGGATCGTCCGTGGGCCGCTCGACGAAGTGGATCTCGGAGCGGGAGCCGGTCAGTTCGATGACCAGCCGGGCCAGTTCGAGCATCGTCAGCTCGGTGGGGTTGCCGATGTTCACCGGGCCGCGCATACCGTCCCGGGCCAGCGCAAGGATGCCCCGTACGGTGTCGTCGACGTAGCACAGGGAGCGGGTCTGGAGCCCGTCACCGGTGACGGTGAGCGGCTCACCGTCCAGGGCCTGCCGGACGAAGGTGGGCACCGCGCGTCCGTCGTGGCCGCGCATCCGCGGCCCGTAGGTGTTGAAGAGCCGCACGATGGCGGTGTCGACGGCGTGGGCCTCCGCCTCGGCCGTGGTCAGCGCCTCACCGAAGCGCTTGGCCTCGTCGTACACGCTGCGCGGGCCGACCGGGTTCACGTTGCCCCAGTACCGCTCGTTCTGCGGGTGCTGCTGAGGATCGCCGTACACCTCCGACGTGGAGGCGAGCACGAAGCGCGCACCGGCGTCGTGCGCCAGGGCCAGGGCGTTGCGGGTGCCGAGACTGCCGGCCTCCATGGTGTGCAACGGCAGCCGCAGATAGTCGGCGGGAGAGGCGGGGGAGGCGAAGTGCAGGACGAGGTCCGGCGGTCGGCCGACGGCAAGGCGCTCCGAGACATTGGCCCGCACCAGCGTGAATCCGGGCCGGTCACGGAGCTCGGATATGTTCTCCGGCCGCCCGGTGCTGAAGTCGTCCACGCACGTCACGGCCGTACCGGCGTCCAGGATCGCGGCACACAGGTGCGAGCCGACGAAGCCCGCGCCACCGGTGACGACCGCGTGCTTCCAACCGGGTGTGGCGGCGTTGCTCATGTCATCTCCTGCCTTCGGCGGCGAGCGAGGCCTGGTGACTGCCGTCCGGCGTGCTCGGGCGCCCTGTCCGGGCCCGGCGCGACGAGGTCCCGCGTCGGTGCCGGACCCCTCGCCAGGCTCCCCTCGGCCCCGGCCGACGGCACGACGGCTTAGCACATTCAGGTGATGACTCAGAGTGACGAACGCCGAGCGGGCGCGTAGCCGCAAGAGTTTCGGGCACTCGGCGAGTGTGTTTGTGTCATCCCTCTACGGTTTCGCACGAGGAGAGCGTTATGGGGCTCTTCACGCAGCTCGCCACCCTCCCCCTGGCGCCCGTGCGCGGCGTCGTATGGGTGGCGGAGCGCGTCCAGGAAGCAGCCGAGAACGAGTACTACGACCCGGCGCCGGTGCAACGCGCACTCGCGGAGCTCGAACGCGGGCTCCAGGCCGGGGAGATCGACGAGGAGGAGTTCACCCGGCGTGAGGAGGAACTGCTCGACCGGCTGGCGGAGATCCAGGCCTACTGGCAGAGCCGGTAGCCACTCGTAATCGGCGTTTTGTCGGCATATGCCAGATGGATCAGGGTACGCCGCTTAGAAGGCAGCAACGCTGAGTTGAGCGAGTAAGGCGGTGAATGATCACGGCCGAGCACGATGAGCACCAGAAAACAGGTACGTCGAAGCGACGACCGGACAAGCGGTCGGCCTCTCCGGAGCGTGTGTCGGCGCCCGAGGCGATGCGCAGCGCCGCCGAGCAACTCGGCGAGCTGCTCGGCACGCGACCGGAATCGGTGTCCGCGCTGAAGCCCACGGACGAGGGCTGGGAGGCCCGCGTCGAGGTCGTGGAGGTGCCCCGGATACCCGAGACGACCAGCATCATGGCCAGTTACCAGGTCGAGCTGGACGCGCAGGGAAACCTGATGGCGTACGAACGCGACAACCGGTACACGGGCTCGCAGGTGGACCGGTAAGGGAGGTAGTTGTGACTGTCATGCCGCAGCAAGGGGCGGCGACGGCGACCGGCGGTGGAGGCGGCGGAAACCTCTATGACGTGCTGGATCTCGTGCTGGACCGCGGTCTGGTCATCGACGTGTTCGTCCGGGTGTCCCTGGTCGGCATCGAGATAGCGAAGATCGACGCGCGCATCGTCGTCGCCAGCGTCGACACCTATCTGCGCTTCGCCGAGGCCGCCAACCGCCTGGACCTGGAAGCCGGGCGCAAGGCTCCGGCCCAGCTCACCGACGTCACGGAGAAGCTGACCGAAGGCGGGGCCAAGGGCAAGAGCAAGGGCGCGCTGAGCGGCGCCGTGGAGACGCTGACGGAGTCGCTGCAGGGAGGCCGCGACAGCGCGGACGAGGACAAGGAGGAAGAGGAGGAGCCCGAACGGGCCCGTAAGTCCTCCTCGTCGCACCACCGCTCATCCCGGCGCCGTGAACGGGAGGAGGAGTAACCGTCATGTCCCTGTACGTGTACGCCATCACCGGGGCATCGCATCCGCTGAATCTCGACGACGTGAAGGGGGTGGGGGACCCTCCCGCCGACCTTCGCGCGATCCGCGGCGACTCCGTGTCCGCCGTCGTGAGTGACGTCCCCGACGACCTGAAGGTCAGCCGCCGGGACCTGGACGCCCATCACGCGGTCCAGGACCGCCTGTTCGAGGACGGGGTCACGCTGCCCCTGCCCTTCGGGATGATCGCCGAGGACGAGGACGCGGTACGAGCCGTCCTCACGGAACGGGAGCAGGAGTACGCCGAACGTATCAAGGGACTCGCGGAGCGCGTCGAGTTCAACCTGAAGGCCGCCTGGAACGAGGACGCGGCGCTGCGTCAGATCCTCGAGGAGTCCGAGGAGATACGAAACCTGAACGAGGCCACGAAGCAGCCCGACGCCAGGTACGAGGACCGGCTGAGGCTCGGCGAGATCCTGGCCCAGGAGGTCATGCGCCGGCAGGAGACGATGGCGGCGGAGGTCGTCACGGAACTCCAGCCGCTGGCGCAGGCCGAGCGGCTCGCGCCGCCCTCGGAACAGTACGCCGTGAACGCCTCGTTCCTGGTGGACCGGGAGCGTGCCGACGCGTTCGCCGAGGCGGCCGGACACCTGGCGGAGCGGCTCGGGGAGCAGGCCGGGCTCCGGGTCCTGGGGCCCCTGCCGCCGTACAGCTTCGCCTGACAGGCGACACCGGTGAGATGGTCAAGATGAGACAAGCAAACATCGCAGCCGCTGTGATCGGCGGATATCTGCTGGGACGCAGAAAGAAGGCCAAGGTCGCCATCGGTCTCGGACTGCTGCTGGCCGGCGCGGGGTCGCGGGCTGAGAAGCTCGGCAAGGTGCTCTCCCAGGCACCGGTCCTCGGCGTGGTCAACGACCGGCTGCGCGAGGAGCTGACGGGTGCGGGCAAGGCGGCCGCCGACACCGTGCTGACCGCCGGGGCGGAGCGGCTGGCCGATGTGCTCCGCGAGCGCACCGAGGAGCTCCACGACACGGGCGAGGGCGCCGGCGCGAAGACCAGGAAGGCCCAGAAGACCGGAAGGACCGAGGAGACGGAGCCGGACGAGGAGGAGCCGGACGAGGAGGAGCCGGACGAGGAGGAGCCGGACGACGAAGAGCCGGACGACGAAGAGCCGGACGAGGAGGAGCCGGACGCCAAGCCGTCCAGGAACAGGAAACCGGCGTCGGCGTCGGCGTCCGGCGGCGAGGCACGCAGGACGCGGAAGACGACCGGCCCGCGGGCGAAGAAGACCTCCGCTTCCGGCACCGGGAAGAGGAGTGCGGACCATGGCTGAGAAGAAGGCCGGCAAAAACCCGGCCACGGACCGGCTCATGGAAGAGCTGGAACGCTATGTCGAGGCCCGCGTCGATCACGCGCTGACCGGGATGGGCCGGCGTATCGGCGAGGCCGTCGGCGGGAACGTGCCCGGCCTGGGCGTCGGAAAGATCGGTGAACTGGCCGGCGACCTCGGCCGGAAGGTCCTGCCGGGCAAGACACTTCCCGCACTGATGGGACGTATCTCCAAGGCGACGGGCGCGGCCGCGCACAAGGCCATGGGCGCGTCCGGGAAGCCGGCCGCCAAGGCGAAGAAGCTGACGATCATCGAGGACGTCGACGTCGGTGTGCCGGTGCGGGTGGCGTACGACCAGTGGACCCAGTTCCAGGAGTTCGGCCAGTTCGCCAAGGGCGTCCTGTCGGTCGAGCAGAAGGACGAGACGACGACCGACTGGCGCGTGAAGGTCGCCAAGTCCAAGCGGGCCTGGCAGGGGACGATCACCGAGCAGATCCCCGACGAACGCATCGTGTGGGAGTCCCAGGGAGACAAGGGCACCACCCGCGGTGTCATCACCTTCCACCCCCTCGGCGAGCAGCTGACGAAGGTCCTGGTCGTCCTGGAGTACGCCCCCAAGGGCCCGGTGGAGAAGACCGGTGCGCTCTTCCGGTCGCAGGGCCGCCGGGCGCGGCTGGACCTGAAGCTGTTCCGGAAGTTCATCATGATGCGCGGTGAGCCCACCGGCAGCTGGCGCGGCGAGATCCGCGACGGCGAGGTGGTCAGCGAGGAAGAGGAAGAGACGGAGCCCAGGGCCGAGGACGAGAAGGAGCCGCGCAAGGACGAGGAGAAGGAAGAAGAGGAGGAGGACGAGGAGTTCGAGGACGAGGACGAGGAGCCGGACGAGGAGGAAGAGGAAGAGGAGGACGAGGAGTTCGAGGACGAGGACGAGACGGAGCCCGGCGACGACGAGTACGCCGCCGAGGAGGAAGAGGAGGAGGAAGAAGAGGAAGAGCCCACACCCAGGCGGTCGCGCAGGACGGCCGCGTCGAGGCGCTGATCCGCGCAGGAAACGAGGTGGAATTCCGTGGCAGGATCCGACTCCCTCAGCACGGTCCCGTCACGGGCGGCTTCCCCCTATGGCGGCGGCAGGGACTCGAGCGCGAACCTCGCCGACATCCTTGAGCGCGTGCTCGACAAGGGCATCGTCATCGTCGGCGACATCAAGATCAATCTGCTCGACATCGAACTGCTCACCATCAAACTCCGGCTGCTCGTGGCCTCCGTCGACAAGGCCAAGGAGATCGGCATCGACTGGTGGGAGCACGACCCCGCCCTGTCCTCCCGCGCCGACGACCGGCGGTTGGAGCGCGGCCGGCGGGAGCTGGAGGACGAGCGGCGCGACCTGGAGGACGAGAACGACCGCCTGCGCGACGAGCTGGAGGAACTGCGCCGCCGCGCCCGCAGGACCGACGCCGAGCTGCCCGAGGCCGAACTGTCCGAGGCCGGCGCCGAACTGCCCGAGGGCGAGCGCTCCCGGGGTCGTACCAGCGCCGCCCGCGAGAAATCCGGCCCGGAAAAACCACGGCGGCGCGAACGGCGCTCCTCCGACGGCGACACGCGGGACTGATGCGCGATGGCAGCCGAAGAAGCCCCGGACGTCGCCGCGTCCCCGCAGACCCACCTCCTCAGCTACGCCTACGGCGTGATCCCCGCGGCCCAGGCGTCCGACGACGCCCTGACCGAGGCGCTGTCCGCCCTCCGCGGGGTCGCCGGCGCACCGGTCACCCTGGTCCGGTCCGGGCCGCTGGCCGCGGCGGTCAGCGGCGTACCCGAGGCGGAGTTCTCGGAGGGCGCCCTCAAGGTCCGGCTCGAGGACCTGGACTGGCTCGAATCGGTCGCCCGGCCCCACCACGCCGTCATCGAGACCCTGTCGGCCCACGCGACCACCCTGCCGCTGCGGCTGGCCACCATCTATCTCAACGACGCCCACGTCCGCGCCATGCTCGACGCCCGCGCCGAGGACTTCACCGGGATGCTCGACCGGCTGGCGGACCACGTGGAGCTCGGCGTGAAGGTGTACGCCCTGCTGTCCCCGGCGGAGGAGGAAGCGCCCCGCACGAGCGTCGGCGAGACCTCCGGGCGGGCCTACCTCCAGCAGCGCAGGCGGCAGCGGCACACCCGGGACGCCACCTGGCGGGCGGCACGCGACGCCGTGCGCCGCATCGAGGCCGAGGCCGGGCAACTCGCCGTCGACAGCGCCCACTACCGCCCGCAGCAGGGCCGGCTCGCCCAGGGCGTCCCGGGCGAGAACGTGGCCAACGCGGCGTTCCTCGTGCCCCGCCCCCTGGTGGACGAGTTCCGGACGCGGATCGAACGGTCCGCCGAGGACCTGCCGGGGGTACGCGTCGAGGTCACCGGGCCGTGGGCGCCGTACTCCTTCGCCGGAAGGAGCGACTGAGCGGTGACCGTGGAACACGACGAGCCCCTCGCCGACCGGCAGATCGCGCTGATCGACCTGCTCGACCGGCTCCTCGCCGGCGGCGTGGTGCTCACCGGCGACCTGATGCTGACGATCGCGGACATCGACCTGGTCCGCATCTCGCTGCGCGCACTGATCGTCTCCGTCACCGACGAGATGGAGGAACTGTGGATCCCCGGCGAGCCGACCGGCGCCCCGACCGACTCCGCGAGGTGAACCAGGCGGCGGAACGCGCCTTCTCACTGCTGCCCGCCCGCCCCGAGGACACCCCCGCCCGCACCGCGAGCGGCACCAGCAAGACGCTCAGCCGTCTGCGCACCGACCCCGAGACCGTGGAGCGCGACCTCGTCAAACTCGTCCTCACCATCGTCGAGTTGCTGCGCCAGCTGATGGAACGCCAGGCGCTGCGCCGGGTCGACAGCGGCGACCTCACCGAGGACCAGGAGGAACGGCTCGGCCTCACACTCATGATCCTCTACGACCGTATGAACGAACTCTGCGACCGGTACGACCTCACCATGGACGACCTCAACATCGACCTCGGCCCCTTGGGGCCGCTCCTGCCGCCCTGATCACCGTGCGGCTGCCCGTGCTGCGGGTCCACTGGCTGGAGCAGACGCTTCTGCGAGGGGGTGTGGTTCATGTCCCTCGACGTCGACTGCCGCGCGGGCAGGCGGCGCCCGCGGCTGCGCTTCGACGGCTGGATCGCGGGCATGGGCACCACCTCCGGGACGCGTATCGTCCTCGGGCACTGGCCCGGCTCGCCCTTCGGGCCGTTCAGCGACGTGATGGTGGAACGGGCCGACGGACGGCGGCTGTTGCTCGCCCCCACGCGGCCGTTGGCGGACTTCGTCAGCGCCACCTACACCTTCGACGCCGTCCGCGTCGTCCCGGTCGACGTGAGCCACGCGGACGGCACCTGGTCGGTCACGGCGGGACCGCTCGCGCTGCGGTTCACCGTCGGCGGCCGCGGGGTACTGGGGTGGCTGCTGCGGGCCGTTCCCGACATGCTGGCCTGCCGTCCGGCGTGGTGCCGGCTGACGGACCTGCCCGCCCGCGCATCCCTGGCCGGCGTGCGCACCCGCGGAAGCGCCCGCGGCGGCGACCGCGAGTGGTACGGGGCCCGTGACCTGCACACGATCGGCTCCGTCTCGGCAGCCTTCGAGGGCGACGGCCTCGGCGCCATGACGCCCGTGGAACCACCGGTGCGGTTCGGCTTCGGGTCGGTGCCGAGGAAGCCGTCGATCGTCCGGATCACGACGACCGTGGCACCGGCCCGCGCCCACCCCGGGACGCCATGGCCCGCCGACCCCGCTGACCTGTAACGTTCACGGTGACACCGGTGACGCCGGTGAGGGCGCGCAGGAGCACGGGACGACGGAGAGCAGGGCGAGGCGGCGATGGTCGACATCGGGAACACGCTCGACCAGGCGGCCGTCCTGCACTTCACCCGCCCGGCCCCCAAGTCGGCGCCCGCGCAGATGCGTTACCTGGTACGGCAGTTGAAGGGCACCCGCGCGGTCGCCGAGCTGCTCGGCGTCTCGCAGCGCACGGTGGAGCGCTATGTGAAGGACCAGCTGAAGCGCCCCCGCCACGACCTCGCCGAACGCCTGGCGGCCGAGACCCGCAAGCGCTGGCAGCCCCGGGTGCGGGAGCGGGCGCGACAGCAGGCGGCCACCAAGGGCGGCATCTTCGTGTCCACCCGGGCCCGCTTCGGCTTCACCGCCGCCCCCGGCAGCAGCGACGACCCCCGCATCCGCTACGTCAACCAGGCCCTGCCCCCGGACTACGCGGCCCGCCTCTTCGACGCCCAGGAGGCGGGCGCGACCGAGCAGCAGCTGCGGGCCATCCTGGCCGAGGGCCTGGGCGAGATGTACTTCCGCGACCGGGGCCGCCGCGCCGCGGGCCTGCGGGTCGAGTTCACCGACATCGAGCAGCTCGACCTGGACTACTGAGGCGGCTCATCCCATGGGCGCACGCTCAACTCGCCGACCGAAGCGCTGAGTCACAGGCCTGGCGAGCGGCGAGGGAGAGCAGCGAGCCCGCCCGCGTGAGCAGGTCGTGCAGCCCGAGACCGTACTTCTCGGCCAGTTCCGCGTTGTGCGCCATGACGTCGAGCTCGTTGGCGGCCGTGATCTCCAGGAATGCCCTCAACTCCTCGGGGGCAGGCCGGTGTTCCTCGCCGGTGAAGCGGTTGCGGAAGGTGATCTCCGTGGTGCCGTCGATGCGGGGATAGACGGCGTCGCGGTCGCAGCTCGCGTACAAGTGGACGAGCGACTCGGCCCGTTCACCGATCAACGCGACGAGCGTCGCCCGTTCGGTGACGGGAAGCAGCTTCGGCGCGAAGCCGTCGGTGCCGTACGTCGCGTGGCACAGGCCCGCGGTCCGGACCGCGGCGTCCGCTCCCCAGTCGGCCAACACGCTCTGCACGCGCCGCAGATGCTCCAGCAGGGTGCCGCCCGGATGCGGCATCCCGTCCGCTCCGTGAGCGCGCAGGAACGCCTCGATCGCCTCCTGCCCCTCACCCGTCGCCCGGTGCCGCGGGCCTGTTGCCGTCATGGTCGGTGGTCCTCCCGTCGCAGACGCCCCTCGATCCACGCGAGGGCGAAGTCGATGACCTGGGCGGTCTCGAAGAGATGGCTCTCCGCGGCGCCGACCCGTCCGCTGCGCCCGATGCCCGCGGCCAGCATGTCCAGGACGATGGCCTCGAACGGATCCTGCCCCTCACCCACCACCGCCGCGTAGTCGAAGGCACCGTGCTCGGAGTCGATGTCGCGGAAGCGGCGCCAGACACGGCGGCCGTCCACCTCGATGGGCTGTTCGTACGTCACGAACCGCTTGCCGGGCGCGTCCGCGAGGGCCTCGGCGTGGTGGAGCAGGGTCATGGTGTCGAGCGGCGCGCCCAGCAGCAGGACCCGGCCGCCGCGCTCGACCAGCCGGGCCGGCGGACTGCCGGGCTCGTGGGGATCGTCCCAGGGATGGTCGGCCGTCAGCGCGGCCGCCGCCGGGCCGAGCGCGGCGAAGCTGACGTCCGGATGCCGGCTGCGGACGGCACCGGGCATGCGGCGAAGGGCCTCGGGGAGACGGCCGTTGGCGTGGTCGGCCTCGCTGAGGTCGGGGTCATAGGCCGGATGCTCCTCGCGCAGGGCGTCCTGCCAGGACCGTGGCCAGGTGGTGAAGTCGTAGGGCGGCGCGTCGTTCCAGCCGCAGGACACCATCAGCGTGCCCCGCGACCCCACCACGTCACGCAGGGCGTCGATGACGCTCCGCGCTCCGCCCGCCACATAACCGAGGGCGGACATGCGGGTGTGGAGCATGACGATGTCGCCGTCGCCGAGCCCCAGTTGAGCCAGATCGCGACTCATCCGACTCCGGGTCACGGGCCCGCCGGAGCGCGCCAACAGGTCCCTCGCGTCCACGGGGAGAACCTATCCCCGGCACCGGGTTCGCGAACGCGGGTTGCGACAACGGGTGTTCAGCGGGGAGCGGCACCGGGGCATGCCATACGTTCGTGATCGTGCCACAGAGCTCGACCGCCCATTCTCGCCGGCAGGCGGTCAAGGGCACCTGACAGGATGCCGTCATGATCCCGTTCTCGCCGGTGCCACCCGTCGTCCCCGCAGGTCGCATGGCCCGTGCCCCGCAGCCGGTGCTCGGCCTCACCGGCGGACTGGAGCTGCGGCCCTGGCGGTCCGAGGACGCGGACGTGCTCGTCGCCGCGAGTCAGGACCCCGCCATCCGGCTCTGGAACCGGCTCGTCGTGGAGTCGACGGAGCACGCGCGCCTGCGGATCGAGCGGATGCGGAAGCGTTGGGAGAGCGAGGAGGCCGCGATCTGGGCCGTCGCCCCGGTGGACGGCGGTGCGGCCGTGGGCCTGATCGGCTGGGTGGACGTCAGTCTCGAGGAGGGCAGTGCCGAGGTCGTCTACTGGGTCCTGCCCGAGGCGCGGCAGGGGAGTGGTGGTCGAGGCAGTAAGACGCGTCAGCCGGTGGGCACTTGAGGAGCTGGGGCTGCACCGGCTCCGGCTCTGCCACTCGACCGCGAACCCCGCGTCGTGCCGCGTGGCGGAGAAGGCCGGGTACGCCGTCGAGGGCACGATGCGCGGTGCCCTGCTGCACGAGGACGGCTGGCACGACCAGCACCTGCACGCCCTCGTCCAGGGGGACACGTATGCCTGAAGCATGTGCGTCGCCGCTCCGCGTCCGCCCGGCGGACGGACGCGGAGCGGCACCGGGGCGGGCGCTCAGCAGCCGCCGCAGTTGTAGTAGAGGACGTCCCAGTGGTTGCCCTCGTCGGTGTAGACGTTGCCGGAGCCGGACTGCCACATCGGGTAGCCGTCGCCGCGCAGGCCGATGTAGGAGAAGTTGTTCTTGATGTAGCTTCCGATGCACGTGTACTTGCTGTAGTCGAGCTTGTAGCCGTTCCAGTGCGAGTACGTGCCGCTGGCGTGGCCGGTCTCGGTGCCGCCGGTGATGTTGAGGGCGCAGCCGCTGGCCTTCTTGAGCGTCTGGGCACCCTGGGCGGTGGCGAGGTTGAGCTGCTCGAACGATGTACAGGTGGAGTTGTAGCGGTCGGTGCAGTTGCCGGACGAGGACCAGGTGATGCCGACCGAGCGGAACATCGATTCCGCGGTGGCCTGGCTGATCTTCGTGACGGCGAACGCGTCGGTGGCGGTGCCGACGACCGCGACGCCCGGGGCGACGACGAGGGCGAGGGCGGTGAGAGCTGAGCGGATCTTCATGGGGAACCCTTCCTGCGAACGACCGTGCTCCTGTGAGGTGGCTGTGCGGGCGGTGCAGGCAGTGCAGGGAGATAGTGCCCGAGGTCTACGCGCGTCCGCCAGAGTGCGAACGAAATCGGCTCGAAGGTGGTGCTGAGGGATGGTGATGGGGCGGAACCAAGGAAAGAAGAAAGTTGTACCAATTCCCCGGAATCGCCATCCAACGCGCGCTCCCGGACGTATCCCTCACAGGGGGACGCATCCAGGAGAAACAACATGGCTATCTTCAGTCACCTGATTCCCGCGAATCGAAACGACCACAGAAGGGACTGGTCCTCCCGGAACGACGACTTCAGCGGCCACCGCCGCGGTCACGGCCGTCACGGCGGTCACAGCGGTCACGGCCACGGCGGCCATGGCCATGGCGGTCACGGCGGTCACGGCCACGGTGGCGGACACGGCGGCCACGGCTACTGATGACCACCACGGACAACCACACACAGCTGAGTGGGCCGGAGTCCGCAACTCCGGTCCGCTGAGCCGTGTCCGAACGACGAGGAACGCAGGCCATGGCGCGCGTCCCGTGGCATGTACTGCTACGGCGGCTGCTGTCGGTGGGCGAGGACCCGGACGCCGTCGTCGCCGCCGCGCCGCCCGTCCCACTGCGCGCGATCTTCCGGCGCTTCTGGCCGTACACCCGCGGCGGCCGGCGCTGGCTCGTCGTCATCCTCTGCTTCAGCCTGGTCGGACCGCTGCTCGACGGCGCCGAGATCTGGCTGTTCAAACTCGTGGTCGACGACGTGCTCGTCCCACGCGACCTCGGCCCGCTGCTCTGGATCGCGCTCGCCTACCTCGGCCTCATCGTCGCCTCCGGCCTCCTCGGCTTCGGCGACGACGTCACGTCCACCTGGGTCAGCGAGCGGTTCCTGCTCGCGCTGCGGGCGGACGTCTTCCGGCACGTCCAGAGCCTGTCGCTCGCGTTCTTCGAACGGCGGCGGCTCGGGGACGTGCTCTCGCGCGTCACCGGCGACGTCGACGCCGTCGAGACCTTCCTGCTCTCCGGCCTCGCCAACGCCCTCTACTACGTCATCGAAACGGGCGTGTTCCTCGGTCTGTTGCTCTACCTCCAGTGGGACCTGACCCTCCTCGCTCTCGTCATCGTGCCGCTGTTCTGGCGCGCCGCCCGCCACTTCGCGCGGCTCATCAAGCAGGCCTCGCGCGAGCGCCGGCGCCGCAGCGGCGCGCTGAGCGCCGTCGCCGAGGAGTCGCTCGGCAACGTCGCGCTGGTGCAGGCGTACAACCGGCAGTCCTGGGAGGAGCGCCGCTTCGAGCGCGAGAGCGTGGGCCGGTTCCGGGCGGCGATGACCTCGGCACGGATCCACGCCGTCTACGGCCCGATCGTGGAGTTCATCGAGGTCAGCGGCGCGCTCGCCGTCATGGCGCTCGGCACCTGGAAGCTGTCCCAGGGCGCGCTCACGCTCGGCGGCCTGCTGGTCTTCCTCGCGCTCATCAGCAAGCTCTACAGCCCGATCCGCGGCATGTCCCAACTCGGCACGACCTTCTACGCGGCCTCCGCCTCCGCCGAGCGCATCATCGAACTCCTCGACCAGCGCCCCCAGGTCACCGAGTCCGTCCGGGCCCGTCCGCTCCGACGGGCGCGCGGACACGTCGAGTTCGAGGCCGTCTCCTTCCGCTACCCCGGCACCTCCCCGTGGGCGCTCGAGGACGTGTCGTTCGCCGTGGCACCCGGCGAGACCCTCGCCCTGGTCGGGGCGAGCGGCGCCGGCAAGTCCACCGCCGCCAAACTCCAGTTGCGCTTCTACGACCCCGACCTGGGCGCGATCCGCCTCGACGGCACCGACCTGCGGGACCTGCGGCTGGCCGACGTACGGGAGAGCGCCGCCGTCGTCCTGCAGGAGACGCTCGTCTTCCACGGCACCGTCCGGGAGAACATCGCCTACGGCCGCCCGGACGCCACGGAGGCCGACATCGTCGCCGCGGCACGCGCCGCCGACGCCCACGCGTTCATCGAGCTGCTGCCAAACGGCTACGACACCCTCGTCGGCCAGCAGGGCCGCATCCTCTCCGGCGGCCAGCGCCAACGCCTCGCCATCGCCCGGGCGATGATCAGGAACGCGCCCGTCCTGCTCCTCGACGAACCCACCACCGGCCTGGACGCCCAGTCGGCCGGGCGCATCCTGGAGCCGCTGCGCCGCCTCATGGCGGGCCGCACCACCATCGTCATCTCGCACAGCCTGCTCACCGTGCGCGACGCCACCCGCATCGTGGTGCTCGACCACGGCCGGATCACCGAGGACGGCACCCACGACGACCTGCTGGCCCGCGACGGAACGTACGCCCGCCTGCACCGCCTCAACGCGGCCACCGGACAGGGCGGCACCCTCGCCGCCCCGCCCCCGCAGAAGGCCCGCTCATGAGCCCGGCCACCACGCGCGCGCCCGCACCCCTGGCCCCCGGAACCCGGCCCGCACCCGGCTACGAGATCCTCGCCCACCTGGCCCGCACCGGCTGGCTCGACCTGTACGACGCCTGGAGCGAGGAGCGCGACTGCCGGTGCGTCGTCAAGGTGGTACGCCCCGACCGGCGCGAAGAGGAACGGCTGCGTGACCGGCTGCTGCGCGAGGGCCGCTGGCTGCGGTCCTTCAGCCACCCCCATCTGGTCCGCGCGTACGACACCTTCGCCTTCCCGGAGCCGCTCGTCGTGCTGGAGACCCTGACCGGCGAGACGCTGGCCCACCTCATCCACCGGCTGCGGCGCCGGCCGGCCGCCGAGGACGTGGCGCTGCTCGGCGTACACCTGTGCTCCGCGATGCACTACCTGCACGGCCACGGCCTGCTCCACCTCGACCTCAAGCCGTCCAACGTCGTGGTCGACTGCCGGCACGCCAAGGTGCTCGACCTGAGCCTCGCGCGACCGCCCGGCACCGCTCCCGCGGGCCTCGGCACCGACTGCTATCTCGCGCCGGAGCAGGCCCGCGGCGGGCCGCTGACGGCCGCCGCCGACGTCTGGGGCATCGGCATCACGCTGTACGAGGTCGCCACCGGCGAGCTGCCGTTCGACTGGGGGGAGACGGAGGAGGACGGGACGGCCGACGAGTCGTACTCGAGGACCGGAAGCGACTGGCCCGACGGGACGAGGAGCGAGGAGGGCCAGGGCGCCTGGTATCCGCAACTCACAGCGCACGCCCCGCCGATCACCGCCCGCCGACGCCTCCCGCGGAGCCTGGCCGCCGCCATCGACGGCTGTCTTCGGCCCGAACCGTCCGACCGGCCCGCCCTCCACGACCTCGCCGACGCCTTCGACGCGACGCTGCCGTGGCAGCGCCGACAGCGGCCACCGGCGTGACGATGCCTTAGGAGGGGGCGCGTCAAGCTGACGACTCGAAGCGCGCCGTGGCCAGTGTCGTGCCGTCGGCGTAGGTCAGCCGGGCGCCGGACAGCTTGGACGTGTCGACCGGCATCGGGACCTCCCAGACGCCGTAGCCGTCGTGCAGCGAGAACGTACGCACGGGGACCGTGGTGCCGTCCGAATGCTCCAGCAGGCAGTTGATCTTGCCCTCGTAGTCGATCCCGGCGTCCTCCAGGTCGATGGAGACGTACACCCAGCCCGGCGGTCCGGGATCGGCGAAGATCTTTCCCGCCGTCTGGCTGCCGGGGCCGGACGTCATCAGGTCGGCGTCCATGACGCCCGAGGCGACCTCGACCTGGCCGGGCGGGGCGGCCGCGTTCTCGATGGCCGTGCCGACGGCCCAGCCGCCGAACCCGGCGATCAGCGCGAAGCCGGCCATGACGGACGCGACGCGCAGCCGTCCGCGCTCACTGGACCAGGGACCGGACGAGGGGAACGGCCGGCGGTGCTTCCGCGCGCGCGGACGGCCCTCGCGCTCCGCCGCGGCGTGACTGAGCGACCGCGCCACCCGGGACTCGAACCCGACCGGCGGCTCCCGGTCCGGCAGCAGGCCGAACAGCCCGTCGCCGACGAGGGTCAGCTGACCGATGGACTGCCGGCAGTCCGCGCACCGGTCCAGATGCGCGACGGCCTCCGCACGCTCCCGGCCAGGCAGTACCCCCAGAGCCAGCTCGGGGCCGAGCTCCTGGAGCTTTTCGCACGTCACGTTGCTAGCCATCGTCGCCTCGCTTCGGAGACGGGAGCGTGTTCCGCAGTTTCCCCATCGCTGTCCTGATCCGTGTCTTGGCGGTGCCCAGCGGGATGCCCTCCCGGTCGGCGATCTGCTGGGCCGTCATCCCGTAGATCCCCGCCATCACCAGGGCCCGGCCCTGTTCGCGCGGCAGCCCGGCCACGGCGGTACGCAGCCGGGACGCCGCCTCGTCCGCGATCGCCGCCTGCTCGGGCGTCTCGGTCACGGCGTCGAGGAGCGCGTCGAGATCCTCGGGCGCCAGCGGCTCCGGCCGGCGCGAGCGGACGGCGTCGATGGCCAGGTTGTGCGCGATCGTCGTCAGCCAGCTCAGCACCGAACCGCGCCGTGAGTCGTAGATCTGCGCGTGCCGCCACGCGCGCTCGAAGGTCTGCTGGGCGATGTCCTCGGCGAGCTGCGGATCGCCGAGGACGGCGACCGCGACGCCGAAGACCGTGCGCTGGAAGCGCCGGACGAAGGTGACAGCGAGCTCCGGGTCACCGGTGGCCAGTCCGGAGAGCAGAGCCTCGTCCGGAAGACGGTGGCCGATCGGAAGCCCGGAACCCTGCATACCCATATATACGGACCATTTCGTCCGGAGGATTGCCCGGCGGGGCCGCCCGCTCCTGCACGGAGTCGTTTCGTCGCCCCGCGGAGGCCGGCGGGGGCCGGCCCGGCGGGGGCCGGCGGAGGCCGCCCAGAGGTGGGGCGTGATCGCGGAGGCCGCTCAGAGGTTCAGCGTGATCGCGGACGCGATGCCGCCCAGCACGAGAGCGACCCCGGCTGCGGCCCAGCCGCCCCTGCCCCAGGGGAAGAACCGGTCGAGGGCCAGCCGCCCGGGGCCGATGGCGGCGACGCCGATGGCCACGACGGCGATGACGACGTTGAGCTCCACCCCACCGTCCGTCGACCACAGACCGTGGGCGCCGGTCACCGTCACCATGGCGTTGATCATCACGCCGACGAGGGCGGCGGCCGCGAGCGGGGTCAGCAGGCCGAGCGCGAACAGGAGACCCCCGACGAACTCGGACAACCCGCCGACCAGCGCGAATATCTCACCGGGACGGAAACCGAGGGCCTCGAGCCCCTTGCCCGTCGCAGCCAGCCCCTGACCGCCGAAGATCCCGAACAGTTTCTGGGCGCCGTGCCCCGCCATCAACAGCCCGACGGTCAGTCTGATCAGCAGAAGTCCGCAGTCCGCGGCGGTCGGTGCCGCTCTGGCGGCGTGCTGTGCCCCCGTCCTCGAGGGCTCCGGAGAACGGTGCGGGTCGTGTTTCGTATTCATGGCGTACCACCCCTGCCCATCCTTCCGCAGGAGGGCCCGTCGCGCAGTCTGACCTGGGCGGCAGGCCGGGCGGGCCGCCGAGCGGGGCGGGTCGTTTCTGCCGTTTCCCACGCGGAGCACTTACTGTCCTGCGTATGGGATCACAGGGCGGGCAGGAGCCGATGCGGGGGACAGGGGCGGCCGGGGCTGGGGCAGCGGCCGGTGGGGCGGGTGGCGGCGGAACCAGTGAGTCCATGGTCACCGTCATCGTCGCGGCGGCCGCCAACCTGGGCGTGGCGCTGGCGAAGGCCGTCGCGGGCGTCCTCAGCGGTTCGAGCGCGATGCTCGCCGAGGCCGGTCACTCGGTGGCGGACACCGTCACGGAGCTGCTCCTGCTGACCTCGCTGAAGCGCAGTGAGAAGCCCGCCGACGAGGACCACCCCTTCGGCTACGGCCCCGCGCGGTACGTCTGGGCGCTCCTCGCCTCCGTCGCCACCTTCGTGGGCGGCGGCGTGTTCGCCCTGTACGACGGCATCCACTCGCTGACCCACGGCGAGAAGCCCGGCAACCCGACGATCTCCTACATCGTGCTCGCCGTCGCCTTCGTGCTGGAGAGCATCTCCCTGCGCACCGGCCTCAAGCAGGCCGCCGGCCAGGCGCAGCGCCGCCGCCTGCCCATCCTGCGCCACCTGCGCCACACGCCCGACACCGCCGTCAAGGCCGTCGTGATGGAGGACTCGGCCGCCCTCGTCGGCCTGGTGCTCGCCGCGCTCGGCCTCTTCCTCACCCAGCTCTCCGGATCCGGCATCTGGGACGGCATCGCCTCGATCCTCATCGGCGTGCTGCTCGTCTTCGTCGCCTGGGAACTGGGCCGCTCCAACACCGAGTTCCTCATCGGCCGCGCCCTGGCGAAGCCGCTGCGGGACGCGGTACGGCATGAACTGCTGTCCGTGGGCCCCATCGAAGAGGTCCAGGAACTGACGACGCTCGTGCAGGGCCCGCACGAGGTTCTGGTCGCCGCGAAGGTCGGCTTCCGTGACGTCTCGACCGCCGAGCAGATCGAGTACGCCTGCGAGGACGCCGAGAACCGCCTGCGCGCCCTGCTCCCGTCCATCAAACGCGTCTACCTGGACCCCACGCCCGGGCGGGGAACCCGCCGCGAGCGTGGCACGACCAGCTGACGTCCGGCTCAGCCGGCGGGGCGTCGGCGGCCTCGGCCACCGGTGCCCGCGGCTCCGCCCTTGGCGCCGCCTGCTGCCGCCCGTCGGCCGGATCGGGCAGGAGCCGCGGCGTTGCCGGATGCGGATGCGGATGCGGCACCGGTCGTCGACCGGCGTTCCGAGCCGCGTCCGCCCGTGCCGACCGCACCGGCGCTGGTCCCGCCGGATCCCGACCTACGGGCAGTACCGCGCCCGCTCGTCGCGGAGGTGCCGCGTCCGCCGGTCGCGGAGGTGCCGCGTCCGCCGGTCGTGGCGGTGCCGCCAGAGGCGGTCGCCTTGGCCGTGCCCCGGCTCTGCTTGCCCGTGGCGGCGGTACCCGTCGCCGTTTGCGCCCCGCCGCCGCTTCGGCGCGGACGGCCGGACCGCCCGCCGGGCTTGGTCCCGGGCTTCCGCTCCGCGCGGGTGGCCGTCGGCGTCGCGGGCTGGGGGACCTCGATGGTGACGGGCACGCCGGACGGCTCGCGGGCCCCGGTGAGGGTGGCCAGTTCCGCGTCGGTGGACGTGACGCGGGCGGTCTTCGGGCGGATGCCCGCGTCCGACATCAGCCGGGTGATGTCCCGCTTCTGGTCGGGCAGCACGAGCGTGACCACGCTGCCGGAGCCGCCGGCACGGGCCGTGCGGCCGCCCCGGTGGAGGTAGTCCTTGTGGTCGGTAGGGGGATCGACGTTGACCACCAGGTCGAGGTCGTCGATGTGTATGCCCCGGGCCGCGACGTTCGTCGCCACCAGCGCGGTGACCTGACCGGTCTTGAACTGTTCCAGGGTGCGGGTCCGCTGGGGCTGGCTGCGGCCTCCGTGCAGTGCGCCCGCACGGACGCCGACGGCCAGGAGCCGCTTGGTGAGCCGGTCGGCGGACCGCTTGGTGTCGAGGAAGAGGATGACCCGGCCGTCGCGGGCCGCGATGCGCGTGGTGACGGCCTTCTTGTCGGTCTCGTCCAGGACGTGGAGCACGTGGTGCTCCATCGTGGTCACCGCTCCCGCGGACGGATCCACGGAGTGCACCACGGGATCGGTCAGGAACCGCTGGACCAGGCGGTCGATGTTGGCGTCCAGGGTGGCCGAGAAGAGCATGCGCTGACCGTCGGGCCGTACCCGCTGGATCAGCTTGGTGATCTGCGGCAGGAAGCCCATGTCGGTCATCTGGTCGGCCTCGTCCAGGACCGTGATGCGTACGTCGTCGAGGACGCAGTCACCGCGCTCCACGAGGTCGTTGAGCCGGCCCGGGCACGCCACGAGCACCTCGACGCCGCGCCGCAGCGTCGCCGCCTGCTTGGTGATGGACAGCCCGCCGACCACGGTGGCCAGCCGGAGGTTCACCGCCGTCGCGTAGGGAGTCAGCGCGTCCGTCACCTGCTGGGCGAGTTCGCGCGTGGGCACGAGCACGAGGGCCAGCGGCGCCCTGGACTCGGCGCGCAGTCCGGCCGTACGGGCCAGCAGCGCGAGTCCGAACGCGAGGGTCTTGCCGGAGCCGGTGCGCCCCCGCCCCAGCAGGTCGCGGCCCGCGAGCGAGTTGGGCAGCGTGGCGGCCTGGATGGGGAAGGGCGCGGTCACGCCCTGCGCGGTGAGGGTCTTCAGCAGTCCCGCGGGCATGTCCAGCGCGGCGAAGTCCTCGACGGCGGGCAGAGCGGGGGTCGTGCTTTCCGGCAGCCGGAACTCCCGGGGCGAGGATGCGGGGGACGGGGCCGACGACGTACGCCGGGGTGACTTCTGGGGCCTGCGGGGCATGCGGTGTTCTGCCTTCCTGGAAACCGCGCAGACCGGGGTCCGCACCATGACGGTGCGGACCCCGGTCTGCGGATACGCGTCCGGTGATCAGGCGGGGACGATGTTCTCCGCCTGCGGGCCCTTCTGGCCCGGCGTGACGTCGAAGGAGACCCGCTGGCCCTCCTGGAGCTCACGGAAGCCCTGGGTGGCGATGTTCGAGTAGTGGGCGAACACGTCCGGGCCGCCGCCGTCCTGCTGGATGAAGCCGAAACCCTTTTCGGCGTTGAACCACTTCACGGTTCCCTGAGCCATGATCTTCTCCTTCTGTAGGCAGAGGCCCCATCCGGAGATCCCGGAAAACAAATAATGCGCCTGAGGACATTCCCGTCAGGCGCACATAGGTTCATGGGTACCACAACTGCAACACCGAGACCGTAGCACAGTTCGGCGGTCACGGTGGACGGAACCCGGTCGGACGCGGTCGGCCGCGGCCGGTGCGGTCGGCATCGGCGGCGCGGATCCCGCCGTCCCGCCCGTCGCGACGTACGCGGCCCACACGGCCTCACACCCCGTCACCGCCGGCGCGAGCCGTCAACTCCCCTCTGTGGCCGCCGACTTCGACCGCGGGGGCGCGCAAGTCGCAGGGGCGGAACGTTGCGGCGTGCCATGCGCCGCGCGGTGTTCCGCTCCTCACGAGAGCGAATGGTCCGACCTGTGGCGGGCGTCCACGGGTGTGTGACGCCGGTGGTCCGCCGCGCGAGAGGTGCTCCGTGAACCCGCCGGCAGGCCGGGCGACTTCACCGTCCGGCCGGCTTCGGCGCGTTTGCGACCGGAATCAGGGCGACGAAAAAGATTGTCGCGACGCATGGATACTACCGCCGGTTACACCGCGGACCCGATCCCGCCGTTTATGGTCCTCTGTCCCCCGGGCCCGTCACCGGATTTTCGGCGCAACTCCTCCGTGGCGCCCGCCAAGCGGAGATCCATTCACGGTCGGAGGGGCCTTGGAAAGCGCCGCCGGCGAGGTGGCATTTCGACACGTTCAAACAGGGTCCAACCGGGCAGCGGCCATTGAAGTTGGCACGAACCGTTGACGGAGTCGTCACAGCGGCTACACAATCCTCCCCGGTGGACGCGGGTAGCGGTGCCCCACCGTCGATATGCGCACGATCCTGCGAGGGGACATATGCAAATGATCGACAGTGCACCACTGACCGGGATAAGACCCCGCTTGCGCAACGACGTGGTTTTCCTTCGCGTCGACACCGGCATATATCTGAGAAGCTCCGAGACATCGTGTGTCCTCAAAGGCGCCGGCGCATATGAGTGGATGTCCGTCCTCGGTCCGCGAATGACGGGTGAGCACACCGTCGCGGAATTATGCGAGGGCCTGGACGACAACCGCCGCAAAACCGCCGTCGGACTGATGCGCACCCTGCTCGCCCGCGGGTTCGCCCGCGCCGTCCCCCGCCCCGACACGGGGATGCTGCCGGCCGCCGTACTGGACCGGTACGCGCCGCAGATCAACTTCGTCGAACACTTCATGCACGCGGACGAGCGGACGCCGCAGGAGCTGTTCGCCCGGTTCCGCGCCTCCCGCGTTCTCCTCAGCGGCCCGCCCGGAGGCGTCGCCGAGGCGGCCGTCCGTGGCCTGCTGCGCAACGGGCTCGCCGAGATATCCCTGGACGACACCGCGTGGGGCGACGCGTTCGAGGCCGAGGCGGCCCGGCTCTCCGGCGCGGGCGTCCCGGCACGCGTCGTCGTGCTGCCCTCGCCCCCCGCCGAACTGGCCGACTTCGACGTCGTCGTGGCGGTCGCCGACGGCTCGGGCAGCGGCACGCTAGGCGAGTTGACCCACCGACTACGTCAACTCGCCGACGGTCCACGGCTGATCCCCGTCGTGGCCGACGCCCACCGCATGGTCGTGGGGCCGGTGTCCGGCCCCGCCGAGCAGCCGTGCTGGGTGTGCGCCCAACTGCGGCTGTCCGCCAACACCGACCCGGGGCTCATGGCCGACTTCTGGCGGGGACTTGCCGTCGGCCCGACCGGGTCCGAGGCGCCGAGCGGCAGCGCGGTGGCACAGTCCATGGTCGGCAACGCGCTCGCCTTCGAGGTCTTCCGGCTGCGCACCGGCCAGTTGCAGCCGGACGACGAACGCCACGCCGTCGTACAGGACTTGACGACCCTCGAATCCCGCCGCGAACGGGTCCTGCCCCACCCCGGATGCCCCATGCGGCACACACGAGCGCTCCCCGACACGTCCGTGCGCCCGCCCGCCGACGACAGCGACGCCTACGGCCGCGCGGCCGTCCTGGTCTCCCCGGAGTTCGGCGTGCTGTCCGGCTGGACCGACGACGCGATCCGGCAGATCCCGCTCAAGACGGGCCGCGTACGGCTCGGCCCGGCCGGCTCCCTGGCCGACGGACCGCGCGAGATCGCCGGGTTCGACATCGACACGGTCCTCGTCGCCCGTACGCGCTCGGTGCAGGCGGCGGTGAGCTGCTACGTCGGCCGGCTCGGCCCCGTCGGACCGCCGGACGGAACACCCGCGGACGACGCCGAGACCGTCGCCGCCGAGCGACTCGACCTCTTCAGCGGCCTGCCTGAAGAGCAGGCGGCCGAACGGCAGTTGACCGCCGTGTCCCTGCACGACGGAACCCGCTGGCGGGTCCCCGCGGCCGCCGTCCACCCGCTCTCCCCGGCCAACTCCCGCCTGGCGTACGAGCCGAGCCCCGCCGGCGCGGCGGCCGGGTGGACGACCGAGGACGTACAGGAACGCGGGCTGTGCTCGGCGCTCGCGTACCGCGGACTCCTCCGCGCGATCCGCGGCGAGGCCCCCGCCGTCCCGCTCGGCGAGGAATGGCTGGCCGGCGACGACGAGACCGCCTTCGCACTCGGCAGCCTCAGGCCCGTCGGACGGCGCGCCCGCGTCTACGCGCTGCCCGGCGCCGCACCGAGCTGCGCCGTCCTCGCCGTCGTCGAGGACGCCGACGGCACCGACGGCACCACGGTCGACTGGGCGACCGGCTCGGCCCTCTCGGTCCGCGCCGCCGTACGCCAGGCCGTGCGGGACGCCGTCGGCCTCGCGGTCGGCCGGCACTACGAAGGCGCGCCCCTGGACCCCGGGGATCCGCTGCTGGCGGACTTCGACCCCCGGGCCCTCGCCGAGGGCGACGCCAAGACCGAATGGTCCTTCGGCCAGCCGGACATGCCGATGTCCGAGGCGCTGGAGCGACTGGACGCGGAGGGCACGCGCGCGCTGTTCGTCGACACCACGACGATCGACCTGCACGCGGTCCACGGCATGGTCACAGGAACGATCCTGCTCGCTGGTAAGTAGCGGGGCAGCGAGCTGGTCCGCGCCCCCGAGGCGCGTCACGGTTCTCGGAACACCCGTTCCGGGTGCACATCCCACCACGATGGGAGGATCACCATGTCCGCTGAGCTCAAGGACGAACTGAGCGTTCTGGAGAGCGCGACGTTCGAGATCGAGGAGATGACGGACGAGTCCGTCGAGCTGGCCTGGTCCAGCTCGTCCTGCTCCTGCTCCAGCTGCTGCTCCTGCTCCACCAGCAGCTGCTGCTCCTGCTCCACCAGCACGAGCTGACAGCCGGCCAAGAGTGAGAGACCGGGTCGGTGGACTCCTGCCACCGGCCCGGTCGTCAGGCCGGCACGTGCGGTTGCCCGGCGGACCCGTCGCCCGCGAGACGGACGGTCCCGCCGTACGACGGGGAGCCGCACACCCCCCTCTTCGAAGCGACTGGGCGGACGGATGAATGTGGTGTCGAACGCGGTGACCACCGCGGCGGTCCTGGACGAGCCCCGGGAGACCGAGGCCGTCCGCGGCTATCTGGCCGGACGTGCCGGTACCGGCGTCACGGTCGACGTCGGCGAGCTCGGCCTGCCGGCGCCCGCCGCGCCGAGCGGGGCGGGAACGGCCGAGGGACTCGTCTACCCGGTACGCCTGTACGGCCAGGCCGTGCTGCTGGGCCCCCTGCACCGCGCCGACGGCACCAGCCGGCCCTGCGGCCGCTGCCTGGAACGCCGCTGGCTGGCGCTGCGCCCCGTCGAGGAGCGCAAGCCCATCGAGGAAGGCGCCGACAGATGGGCGGCCGCTGCCTCCTCACTCACCCCCTTCGCCCTGGAACAGATCGCCCAGCTCGTCTACGCCGAGACGACGGACGCCCAACTCGCCCCAGGTGCACGGGGGATCGGCCGGATCGTCGAACTGCGGACCGGCGACCTCACGGTCAGCCGCCACGACCTGATCGCCGACTCCGAGTGCGAGCACTGCGCCACTCCGGTCCCCGACACCGCCGAGGCGGCGGCGCTGCCGCTGAACCCCCGGCCCAAGCCGGACCCGACCACCTACCGCGGCGCGTCCGCCGCCGACCTGACGCTGCCCACCGGCGGACTGGTGGGCGAGGTCTGCGGGGCGCTCGCGAGTGCCGCCCGCCGCGTCTACCAGTGCAGCGCGACCCTCCCCGTCAGCGGCTACTTCCGGGTGCGCAGCAAGTACGACTACCACGAGATGTGGTGGAGCGGTCAGTCACAGAGCTCGGCGAGCAGCGAGCGCTACGGCATGCTGGAGGGCCTGGAGCGCTACGCGGGCCAGTTCCCGCGCGCCAAGGACCCGAAGACGTACGGCAGTTACCGCGAGCTCGCGCCGGACGCCCTCGACCCGGCGTCGATGGGCGCGTACCGCCCGGAGTTCTACGCCGGGCACCACGACTACTACCAGCCCTACCACCCGGACGCCCCGACCCACTGGGTGTGGGGCTACTCCTTCGGCGAGCAGCGGCCGTTGCTCGTGCCCGAGCAGTTCGTCTTCTACCTCGACCGGCGCCCGGACCGGAAGTTCGTCCAGGAGTGCTCCAACGGCTGTGCCAGCGGCAGCAGTACCGAGGAGGCGCTGCTGCACGGCATGCTCGAACTCATCGAGCGCGACGCCTTCCTGCTGTGCTGGTACGGCTCCGCGAAGCTCCCCGAGATCGACCAGGCGACCGTCGTCGACGAGGAGGTCCAGTTCGTCCTCGACCGGGTCGCCCGACTCGGTTACCGGATGCGGCTGTTCGACATGCGCGTCGACCTTCCCGTACCCGCCGTGATGGCGGTCGCCGAGCGGCTGGACGGCGGACTGGGCCGGCTGTGCTTCGCTGCCGGCGCGAGCCTCGACCCGGTGGAGGCGGTGCGCGCGGCCATCGCCGAGACCGCCTCGTACATCCCGGGCATGGACGAACGCGTGGAGGCGAAGCTCCCCGACCTGCGCGCGATGGTCACCGACTACGACCGCGTCCACGAACTCACCCACCACGCCCTGCTCTACGGTCTCCCGGAGATGGCGTCGGTCTGCGACTTCCTGCTGGACGCGGCCCCGCCCCGGTCGATGGACGAGCTGTACGGGCCGTGGCTCGCGCAGCGCCCCGAGACCCTCGACCTGGCGGACGACGCGCGCTTCGTGATGGAGCGCCTGCGCGAGGTGGGCAGCGACGTCGTCGCCGTGGACCAGACCTGCCCCGAGCAGGACGGCACCGGCATCCGCACGCTGAGCGTCCTGGCACCGGGACTGGTGCCGATCGACTTCGGCTGGGAGCGCCAACGTGCCCTGGAACACCCCCGGTTGAAGGCCTACCTCGACGGCGCGCTCGCCGAGATCCACTCCCGTGCGGCAGGGTTCGGACCCACCGGGC
Organism: Streptomyces sp. V3I7; assembly: GCF_030817495.1. NCBI lineage: Bacteria > Bacillati > Actinomycetota > Actinomycetes > Kitasatosporales > Streptomycetaceae > Streptomyces > Streptomyces sp. V3I7. The sequence goes on from NZ_JAUSZK010000001.1 coordinate 6,420,802, forward strand.
TCAACCGCCGCCCGCACCCGTTCCCGTGAGCCGCCCGCCGTCCCCGTCGATCCCGGCCGAAGGAGAAGACCCCGTGTCCGACAACCGCACGCAGGTCGTCAGCGACTATGTGGAGTCGGTGTTCCGGCGCGGCCGGGAGCCGATGGAGCCGATCGGATTCACCCCCGACTGGGCGGACCAGCCCTCCCGGCACAAGACCTACCTGGGCGTACGGCGCTTCCCCCTGCCCCCGGGGGCCGATCTGATGTCGGCGGGCGTGGCCGACGTCCTCTTCGGCGAACCCCCCGCCGGACACGGACCTCCGTGGACCCTCGACTCGCTCGCCGCGCTGCTGCGCCTGTCGTACGGCGTCCTCGACCGCCGACTGCGGGTGAGCTGGAACCAGGACAGCCACGTCCGGGTGCTCTACCCGGAGGCGCTGTGGGGGAGGGGCACCGCCTCCGGGGGCGGGATGTACCCGCTGGAGGTGTACTGGGTGGCGGGACCGGGCGGCCCGCTCACCCCCGGCGTCTACCACTACTCCACCGCCCACCACGGCTTCGAGCGGCTGCTCGCCGGTGACCTCACCGACGAGGTGCGCGCGGCGTGCGGAAGGGAAGCCGGTGACGCCGACGGCTACCTCGTCGTCACCGTCCGCTTCTGGAAGAACTCCTTCAAGTACAACAGCTTCTGCTACCACGTCGTCACCCAGGACTCCGGTGCCCTGCTGGGGAGTTGGGAGCTGATCGCGCGAGGGCTCGGCAGGCGGCTGACGCGCGTGCTGTGGTTCGACGACGAGCGGCTGAACGGCCTCCTCGGGCTCGACACCGCCGAGGAGTGCGCGCTGGCCGTGGTCCCGCTGCCGTGCGCCGCGCCCGCCGAGCCCAGCGCCGACCCAGACCCCGTTCACTGCGACGGCAGCACCACCGGCCTGATCGACCGGCCGAGCTTCGAGCGGTCCGCCCGCCCGCGCACCTTCGAGCAGATCGAGCAGGTGCACCAAGCCGTCCTCGCGGACCGGCGCGCCCGCCCGGACACCGAGGTCGCGGGGAGTCTCGTACCCGTGCCGCCCGCCACCGGCGAGGACATCGAACTGCCCGAGCCGCTCACCGACCGCCTGGCACCGGACCTCGCCGCCACGATCCGCTCCCGGCGGACCAGCTTCGGCTCGTTCACCCGCTCCCGCCCGCTCGGCCTCGACGAGCTCGGCACCGTCCTGGCCGGCACCGCCTCGGCGCACCGCTACGTCGCCGACGTGGTGCCGGGCGACGTCGGGCTGACGGGACTGTACGTCCTCGCCAACCGGGTCACCGGGCTGCCGAGCGGCACGTACCGCTACGACGGCACAGGCCACCGGCTGCGCGTGGTACGGGAGATGCCGCTCGCCGAGAAGCTCCAACGCGCCTACTACCTCAGCAACTACAACCTCGAGCAGGTCGGCGCCGTCCTGGCGATCTCGGGGCGCTGGCGCAGCACCCTCGACGCCTACGGCAGCCGCGGCTACCGGGTGCTCAACTCCGAGGTGGGCGCCGTGGCGCAGACGGCCTACACGGCCGCCGCCGCGCTCGGCGTCGGCTGCGGGGCCGTCCTCGGCTTCGACAACATCGCCATCGACGAGTGGGCCGGCCTCGACGACGGCGACGAGCGCACCTTCCTCTTCGTGCTGCTCGGGCACGAACGCGCGGACAGCGCGGACTTCGACTACCGGCTGGTCTGAGAGGGCTGATCCGTGAACTCCAGCGCGATGCCATCGACGATGCCGGTCACGGCGTCGGCCGCGACGACCCCCACCGAGCACGCGAGGTGGAACCTCGTACCCAGGTTCATGCTGCGCGTGGCCGGGCTCCCCTTCGAGACCGCCGCCGCGCTGGTCTCACCGGCGAGCGCCGCCTGGGCGGACGGCGTGCTCGACGCGCGGCTGCGGCTGCGCGCGCGGGGCGCGGCGCTGGCCGACGCCCTCCAGGAACGCGTGGCCCACCACCTCGACGACCCGGCCGCGAGCCGGACGCTGATCAATCTGCGCCGTGACGTCTTCAACGCCCGCGCACCTCGCGGCCTCGCGGCCGCTGAGCCGCTGCTGCCGCCCGCCGAACTCGCCGAACTGCGCGGCTGGTTCGCCCAGCGGCAGCAGCTCGACGCGCTGCTGCGCACCGGCTCCGGCATCCTGGCCGACGACATCGCCTCCGGGCGCCGGGAGTTGCGTGGCGCGGCGACGGAGACGGACCTGCGTCACGGCATCCAGCTCTCCTCCCCGTCGCTCGACGAGTACCTCGACGGCTATCTGCACCGCGCCGACGGCCCGCTCAGCAAGAAGGAGCGGCGGATCGAGCGGTCGCTGCTGGAGTACCTGCTGCGCACCGCCTGCAAGACCAGCCCGTTCAGCACCCTGACGGCCGTCTCCGCGGGCGAGTTCACCGAAGCCGGCGGCCTTCCGCTCACCGCGTCCGTCAAGGGCTGGGACAAGCGCGGCAGCACCCGGCTGAACATCGCGGTCCTCGCCCGGCTCTCCGAACTGCTGACCGCGGATCCCGAGGTCCGCCGCGATCTGCCGGTCCGGGCCACCAGCGGGATGCAGGTGCACGGCGACCGCGTCCGCTATCTGCGCAAGCTGCGTGGCGCCGACGGCAACGCGGACGCGGCGGTCACCCTGGACGCCGTCCACGAGAGCCTGTTCTACCTGCCCAGCGGCGTCGCCCTCGCCGACGTGCTCACCCTGTTCGGCGACGACGGCACGACGACCCTGCGCTTCGGCGACGCCGTACGGCGGCTGCGCGCGCTGGACGACAGGCGCCCCGAGCCCGAAGTGGAGCGCTATCTCGCCCAGTTGCTCCGGCTCGGCCTGCTCGTCGTCCCCGACCTGCACCTCGACATCCACGACCCCGACCCGGTCGCCACCTACCGCCGCGGACTGCGGCGCCTGGGCGCGGACTGGGCCGACGACCTCGCCGCGCTCGTGGACCGCATGGGCGCGGACGTCGCCCGCTTCGCCGGAGCCGGACTGCCCCGCCGGCGTGAACTGCTGTCGCGGATCAAGGAGTCGGTGGCCGACACCCACCGCCGCCTCGGCCGCGACGACATCCCCGTCCTACGCACCCTCGTCTACGAGGACACCACCCTGCCGGGCCTCAAGGCGACCGGCGACGCCGACACCTGGGACCGGCACATCACCCCCGGGCTGGAGCAACTCACCCGGATCCTCCCGGCGTTCGACGGAAACGCCGTCCGCAGACTCGTCACCAAGGGATTCTTCCGGGCGCGCTACGGCACCGGCGGCCGCTGCGACGACTTCCTCTCCTTCGCCCACCAGTTCAACCAGGACTTCTACGACAACTACAACCAGCGCCTGATGCGCCACCAGCGCTTCGACGGCACCGAGTTCCGCACCTACGACAACTGGTTCCGCCAGGACGAGATCGCCGGCATCGACCGCGCCCGGCGCACGGTGGCCCAGGAGATGCGGCTCCGGTACGAGAGCGCCGCCGAGAGAGGCGGCGACCTGGAACTGGACGAGGACTTCCTTACCGCCGTGGAACGGGAGTTGCCGCGAGCGGAGGACCTGCGCTCGCTGTCGTTCTTCCTCCAGGTCGCCGAGAACGGCACCGAGGACCCGCTCGTCGTCGTCAACCGGATCTACTCCGGACTCACCCTGCTCTTCTCCCGGTTCGCCCACTGCCTCGACGACGGACTCACCGCCTCCCTGCGCCGCTCGCTGGCCGACGCCGTCCCCGAGGGAGCCGTCTTCGCCGAGCTCAAGGGCGGCTACGACGCGACCAACCTCAACCTGCACCCGTTCGTCACCCCGTACGAGATCGTCTGCCCCGGCGAGACCAGCTTCCGCCCGGCCCGGGAACGGATCCCGGTGGAGGATCTGATCGTCGAGCACGACCCGGCGGGCGACCGGCTGCGCCTGCGCTCCCGGCGGCTCGGCGTCGAGGTGATCCCCGTCTACCTCGGCTTCCTGCTGCCGATGGCGCTGCCCGAGCTGCAGCAGGTGCTGCTGAACTTCTCCTGCACCACCATGGTCCAGCTCGACCTGTGGGAGGGCACCGGCGTCCAGGAGGCCGCCGGCGGCGCGCTGCCCCGCGTACGGCTCGGCAACGTCGTGCTCCAGCGCCGCTCCTGGAGGTTCACCCCCGACCAGCTCCCGCCGGCGGTGGCCCGGCAGAGCGACGAGGAGTGGTTCCTGGCCTGGCGGGAGTGGCAGCGGGCCGCCGGACTGCCGCGCCATGTGTTCGCAAGCCTCGGCGGCGAACACAAGCCGCAGTACGTCGACTTCGACTCGTACATGTGCGTCCGGCTGCTGGAGACCGCGGTCCGCAAGAGTGACGCGGCGGTAGTGCTCACCGAGATGCTGCCCGGCCCCGACGACCTGTGGCTGAGAGACGGTCCGCACCGGTACGTCACCGAACTCACGGTCCAGCTCGACGGCGTCAACGGAACGGATACGGAGCGGTGATGGACGGCATGAACGGCAAACGAGACACGCACGACGGTGGCTGCGTCGAGGCGGATCCGGGCGACGACGACCACTGGATCAGCCTGCACGTCTTCTACGCCGCGAACGCCAACCCGGTGCTCGTGCACTGCGTGCGGCCGCTCGTGGCCCACTTGAGCGAACAGGGCCTGCTGCGCTCCTGGTTCTTCATCCGCTACTGGCTGGATGGCCCGCACATCCGGGTGCGCCTGCTGCCCGCCGACGCCTCGGCGGCCGCCGAGGTCGAACGCACCGCCCGGCAGGCCCTTCAGGACTACCTGCGCGTGCGCCCCGCCCTCTACGAGGAGGACCGCAACGCCAGCGGCGACCTGTACAAGAACATGTTCCTCGCCGAGTACAGCGAGGAGCGGTGGGACGAACTCTACGGCGCCGAAGGGGAGATGCCCTTCAGGGACAACAACAGCGTCGCCGCCCTCGCCTACGAACGTGAACTGGACCGCTACGGAGGCCCCGCCGGCATGGAACTGGCCGAGTGGCACTTCCGGCACTCCAGCGAGACGGTGATCACGCTGCTGGAGACCACCAACGTCCACGTCCGCACCGTCCTGCTCGGCCAGGCCGCCCAGTTGACGGCCGGACTCTGCTTCACCCTGCTGCCCGACGAGGAGGCGGTGACCCGCTTCCTCCAGCGCTACCGCACCATGTGGGAGACGTCGTACCAGGAGCCCAGCGACGCCCAGCACGAGCGCTTCGACCGCAGCTACGCCCGCATGAAGGACCGCCTGGTCCCGCGCCTGAGGCACGTGCGCGACAGCGCCCGCGGCGATACGGCCGCCTCACCCACCCCGCTGGAGCGGTCCTGGCTCGCCCACTGCGCCGAACTGCGCGACCGCGTCCTGAAGTCGGCCGACGACGGACTCCTGTGCTTCCGCGACGGCGCCGTACCGGAGCCGCAGGACGCCCTCGCCATCGTGCTCAGCTCCTACGTCCACATGACCAACAACCGCCTCGGCGTGAGCATCCTCGACGAGATCTACCTCTCCTACGTCCTGTGCAAGGCGCTGACCGACCTGGCCCCACAAGAGGCGCTGCGGTGACCGGGACGGCCAACGGGGCCGACACGTCGTACGACCGGCCCCGCCTGCGGCCCGACGTCGTCCTCGGTCCCGCCCTGCGCTCCGGCCCGAAGACCGTGCACCACGTCAAGGACGCGCGCACCGGCTGCTACTACCGCGTCGGCCCCCGCGAGTACTTCGTCATGGGCCTGATGGACGGCAGCCACACCCTCGACGACATCGGCCGCAAGTACACCGACACCTACGAGCGCCGGCTCGGCCCCGCGCACTGGCAGCAGATGTTCACCATGCTCGGCCGCTACCAGCTCCTCGACGGCCACACCGACGACGCCGTCCTCGACAAGCTCCGGCAGGCGCACGAGTCCCAACAGGCCGCGCGGCAGGGCCTGTTGCGCCGCCGCTGGGTGATCCTGCGCCCCGACCGCCTGTGCGCCGCCCTCGCCGCACGACTCGCGTTCGCCTTCCACCCCGCCTTCCTCGTCCCGGCGTTCCTCCTGCTCGCCGCCGTCCAGGTCTTCGTCTGGACGCACCTCGGTACCCTCAGCCAGGAGGCGACGCACCAGCGGTCCTGGGCGATCACCCTGCCCCTGTCGATGACGCTGCTCTGGGGCATCACCGTGCTGCACGAACTCGCCCACGGCGTGACCTGCCGCCACTTCGGCGGCACCGTCACCGAGATCGGACTGAGCTGGCGCTTCCCGATGCTCACCCCCTACTGCCGCACCGACGACATCATGCTGTTCCACCGGCGCAGGGCCCGCGTGGGCACCGCCTTCGCCGGCGTCTTCGTCAGCCTGCTCGCCCTCGTCCCGGTGCTGGCCTGGTGGTATCTCGCCGGCGACGGCGGGATCGGCAGGCCGCCCGCGGCCGGACTCCTGCTGTTCGGCAGCGGCGCGGCCGTGATCAACCTGCTGCCGGTCCTGCGCTCGGACGGATACATGATGCTCACCCACGCGCTGGACATCGCCGACCTGCGCCGCGAGTCCTACCGCTTCTGGCGCCTGCGCCTGCGCCGCCGCGACCCCGCCGCCCGCGAACGGCTCGACGCCTACCCGCCCCGCGACGCCCGCGCCTACGCGCTCTACGGCGTCACCTCGCTGCTCCTGCTCCTGCTCGCCTACGGCGGACTGATGTGGGTCTGGTTCAGCACCCTGCGGCGCTGGGTAGGGCCGGTGTGGGCGGTGGTGATCCTCGCCGCGGAGACCGCCCTGGTGGCGGCCATCCTGTCCCTGGCCGCACGCGGCCGCGACGCAGAACGGCGGACCGCCGATGCCTGAACGCACCGACACGAGCGAACGCACCGACACGAGCAGCACCGACAACAGCGACGACTTGGTGATCCGCACCAGCGGACTCACCAAGAAGTACGCACCCGACACCGGCGTCTTCGACCTCGCCCTGCGGGTGCGCCGCGGCGAGGTCTACGGCTTCCTCGGCCCCAACGGCTCCGGCAAGAGCACCACCATGCGCATGCTGGTCGGACTCATCCGCCCCACCTCCGGCACCGCCACCGTCCTCGGCCACCCGGCCGGGACCCGCCCCAGCCTGCGCGGAGTCGGCGCCCTCATCGAGGCCCCGGCCCTCTACCCGCACCTCTCCGGGCGGGACAACCTGCGCGTCCTCGCCGGATACGCCTGCGTACCCGCCGCCCGCGTCGGCGAGACGCTGGCGGAGGTGGGCCTGACCGCCAAGGCCGACGTCGCCTTCCGCGCGTACTCCCTCGGCATGAAACAGCGCCTCGCCGTCGCCGCCGCCCTGCTCAAGGACCCCGAACTGCTCATCCTCGACGAGCCGACCAACGGCCTCGACCCCGAGGGCATGGCGAGCATGCGCGACCTCATCGACAGCCTGCGCCGCGCCCACCGCACCGTCCTGCTCTCCAGCCACCTCCTGTCCGAGGTGGAGCACCTCTGCGACCGCGTGGGGGTGATCCGCCGGGGCCGGCTGATCGCCGAGGGCACCGTCGCCGAGCTGCGCCGCAACGTCGGCGAGAGCGGACTGGCGCTGAGCGTGGACGCGCCCGAGCGCGCCGCCGAGCTCCTGCGGACGCTGCCGGAGGTCCGCTCGGCGACGGTCGTCGACGGACAGCTGCGCGTGGGCGCCGACCCGCGCGAGGCCGCCGCCGTCAACCGGTATCTCGTGGTGAACGGCGTCCAGGTCAGCGAACTGCGCAGGAACGTCCTCTCCCTGGAGGACGTGTTCCTCGACCTGGTCGAGGACGAACGGCCGGCCGGGACGGAACCCGTGGAGGTGATGGGCGGTTGAACGGCGTCCTTCAGGCAGAGCTGCTGGCGACCCGCAAGCGTCCCGGCGTGTGGATCGTCGGCGGGGCCTGGGCCGGGCTCGCGGTGGCGTTCGGCATGGTGGTGCCGTACATCGTCTGGCTGGCCGTCAGGAACCACCCGACCGGCTCCTCCGGCGACCCCGAGAAGCTGATCAGCGGCCTGCTCCCGGACAGGTTCCTGTCCGGCACCGTGGACCTGTACCCGATGTTCGGCAGCGCCCTGATGCTGATCCTCGGCGCGGTCCTCGTCGGCGGCGAGTACCGCTGGGAGACCTGGGGCACCCTGCTGGTCCAGGGCCCCGGCCGCGGCAGCGCCGTCCTCGGCAAGGCCGCCGCGACCGCGGTGGCTGTCCTGTGCATCACCGTGCTCGTGCTCGCCGCGAGCGCCGGGGCGAGCGCCCTCGTCGCCGCGGTCACCGGCCGGTCCGCGCCCTGGCCGGACGCGGCGACCCTGCTCGGCGGCGTCGGCGCCGTCTGGCTGATCAGCATGGCCGCGGCCAGTGTCGGCATCCTCCTGTCGATCCTGCTGCGCGGTACCGGACCCGCCATCGGCGTCGGCCTGCTGTGGCTGCTCGCCGTGGAGAACCTGGTCACCGGGCTCGCGGGCACCCTGCCCGCGCTGAAGGGCGTCCAGCGGCTGCTGATCGGCCCGAGCGCGGGCTCCCTCGCCACGGCCCTCGACCCGTCGGGCAAGCCCAACGCCTCGGTCCCCGGGGTCGTTTCGGTCTCCGGCCCGCTGACGGCGAGCCTGGTGCTCGCGGCGTACGTCGTGGTGTGCCTCGCGGTGTCCTCCGCGCTCGTCTCGCGCCGCGACGTGAGCTGAGGGTCCGGCCGGCAGGGCACGCGTAACACTCCTGGCGCGCGCCGCGATGTGCGCACCGTCGGTCCGGACCGGGCCGACGCCACACCACCAGGAGGTCACATGCCGGCCGCGACGCGGACCCTGCCGCCCCTCGGCGACCAAGCGGACCGACTGATCGAACTCGGCGTCCACGAGAGCGCCGGCCTACGCCCCACCGAACTGCGCTCCCTGGCCGCGGGCGCCGGAACCCGCGAGGGCCTCCTCGTGATCCACCCGGACCGGGCCCCGGCGTCGGCCCTCGCACCCCTGCTCCGACACCAGGACAAGCCCGGCTTCGTCGTGGAGGACATGACCGACGTCGACGACTTCGCGCCCCTCGACACCGTCAAGGTCCCCGAGGACCCGGCGTACGTGCTTCAGGACGTGGACCGCGGCGACGAGATGGCCGACTGGAGCCCCGACGAGGCCCTGCCCGCCCTCACCGGCGCGGGCCGGACCCCGCTGCTCCTGACGGAGGGCATCCACTGGCTCCTCCAGCGCCCCGACGTCCTCGAACGGGGCCACTGCTTCATGACCATCGGCTCGCGCGTACGCAAGCCCGACGGCACTCTCGACGCCCGTACCCCCGCGCTCTGGATCAGCAACGGCACCGGACGCGACGGCCGCGAGCGCCGCAACGCCCCCAAGGTCGGCTGGTGTTGGGCCGGCAACCGGCACACCTGGCTCGGCTTCGCCTCGGCGGCCGCGCGCTGCGCCCTGTGACCCGACGGCCGGGCCGCCGGGCCGGCCTGAGATCCTTGCACCCATGATCACACCACCGGACGGCCTGCCCGTCTATCGCGTCCTGACCGGCCCGGACGACGCCGCGTTCTGCCGCCGCGTGAGCGAAGCCCTCGCCCTCGGCTACGAACTGCACCAAGGCCCGTCCGTCACCTTCGACGGCGACCGGGTCATCGTCGCCCAGGCCGTGCTCTGGCCGTCGGCGGGGTAGTGGGCGCAGGTCAGGCGGCGGCCGCGATGCATGCACTCGATCGGGCCGCTTTCCGTCAACGGCGGCCAGTGGAAGGCCGACTACTGCTCGCCGTGCGGACCATCCGTCGGTGAAGGACCCGGGCACCCTGCCACGACTGGGCGCCCGGGCCGGCTCGCGTGCACGAGCGGGGTCAGCACGGGGAGCCGCTCCTGCTCCTGCACGCCGGGGCCCGCCGGCCTCCCCCAAGAGGTTGGGCCCCAAGACCCGCATGATCGGGTCACTCCTTCCAGCGTCGGCGGCGGCAGGAGTGTCACAGGGGAGATGAAAGGCCATATCAGGCCCGGTGGAGGCGTACTCCCGGCCTACAAACGCCCCAGGGCCCAACTCCCGGGAATCCGGGGGCTGGGCCCTGTCTCGAGCGCCGGGCAGGCCTTGCACCTGCATTTCCCCGCAGGAAGCGGGGCGTCTTTCCTTGGACCACCGACGCACTGCGCACCGTCCGCTCCTCGAGCGGCGGCGTGCTCAAGATCCACCGTAGCGCATTCCGGCGCTCCGATGAAGCCGGCAGGTCATCGGGCCGGTTCGCGGCCGCAAGTCCCGCGTGCGATCAGCGCGTTCGCCGTAAGGTGTCCGCGCGCCGCGCCGCTCGGCGTGTCGCATCGGGCGAGTCCTGGGGGAGTACGGATGCGGGTGGCACTCTTCGCGCTGGGCGGGACGATCTCGGTCACCGGCGGCGAACCCCGGCTGACCGGCGAGCAGATCGTGGCCGCGGTGCCGGGGCTGGAGCGCGTCGGGGCGCGCATCGACGTCCAGGACGCCGAGGCGGTGCCCAGTTCCGGGCTGACGTTCGTGAAGGTGCTGGAGGTCGTGGACGCGGCGTCGCGCGCGGTCGCCGACGGCGCCACGGGAGCCGTCGTCCTCCAGGGCACGGACACCCTCGAAGAGACGGCGTTCCTGGCCGACTTGGTCTGGCCGCACCCCCAACCCCTCGTCCTGACCGGCGCGATGCGCAACGCCTCGCTGGCCGGCGCCGACGGAGCCGCCAACGTCCTGGCGGCGGTGCGTGTCGCCTGCGCCCCCGAGGCCCGCGGGCTGGGCGCGCTGGTGGTCTTCAACGACCAGGTTCACGCCGCCCGTTGGGTCCGCAAGACCCACAGCACGAGCACCGCGACGTTCGTCTCGCCCAACACCGGCCCCCTCGGTCACGTCGTGGAGGACCGCGTACGGGTCCTGGCCGCACCCCCGCGCCTCGACCCGCTGCCCTACCGGCCCACCCCCGCTCAGCTCGCGGCCACCCGCGTGGGCGTCTACACGGCGGTACTGGACGAGGAGGACACGGTCGTCGACGACGCGGCGCGCGGCTGCCAGGGGCTGGTGGTCGCCGGGTTCGGCGCCGGCCACGTCGCCGGCGCCCTCGCACCGCGCCTCGGCGCCCTGACCGACCGCATCCCCGTCGTCCTGACCTCCCGCACCGGCAGCGGTTCCGTCCTGCGCGCCACGTACCGCTCACCCGGCTCGGAGAGCGACCTGCTCTCCCGCGGCCTCATCGACGCGGGGATGCTCGACCCGTGGAAGGCACGCGTCCTGCTGCGCCTGCTTCTCGCCGGAGGTGCCGGGCGGGACGAGATCGCCGCCGCCTTCTCCCGATGGGGCTGAGCCAAGCCGAGCCGAACGGAACTGTTCGCCGCCCGCTGACGTGATTGCTCTCCAGGACGCGACAACCGCGTTCCGGAGGGGGTGTCCGTATGCGCACGGATGCGAAGGCGGCATCGGGTACGGCTGACACGACCATTGAATTCGCCAAGTGGGTAAGGCATTTCGAGGAGGAGCGCGAGCGCGGAGAGGCCCAGGGCGACCCGGACTGGGCGCAGCGCGCCACGCTTCCCCCGACCGTCTGGGCCAGCATCCAGCGCTTCCAGGTCGGCGAGGACGGCGACGGCGCCAACCTCGTCGGCAAGGCGGACGAGGCCGGCGACGCCGCCTACGCGCAGGCCGTCCGCCTCTTCGTCGCCGAGGAGCAGAACCACGCCCGCCTGCTGGCACTCCTGCTGAGCGCGGGCGGCATGCCGACGCTGGGCGGCCACTGGAGCGACACCGTCTTCGTACGGCTGCGGCGCCTCATGGGCCTGCGCCTGGAGCTCCTGGTGCTGATGATCGCGGAAGTGGTGGCGCTGCGGTACTACCGCGCCCTGCGCGACGGCACCGGCGACGCGCTCACGAGCGAGGTCGCCGGACGGATCCTGGCCGACGAGCAGCGTCATGTCCCCTTCCACTGCGAGCGGTTGCACGCCTCCATGGCCGAGCTGCCCCGCATCACCCGCCGACCGGTGCTGGCTCTGTGGCGCGTCCTGCTGCTCGCGGCCTGTCTCGTGGTCACCGCGGACCACGGCTCCGCCCTGCGCCGGCTCGGTGTGGGCCGCCTGCGTTTCGCGGCCGACGTCATGGCCTCGTCCCGCGCGGTGGTCACGGCGATACGCACGCCCCGGCCGGACGCCTGGGGGAGCGTGGGCTGACGGTGTTGCGCCGAAAGGCGGTAGGAAGGAACAGGTGACAGTTCTGGAGCAGGAGACGGGGGACGAATGAGCCTGAAGAACGCCTACCTGGACGTAGCGGCCCGGGCGGTGAACCTGCTGGACACCTCCGAGGTGGCCGCGGCCTGGGATCGCCCGAGCGCCCTGCCCGAGTGGAACGTCAGCGGTCTGTCGGGCCACCTCGCGTACCAGATCCTCAGCGTGACCCCGGCCCTCCGACAACCCGCCTCCGATGAAGAGGCGAAGCCGGTCCCCGTCCTGGAGCACTACACACGCGCCGTCTGGATCGACGCGCCACTGGACGGCGAGGTCAACTCCGGAATCCGAGCCAAGGGCGAGGCACTCTCCGTGGAGGGAGTGGGCCCCCTCATCGACCAACTCCGCACCACCCTCGAAGCCCAACGCCCCCGCCTGGCCGAACTCCCCTCCAACCATGTGGTGTTCATGCCCCAGACAGGCTGGTCCCTGACCCTGGACGACTTCCTGCTCACACGCATGGTGGAACTGGCAGTCCACCTGGAAGACCTCGCGTCCAGCACCGCAATGACCCCACCGGAACTCCCCGAGGCCGCCTTCGCCCCAGTCCTGACGGTCCTGACGTCCCTCGCCGCCCGACGCCACGGCCAAGCAGCCCTGCTGAGAACACTGACCCGCACGGAGCGAGCACCGGGCGCGATCAACGTGTTCTGAGGACGGTGGCGTTGGTGACCAGCGAAGCCGCGTCGCTACAGCGACGTCTGCAACGTCACGGACCGGGGCGCGAAACCGTTCCGCTCGTAGAACCGCGTGTCCTCCGTCACGATCCTGCTCGTGCTGCTCCAGGCCGGCGCCGCCATGACCTCCACCTGGCTCGTGTGACCGGCCTCGGCCGCGGCCCTCGTGTCCTTCCTCACCGGTGGAAGCCCTGCCGTACGAACAACCAGCGACCGGCCCCGCCGAAGCTGTAGGCATGGTCAACTAGCCTGGGTACGTTGTCCGTTGCGTCATCCAGCGCACTGCATCGCACCGCACCGCACAGCCTCAGGAGCGTCCCATGACGACGAACGAACCGCTCAGCCGGACCGGACAGAGCTCCGGTCACTTGGTCGGGACCGGCGTTCCGCACTCGCCGCGGATCTGGAACTACTGGCTCGGCGGCAAGGACAACTACGTGGTCGACCGCGAGGTCGGTGACCAGTTCAGCGCCATCTACCCGGACATCGTGGCCGTGGCACGCCAGTCGCGGGCGTTCCTGCAGCGGGCGGTGACCCACCTGACGGGCACGGTCGGCGTCCGCCAGTTCCTCGACATCGGCACCGGCCTCCCCACCGCCGACAACACGCACCAGGTCGCCCAGCGGGTGGCGCCTGAGGCTCGCGTCGTCTACGTCGACAACGACCCGATCGTGCTGGCGCACGCGCGCGCCCTGCTCACCGGCAGCACCGAGGGCACCACCCAGTACATCGACGCGGACCTGCGGGAACCGGAGGCCATCATCGCCGCGGCCCGCGAACTGCTGGACTTCGACCAGCCGATCGCCCTGATGCTGCTGAACATCCTGGGCCACATCGAGGACACCTCCGAGGCCCGCTCGATCGTCAAGCGGCTGGTCGACGCCCTGCCTGCGGGCAGCTACCTCGTCACGGCCGACGGCACCAACGTCATCACCGGCGAAGTGTTCGAGCAGGCGATCGACCTGTGGAACCAGAACGGCAAGCCCACGTACCACCTGCGCGACACGGACGCCCTCGCGCAGTTCCACGAGGGTCTCGAACTCCTGGAGCCCGGCATCGTCTCGTGCCCGCGCTGGCGTCCCGAGGACGGCACTCCGGCCGCGCCCGACGTGGACGAGTTCTGCGCCGTCAGCCGCAAGCCGTAACCCCGGCCGGTGCGTCAGTCGGCCCGGGCGTCGGACGGTGAACTCCCCGGTGTCCGGGCCGCGTTGTCGGCGTCGAGCTGGTGGTCGGCCCAGACGTAGCTCTCGGGCAGCAAGTCCGCGATGAGGACGGTCAGGACGCGGCCCTCGTCCCCGACGATGACCTTGACGTCGGGGAAGTAGTCGAGCAGGACCTGACGGCACCGGCCGCACGGAGGGACGACCCCGCGGTCGCGGTCGCCCACCGCGACGATCGTGTCGATCGAGTAGACGCCCTGGGCGGCTGCCGCACCGATCAGGACCAGCTCGGCGCACGGCCCTCCCGTGAAGTGGTAGGCGTTCACCGCGGTGACGATCCGGCCGTCCTGGGCGCGGGCCGCGGCTGCCATGGTGTGGTTGTCGCCCCTGCAGCGCGTACGGGCGACGTGGGCCGCCGCCTCGATGAGTTCGTGGTCGACGGGATAGGGCTGCGTGGTCATCTTCTCCGCCTTCGTCAGATGTCGGGCGAGGCGACGTTGACCCGGGCGACGCCGATGCGCAAGCGAATATCGGCGGGCTGCCGACCCGGTCTTCCTCGCCCCGACGGCCGCGCTGGCGGCGGCGACCGCGGCCCTGTCGGCCGGAGTCGGCTTCCTCCCGGTCTCGGGCCGGGACGCCGGGCTCGGCACGGTCGCCACCGGTGCGGCGGTGTCGGTGCTCGCCGGCTGCGCCGCTGTCGTCCAGCCGACAGCCGGGCGCACGCTGGACGACGGACGGCTCACCACGCGCTCCGGCCTGGCCGCCGGGCTGCTGGTCACCGCCGCCGGGCTGGGCTTCGCGATGCTGCCCGGTCTGACCGGCATCCTCCTCGGCGCCGCCCTCATCGGCGTCGGCACCGGGCTGATCACCCCGCTCGGCTTCGCCGCCCTGGCCACCGGCACGCCCACGGAGCGCCTCGGCCAGACCATGGGCGCCGCCGAACTCGGCCGCGAACTCGGCGACGCGGGCGGCCCCCTCCTCGTCGCCACCATCGCCTCGCTCACCACACTCACGTACGGCTTCGGTGTGCTCGCCGCGCTGATCGGGGCGGGCGCGGTGGTCGCGTACGTCCATCGGCGCCCGGTGGTGGCGGTGCCGCCACCCGGGGCGGAGCAGTGAACCGGGACCCCCGTCCATCGATCAGCCGGGCAGATCGAGCGTGACCGCGGTGCCGTCGCCGGTGTTCTCGGCGCGCGCGGTGCCGCCGTGGGCGATGACGACGGCCCGGACGAAGGCCAGACCCAGGCCGGAGCCCTCGCTGGTGCGGCTCGCCTCGGCGCGGGCGAAGCGGTCGAACGCGCGAGGCCGGAACTCCGGCGGGAAACCGGGCCTGGCCAAGGTACTCACGGACTGGTGGACCGCCCGCCGAAGTGGCTGCTCCGAGGGCGTGTAGCGCCGCCGATGTTTCGCCAGGAGGAACAGGCGGCCGACTCGGCCGCGTTCGCCGACTGCGGGAACTGAAGACACGCTCACGTGATAGCCAATGACGGACGCGTCCGTGAGGTGCTCCGCATGCTGACGAGGCCGCCTGCTGCCAGGCCGACGAAAACCGGCACTGCCCCCGATCGACCAAGAAGCCGAACCGATGGCCCGTGCTTAAAGCAACCGCATTGGCGGCCTCAGGCCCCCGACGAGCCCCCGCCGGAACCGTCATCCCCCGCCGCGGAATCACCCCCAGTCACAGAACCATCCCCCGCCCCACGCCACTGCAACGAAATCTCCAGATGCACCCCGGCCTTCGTACTCGCGATGACCGCCCCCAACTTGCTGTCCAGTTGCACCCCGAACTTCACCTGAACCTCGTCGGGCCTCCGGGCTTGCGCCCGGATCGTGCTCATCACCTCCTGGGCGGTGGCGGCGATCGGCGCGAGTGCCTGCTGAAGGGAGCGCGCCGCGTCCTGCACATGGTCGCTCATCCCGACCAACTGGTCGCCGGCCCGGCCCGGCGGGGCGACGAGGACGGAGGTGCCGTCGGAAAGGGTGAACCGCACGATGTCTGCCATGGAATGAGGACCGTCCTTCGCCGGGGCGCCCGGCTCACGAGGGGATGGAGCACAACTTGGCCCGCGGAACGGGGGAGCCGTGCAGTTTCCCCTGGACCACGTCGAGGTTCTTCAGGAGCGTCCCGAGCAGGCCCGGGTCGGCCGAGTAGTCGAGCACGGCCCGGTAGAAGGCGGCGGACACGTCGGCCTCCATGGCGTCGGCGGCACTGAAGCACAGGGTGTAACCCGCCTCGGGGCGCAGCATCTTGGCGATCCCCTGCCGGGCGGCGTCCGTGTACTCGCCCGGTGACACCTGCCCGTTGGGGCTGAGCGCCGAACCGCCCTGCTGCTCCACCCAGAGCCGCTGCGCCGCCGCACCCGCGAGGTACCTGAGCAGCGCCATGGCGCTCTGGTCGTTGTCGTCGGTGAACTTGCCGATGAAGTCGGCGGACACCTCAAGGGCACGCGTGGGCGACGAGGGGACGAAGCGGTAGCGCGCGCCCTCCAGCCCGAGGGCCGAGCGTGCGCCATGGGCCAGGGCGCACTTCGGGGGAGACGCCGTCATGCCGTGCGCCGCCTCTGAAGGACCTTGCGTCGCCGCGGACTTGGTGCTGTCCCGGACCAGGTCGTGCCAGGCGGTCCAGGACTTCCTCACCGCGTCCGACGTCCAGGCGCGGTCCTTCGTCAGCCAGTCCTCGTACGCCCGCGTCCCCCCGGGCCGGGCGAGCAGGAGGTCGGCGATCCAGTCGGCGCCCGGCCAGCCGGACGTCGGTCCGGACTCAAGACCCAGGCACCAGGTCCGGCCCTTGTCGCCGAGGGCAAGGAGCAGGCCGGGGAGGGAGGCGTACGTACGGGGGGTACGGGGCGTCCGCTCGGAGTCGTACCAGACGAGGCTCTTGACGTCGGCCTTGACGGGCAGCGCGTAGACCCCGCCGTTCTCTCCGGTCGCCAGCCCGCGGAAGGGCTGGAGGAAGGCGCGCGTGCTCACGCCCTTGAGCGCCTTCGCGGCGCCCGTCTCGGCGTAGTGCGTGACGGCGGCCGGGCTGGGGAGCACGGCGAGGTCGGGCGGGGCGTCGGCCGACACCGCGGCATCGAGCTGCTGGGTCTGCGCCCGGGTGACCTGCACGTCGACGTCGATGCCGGAGCTGAGCTCGAACTGTCTGAGCACGGTGTAGAACGCCGCGAACTCCTGCCCCGACCACGGCACCATGATCGTCACCCGGCCGTGCCGCGGCCCGCCGCCGCAGCCCGCGACCGCGAGCAGGAGAGCGAGGACCAGCGCCGCGCGCAGCATCCGGATCATGCGCGGCCCCGCGCGTCCGGGAACGTGTACTCGGCGAGACGGGGACGGTAGCCGAGATGGACCAGCGCGCCCGCGGCGCTCAGCAGGATCAGCGCGCAGGCCATGGTCGCCGGGGAACTCGCGGCCGCGTCCCGGGGCAGGTGGTACGTGTCGCTGTGGACCAGCAGGCCGGTCCCGACGGCGACCCCGGTGGTGATCAGCAGCGCGGCGGCGAGACAGGGACTCGGGTAGCGGCGGAAGTGCCGGGCGACGACGTACCCCGTGGCGAGGACCAGACCCAGCAGGACGGCCACCGGGACGAGCAGCAGGGACCAGACGAGCACCGGGTCGAGCCAGCCCGACCCGCGCAGCCGGGTGAGCGCGCTCTGCTGGAGGTCCTCGAGATCGATCAGGGACTCTGTCAGACCGCCCGTGCCCCGGATCGGCCCCTCCTCACCCTCGAAGCCAACTCCACGGGCTCGCTTGGCAGTCAGGGCCGCACGGGCGATGCCCATGCCCGCCTCCTTCGTACGGTCGTAGTCCCGCACCGCCGTGTCCGCGAGCCGTACGCAGGTGGTCAACTGGCCCTGGACGAACTGGAACTCGATGAGCCCCTCCCTGCCCGCCGCGTTCCCCTCGGCCGCCTGGGTCACCCAACTGCTCACGCGAGCGGTCGCGTTGGTGAACCGGCTGCCCGTCCCGATCAACGGCACCTGCCGCGAGGCGACCGCCTCCGCGAGGGCCTGGTCCGCCCGCACCGCCTCCGCACGGGCCTGCTCGACGTCCTCGACGGCCTCGTGCGCACAGCGCGCGGCGGCCACCTGGCGGTCCGCCTCCACGGAGACCAGCAGGTACATGAGCGCCGTCACGAGCACCATCACCACCGTCCCCGCGCGCAGCGCCCGCAGCACCGCCACCGGATGCGCCCCGCGCAGCCGCCGCGCACGCCACCGGGCCGTCGTCGCCGCGGTCGTCCCCGTGGCCGCCGTCGCACGAGTCAGGGAGCCGGGACCGCTCACCGGGATCCCCCCGCGACGGAGCGCCCGCACTTCTCGCAGAACGCGTCGGCCGCGGCGACCGGTCTCCCGCAGTGCGGGCACGGCTGCCGGGCCTGCTCCGCCCCCTCCGGCCCGGGCGCCGTCGACGCGCCGGGGCGGTGCGGGCGCGTCGTACGGGCCGAGAGCACACCGAGGGCCTGCATCTCGCCGCGCGGCACGCCGTCCCGCAGCCGCCATCGCCCGTCGGCCCCCTGGTGTGCCACCGCCCGCAGCGCGCCCAGCCGGCCGGTGTCCCCGAGTTCCTCGGCCCTGCCCAGCGCCCGGCGCAGCGCTCGGTCGGCCCTGTCCCGGTCGTCCGCAGCCCAGGCATCGATGCAGTCGCTGATCGCCTCCCCCAGCTCACGCATGTTCTCCGCATGCGTGAGCCCCGCCGGCGGAGCGATGCCGACGCCGGGTGTGGGGAGGCGCTCCACGGCGATGTGCTGCTCGGGAACACAGGGGGAGTCCGGGGAGTCCCAGGAGTCCGGGACGTCGGGGGAGTCGGAGGAGCCCAGGGCGCCACCCGTCTCGGCGTGCAGCCCGAGGCGCAGCACCCGGGTCTTGGCACCGACGGTGAGCAGATCCGGCGCGTACGCCAGCGACACCTGGTAATGGCGCTCCTGCGCGGACCAGGAACCGAGCGGCACACGCACCCCGCCGCCGTCCTCCCGCTGCACGGCCAGGTCGGCCTCCACGGGATAGGTCTGCCGGACGAAGACCACCCTGAAGCCGGCCCTGGGCCTCAGCCGCAGGTACACGCGCGGCACCACGATGCCCTGCACCCGCCGCATGAGCTGGGTGAAGTCCTCGGTGAGACCGGTGAGTTCGACCACGGCCTCGGCCTCGCCGTGCAACGCCTGGGCGATGCGCAGCACTTCACGGTAGTTCCAGTCCTCGCCGAATCCGCGCGCGTCGCAGACGAAGTGGTCGGCGCACGCCGTCAGCGCGGCGGCGAGTTCCTCGGGCGTCTCGTGCTCGTCGATGCCGTCCGTGTAGAGCACGGCATGGCGTACGGTGCCGCGCGCCGAGGCCGCCTCCGAGGCGACGAAGAGCCGGTCGGCCCGCCGGAGCCAGGAGCCGATCCGTGTCCCGCCGGAGGGGACGACCGCGGCGATACGGGCCTTGGCCGCCTCGCGCACCGCGGCGTCGACCGGCGCCAGCCCGCCGCCCGGCGGATAGATCACCTCGGCCTCGTGGTGACCGGCGACGACACCCAGCAGGGTGCCGTCGCGCACCGCGTCGACCGCAGCCGCCAACGCGCTCTGCGCCGCGGCGAGTTTGCCGCGCGCGGCCATCGACAGGGAGCGGTCCATGATGAGGACCTCGGCGCTCGGCGCCGCGGCAGCCGGTGTCTCGCCGGCGTGTGCCCGGACGGTGACGAGTGCGTCGAGGCGCGTCTCGTCGTACGCCACTTCCCTGGGCGCCTCCGGGAGCAGGGTGAAGGCCAGGCCCAGGCTCTCCGCATCCCCCAACGGAAAACCCCCGGTCGCATCGTCGCGTGTGCCACGTGTATCCGCGCGTAACCTCACGAGGAGCTTAACTGCCGTCGGGACGAATCGGAACGGGACTGACGACTCCGGCCACTTCGCCCCCGCCAGCTCCAACTCAACGGCGGACGCAGCCGGTTGACGAGGTCGACGAGAGCGACGTACTCGCGTTCCCCGGGAGCGTGCGGGGCCAGCGCGCGGACCGTCTCCGACAGTTCGAGCCGGTCCTGGCCGCGCAGGAACGCGGCGTACTGGATCTCCGCCTCCAGCCCCGCACGCCCCGCGTCGTCGACATCGAGCCCGGCCAGGGCCGCTCGCGCCGCCGCCAGATCACCCTCCGCCGCCAGATCACCCTGCGTCGGCACCGCGCCGTGCGGTGGCCCGATGACGGCGGTGCGCAGTCGTACGGCGGCGATGCGGGCCTCGCGCTGGTAGCGGAACTCCTGCGCCAGCCGATCCACCACCTCGGCCGCCGCGTTCCGCCGCCCGGTGTGCAGATGGACACGGGCCATGCCGAAGCCGGCGGCGGCGAGCGCGGGGGCGGTCTCGAACACCGTGCGGTAGTACATCAGGGCGGCGGCGGCGTCACCGGGAGGCGCCGAGGCCGTTGATTCCCGTACAGCATCGGGGAGTTCGGCACACAGCCCGAGCGCGAGGAGCGGAAGCAGCTCGCCGGGCAGCGCTGCGCGGACCACGTTGAAGTGACCGGCGGCGGCCGGTACGCGACTGCCGAGCAGGGCGACCAGACCCGAGTACCAGGCATGCAGCCAATGCCACTGCGGCAGCCCCGTTCCCGCGAGGGCATGCCGAGCACCCTCCGCATCGCCGTCGCGTACGGCCTGCCGACAGGCGGCGAGGGCACCTTGGGTCGCGGCGGGGAGTCCGGGATCGTCGGGGTCGGTCACGGGCGTGGGCAGCGCGGACGCGATCTCCGGGGGCCGCGGGCAGGAGAACGGGGCGGCGAGGACGGGCGATCCGGCCGTGTCCGTACGGGCATCGGTCCAGTCGCTGAGCGGCCGCAGCGAGCCGAGCCCGCCGTGCAGCGGCTCGCGCATCGGCCCGAACAGAGCGGAGGGGCGGGTGACTTGACGCCCGGTGGGCGACACGGCCACCACCTGCCGTACGACACCACTGAGTTGCTCCGCGAACTGCCGCGCCGACACGAACCGCCGCCCGGGTACCTCACGGTCCGTGGCCCGCTCCAGCAGGAGCACGAGCGCGCGCACCCCGGGCGCCGACAGGTCCCGTACATGGGCGGCGCACACCTCCTGCAACGTCCTGCCGACGGTGAACAGGTCGAACCCGGGGGAGGGTTCACTCCGCTCCGGATCGTTCGGGGGCGGCGCGTAGAACTCCGTGTACGCCTGGAGCGGCCGCCTGTCCCGCAGCCTGCGCACGGCACCGAAGTCGATCACCCGCACCCGGTCCAGCGCGGTGCCGCCCCGCTCGTCCGCGAAACGGATGATGTTGAGCGGCTTGACGTCGCAGTGCAGCAGCTCGCGGTCGTGAAGGTACTCCAGCGCCTGGAGGATGCGGATGCCGTGCGCCAGCAGGGTCTCCAGACGGTCGTCACGATGCGCGGTGAAGGGGGCGCCCGGCACGTACTCCAGGGCGAGGTACCGCCCCTCCTTCGCGTAGTCGAGGATGCGCACGATCGCGTCGTGCCGGAGACTGACGAGCGCCTCCCGCTCCTCCTCGGCCGTCTCGGCCACGGAGGCCGCCAACTCCTTGATGACCACAGGGGCCTTGAGATTGCGGTCCCAGGCGAGGTACGCCGCCCCGTACGCCCCGGAGCCGAGCAGCAGCCGAAGCTCGTACCGATCGCCGACGACACGGCCCCACACATCGGTGAAGTCGAAGGCCGTACCGCATCTACCGCAGTAGCCGCGGGTGAGCCCCGGCTCCCCGTCACGCGCGCGCCCGACGGGTAGTTGGCAGGCCGGGTTGGGACAGTACCGGTGCTCCTCCGCGACGGGACCGGGGGACCGGGCGGCCGGGAGGGAGGGAAGCGGACGGTCAGGAACGAGCCCGAGTCCGTACCAGGGATCGGGCCGTACGGGCGCCACCCCGACGGCGCCCTGCGGCAGGGCCCGCGGGCCCTGCGCGGACGACGGGGAGCTGCCCCCGTCCGCCCCGTCCCGGGGGAGCGGCTCGCGGTCGCAGACGGAGCAGAAGCCCTCGTCGTCGACGTCGCCCTGACCGCAGTCGTCGCGATTGCACCGCATCACGCGTTCTCCTCCCACTGGTTCGGCTCCGGTGGCCGGTCGTGCGGGTCCTGCCGCTCCTCCTCCCGCGCGTCCTCAGCGATACGGCGGTCGACCTCCCGTACGTAGTCTTCGACGGCCCGCCGCGCCGCGGCGAGGTCGACGGGCTCGTGCCGCAGCGCCTCGGCGGCGGGGCCGTGCAGGGCGCCGAGCGAGGGGTCCTCGGCGCCGAATCGGTCGGCGGCGCGTACCCGGTGCAGCTCCAGCGTCCGCACCAGGTCGCGCCACGCCTCCGTCATGCGCAGCGACGTCCGTACGTACCCCTCGGCAGCCTTGCGTGCACGCTCGGCGAACGCGCACGCGGCGGCGAGCTCGGTGTTGGGCCCGGTCTGCCGGGCGAAGGCGAGGCGGACCCGTACCCGGGGCGCGGCGGGCGCGGGAAGCCGCGGCGCGGCGAAGAACTTCACCCCCCACTCCAGATGCTGCCGAAGCGCCTCGTCCTCCGCCGCGCAGAGGGCGTCCAGAGCTTGCAGCGCCTGCTCGGCGGAGGCGATGCCGGGTCCGGCGGTGGGTAGCGGTAGCGGTTCGGGGTCGAGGAACACGTCGTAGGGCAGCTGTTCGGGCGGCCGCCCCGCGAAGCCGAGCACGAGCCGCAGCCCGCGCGAGCGGGCCCGCCGGGCGAGAGGCCCGAGCAAGTCCTGTACCAGCACCGCGGAGTCCACGGCCCGGTCGACCCCGCCCACCACGATGCAGGGCGGCGGCCGCCGTCTGGCCAACTGCATGGCCAGGTCGCCGTCGGCGGCGAGCCCGAAGCGCTCGGTCAGATATGTACGTACGTCGGCGAGGGACTTCCCGGCCGCGTCGTAGGCGGCGTCGATGGTGCCCGGGGCGAGGGCGGTGTCCTCGCGTACGGTGGCGTGGGCGTGGGCGTGGGCGTGGGCGTCGGTGCCGGCGTCGTTCGAGGCCGTGGCGCGCGCGGTGGGATCGGCCGTGCGCACCAGCCGTACCAGCCACGAGGCACCCGCCGAGGTCCTGGTCCCGGTGCCGACCACGACGGTGCCCGTCCACCCGCTCTGCAGAAGCCGCGTGAGCTCTTGCGTCAGCGCGAGCCGCAGCGGGTCGCCCAGCACCTCACCATCGGCCGGACTGTCGGCGGGATCGAAGGCGTTGGTGCGCGACCCGGCGGCGTACGCCTCCAGCCGGGGCAGGTAGCCGGTGATCGTCTCGGTCGGCAGCATCCAGGCGCCCTCGACGTCGTCGTCCCTGTGGTTCGCCACGACGATCCCGATCAGGCACTCGGCGAACTCGTCGCCCTGCGCCACCACCCCGGCGCCCGAGTAACCCGGCACGATCCACTGCGCCCGTCCCAACGGCCGGATCAGCTGCCCGAGTTCGCCCCGGTAGCCTCCCGAACCGGTCAACTCGGCCAGCGCCCACATGCCGTCCCGCGCACTCCCCTTGAACCCGTATGCACGCACATGCCCACCGGACAGCGGCACCCGCCACAACGACACACGCTCAGCACACGCCACCGGCTCCTGCAGCTCCAGCAACGTCACATCACCCGGCGGCACCCGGTTCCGCGGCAGGACGCCCTCCTGAACGACCCAGGTCCCGGGAACGACCCGCGCCGTACGGCTCCACTCCGGCGTACAAGCCACACTCCGGATCCGCAACGGGACGTCACGGCCCCCGGCCCCGACGACGACATGCGCGCAGGTGAGCACATGCGCCTCGTCGAGCAGCACCCCGGCTCCGTGAGGCTCACCGCGCGTGTCGTCCACTCTTACGCGCCACGGGTGCTCTCTGTGTCTGTGATCCCCCATGTACCCACGGTAGTACTGGAGTTGTGCGAGGGCGTGGGGTGTGCCGGAAGGTGTGCACTGGAGTTGTGCGACAGCGTCCAGTGAGCCGCAAGGTCTGCGGGGCGAGTTGGCACAGCCGCCGGGGTGCAGCCGCCGGTGTCGCACGGCTTCCCGCCGCAGGCGCCGCGTGTTCCGCGGCGGTCGGGGGCGGGTCGGCTCTGCCACACGACCTACAGGGCGAGCAGAGTGGCCGGCTTTGAGCTGGCGCGGACGGAGGGGACCAAACCCCCGGCCCAGGTGATGACCCCGTCCGCTCCCGTCCGTCCGGCGTTCTCCGTCGTCATCCTCAACTGACTTCCGGTGATGCGGCGCACGAGAAGTCGTACGCCGCCCAGTCGGTGAGCGTGCGATAGCCGAGGCGCTGGTAGAGGGCGTTGCTGGTGGGGTTGGACAGGTCCGCGAACAGGACGACGTCCCTCGCGCCCGCGGCCAGCGCCGCCCGGCTGACCTCCGCCGCCACGGCGCCCGCGTAGCCACGCCCGCGCAGGTGAGCGGGGGTGTAGACGATGTCCACCTGGATCTGGCCGCCGATCAGCGGGTTCATACCCGCGATGGAGACGGGCACTCCGTCCGGGGTCTCCCAGAGCGTGTAGCGCTTGTCGGCGTAGCGGGTGCCGACCCACGTGTCGGCGTCGATGGTTACGTCCTCCTCGACGGCCTTGGCGAACTCGCCGCACCAGAACATGACTTGTTCAAGGTCCTGCTCGCCCAGGACACGGCCGCGGCCAGCCGGCATCGGGTCCGGCGGGGTGAGGGTGCCGAGGCGATATAGACGCAGCCGCGTGTCGCGGGGTTCCGGCGTCACGCCGGTGTGCCGCTGCCAGGCTTCGGCGAAGGCGGTGGCCGAGTCGTGGTCCGCGCTGACGGAGGGAACGGGGTGCCCGAGGGCGGCCAGGCGGGCGGCGAGGGAGTCGGCCTGCTCGGGCGTGAGCGGGGAGAGGCCGACACCACGGCGCGGGAGGCGGTAGAAGGTGGCGTGGACCTCGCCTGCCCGCTCCAGCACGCCGAAGAGGGGGGCTTCGGTGCCGAACGCCCCCGCCTCACGCACCCGCACTCTCTCGGCCCAGGTCAGCTGCATGACGTGCGGCCCGGGCCGCGAGCGCAGGAAGTCGCCGGCCCGGGCGAGAAAGTCGTCGACGTCTTCGGTGAGGTGCCAGTCATCTGATCGCATGCTTCATGCTTCCCTGTGCTGGAAAGTGCCCAACGGTTTTCCGCCAGGGGGAGGAGACAGACGGAGCAGGGATGGGCCTCAGAACAGGTCGGACTCGGTGCAACCGCGGGATTCGCCGAGGCAGAAGGCAGGAGCTTGCCGATCGACGCGGTTGAGCGCGCCAGGCCACCGGCCGAACGTCGCGACCGGGAGGGTGGCCGAGAAAGGAAGGAGCGCGCCGTGCAAGGAAGTTGGTCGAAACACATAGGCTGGAACTGATCCTGGCCCTTGACCGGCTGCCCCTGCCAACTCGACCGCCCCGAAGACGGCGCAACCTCCCTCACTCTCACCGCCGTACGGTCATTCTTCTCGGGCTGCGCCCAGGTCAGCGGCAACGGCAGCCTGCCCCACTTTCTCCACCGGGTGATCGGAATGCCTCGGAAGGCAGGACGCGGGTGTTGAGGACTTGACCAAGGGTGGGACCGGCACCCCGTGATGGTGCTCTTCTTTCGCGGCCAGCGCCTCAGCAGCGGGCGGCAGCGTGAATTCTCCCGTGTCTGGGGTGAGTTGGAGACGAACCCCTCCTGGAGCCTGGTGGCGGGATGGGTGGTGGGGTTCGGTAGGAGGGTCGTGTCGGTGTCCGGTTTCGAGATTGTGTGGCATGTGGTTGTTGCTTTCCGTGAGCGGCGGCCCGGGATGGGTGTCGTGCTTCGGCTGGGTGTGGTTCCGTCGTTCGGCGGGGATACTCTGTGGGCTGACATGGCCGCTGCCTGCGACAACCTGCCGGACGGGGTGAGAGCGCGCGTCGACGGGGTTGTGGTGGAGCACGTTTTCGTGCCTGGCTTCCGGTGCTTGTTCGGGGTGCGGCGGCTTGCCCGTCGGCAGGACGTGTTCCCCGCTGGTGGCTCATCCTGTCGTACGGCGGTATCCGGAGACCGGACGGCGGGTGTTGTTTGTGGACACGTCGTTCACTACTTGGATCCTCGGGTTCGAACGGGCCGGGAGTGACCGGTGGTTGTGCCTGTTGTTCCAGCGGGCGTATGTGCCGGAGTTCGAGGTGCGGTTTTGCTGGCAGGCCGGGGACATCGCGTTCTGGGACAACCGGGCCACGCAGGCCTACGTGGTGGCCGACTACGGTGACGCGCGCGGGGTCGTCGAGCGTGTCGCGATCGCGGGGGGCCGGCCGTACTGATCCGCCCCCTGGCCCGTTAGGTCGGCCGGCGTTGTCGACGAGGACGAGATGCCAGGCTGCTGCCGTATGTGCCGCGACGTGTTTTGGATGCCAGCGTCCTGTGTGCGGTCAACGCGTTCACGGTGACGTCGGCCGGTGACGCAGGGGCTCGGGGGCGTGCCCCGTATTCCGCCGGGCCTGCGCATTCGCCTGCTGGTCAGGCCACCGGTGCGATTGGGCGTCCTGCCCACTGCGGTGCCGGTTCCACCAGGGGGGTGAACCGGTCACGGACGTCACCAGGGAACTCCGTTGCCCGGCCGGCCTGTCGGTCGACGCACCCTTCCCTCTGGCGTTCGAGGAGCGGGGGCGGGGTCGGATCTCCGTGCCTTTCGCACCGTGGGGGCGAGTCGCTTGTTCGTGGGTTCGGGTTCGTCGTAACCGGTCGCGATGACAAGGCGGAGCCGCTCCTGGGTCCGGCAGGGGACCCGGGCCCCCTGCCGGACCTCTACGGGGTCACCAGGAGCGCGGACCTGATGTGTGCCTCCAGTGCCGCGTGCATGGCATCCGCGCCATCGGCGCCGGTGGCGCCTGACGCCAGCACCTGTGTGGCCAGGCCGTCGATCAGGGCGGTCGGCGTCAGCGCCGCCGCCTCGGGATCGATCGTCGCGCGGAACACACCCTCTGCGACGCCTCTTTTGATGACGTCGGCGACGGTCTCGCGCCACTGCCGGTAGTACTCGGTGTGCAGCCGGCCCACCGCGGTGGAGCGTGCGGCCTCGGCCCACACCTCGAGCCGGACCGCCCACTGGCGGCGCTGCTGCTCGGTGCGCGGTGTCTGCAGGGCGATGAGCTGACGCAGCTCCGCGGCCGCGTCGTCCGCCTCGGCGAGCCGGGCGGCGCGGTGCGCGGTGTCCTCGTCCATGCACCAGCGCACCGCCGCCTCCAGGAGGTCGGCGCGGCCGGGGAAGTGGTGGTGGATCGCGGCGGTGCTGGTGGCGCAGGCGCGCGCGATGTCCGCGACCGGCACCGGGTGGAAACCGTGCTCGGCGACAAGCCGGACCGTCTCGCGGACGATCTGCAGCGGCCGCCTGCCCTCGACCGGCGCGGCGGGGGTCGCCCGCCGGGCGCCCAGCGCCCGCGGCGCGCGTACCGCGCTGCAGGCGTGTGTGATTCCCGAGGTGGTCATGACGGTGTGAGTTCCCGGCTTTGTGCTGTGTCTGAGGGGGTGTTGAGCTGGGGAGTCGGGGCAGATCTGGATTCTCATGAGGTGTTGGTGTGCTGATCTGACCAGCTTGAACTGCGGAGTGTTGACCTCTGGTTAGAGGTGCATGAGTCTGTGACCTGCTGATACGTGGTAGATCTGGAATGTCGCGGATACCTCGGGAACTCCTGTGAATGTGGCGGCGTTTGCGCAGGTCAGGGAGCTGATGGAGTGCAGGGGTGGTTTGCTACTTCGTGGGCGGCCGTCCTGAGAGGCGGCAGGCGTCTCGCACTGTCGGGGCGTTTTCGATCATGGCTCGCGACCGGGCCGTGAGTCCCCGTCCGGTCAGTGGTGCGGTCCCGAAGAGCGCTGAGCACGGCCCCGGTGGTGGCAGAGCTCATCCTCGTGCCGCCGCACGATCCGGTGGACCCCACAGGACCAACCGGCCCCCCGTCCGTGACTCGTGGACGGGGCCCTTCGCGTGCGCGGCGGGGCTCATGGCCGGTTGGAAAAGCGGCGGTGGCGGGACGTCCAGCCCGGCAGAATCGGGTGATCGACACGTCCCTTTGGGGGAGCTATGCAGGAACTTCGCTTCGACGACGACATCCGGTTCACCGCAACGGTCAGCAGCGATCAGACGTGGCTGAAGCGTGCGCTGGGAGCCCACGAGCTGAGCGTCCAACTCGCCCTTGGAGTGTCGCCCTTCACCGAGGCTGGGAAGATCCTCGCCCTGGAGACGGACCTGTTCGGCTTCGACACGACAGGGCAGCGCCACCGGCTCGCCCGGACCACGGCGAACCTGGCGTACACTCCGAAGATCACCGTCCACCGTGTGAACCTGTCCTTCCCGCTGACGTCACTGCAGGTCCATGCGATCGAGGAAGGCCGCACCGGCGACGTACGGTTTGAGATCGACCTCAACGCGACGCTGCCGCAGGCGCCCGGCTACCCGGGGAGCGCCCAGGACACGGCGCACATCACCATCGCCAAGAGCCGGTGGGAACAGCAGCTCGCGCAGCTGGGGCCGTCCGCGGCGTTCGAGATGGCCGTGCCGTATCCGCTCGGCGACCCGGAGAGGGACGAGGTCGGCCGGACCCTGCGAGAAGCGCAGCGTCTGCTGACCATGGGTGAGATCCCCGCGTCCATCCTGCAGATCAGGCGGGCACTTGAGTGGGTCCGGGAGAACGCGGGATGGGACAACCCCGGCAGGAAGGTCCCCAGCCAGTGCAGCCAGACCGAGCGGTGGTGGCGGATCCTGGACGCCCTGTACGGCCAGACGTGCGGCGCTCTGCACAATGACGCGGTCACCAGGGACTTCGCATACGACCGGGCCGAGGCCGAGACGCTCTTGGCGATGACCGCCGCACTACTGCGGAACGTACGCACCGCTGCGTGATGTGAAGGCGTCATTCCCGGCGGTGGAGCCCGTTGTCGTGATGCCGGCACGTTACGCTCGCCGTCTGGCGCGACGGGCCGCACGGCGGCGCCACGCTTCTGGGCCCGAACGGCGTCAGCCGCCGCATCCACGCCCGTATCGGTGGTCGTCTGGGGGCGCTGGATCACTCACCCGGCGCCGGACGCCCAGCGCTCAAGCTCTGGGAAGGCGGTCTCCCACGCGTCGCGGACGTGCCTGCTGATCATGGTCCTCATCGTGGGCCATAGCGCGAGCAGGAGATCGCGGTTCAGGAAGCAGGTGATGTCCTCGCGCTGCCCTTCGGCGAGCACGGAGCGGTAGAGGCTCATGCGCTGGCGGGGCCGGTCGAGGTCGTAGG
Source organism: Streptomyces sp. V3I7 (assembly GCF_030817495.1). NCBI lineage: Bacteria > Bacillati > Actinomycetota > Actinomycetes > Kitasatosporales > Streptomycetaceae > Streptomyces > Streptomyces sp. V3I7. Next base: position 6,449,906 of record NZ_JAUSZK010000001.1, read on the forward strand.
TGCGCAGCCCTGACCAGGCGATGTGGAGCGGCAGATCGACGAGGCCGTGCTCTGGTCCGGCGAGGGCCTCCAACGTGTCGGGAAGGCGTCCCGCATACCGCTCGTACAGCACCGCGGCGACGGGCGGCCTGGCACCAGGGCGCGGCTGCTGAACCATGGTCCCAGTATTCCGCGTGGGCCAGCAGAGAAGTGAGTCAGGACCGTCGGGAGCTGCTGCTGGGGCCGCATGACGTGTCATCGCCCTGTTCCTGACTGCAGCATGCGCAGCAGGAGAGCGGGGACGGAGATGTCTGTGGCGGTGACGAAGTCGTGCACGGCATCGGGCAGCTGAAGGCCTTGCCGGTGGAGCCGCTGGCGCAGGTTGTCCGCGACGTCCGGGGACAGGGTGGTGGCCGCGCTCCGGAGAGAGGCGAGCTGCGCGGCCTGGGCATCGGAGGTGTCCGCACTGGTGATGGCGGCGTCGGCCTGAGCGCGAGCTTCGGGATCACGTTCCAGGCGGCGGATGACGGCCTGGGCGAACGGCGGGTCGACGTCCTTGGTGAAGTGACTGCAGATCCATGCGCTGTCGTGGGCTACCTGGTCCACGAAGCCGGCAGTCTCGACGGCTGCGTAGGCCAGCGGGTAATACACCGACACGTCCACCTCGACGTGTCCGTGCAGGTCGCGCTCGCGTTGGAGGGCCTCCCAGGCGCCGGCGACGGCTGTGTCGTCGGGGAACCCGGCGGCCAGGGCGAGGAACGCACCCGAGGCGGGGAGCGGGTAACCGCCGCGTCCTGGGCCCAGTTCGGTGTGCAGTGCGCGTTGCACGCTCGCCGGGTCGAGGCCGAGGACCAGGGGGTCGGCCAGGAGCAGGGGTGCGACGTCCCGGCTTCCGGTGTCGCTCGGCCGGAGGTTGTCGATCAGGGTTCGCAGCAGGTGCGGCTCGCCGCGGTGAGTGTGGGCGTACCAGGCGAGCACGGTGTCGTGGGTGAGGAGGTCGGGTTGCTGGTCGACGGCCGCGGTGAGTTCTTGCGCGAGCTGGGGGTGGCGGTCGGCGACCAGCGCAAGATACTCCCAGGCCGTGTCCGTGGCGGGGGAGAGCATGTCGCCGGTGAGGCGTGTGAGGAGGGTGTCGCCGAAGTGGGCGCATAGAGCGGGCCAGTGGTCGGCGATCTCGCCGAGCACGAGCAGGTCGAGGTCGGTGCTGATGAATTCACCCAGGGGCAGCCGGATGGGGCGGCCGTCGTGTTCGACGAGGTCGTCCAGCAGGCCGAGTTGGCCGGTCAGCAGGATGCCCACCCATGCGGCACGCCGCCGTGCCCAGTTGTTGTGGCCGAGGCCTGAGGCGGTGTCGCGGAGTACGGACTGGGCCTGCTGCCATTCCAGTTCGGGAAGCGCGCCGCGGTCGTGGTCGCGCAGCAGGTGGGTGTGGAACACGGCGGAGGCGGCGGGGCGGATGAGGTCGTGGGGCTCGTTTGGCCACTGAGCGGTCAGCTGCCGGATGAGGCTGCTGTCGCCGGGATGGTCGCGTAGCAGGGTGCACAGGTGCAGGCGGGCGGCGGTGGGCAGGACCGGGTGGGCGGCTCGCACCCGGTCGAGGACGGGCTCGAGGGCGGAGGGCTCGCTGCCGTAGCCGGCCAGAAGCGATCCAAGTGGGGCCTGCGGTCTGCGCAGCATGCTGGCCGCGCGGTCGCGGGCCGAAGCGGTTGCGGGCAGGGCGGCGATGACCGCGGCTTCGGCAGTGAACTCGTATTCGTTGGCGGGTTCTTGCACCGCCTCCAGGCACACTCGGGCGATCTGCTCGGCCACCGGCCCCGAGGTCAGGGACTGGTGCTGGCAGCTCTCCAGCAGCGCATGGATGACGATTTCCTTGCGGAAGCGGCTGTCTTGTGCCGGTGCTGGTATGGCAAGGAGGGCGAGCAGCCGCTCCCGGGCCTGCTCGGCGCCCAGGACTCGCACGGCCGCGTTGGCCACCCGTGATGCCCGGCCTGCCTCGCCGTTCAGCACCGCGCACAGCGCCTGCTGCACCTCGGCGTCGTGGGCCCAGTGCTCGGCCAGGGCATCGGCGGCCCAGTGCGGGACCTCGCTGTCGTGCAACTCCTTCAGCAGCACGGACCGCAGCACCGGGCCCTGGTCCAGGGCAACGAGGGAGGGGAGCTCGAAGTCGAGGAAGGCCCGTGGATCCTGTTGCAGGAGTTCCTCGGCCGCGGCGGCCACGACCGTATGGCCAGGGTAGGCGCGGGCCAGCGCCCCGATGCCAAGGAACCGGATCTGGTGCGGGTCGTTCACCAGCGTGGTGCAGATGTAGTCGATGACGGTCGCATCCTGGGACCAGGCCAGCAGCAGCACACTCCAGGCCACAGCTCGGTCGCCCTGTTCGGGGCGCTGGCCGGACACGATGGACAGGCAGGTGTCGCGCACCTGTTCGGCCTCGCCGGGAGCTTCACGCAGGGCGGCCGCGATCGTGTCGGCGAGCACAGGCTTCCACACGTCGTCGGTGAAATCCTCGGTGTCGAGTCGGCTGACCAGCCAGGCGCGCTCTTCGGCCGTCACGGCCTTCGGCTGCGGGCCGCCGGCCTTGCGGCCGGTGGTGTGCTGCCCAGGCAGTACGCCCAGGACGGCGGCCAGGGCCGTCAGCCGCAGCCCCAGCACCTGCTGCTGCCGGGCAGCTGCAGCCGCGGCCGTGACCCGGTCATCATCGGGCCAGCCCAGCAGCAGACCGTGCAGGGTCACGGCTGCGTGATCGGCACTGGCTGCGTGGCGCAGCGCCGTCAGCATCGCCTCAACTACGTGCTCCTGCCCGTCCCCCGTCCCGTAGCGGGCGGCGAGCGCGCGGGCGGCCGCCCAGGCCACGTGCACGTCCTCTGACCTCAACGCGGCCACCAGCAGTGGCCAGACGGGCTTGGCCAGCTGCCGGTCGTCGGCCACCTGCCCGAGCCGGTAAAACACCTGCCACGGCAGCGGCTGACCGGCCGCAACCCAGCGTGACAGGTACGGCACCAGATCACCGCTCACTGATGGATCGTCCAGCCCGGCCACACACGCCGACAGCAGCCGCTGTCGGTGCCCGACGAGGGGGTGGCTGTCGACCGCTTCCAGGATCGTGGCGGCGTGACGCCGAGCCTGGGGGAGAGGCAGCCGGATCCCGCCGAACACGACCTGTGCCACCAGCTCGCGCACTGCCAGTGCTTCCGGTTCCGGCCCGTCGGCCTGCTCGGCGAGTTCCTTAAGCAGCAGGCTGGTCTCCTCGGCGCGCTGCAGCTGCCACAGGATGGCCAACAGCACCTCATGCCAGCGTGGGTCCTGGGCGTGCTGGGCGAACAGGCGGCGCAGTTCGTCGAAGGACAGCTGCTGTGCGGCCTGTTCGGCGGCCAGCTGTTCCAGCAGGACCCGGTGCAGGAAGCCGATCTCGCGCGGGCCTTGGCGGACCAGCACGCCGAGCTGCCCCTCGGCGATGTCGACAAACCCTCGCGCCTGCGCGGCGGCTCCCGAGGCATCCAGCGCGAGGTGTCGTGGATCGCGAAGCGCGTCGATGATGTCCGCGCGGACTGTCTGTTCGGGCACGGCCTGGACATCGCCGCGCTGCTGGTGGGCCAGCGCAACGTGGGCCAGGACCTGACGGATGTCGTCCGGGTGCAGTGCGGTGTGCTCCGCGGTAATGCCGGCCGCCGTCTCACGCCGGGCGGGATGTTCCCCCAGCAGATGATCAATGGCGCCCGCGTACACCTCGAACCGCCTGTGCGGCAGGGCAGTCCCGGCCAGGCGCATGCCGGTGAGCAGGAGCAGGAAGAGCGGAATCCGGGCCAGCTGGCGAAGGTCCCGGACGCCGGACAGTTCCTTCACGAACGCCTCGGCCTGCGGGCCGCCGTCCGTCTCAGCGGCGCCGAGCCAGTGAGCCACCAACTCCCGCTGCTGGCGCGACGTGAGCGGGGCCAGCGAGGCGTACTGCCACACTCCCGTCGGCTGCAGCCGCGACAGGCCGTAGGGGCGGGTGGCGGCCACCGCGGGCAGCTGGCGTTGGTCCAGGAAAGTCTCCAGTGCGGTGAGAGCCCTGCGCGCAGCACTCTCGCTCACCCATTCGTCCAGGCCGTCGATGACCAGCAGCAGCCGGTCATCGGCCAGTGCCTTCTCCACCAGCGGCCACAGATGCCCGACGTCGTACTGCTCCAGCCAGGCCCACAGCGTCGCCGCCAGCGAGGCCTCGGCGCCGTCGTAGCGGGCCAGCCGGCGGGTGAAGAACGGGAAGGGAACCCACAGGGGCAGCCGGCCGCCGAACCGTTCGGTCCAGCGCGGCAGGGCAGGGGAGTCGGCGAACAGGTCCAACAGCGCGAAACGCAGAAGACTGCTCTTGCCCGAGCCTGCTTCCCCGATCAGGACATGGCGTCGGGCCCCGGCCAGCCAGGCGTCCGCGCTGGTGCGGATCCCGGTGGCCTCCCCGGTCACTGCCGGGGACGCGGTGCTGACGGCCACTATCTGCTCCCCGACCTCGGAGCCATGCACGCTGAGCGCCTTCCCCAGCTCGTCGGGATGGTGGCCGAAGGCGGACGCTCGCGCCTTGCGGTACCAGGCCGTGGGGGACATGCCGGGGGAGAGCGCGTCTGGTGGTGACAGATGGGCAGGCCAGCGGCCCAGTCGGTGCAGCGGGAGCACGTCGGGAAGGACGAATCGCTGCCGCAGATCCGGCTGGGCCTGGGCGTGCTGCAGGGCGATTGCGCCGGAGTCGGTGTGGGCGAAGAAGGTGGCGTAGAAGGAACCGAGCTGTGCACGCAGATCGGCGACCTGCACGGCATCGAGCCGGGTCGCCAAAGCGGTCACCTGCTCGGGCCCGAACAGTTCCTCCACCCATGCGCGGCCGAAGAAGTCGTGGACGACTTGCGGGCGTTGCTTCAGCCAGGCCGACAGATACTCCGCATCCCACACCTCGAAGGTGATGCCCGCACGCGCCAGCCGTTTACGCTGCGTCACCACCTCGTCGGCGGTCTTTTGCGGGACGGCCGACAGACTGGTGGCGTAGACGAAGACCCGGCTGACCGCAGCCCACGTGCCGTCCAGGAAGTCAGTGACGGCCTCCTTGAGCTGCCTGGCGGTCAGCGACTTCACCCGCCGCGACTGCAGACTCAGGTAGACGCGCTCGGGATCAGAGCCGTTCTCCGCGGAGGCGTCAGGCAGACGGACATACAGATCGATGCCCTGCTGCTCCTGGCCCCGAGTGCCGTACAGGCTTCCCTGCGCCTGGGCGTCGTAGGCGCTCAAGCGCCCGGTGACACTGTCGCCCCCGGCGTGATCGGCGGAGTCCTCGACCGTCCCGCGCTCCACCGCCCGCTTCAGGCACAGCCGCTCGAAGTTCTCCCACGCCAGATGCTCCAGCGGCAGGAGCTGCTCGCTCGTATGGACGGGCAGCGGAACCGTCTGCGGCGATACCAGCGTGTGCAGCCGGGCCGGCGCCTTGGTGTACTGGGACGGGCTCATCGAGAGTGTGTGCCGCATGCACCCCATCATCAATCACAACTTGCGAGCTCACCGCTGGTCGCTGGGCGCCGGGCAGCACGAGGTCGGCGATACGGGGTTTGCGGTGCATGGTCTGCCCAGGGGCCGCCGAAGAACCGGGCTGTCGTCTTATCGGCCGTCTGAGGACAGGGCTGCACCGGGCGGGTTTATGGCCCGCGCAGTGCTTCGCTCTACTGCGCGGCGAGTCTTTCGACGATGCGCCGTTGGTGCTGGATGTCGTAGGCCTGGTCAGGGGTGACTTCGTAGTGATCGAGGCTGTCGAGTTCGGCACGGGCGGCGGCGATGTCTCCGAGGTAGGCGAGTACGACGGCGCGCTGGGAACGCAGCCCGATCATGTCCTCAGGCAGGTTGTAGTCCTCAGCCACGGGGATGAGCTGACGGTTTATCAGGTCCAGGGCTGCTCGGGTTTCGTCGGCTCGCATCAGGGACTCGACGACGTCCTGGCCCAGGTCGATGGCGGAGCGCCAGGCGGCGGTGAACAGATACAGCTTCATCGCGGGGAAGGCCATCGGGCCGTAGTCGAGGCCGAGTTGGCGGCAGGACTTGACGAACAGGGCGAAGCAGTCGGCCAGGCGCTTGTAGTCGTCGGGGTTTTCGCTGGTCTCGCAGGCCTCTTGCAACGCCTCGGTGTTGCCGAGGATGTGGGTGATCTCCAGGCCGAGGTGGCGGCGGTAGATATCGGCGAGCTCCATCGCGGCGTTGCCCGCGTCCTGGTAGGCGTCGGCGAGAAACAGGCTCTGCGCGTAGGCGTAGCGCAGAGCTCGTTCGTGGGGCGAGGGAACAGGGATCCCGGCGAGCGCGGTGTGGAAGGCCGAGTCGAGTGCGTCGACGTCGCATGCCTGCCCGTACAGGATGAATTGCCGGGTGGCCAGCAGGACTTTCTCCCGAGGGCCGATCTGGTTGCTGGTCTCGGCGAGGGTCTCCATGGCGTGCACGTGCTGTGCGCAGGTGTCCCAGTCGTCGTCCCCGTATGCCCAGGTGGCCAGTGCGTTGTGGGCTTCCAGGCGGCTGATGGCGTCGCGGTTGGTGTCCTGGGCCACCTCTGCGATCACGGCGCGCAGTTCACGAGGGTAGCCGCCCTGGAAGAAGCCTTCCTGGCCGGTGAGCTCGAGCAGGATGTCGATCCGTCCGGTCTCGGCCAGCAGGCGCATCCACCGGGCCAGCCGTGCGAGTCCCCGGTGTCCCTCCAGTAGGCCAACCAGGGCTTGCCTGACGGCGTCGGTGGCCTTCGCGGGCAGGTCTTCGGCTGCCTGGGCGGCCAGGGGGCGGATTGCGTCGTGGAGTTGACAGTGGCCGTCGGCGAAGGCCTGTGTTAGGCCGCGGCCAGCGAGTTCACGTACGGCCCGAGCCGCGGCCGGTCCTGTGCTCCCGGCGGCCGCGGCCAGCTGCTGGAGCTCGGCGGCGGTCAGGGGGACCTCGGCGATCGACAGCAGCCCGGCGGTGATGCGTGCCGGTGCGGAAAGCTGCTCGAAGATCTGCGCCAGGATGACTTCCTGGGTGGTGGGGGTGAGATGGGTCTGTGCCTGAACGGCGTCGCAGAAGGCGGCTCCGTCGCCCGCGTGCACGGTGCGGGCCAGGTGCACGGAGTTGAGCACGTACAGGGGCAGGCCGGCCGTCAAGGCCAGGATGCGCTGGGCGGTGGGGTAGTCCAGGATGCAGCCTTCGGTGGCGAAGACGGCGGCCACGGTGTCGGTGTCCCAGCCGGGCAGGGACTCGGCGGAGATCCCCAGATGCGCGGCGAGCGGGTTCTGCTCCGGGTGGGGGTGGCCCAGCAGTGTGATCCGGGCCGTCGGCAGCGCCTGAACAAGCAGCCGCACGTCGTCGGATGGGAGGTCGTGCACGTTGTCGATGACGACCGCGATGGCTGTGCCGTCGTGGGCCAGTCGGCCGTGCACGGCCCGCAGGACGTCGATGCCGGCCCCGCTCGGCAGGCTGACGGCATCGGGCCCGCTCAGGTGCCGGGCAGCGACCTCCCGGGCCAGCGCGCCGGGCACCACCGCGGGCGGCATCTTCCCGGCATCGAAGTAGGTGACCGGGAGCGGGCACCGGGCGGCGGCGTGCGCCGCCCAGGTCGTCTTGCCGGCCCCGGAGAAGCCCGTCACCAGCCGCACGCGCTGCTCGCCCGTCAGCTCCGGTTCGCTGCCATGCGGCCAGTAGACGTCGGGAATCTGCGGAAAGGCCTGCAACTCCTCGACGAACTGCTCATACAGGGCGGGCAGTTCACCAGCATGAAAGGCTCGTCCATGGGCTCCGGCACTCGCGTACTGCACGCGGGCAGCCAGCTTCCACACCAGCGTCTGCGCTTCCAGGGACCCAAACGGGACCTGAGCGGCCTGCTCGGTGCACCACTGCAGGACACCGGTGAGATCCGCAGCAGCGGGCGGCAGCCACGTCTCCTGCGGATCGGGATGACCCGGCCACAGCAGCGACACGTCCGCCGGCCAGCCCGGCTGCTGGGTCCGTTGCAGCAGATCCGGACCCGGTGCGGTATTGCTGACCACGACCAGCCTGGGTGTGCCGGGGCGCCGCCCTGCCGTGTGCTCCGCGCTGGTCCGGGCGGTTGTGTCGGGTGGCTTCGGGTGGCGAAGGGTGGCGAACAATTGAGCGACAAACGTGACGTCCATCACAGCACAATGCGTGCGCGCAGGTCACACCGTGAGTCACAAGCGGATCGTTGCGCTCCGTCGAAAACGTGTGCCGCAGAGTTAACCCTGGGGGTGCTGCGCAGCGGTGAAGGGGTGAGGCCGCAAGGCTTCCCCTCGCTCAGCAATGACGCGGTGCGGGGGCCAAGTTGAGCAAAAGGAGGGTCCGTGGGGCTTCACTGGGCCTGGCACGTGCTGGCTGTGGCCGGCGTGTGCCGGATGACCGCAGTTGCCTTCGACGCCGTCGTCCGACGCGTCGTCCGCATCGCCTCGCTGGCTCGCGACGAGCACTGCTCCCGCGCACGCGTATTCGCACCACCCCCTGTCTTGCCCGCCGGACTGCGCCCCACTGGGGGGACCGCCGTTCCGCCGCCCGCCGTGGAGGAACAGTGACCAGTGCCGACGAGCACGACTTCGACGTGATCGAACCCGCTGAACTCCCGACCGACTTCGAGGCGTTCTTCAGCCAGCACATGGGCGAATTCATCAGGGTCGCGGGCGCTCGCACGCGCAACCCGCACGACGCGGACGAGGTGCTCATGGACGCGGCTGTGGTGATGTACCGCAAATGGGAGCGGATCCTGGCGCATCCCAACCCGATTGCGCTCGCCCACCGCATACTCGAAGGCGCCATCGTCGACTTCTACCGCCGACGTGCCCGCACCGCCGACCGGGAGGTCAGCTACGGCGAACTCACCTACGCCGACGTGCCCACCGCAGACGATCTGCTGCTGCTACGCGGCCACGACCGCCTGGACCGCGCCCTGGCCGAACTCGAGCAGCGCGCTCCGCTTCAGGCGAGCTGTGTCCGCCTGCGCTACCTCGCCGAACTCGGCTTCGCTGAGATCGCTGCCCGCCTGGACATCACGTCCAACGCTGCCAAGGCCAACGTTCACCTGGGCCTGAAAAACCTCAATCGCCTCATCGACCTCCCGGATTCGGGGAAAGGGAAGTCCTGATGCTGGAAGATCTCCTGCGCGCCGAAGCGCAGGCTCTGCACCGTACGTACGACAACCACGACACCGACGACTTCATGCGACGCCTCGCTGTGCGCATTGCCCAGAATGCCGCGCGACCGCCCCGAGTCACACGTGCCCTCATCGCACCCACCTTCCAGTCTTCCCGGGTGCCGCCGCCTGCGGCGGCGCCCGCGCCCAGCCACCCGGGCGGCACACGGCCACGCACGCGCCGTGGCATGCGTCGGCGTCCCACGCCGATCCTCAGCCCAGACCCGGCCGCCAGCCCGATGGCAGTGGTCGATCACGTGCGGCGGCTGTGCGATTTGGTGCTGCGGTCCAACGACATCGACTCCCTAGCCGACTTCGCCGCCGACTACGACCCCAGGGGCGCGCGCACCTTCGCCTGCCTCCTCTACACGCTCGACCGACGCGAAAGTGCCCTGTACTGGTGGCGCTTCGCCGCCGGCGGAGAGGACCCCCTCGCCGCTCACCTGCTCGCCGCCCACCACGCAGCTATCGGAATCAGTCCCGACGCGCGCCTGTGGCGAGCACAGGCTCGCATGCTGGGTTTCACCCGCGACCGCCACCTACCCCAGCCCGTACGCTCCAGCACCCATCTCGCCGAGGGGTTCGCTCGCGCCGTCCCCTGGGGAACCGAGCTCAGTACCTTCATCAAGACCGCGCGACTGCCCAGCGAACTGGCAACCCGCTGAACCGGGAACGACCTGCTGGTGAGAGAGGGAACCGCAGCTCTGCTCGGTGGCAGGGAAAGTACGGCCACCGAGCAGATTACAGATCGTGACGGCGGTCGGTGACGAGGGCCGCCATTGGTCGCGAACGGCGTCCTCGCTGCCGTGACATCGAGCAGCGTGTACGCCCCACGAACGTCTCGCCGATCTGGACACGCCGGCCGCCCTCCGACCCGGGCGGGTAGATCACGACAGGCGGTGCGGTACTCATGGCACCAGCGTGCGATCTGCGCCGACAGCGCGCATGCGAGCCGCCTGTGGCGCTCATACGCTGGTGCTGCTCGGGGACTGCCGCGGAGGTACTCCCATGACCCGAGCCATCTGGTCCGGAGCCATCTCGTTCGGCCTGGTCACCGTGCCGGTCCAGGTGGCCACCGCAACCGCCGACCACAGCGTCCGCTTTCACCAGTACCACTTGTCTGATCAGGGCCGGATCCGCTACCGCAAGGTGTGCGAGCTGGAGGATCGCGAGATCCCTGAAGGCGAGATCGGCAAGGGGTACGAGCTGACGAAGGCGCGAATCATCCCGATCAGCGACGAAGAGCTGCACGATCTGCCGCTGCCGACGGCCAGGGCGATCGAGATCGTCACCTTCGTCTCGTGGGCGTCCATCGATCCGATACGGATCGGGGAGGGCTACTACCTGGCGGCACGCGAGCAGTTGGCCGCCAAGCCGTACCGGCTGCTGGTCGAGGCGCTGCGCCGCTCCTCACGGGTGGCGGTCGTGAAGTGGGCGTGGCACGGCCGCGAGCGCCTCGGCTTGCTCCGGGTCCGCGAGGACGCGCTCGTCATGCACGTCATGCACTGGCCCGACGAGATCCGCGACCCGTCCGAGCTGGTGCCGCCGCCGGTCGAGGTGAGCGACGCAGAGATCGACGGGGCCCTCACCCTCATGGACGCGATGGCCGTCGACAGCCTCGAAGGGCCTGAGTTCGGCGACCGGTACACCGAGGCGCTGGAACAGGTCATCGACGCGAAGCGCGAGGACCGTCCGCCGCCCGAAGCACCCGAGCCGGCTGCCGGACCGGGCACGGTGCTGGATCTCATGGCGGCGCTCCAGGAGAGCGTGGCCAAGGCGCAGGCCGCGCGCGGCGAAGCACCCGAGCAGAAGAGAACGGCCGCGCGGAAGCGGCCGGCCAAGAAGACGGCGCCGACTCGGAGAGGCAGCTAGGTGTATTGACCCGCAGCGTTGTTCACGCGGCTGATGGGTGGTTGGCCGCCGAGTGCGGTGTGGCAGCGGTGGTGGTTGTAGGTGTGGAGGAAGTCTGGCAGGGCTTCGGCGCGTTCGGTGTTGCTGATGTAGGGCCGCAGGTAGGCCCATTCGTCGAGCAGTGTGCGGTTGAAGCGTTCGACCTTGCCGTTGGTCTGCGGCCGGTAGATGCGGGTGAGCTTGCCGGCCGCACCGAGGTCGGCCAGGGCTTGCCGCCAGGCGAAGCTTTTGCGGTAGGGCCAGGCGTTGTCGGTCAGAACGCGTTCGATGTGCTCGATGCCGCAGGTGGCGAAGAAGGCTGCGGCCCGGCGGAGGAAGCCTGCGCAGGTGTCGGCCTTCTCGTCCGGGTGGATCTCGCTGTAGGCGAGACGGCTGTGGTCGTCGACGGCGGAGTGGACGTAGTCGAAGCCCATGCTGCTGCGTCGGACACGGCCTGCCTGGCGGCCCAGGACCTTGTGACCGCCGCCGTCCGGGATCCGGCCGAGTTTCTTGACGTCGACGTGGACGAGCTCGCCGGGGCGGTCGCGTTCGTAGCGGCGGATGACCTCACTCGTGGGCCGGTCAAGATGGGCCAGGCGATTCAGGCCATGGCGGACCAGGATGCGGTGCACGGTCGAGGCGGGCATGCCCAGGACGGGGCCGATGCGGGCCGGGCCGAGCTTGCGGGCCTGACGCAGTTGGCACACGTGGGCCTCCACCATCGCGGGCGTGCGGTGGGGTGTCGTCCGCGGCCTGCTGGAACGGTCGTGCAGGCCCGACTCGCCCTCTGCCCGCCAGCGGCGGACCCACTTGTGAGCCGTGGCCCGCGAGATGCCCATCTCCGCCGCGACATGCGCAACGGGGCGACCTGCGCAGACACGTTCAACGAGAAGCCGCCTGCCGTGAACGGTCAGCCGGGCATTACGGTGGGACACGAAGACCTCCGTGCGGTGCAGTCCTAGACAGCTCCACCACACCGGAGGTCTTCGCCATGATCAAGCCCAGCGAGTGTCAACAACGCTCGTGATCAATACAGCTAGGTCCTGTCTGGAGTCCAGATCATGAATGCGGTGCGATGCTGCGAAGCCAGGTCGTGTGAGACCGGCCGGCGGGCGTAGGGCGCGGCCACGCGAGGACCGTTGCATAGGCTGGCCGTCTCATCCGACGCACCGCGACGAGGATCAGCCCATGCACAGCAGCACCAGGATCCGCCTGATCGAGCCCACCGACGCCGCCCCGATCGCAGCGCATCGGGTGCGGGACGTCGAGGCCTTTCGGCCATGGGAACCGGTCCAGCCGGACGACTTCTTCACCCCGGAGGGCCAGGCGGAGCGGATCGACAGGCTACTGGCCGGATACCGGGCCGGCACGGTCTGGCCAGGCGTGGTACTTGCCGACGACCAGGTGATCGGGCAGGTCACCGTCGGAGGCATCCTGCCACAGCCGCACCTGCGCCGCGGCTCCGTCGGATACTGGATCGCCAGTGTCGCCCAGAATCAAGGCCACGCCGGGCGCGCTGTCGGGCTCGTACTCCAAGTGATGACCGACAAACTCGGGTTACACCGCGCCGAGGCGTCCACCAATCTGGAGAATCTGCCGTCGCAGCGGGTGCTGCGTCGCAACGGGTTCAGCCCGTACGGCGTCGCGCACTCCTCGATCTTTCTCGACGGGCGCTGGCGGGACGGGCTGCTGTGGGAGCGGCTCCTCGGCAACTAGGGCCGGTGGATCCCCTGCGCGCGGAGGTTCGTTTTTGATAAGCCGTCAGTCATGGCGCGAGGCGATCTCACCGACGAGCAGTGGACCCTGATCGAGCCCCATCTCCCGATCGCCGCGATCGGTCCTTTCCCTGACCTGCGGAAACACTTCAACGCGGTGATGTGGCGCTTCCGCGTCGGCAGCCCCTGGCGCGACCTGCCTGCCGAGTTCGGGCCCTGGTAGAGCGCGTACGACCGGTTCCGAATCTGGGCGAAGCAGGGCGTCTTCCAGCAGCTGATGGAAGCGGTGATCGCCGAGGCCGCGGCCCGTGGCGAGACCGACCTGGGCCTGGTCAGCGTGGACTCGGCGACCGCACGGGCCACCACCACGCCGCCGGGATGGCCTTGGACTCCGAGCAGTTGGCAGCCCTGGAGGCTGCCGTCGAGTCCGAAAAGGGGGCGATACGAAGGCACAACAGTCGCAAGACGGACCGGCCGAGGACGACTCGCGCGTCGACCGGCGACGGGGCCGCGGACGGCACCGAGCCCGCTTGAAAGGCGCTGAGCTGGGGCGTTCCCGGGGCGGGTTGACCAGCAAGATTCATCTGGCGGCCGACCGGCGCTGCCGCCCCCTGGCGTTCGTTCTCACGCCGGGACAGACCGGCGACAGCCCGCAGTTCGTTCCGGTCCTGGAGCGCGTCAAGGTGCGTGGACCGGTCGGACGCCCGCGGACCGGACGCGGTGGCCGCAGATAAGGCGTACTCGTCTCGGCGTAACCGTAGCTACCTGCGGCGACGCGGGATCAAGGTAGTGATCCCGGAGAAGGCCGACCAGGCCGCGAACCGCAAGAAGCGCGGCAGCGTCGGCGGCTGGCCGATCTCGCACGACGCGACGCTGTACAGGGAGCGCATGAGTATGGCGATGATGGGCAGCAACGCCTGTCGGTGAGTTCCAGCAACGACTGGATGAGGTCGGCGTCTGGAATGTCGGTGAGTTCCAGCAACACCGCCGGGGCCGCCGGAGCACCGACGAAAGTTCTGCTGACGCGCCGACGGAACGGGCGGCATCATGACCTCGTGCCGCCCGTTCTGTCTCGTCAATCGTCGCGGCGGCCGGGCAGCTCCGGGCGGTGGTCCGCAGGTGGAAGACAGCCCAGGCACAAGCGGCCCGCGCCTCTACACCTGCTTCGATCCCGAGACACGCGGCGGCGAGCCCTCCGCCCTGTCGTGGGGAGAGCCGGTACTGTCCATCTGCCTCCAGACCGGGAAGATCAACGGGCACAGCGTGGCGAGCAGATACACACCGCCAACCGCCAACATCGTGGAAGGCAGACCGACCGAATCCACGAGGAAGCCCGCAGCCAGTCCGCCCATCGGAGTGACCAGCTGGACCGAGGCCGTTGTCGCACTCAACACGCGGCTGCGCAGTTCCTCCGGCACCATCTCGTACGTCACTGTGGCCATGATGGGGTTGAGTACACCGAAGGCGAGACCCTCAACCGCCATGATCACGGCCAGCGGCGCGAATGTGTCGGTGAAGGCGGCGACCACGAAGCGCGGCAGGCCTCCGATGAGAAAGGCGATCGTGAACACTGGCCACCGCCGAAAGCGGCTGCCGACCGCCCCATAGACCAGCGCCCCCGTGAGTGCACACACCCCGAACGCTGCGTTCAGCAGACCGAGATCGATGGAACCATCAAGCTCCACACGGGCATCCACGGGGAGGAGCACGGCGCTCCATCCCTGGTCGAGGCCCCTGGTGACTAGCGTCATCAGGCACAGGCCCAGCAGCAACGGAGTGGCTGCCAGGAAGCGATAGCCTTCCGCGAGTTCACGACGGTAGGCACGCAACGATGTCGGCTCGACCTGCCGCTGGGCTTGTGCCTCGGGCAGGCCGCGCACCCCGAACGCGAACAGCGGCGCGGACACAGCGAAGGTCGCGGCATCCACCCACAGGACGTTCTCGGCTCCGAGTACGGCGATCAGCACACCTCCGAGAGCGGATGCCGTCAGCGCCGCGCAGCGTGCCGCACCGTCGTACAACCCGGCAGCCCTGGTCAGCGGCATTCCGGCGCGTTCGGCGAGCGTGGGCAGCAGCACGCTGCGAGCGGTTTCACCCGGCGCACGGAACAGCCCTGTCACCGCCATGAGCACGCACAGCATCCAGAAACGCAGGACGCCGGCGAACTGCAGCAGCGGGATCGCCGCAACTGCGACTCCGCAGGCGAGATCCGAGGCGACACTCACCCGCCGTCGCCCGATCCGGTCGATGACCGGACCACCGACGAGCGCAACGAGTACCGCGGGCAGCAGTGTGCAGAACGCGACGATCCCGGCCTTGGCGGCACTGCCCGTGCTCTGCAGCACGAACCACGGCACGCCCATATATGTCAGGCAATTCCCAGTGATCGAAAGGAGGTTGGCGGCAAGAACCGTTGTCAGAGGACGGCGATCAACCGTCCCGAAGTCTTCGGGCACTACGGTGGTCTCCCATGAAGGGAAGCGCCCACCGCGGACGAAGCAGGTCAGCCGGTGGGCGAAGCGAAGTGGTCAGCGTCTGGCGCGCACAGCGAGGCGCACCGCGATGCGGTGTTCACAAGCAGCGCCTCCAACACTTCGCCGGGATGACCACCCGGCACCTCCACGCATTGTCACCTCGGACAGCCGTACTCCGCAACGATGATCCGTTCGCAACGGGCAGCTCGCACAGGGAGTCGTCCGAGATGCGCAGATGAAGGCCGTCGGTGCCCCCTGCGGTCAGGTATCGGCTGACCGCCCGGCCTTGCTCCGGGTGTGGGCGAGTCGGTAGGAGTCGGTGCCGGTCTCGATGATCGTGCCGTTGAAGGTGAGTCGATCGACGATCGCGGTGCAGAGCCTGGGATCGGTGAAGGTCTTCGTCCAGCCGCCGAAGGACTCGTTGGAGGCGATGGCGATGGCCTTGTTCTCCTCCCGTTCGGTCAGTACCTGGAACATCAACTCGGCGCCATGACGGTCGAGTTCCATGTAGCCCAGCTCATCAATGCACAAAAGATCGACGCGTCCGTAGCGGGCGATGGTCTTGCTCAGCTGCTTCTCGTCCGCTGCCTCGACAAGCTCGTTCACGAGCTCGGTCGCCAGGGTGTACTTCACCCGGAAACCGGCCATCGCGGCCTCGGTTCCCAACGCGATCAGCAGGTGCGACTTGCCGGTGCCGGAATCGCCG
Organism: Streptomyces sp. V3I7; assembly: GCF_030817495.1. NCBI lineage: Bacteria > Bacillati > Actinomycetota > Actinomycetes > Kitasatosporales > Streptomycetaceae > Streptomyces > Streptomyces sp. V3I7. The sequence goes on from NZ_JAUSZK010000001.1 coordinate 6,465,827, forward strand.
ATCAGGCAGAGGGGCTGCGCCTTCTTCACCCACTCGGAGGTGGCCAGGGTGTGGATCACGGCGGGGTCGATGTTGGGGTTGGCGTCGAAGTCGAACTCCCTGACCGACTTCTGCCTCGGGAACGCGGCGGCCTTGATCCGGCGCTCGGAGCGACGCCGGGCCCTGTCGTCGCACTCGGCCAGCAACAGCTCGGCGAGGAAGGTGAGGTAGGACATCTGCTCGCGGGACGCCTGCTCGGCCAGGTCGGGGAACTTCGCGCGGATGGTGGGCAGCCGCAGCATGCGGCAGGCGCCGACCACGGCGGTCTCCGCCGCCTGTTCGCTCATCCGGTGACGGTTGGGAGTACTCACGGCAGCGACTCCTTCGGTGCGGCGGGACGACGGTGCAGCAGCTGGTCATAGACGGCCGGCGAGGGCAACGGCCGAAGGTCGGGCGGAAGGTGCGCGAGACGGCGCTGCGTCAACGAGGCCACGGAAGAGAGCTCTTGGGGCTGGACCGGGGTGGAGTCATCGTCGGCTTCGGCGGCCTTGCGGGCCTCCAGGGCGACGGCATCCGCGGTGAGGGCGCCCACCCGTAAGGATGCGGCGAGCCCTGCTACCAGGTGCTCGTGCGGGATGCGACGGTGCAACAGCAGCACTTCGATCAGGGCCTTCGTGCCGTCCTTGTCGCCGCGGGCCTTGCGGGCAGCGGACCACCACGCGTCGTGGATCGGGGTGAACCTGCCCGCTTGGCGGGCCTGTTCCAGCGCGGTCGCCCCGGGCAGGGCGCCCGGCTTGCGCAGCAACGTCTCCAGCTAGTGGTCGAGTTCGAGACGCTCGCCAGCCTTGGCGACCAGCCGCTCGTGGCGGGCGATCTCGGTGGCGCCGTCGTAGACGGCCAGCTCGTTGGCGTGCAGCACGATGCGGACCCGGCGCTCGATATAGCGGGCCGGCACCGAGTAGAAACCGGCGCGGGCCCAGACGCGGCTGTGCCGGTCCACCCGGGTCTCGATGACTTGTCCGGCGTCGAACGGCTCGGTGGGCAGCGGCGCCAGCAGCGGCTGTTCGACAGCGAAAGACTCACCGACCGTGCGCGGTCGCATCCGGATCCGGCGGGCCTCGTCCTCCTCGTCCTACCGCTCGACCAGCGTGTTCAGCTCAGCCAGCGAGCCGACCTCCGGGACGGGGACGAAGTGGTTGCGCCGGAAGCGGCCGATGTCACCCTCGACCCCACCCTTCTCGTGGGCGCCGACCAGGCCGGGGCGGCAGTAGAAACTGTCAACGCCGTAGTGCTCACGGAAGGCGAGCCACCGTGCACTCTCCTTGCGTTCCCGGGCGAACCCGATCACCTTGGCGACCGCCGCCTTCAAGTTGTCGTAGCGGACCTTGCCCCGGGGCACCCCGCCGAGCACGCTGAAGGCGTGGACGTGCCCCTCCAAGAACGCCTCCTGCCCGCTGGTGGCGAAGACGCGGTGCACCGCCTTGCCGGAGTACGACAATCGCAGGCTGAACAGGCTGCAGACCAGAGTCTGCCCGGCCAGGTGAACAGTAACGTCCCCGAAGTCGACCTCGGCTTCCTGCCCCGGATGGTGGGACTGCGGCACGAACACCTCCGCGCTGCCGCGTCCGGCCTCGGCCCGGATCTCGCCCCGGCGTACCGCAACATAGGCCCGGACGATGCCGTAGGAGATCCCGTCCGCATGATGCTCATCGACCAGACGATCAAAGACACGCTTGGCGGTGTGCTGCTGCTTGCGCGGGGCGTCCAGGTCCGCCCGCAGCATCTCGTCCACCAGCGACTTGAACGGATCGAGCCGGGTCGCCCGGGGCGGGAGCTTCTTCCGCGGCTGCGGCCACGCGGATTCCAACGCCTTCTGGACCGTGGGGTGTCCCACCCCGTACTTGCGCATCAGAGCGCGCTTGCCCAGCCCGGCACGATGGTCACGGCGGATCGCCGCGTACAGATCAGACCTCGACTTCGACGCCATCGGCGGCCCCCAGCGGTATGGAGCAACCTCATGCTCCCACCGCAAGCCCCCGACTGTTGCTGGAACTCATCAACACCGTTCCCCACGAACTCCCGGTGTTGCCCGCGCTGAACGACAACCGTTGCTGGAACTCGCCCACATACTCAGAGCGCAACACCGTGGAACGGTGCATCAACCGACTGCGGAACTGGCGCGGCATCGCGTTCCGCTTCGACAAGACCCGGAGAGCTACGAGGCCGGAGAACAGGTTTTGAGAACGAATCCGGGATCGGCGAGGTTCAGCGGCTCGTGATTGATCTTGCTCGTGCAAAGGGCCGTTTGTGAGACCGCTCGAAGACACCTCGATCGGAGTCCTATCGGTTGGCTAGACGCGGAGTGAGAACCTGACCTTCGGGGATGCCTGGGCTCCTGCTCGGTTGTAGAAGCGGATGGCGTCGGCGTTCCAGTCGGGCGTCTGCCATTGCACCTGTGCCGCGCCGAAGGCTTCTGCTGTGCGCTTCACGGCGTCGAGCAGTAAGCGCCCCCAGCCTTCCCCGCGGTGTGGCTCGGTAATGAACAGGCAGTCCAAGTGAAGGTAGTCAGCTGCCTGCCAGGTGGAGAATTCAAGTGAGCATGTTGCGTAACCGATGAGCTCTTCCCTGAGATCGGCCACGAAACACCAGGCCCTCGGATGGGTCGAGAACAAGGCGGACTCCAGGCGGGCCGCGAGGTCGGCAGGGACAGGCGCGGCGCGCTCGAACGCGGCATGGGCAGCGCACAGTCTCGCCACCGTAGGCAGGTCGGCCAGGATGGCTGGGCGGACCGTGCCGCCCAGCCGTGCGGTGTCCGTCAGCACGCGCAGGTGATGGAGCCGATCGGAGCGGTCAATGGGTCCGCCTCGCGCTGCTCGGTACCGGTCAGCGATTCGACCGGGAAGCCCTCGCGGATCCAGTATTCGATACCACCGATCATCTCCTTGACCCGGTAGCCGAGCTGGGCAAGGGCGAGTGCTGCGCGGGTGGCGCCGTCGCAGCCAGGCCCCCAGCAGTAGGTAATGACCGGGATCCGCGGGTCGAGCAGGCTTGCGGCTCGAGTCGGGATGTCGGCGGTGGGCAGGTGGACCGCGCCCGGCACATGACCTTGCTGCCAGCCGGCGCTCCCGCGCGAATCGACCAGAACGAACCCCGGGTCGCCGGAGTCGAGTGAGGCGCGGACGTCCGAGACGTCCGCCTGGAAGGCGAGGCGTGCGGCGAAGAAGGTAGCGGCTTCGGCGGGGGCCGCGGGCGGTACGTACAGCGCAGGGCTTGCAGCAGTGTTCGTCATGGATGAAACATTACGAAGCGTAGCCACACGCTGGAACGGGTGATCACCGGCATTCCATGGCCATGACCGGGGATACCGTGGTATGTCTCGTCTATGGCCGCTGATTCCGTTGACGAGACTGATATGCGCATCCTGGAAGCCCTGCAACAGGATGGGCGGGCCAGCTACGCCGAGTTGGCACGCACCGTGTCCATGTCGGCCAGTGCTGTCACCGAACGGGTACGGCGGCTGGAAGAAAGCGGTGTGATCCGCGGCTACTCAGTCGTCGTGGACCCGGAACGACTCGGACTCGGCATCCTGGCCTTCGTCCGCCTCCGCTACCCCACGGGCAACTACAAACCGTTCCACGATCTGATTGCGACCACGCCCGAGATCCTGGAAGCCCACCACGTCACCGGTGAGGACTGCTTCGTGCTCAAGGTCCTCGCTCGTTCCATGCGCCACCTGGAAACAACGACGGGCCGAATCGCCGGACTCGGCTCCGTCACGACCAGCGTCGTCTACTCCAGCCCACTCTCCGACCGCGCGATCACGACGATGACCTCATCGCCAGAGCGGCAAGATCGGGCGCATCGGCCTGCATGACGATCTTGTGGCCCATCGAGGCTGACGAGCTGACCCATGCCTGTGCTCGTCCGCGAACCGCACCACTACGGCGGGCATCACCGCCAGGCCCTCGGTGGGAAACACCCCGCGCATCGCCTCCTACAACACCGCGAACCCGAGCCGGTACCTCGGTCAACGATCGAGCCGGCCGCCGGCGACGCCGGGGCACCGGTTCTTCAGGATGCCGACCCGGCCGCACCCTCCGCCGCCGGTTCAGGAGTCCGCGTGTCGGGTGCGGTGCGAGGGCCGGGCACCATGGCCGCCGCGGCGAGGGCGAGGTGGGAGTTCATGTCCAGCTCGAACCGGTCGTAGGGGTTCACGTGCGTCCAGAACAGCGGGGACAGGGCCCGCCGGTCGGCATCGGTGAGTCGCATCGCGCCACGGGACACCGGTACGGACCCGGAACCGTATGCCGTCAATCAGCTGCCGCCGAGGCCAGACGGGCGGCCGCTCCGCCCTGGCCCCCTTCGGCAACAACGGCTCCAGCACCGCCCACTGCTCGTCCGTGAGATCCCCCCGACACATGAATCATGATCATTCACAATCCAAGATCCACTTTCGATGCACGGCCTAGTCGAGGTAGCCCAGCTCGGAGTCGGGTCGGCAGTGCATGCACGCGGGTACGCCGTCGGCGAGTCAGTGGAGGGCGTCGCTGCGGGTGATGCCGCGGGTCCGTTTGCCCGCCATGTGACAGCCGCCGACGTGCACCGCATTGGGGGGTGCGTCTCGGTTGAGGCCGATTTCGAGCAGCCAGTCTGGGGCGGGCGGTCGCTGCTCCTGCCCGTGCCGCTGCTCGACCTCGCGGCGCTCAAGGTCTGCGATCTGCTGCCACGCCCGGCCGAGGGTGAACTCCAGCCAGGTCTCCAGGGTGCGGAGACGTGGCAGGTCAGGCGGCAGATCGTTCACATGTTCGATAATAGGGGGATGTCAGTTCATCTGACTCACCCATCGACCGGATCCCGCGGAACCTGTAGCAGCGGGCACCCATCAACGACCATGCTGTCCGACTATGGGAAACCAGGCGCCGCGCAGCCCACTCAAGACAGCAGTGGCCGTAATCCTCGCGATCACGGCAGCAGCCGCGCCGGCCGCGTTGACCAACGTGTTCTCCTCCGACTGGCATCGCTTCGATGCGGCCACATCCACTGTCATTGCTGGGGTTACCTTCGCCATTTGGCAGAGCGTGAAGGAAGTGCGGTCCATCGAGCAGGTACGCGCGCGAGTTCACGAAGCCGAGCGAAGCGTTGAAGGCGCCCTCTCCGGACCCGCTGCCAGACCTGTAGGACGGTTGCCGCGCCCCTCATCCAGCCAGGACTCTGACGAACCTGGCCGCAACCGATCCGCTCACCCCGAGCAGAGCGAGGCGGAGACGGAAGCGCGCCGCGAGCGCCGCGACCTTGCGCTGGCCCGACTGTGGACGCTGACTCGGCGCCGCCTGGACCTCTACCACCAGATCGCCCCCAACCAGGCGAGACGGTCATTCATCAGTGCTCAAGTCTCAATAATTGTCGGCTTTGCCCTGCTACTGAACTTGATTGGGTGATGTCGGGTCATCAGCCTGACAGTTGGGTGTCGGGTCCGGTAGTTCTGGGTGGGTGAGATACGCGCAGGGTGGCGGGCTGACCGACGCCGGGAGGGCCGCGCGGGAGCGCATTCGGCTTCAGGCCGTGGACCGCTTCGAGCGTGGGGAGAAGAACAAGGACATCGCCGCTGCGTTACGGGTGTTGGAGCGGTCGGTGGAACGCTGGCGCAAGTCCTGGCGCGAGCAGGGGGAGGCCGGGGTTCGATCGAAGGGCTCGCCGGGGCGGCCGAGGCTGGGGCCGGTCCAGATAGAGCGGCTGGAGCGGGAGTTGGAGCGTGGTCCGCTCGCGCACGGCTGGCCGGACCAGCGGTGGGCCCTGGCGAGGATCAAGACGCTGATCGGCCGGCTGTTTCACGTCTCGTACACGGTCGAGGGCACCTGGCTGCTGTTGAGGCGGCACGGCTGGTCCTGGCAGCAGCCGGTCCGTCGCGCGATCGAGCGGGACGACGGCTCGGTGGAGCTGTGGAAGAAGGAGGTCTGGCCGCAGGTAAAAGAGAAGCGGCGGCCCGGGGTGCGTGGATCGCCTTTGAGGACGAGGCCGGGCAGTCGATGACGCCGCCGCGAGCCAGGACCTGGGGCCGGGTCGGCCGCACCCCGGTTGTGAGGGCCCGTAGCCGGGGAACTGGCCGTCTGTCGATGGTGGGCATGTGCTGCTTCAAGCCGGGGTCCAGGTCGAGGCTGATCTACGGGCTACGGGAGTACCGGGGCCGCAAGGACGAGCCGAAGGGCTTCGGATGGCGCGATTTCTGCCGTCTCCTCACGAGGGCCCACATCCAGCTCGGCGGCCCGATCGTGCTGGTCTGGGACAACGTCCGTCTCCATCTCACCTTCGGCATGCGGGAGTTCATCGACCGGAACTCCGACTGGCTGACCGTGTTCCAGCTACCCACCTACGCTCCGGACCTCAACCCGCAGGAAGGCATCTGGTCGCTCGTCAAACGCGAGATCGGCAACCTCGCCGCCGCGGAACTCACTCAGATCAGCCGAGCCGTGAAGCGTCGGCTCAAGAGGATCCAGTACCGCCCGGAACTGGTCGACGGCTGCCTAGCGGCCACGGGTCTGCTGTTGGAGGGCTGACGTGCTTCAGTCCTCCCAGTTCGCGTAGTCGCCCATCGCGACGTCGTCGCACAGGGTCTCCCATAGCCCGTTGTGTGCGAGTGCGGTGTCATCGAGGGAGGCCAGGAGCTCGCGAAGGTCGTCCGCCGCCTCTTGGAATCTGTCTTCCTCGCCTTCCTCGTAGAACGGGAAGCAGGCGATGGTGGCTGCGACGCACCGGTGGAAGGTTCCGAGGTCCCTGTTCACGTGATTGGCGGCCGCAGACTCGATCTTGGGGATGTGCACGACGCGATGCGAATCCACGTCGATGCCGAGTCGTCCGAGCAGGCCGCTGGTCCCGAAGACGACCAACCCGCTCTCGCCGATCCCGCCGAGGAGTGTCGCCTCGGTCAGCGGTTGGTACTCGTAACCAATCAGCCCTGCCGGGACGCCGACCTGTCGCAGATCGGTGGCGATCTCAGCGGGCACCTCTGGTGAACAGTCGATACGGACCACGGCGTACTGGGGCAACGGCAACGGCGGCAGGTCTCGAATCACGCGAACATCATCCTCGCGCTCTGGCCACGCCGGGAAGGCGTGAGCTGAGCCCGGCACGACCGAGCGGCAAGCCCCGACATCACGCATTCAAGTTCAGTAGTGGTGTTCGTGCTGCTGGCCCTGAAGGTGAGTAACACGGCCGGTGCCATTGTGACGGGCGGCCTCGGAGCCGTCGCCGCCGCGCTGGCGGGATTCATCAGCAAGACCTTCAAGAGTGCCCCGCTGGACGCGAAGGGGCTGGCGGCGCAGTTGCAGGAACTTCTGCCTGGCCAGGGTAGTGACAGGGGGCACAAGGCCGGTCATCCGACTTATCGACCGATCGGGCGAGCTGGCCGGACGAGGCGTAGCCGTCTGCCGTCCTGGCCCGATGATTGAAGTCCGCGAGAAGAGTTGGACGAGGACGGCTTCGAGGATGTCGTGAGCGAGGCGCCGCGCGTCGGCGACTACCAGGTGTCGACCCGCCGAGCGGCGCCCCCGAACCAGGCGAGCCGCTACTCCGCCGGGTCCTCCTGGGCGTGCCGTGCGGCCCTCTTCGCCGCCTGCTCCACCTCGTAGCGCGAGGCGGTCACATCATCGCGGGCCGCGTACTCGGTGACCGCGGCCTGGAAGGCGGTGGCCGCGTCGCGCCACGCGCGCCACTGCGCGTCATACGCCTCGCCGTCGAGGCCGGCGAGCTTGGCGCGCGCCTCTTCAGCGGATCGTTCCAGATTGATCAATTCGTCGGGGATGTCTGTCATGACCTGGGATTTTAAGCTGCACGGTGCGACTGGCTGACGATCACGCTTACCGTCCGATCGGGTACAGCCGCCGTCAACCTCCGCGCGCAGCTCCGTGGGGCCCGCTACGAAGATCACGTCCCGTTCGTGATCTCCGAGAGGATCCCCGAGTGCGTCTCGCCCGCACCACTGTCGCCGCGGCCGCCGTTGCCGTACTGCTCAGCCCCGCCACCGCCCACGCCGCCCCCACCGCTGGCCACGTTCCCGGTGAGACGGTCACCGCTCCCGTCCATGACGCCCTCGCCAGCCTGCCCGTCCGTACCGAGGACCGCACCGGCTACTCCCGCAACCTGTTCAAGCACTGGGTCGACGCCGACCGCGACGGCTGCAACACACGCGCGGAGGTCCTCCTGGAGGAAGCTGTCGTCGCCCCTGAACGGACCGGGACCTGCACGCTCGCCGGCGGTGAGTGGTACTCCGCGTACGACGACCGGTACATCGACGGCGCCCGTGGCCTCGACATCGACCACCTCGTCCCGCTCGCCGAGGCATGGGACTCCGGCGCCAGCGCCTGGTCGGCCGCCGAACGGGAGGCGTACGCCAACGATTTGGCTGACGCCCGAGCATTGATCGCCGTCTCCGCCACCAGCAACAGGAGCAAAGCTGACCAGGACCCGGCCACCTGGCTACCGCCGGCCGTCGGTTACCGGTGCCAGTACACCGCCGACTGGATCGCGGACAAGATGCGCTGGGGACTGAGTATCGACGCCGCCGAGCAAGCCGCGCTCACAAACATGCTGGCCGACTGCCCGGACGTACCCATCACCGTCACACTCGCTCGATAGCGCGGCGCAAGCTTGCGCCTCATGGACCGAGACGGGAGCGAGCTGTCTGACGAAGCAAAGCCGTTCTCCGCCACGGCTGCGGGAAGCGGCATGCGCGAACAGATCCACGAGGGAGTTCTTGCCACCCGATAGTGCACTCATCACCCACCGCCGTACCCTGCGCGCCGCCGAGGAGTACTGCACCCTCACCGCAGCCGAGCGGGAGGACTTCCTCGCTCATGCAGCAGGCCAGCTTGAGTAGGTGTTTTTCTTCCAGCCCGGAGCGGATCAAGGAGTTCCTCCCGAACCGCCCTAGCCCCACCGCATTTACCCGCCTTCGCCGACGCCACTTGGCTGACGGCCGGGAACCGCTGACGGCGTGAGGCATGTCTACTCGGCCGTTGATTCGCTCCGGGCTGGAAGAAAAACACCTACTCAGGGGTGATCTTGCCGCTTGTGCGTGGGCGTGTTGCCGCAGGGAGCTGCTACGGAGATCACGAACGCGTCGTGATCTGCGAGAGGGGTCCCGTGCGCCTTACCCGTGCCGCCGCCACAGCGGCCGCCTTCGCCCCCTGCTCATCTCCACCACCGCCCACGCTGCACCCGCTCAGCGGCATGCCCCGGGGAACACCCTCACTATGCCCGCCCGTGATGCCCTAGCCGCCCTCCCTGTCGCTGACGAGGACCGCACTGGCTACACCCGGGACAAGTTCCGCTACTGGATGGATGACTCTGTTCACGAGAACCGGCTCTGGCTCGCTTTTCGTGACGCGGTCACACACTGTTCAGTGACGTCGGCCGCTGAGATGATCACCGCTCACCCAAAGTTGAGGAGTCGAGGTCCCAGATGAGTAGCTGGTCGCCAGAGGTAGACGAGGTGTTGGAGGCGTCGGGATGGACGCCTGGACGGAAGGTGGACACGGCCCGCTGGCAGTCCATGTTCGAAGCGGTCGGCCTCGCCATGCACGATGCTGCGGAAGCCTTCCTGCAAGAGTTCGGCGGTTTGACTGTGAACCTCAGTGGGCCAGGGATCAGTTGTGCACGCACGCCGTTTGAGCTGGATCCCGAGCTGGCCTGGGGTGAGGAGGGCCGTTTCACGGGGTGGGGCGAAGCGATCGGGCGCCATCTGTACCCGCTCGGCGAGCTGGACGAAGGCCGGTTCTTCCTGGGCATCGATGAAGAGGGTGTGATCTATCTCGTCGAGACTTGGGTTGCCAGCTTCGGACCGATGCCTTACGCCATGGAGAACTTGGTTCTCGGCGTGGCTCCTCGCCGAATCGATGAGGTGGACGAGCCAGCGGGACAACCGTCCTGACGCCTCGGTCACCTGTAGAGAAGTACTCGCTTTCGGAGGAGCAGGAATCCGGCTCGGCCGAACATCTGCCGTTTGAGCATCTTAGGCCGGCTGAGGGCCCCGTTCACAGGGGCCCCGGAGCCGAAACCTGGGGGGCCTGGCGGCCGTCGCCGAGACTTGCACGGCAGTGGTCGCACTCACCCGATCGAGACTCCCGTTCGACCAATACCACTCAAGATCGGAACGACAACAGCCACTTAAACGTCCCGTCGACTGCAAAGCTGGCGGGACGTCACCAGCTCGTCGCCCAGGCGGATATGTGCCCCAGGCCGAGGCCGTCCGAAATCCTCCAGGGCGGCATTCTTTTAGGGCAGCACGGCCATTACGAGCCAGTACGGAGCGGAATACTCAGAGGGCTGCGCCTCGTTTATCCCCTTCCGAAGCGGCGGCGTTTGGCTGCCTTACTCCACCCTGGACGAGGATCTTTGTCGGTGCTCGATTGCGGCCGGGTGTCGGACTCGGGACGTCGGATCAGGGTGATGCCCTCGTGGTCGACAGGGTGCCATGCGTGGTCGTGGGTGCGGAAGGTGAAGCCCTGTTCGGAGTTGTCGGTATAAGTGAGAAGGGCGCGGCCTTGCCCGGCGTGCTGCTGGACTTCTGTCCACAGCAGGTCGCGGATCCTGGCGGAAGGGTTGCCGACGAAGACGCCGGCGGAGATCTCCAGCAGCCAGCGGGTGAGTAGGCCGCGCAGTCCGGCGGGGCAGTTCGTGAGGACGATGACGGTCACCAGGTGGCGTTTTCGTGGTCGTCGTAGTTGATGCCGGAGGCGATGTGGTGACCGCCATCGGTCTGGAGCGTGACCACGTCCCGGTCCGTCTCGGCAGCGGCGCGGGCAGTTGCTTCCGGGATGAGTAGACGTTTGATGTCGTCGACGCAACGGTTGAGCAGTGAGATCTCATTGATGCGGTCCCGCAGTGCGCGGCGGGTGCGAGGGCCAGGGTCTTCGTCGCTCTCGGCGGCGATGTCGAAGGCGAGGGGGATGCCGATTTCTGTCTTGTAGAGGTCGGCGATGTCCAGGACGAAGGAGAGTTCGTGGCCTGAGTGGACGAAGCCGAGGGCGGGGCTGCAGGCGAGGGATGTGACGACGGCGTGGGCGATGCCGTACATGCACTGAGCGGCGGCAGTGATGGACTGGTTGACGGTATCGCCGGCGGTGAAGTCACCGGGAGAGTAGCGGCGGCCGCGCCAGGGCACGCCGGTGCGGGCGGCTTGAGCGCGGTAGCAGTCCTTGACGCGGCGGCCTTCGCGGCCGAGGAGTTCTTGCCGGGTCAGGCTGGTGGGGTCCTCGTCGGGGAAGCGCATCCGGTACATGTCGCGGGCGACAGCGAGGCGTTGGCGGGGGTTGGCCCACTGGCGGGCCTGGGCTTCCATGAGTGCGGAGGAGCGGCTGAGGGCGCGACCGGAGGCGTAGTAGCGGACGCCGTGTTCTCCGACCCAGCAGACGGCGGCGCCGGTTTCACCCAGGACGCTCATGGCTTGATGGGTGACGCGTGTTCCGGGGCCGAGAAGGAGGGTGCCGATGGTCGCCGAGGGGATGTGGGTGGTGCCTTCGGCGTCCTGGGCGGTGATGGCGTTGGCTTCGCGGTGAACGGTGCAGCGTTCCAGGTAGATGAAGGAGAGACGGTCGCTGGTACGGGTGAGTTGTCTCGGGGTCGGCGCGGGGCGCTGGGACACGCTGGTCATGGTGTCGGCCGGGGGGGTTGGTTGATCGGGGCGAGGGTGAGGAGGCCGCAGCCGTAGGCGCGGGCGCGCCCGATGCCCTGGGTGAGTGCGCGTCGCAGGGCGGTGGGGTCGGTAACCTCCAGGCGGCCGTCGAAGGTGACGGTGACGACCGTGACAGGTTTGCCGCGGCGTTTGCCGTCGTGGCCGCGGGACTTGTCGAAGGACAGGGGGCGCATGTCGCTGACCGCGAGTTCATGGCGGTCGCCTTGCGCCGCGCCTCCAGGGGCGGTGCTGTCGGGCAGGAGGCGCTCGCTGTCGGGTTTCTGGAGGATGCGGAAGCCGCAGCGTGCCTGGCGGTCGGGGTCGAGGAGCCAGCCCCTCTGGTGGGTGGGGGTGAGGTGGGCGGTGATCTTCTTGGGTTCGTCGTCGGTGCGGCGGATGGTATGGACCGGGTTCGCGGTGAGGCGGAAGCCCCAGTGCTGCCCGGTGGTCAGGCGGTCGAGGAACGGCTTGTAGGAACGGGTGTGCCAGCCCGGATTCTCCGGGTCTGCCACGGCAGGCCAGCCAGCCTGTTCGACGAGGTGGGTCATGTCTGGGCGGTCGGGGCTGACGACATACAGCAGGACCTCGGCCCGCGCTTTCTGCTCCAGGCGCCACAGGACGCGAGGGCTTTCGGGTGCGGGCAGGTCGCTGGGGAGCAAGGACGGGAAGGAGGACATGACGGCGGCGTGCAGGGCCTGCGGTGAGGACAGGAGGCGGCGTGCGGCGGGGCGCCCGGTGTTGACGCGGAAGCGGGAGAGGTACATCAGACGGTTTCTCCGTCCAGGAGCTCCGGATCGTCGATGAGTGCGGTGAAGGGGTCGTGGTCGGGGATGTGTTCGCCCGCGGCAGCCGGGACCGGGACCGCATCGGTGACGACGGTGCGCAGGGTGTGGCGTCGGTGTGCGGCGGAGAAGCTGAGGGGCTGGTCGGTCAATGTGTCGGCGGGGTTCTTCTCGTCCGCACCTTTCTCCCTGAGCACGGTCAGCCGGCCGGGTGGGTGGTTGCGGTGGCGTCGGCGGTACCAGGGGGAGGCTTGCCAGGGTAGGTCGCGCAGGACGTCCTCGAGGCAGGTGTGCTCGCGCAAGTGCGGTTCGAGCGGGGCGGCCGGCGGGCAGGAGCGGCGGCCGAGGAACGGGAGGTAGACGGGGTTGCGCAGTGCGGTGTGGAGGCGGCTGAGCAGAGCGGGATCGCCTTCGACGGCGGCGACGAAGACGGCGTCGGCGAGATAGTAACGCTCCGACAGGGGCATGGACTTGCCGGTGACGCCGTGGTGGGCTGTGTGGAAGTCTCGTAGCAGGGTGCCGGGTTGGTCGATGCGAACGCCGAATCGCAAGTGGGTGAGGGGGGCGAGGCTGTCGTCGTCCTCACGGTCGATACCGGCCGCGGCGGCGAGCAGTCCGATGACGCCGCTCTTGGTGGGGGCGGTCTCGGTGGTGCGGCGGGTGAAGCGGGAGGAGGCCCCCCAGGACTGCAGGGGGCCTGCCAGCCGCAGTGCGAGAACACTGGCGGAACTGCTCATGCGGGGTTCCCCAGGCGTTCGGTCACGGCGTGGCCGATGGCGCTGACCAGGTCGCGCAGGGATTCGGCCTCGCTGCCGAGATCGGCGATCTTCTGTGTGTTCGGTCCGACCCTGAGGACCCAGGTGTGGGTGGTGTCCTCGTCCGCGAACTTGTGCTCGATGTCGGGTACGTAGGCAGCGAGGCGGTCGCAGGCTTCGCGGACGTGGCCGCCCCCGCTCAGGTCGCTGCGGATGGGGTCTTCGAAGGCGGCGACGAAGCTCATCGGCCGGGTGGTGCGGAGTTTGACGATCACGGCGTCAGGGAGCGTGTGGTGCCCGAATGTGTTGATCTTGCCGGTGGGCAGGGAGGCGACGAAGCTGTGTACGAATGCCTCGACGGCTCGCCGGAGGGGTTCGGTGAGGGGTTCGTCCTCACGCAGGCCCTGGCCGAGGGTGGTGGCGAGGTGGTGGACGCCGAGGGCCGCGTAGCGGTAGAGGGTGGCGGAGTTGAAGTCGATGGTGCCGATCATGCCGGCGCCGGTCTCCTCCGCGGTGTTCTCGTCGTCGACGGCGGTGTAGTAGTCGGACTCGGTCTCCGTCCGGTGGACGCTGATCGCGTGGGCGACCTGTACGGCGGCGTCGACGTTGATGTCGGCGGCGTCGGCGACCATGCGGCCGAAGAGGGCGATGTCCACGGAGTGCCGGCTGTCGGCGATCTCGCGGGCCTTGTCCTTGTTCTTCTTGTCCTTCAGGAAGGCGGTGATGTCGCCGGCGCCTGCGAGGGCGTGGCGGGCCAGGCCGTCGAGTTGGCGGGCGCTGAGGAAGACCAGGTACTTTGCCTCGGGAGGAGGTGCCGCCTGACCTTCCTTGGCCTGGTCGGCTTTCCGCTTGGGTACTTCGGTCTTCAGACCAGCCGCTTTGATGGTCTCGTCCGCGAGGCGCAGCGCGGTCTCGCCCTGGACGGCCGGGTCGAGTCCGCTGATGCGGTCCGCGAGGAGTTCCACGATCTTCTTGGTGCGGACGCCGAGTTCGGACGGGTCCAGGAGGTGCTCGTCAGCGAAGTAGGTGCGCATGGCCCGCTTCCATGCCTGGCTGGAGACCCTGGCTCGCGGCACGCCACCGTAGACGGCGGTCTTCGGCGCTCCGGTGTCGTCCCGGTTGAGGTTGCTGGGCGGGACGGTCTGCAGGGCGTGCACGTCCAGGAAGATGCGGTTCACGAGGCGTCCTTGTCGTCCGGGTCGAGGTGGGTGTCGGTGCGTGCGGGGTCGGCGCCGGGCGTGCGGGGCCGGCTGTGGAAGGAGCGGCCCCAGTCGCGGCGGACGGCGTCGGCGCCGCCGGGCCACTGCCAGGTGTAGAGCTGTCCGGCGAGGAGTCCGTAGTCGAGGGGGATGTCGGAGCGGCGCAGCAGGACGACGAGGTCGCGCAGCCGCTGGGACAGGACGGTCAGGTCGGGGGCGGTTCCCGCGCGGACGAGGCGTTTGAGGGCGGGTTCGTCGATGCCGCCGGCCGGCATGAGGTTGCGTACGGCGTAGCCGAGTCCGCGGGGCTGTTCGGGCTGGTGTGGGCGGTGCATGCGCGCGGGTCGGGACTGCTGGTGGAGCGCCCACAGGGTGAGGGCCGTGTAGAGGGCGCCTTCGGCGCGGGTGAGTTCGAGTTCGTTCAGGGGACCGTGGTCGTCGTCGCCCTCGTGGAGCGGGCCGGTGTCGACCAGGCTCCACAGGTCGGGCATCGCGCTGGCCGGCCGGCCGGCACCGCGGCGCAACCGGGCGAGCGCGGCAACGTGGTGGGCTTGGTCGCGGAGGTATCCCTCCTGCCAGAGCGTGATTCGGGAGGCGGCGAGCCGGGCGATCCGGGTACGGGTCGCCGCCGGAGTCGGGGCCGGTGCGGTGGTCATGCACGTACCTCCGTACGGGATGAGTCAGGCTTGGGCAGATGATGTGGCGGCCGCAGCCTCGCCCGCGTCTTGCAGGGCGCTGCCGGCCGGGATGGCGCGTGCCAGACGGGCACGGAACCAGGTCTCGGCGAGGCCGGCGTTCAGCCACACGGTGCTCTTCTTGTCGGTGACGGTCTTGCCCTGCCAGGCGGCGTTCCCGGCGTTTTCGACGAGTCGGTGCGCGAGCTGGGTGATCAGGCGCCGCAGGGTGTGCTGCCATGCCGTGCGGTGGGCGAAGGGATCGTCCACGGCGGCCATCTCGATGAGCCACTGCCGGTAGGGCTCTTCCAGGGCTGAGAATCCGGTGGCCTTGGCGGTGTCCGAAGGTCCCTGAGGGTCGCTGCCGGCGGCACGGGCGAGGTCGGCGGCGAGGTCACCCAGTGCCTTCACCGCGCGGTCGGCGTCCTCTGCGGCGGCCACAGCCTGCCGGGCGAAGGTGCGGTCCTGGCGGTGGAGCAGGACGACCGGCATCGTCAGGCGGTCGTCGATGAGGTCGTCGACCACGGACTGCTGGGTTCCGTAGACAGCGCCGACGACTCTGGCTCGCACGAGGTAGTTGCGCGGCAGGCACCTGCTGGTGACCAGGTAGGCGAGCCATTCCAGCACACCGGGGCGCAGGAAGGCGGCTGCGTCCTGTCCTTGCCCGGCTTCCGTGCGGTCCGCGACGAGAGAGGCCAACCCTCGCCAGGCGGAGCAGGACGGGGTGTGCTCCCGGGGCAGATAGACGGGGGAACGGCGCAGTTTCTTCTCCTGGGCGGTACTGCGCCGCCAGGCTGTCATCGGTTCGCGTTGGTGGGTATTGCGTGAGGCGAGCGGGTCGCCGTATCCGAGGACGACGCCGTGCACGGCGTCGCCGTCATGGTGCAGGCGCACGCGGCGCGACTGCCAGGTGTACAGATCGCGTGGGCCGGTGGCGGGGCGTTCGGCGCCGCCGGGACCGGACGGCTCGCGCCGCCAGGCGGGCCGGTCGTCCGGAAGGAAGTCCATCTCTTGGGTGTCCGTGGCCACGAGGTTGAGCAGGAGGGTCTCGCGCAGGGTGTCGCCCTCGGCGAATACGCCACCCAGGCCGCCCGCCCAGCCGGTGCCCAGGGGGTAGACCTTCCCGCCCTTGACGCGGTCGTCTCCGGCCACTCCGGTCTTGATGCCTGAGGTGTCGTAGGCGTGGGCGTGTACGACCCAGCGGGCTGCCTCGGCGTAGGTGAGCCGCTCCACGCCTGGCATCCGGGCGGTGAAGAACGGTTCGCCGTTGGGCACGTCGGCGACGATCCGGGCGAGCGGGAAGATCTCGTCTTTCTCCGTGCGCAGGCCGGCCGTCTGGAAGAACGGTGTTGCCGGGTGCAGCAGGTCGAACCGGTCGCGGTGCTGGTCGAGGTAGGTCTCGATCGGGGCGAAGCAGTCCTCGTCCGCCCACAGCTCGTCCCAGTCCTCCACATCGCGGGGGCCGTCGAGCGCGTCGTGCGCGACGGCCAGGAGCAGCCGCAGCAGGGCGAACTCCTGGGTAGGGATATCCCCCACCACGCGTCGGATCCGGCCGGCCCGGGTGAAGACGTCCCGCAGGGAGACTTCTACGCACGTGCCGTCGGCGGCCAGGACGCCGATCCATGGCCGGCTGGTCAGGTCGAACGAGACAGGTGTGGTCATGGTTGCGCGGGGCGGTTCAGTCACCGTCACCGCTCACCTCCAGTCCGTCGAAGGGGCTGTAGCGCAGCGAGTAGCCTGCCAGTCGGGTCTGACAGTCCTCGTCCAGAGCGAGAATCAACTGCCCGTCCAGCCAGGGGCTGTTCTTGCCCTGCCAGGCCGGCAGATACAGCTTCTCCAGCTCCTCGATCGCACGGTCCGTGGTGGGGGCGTAGGAGAACTGCAGTGGCAGGCGCAGCCCGCATGCTGCCGCCGTACGGGCGGCGAGCGGGGCCGGTACCTGGTCCGCGGACAGGTCCAGCCCTGCACGGGGTCGATTCCGCCGGTCCTGCGGAAGCCAGGGCAGCGTGGACAGGCTGCCGTCGTCACGCCGCTGCACGACAATGACCTCGAGGCTTTCCCGGCTGTCACGGACCTGGGCGCGTCCTGCGCGGCTGTCGTCGCTGTCTCCTACTCCGGCCGCCACCCAGCCGAACAGCGGACGTCCCGGCCGCCCTACCTCTCCCAGGCGGAATGCTCCCGCCCGTTCGGCCTGGTCACACCGGTGCGCGTCGAACCGTAAGCGGGCCTCGTCCAGCACGACCTGCCATCCGTCCGGCACTATGGCCGCGGGTCCGTAGGCGCCCTGCACGAGGGGGCTGATGTCCCCGGGCAGCCGCACCGGCCGCCCGGCCCCCTGCTCCAGGTGCGGCAGCAGCACCGCCGCGGACCGCAGCAGCAGGTAACTGCCGTAGACGGCGACCGAACCGCGCACCGGAGCCGGCACCCCGCCCGCCCAGTCGACCCCGGTGACCAGACACCGTGCCTGTCTCAGTCGTTCCGGCCGCTCGCGCTGGTCGTTTCCCCGCTGGTGACGGTGCAGCCGCCCCATCCGCTGCAGCAGCAGGTCCACGGGACACAGGTCGCTCACCAGCAGGTCGAAGTCGACGTCCAGCGACTGCTCGGCCACCTGGCTGGCCACCACAACATGCCCGTCCACCGGCCTGTCAGCTCCCGCCGTGTCCGGCGGTCCGAAACGCCGCAGCAGATCGCTGTCCTTCGCGGCCCGGTCGAGGTCGACGAAACACGAATGCGCGACGGTGACGTTGCCCTCGCCGAACCTCTCCCGCAGTACTCGCGCGGTCTCCAGCACCCGCTTGACCGTGTTGCGTACAACCAGCACGCACCCACCGCCGACAAGTTCGTCCTCCAACCGATCGGCGAGAATCTGCAGATCGTCGTCCAGCCGTTCCACCACGACCTGTGTGGAACGGCCGGACAGACCTGGCCGACGCACCACGGGCGGGCCGCCAGGAACGACAGCAGTCAGCAACGGATACGCGCCATCGCCTTCCCGCAACACCTCAGGCGCTTGGTCGCTACCCGCGTAGGCGCGCACCAGTTCACCCCGTCGAGCGGCCGGCAACGTCGCGGACAGCACGACCACCGGTACCCCGTACGCACCCAGCCACGACAGCACCCGGTCCAGATAGACCGACATGTACGTGTCGTAGGCGTGCGCCTCGTCGATGACGACGACCTTCCCCGCGACCGCGAGGTGACGAAGCGCCAGGTGGCGGCTCTTGAGCCCGGCGAACAGAAGCTGGTCGATGGTGCCCGCCACGAACGAGGCCAGCATGGCCTTCTTACGTCCGCGCAGCCATGCGTGCGCCACCAGGTCCGCTCCCTGCCGGCGCCGCTGGCCAGGCTGACGCGAGGCCACCTCCCCCTCCTCGTCGACGGCGACCGCCGCGACCCTGCCGCCACGGGCCATCACATCGGCGAAGTCCTCGTTCAACGCCGCTTTCGCGTGGGCGAGCTGCACCGAGTGGCGTCCACCCACCACCCCCGGCAGCCGACTCAGCCAGTCGAGCAGTCGAGGAAACATCGCATTGCCCGTAGCCATCGTGGGCAGAGCAAAGAAGACACCGCCCGCGCCGGACCGGGCGGCGAAAATCTCCGCTACGGCCAGCGCCGCCTCCGTCTTCCCCTCCCCCATCGGCGCCTCGACGATCATCAACCCCGGACGCTCCATGTCACGGGCCAGCCGCAGGGCCTCCTCCTGCACAGGCCGCACCCGAGCATTCTCCGGAAGACGGAACCGCGAGGTGAACAGGTCCTCCGCGTCTCCGGCCGGCTCCTGGGCACGCCAGGGCTCCGGCAGATCCAGCCCCTCCCAGGCCGCAGTAAGCCGCTCCCGTTCATTGCGGCCCGCGGCATCCGGGAAGTACGGGAACAGCTCTGGGTTGCTGGCAATCCAGTCGGAGACGATGACCATCGCGGTGAGCAACACCTGCACCGGCTGCGGCAGTTTGACGGAGGCCCATTCGTTCAGGCGCCCCTTCACACCGAACCGGTCGGCACACGCATCCAGCAACTCTTCCTGTACCGTCCGCCAGACCCGCCCGTTCGGCCCCGGTGTCCGCAGCAACTCCTCATGTTCGAAAAGGGCTTTGATCTGCCCGTGCTCCGGTGGAACCCCGTGATGGCCACCCACGGTCACGGCGAACTGCCCCGTACGTGCAGGCGGCCACCCATACCGATCCTCCAGCCATTCCCCCAGCAACACCTGCCCGGCCAGTCCATGAGGAGCCACACGGCGATCCGGCCCCATCGCCTGCCGCGAACGCATCAACAGCCCCTGGCTGCGCATCACATCCGCCAGACCCTCCACCTGGCAGGCGAACGCCGGCGTGGCCTTTCCGATGTCATGCACGCCCGCCAGCCACCCAACCAACGCGGCCGCGTCAACCTCACCCCCGGGCAACGCGGCAGCAACCTGTGCACGCACCGCCGCAGGCAGCCACCGCTCCCACAAGAGCCCTGCAACTGCGGCACTGTCCTCCATATGCCGCCACAACGGCAGCCAACCGTCCGTGTCCCGATCATGCTTGGCCCACACCGTCCGAGCCCGCTCCCCAAGCAAGCCAAACAGCGCAGAACCAGTCATCCCCCCGTACACCATGAAAGATTGATACAGCATCCGTGCCGACCACGTCCCGGCAACGAAAACAATCGCTGTCCGCACTCGGAAGGAGCGGCATCTCCGAGGTAAGACCATTCCGCCCCGTCCGTGAACGGGACCATCCCCGCGCGTGCGGGGAGCAGCCGGGCGGATGTACCGGCCAGTCAGGACCACCGGGACCATCCCTGCGCGTGCGGGGAGCAGGCCGCGAACCCGGTTGAGGCCCGCCTCGGCCGGGTACCATCCCCGCGAGTGCGGGGAGCAGGCGGCGGTGGCGCCGCCGGTCAGGGCGAACAGGGGACCATCCTCGCGCGTGCGGGGAGCAGAGCTCGTCGTCGTCCGCGACGTGCGCCTCGCCGGGACCATCCCCGCGCGTGCGGGGAGCAGACAGGACGGCCTCCCATCCTCCCCCCGGGGTGGGGACCATCCCCGCGCGTGCGGGGAGCAGCATCCCGATACCGATGAGACCCATTGCGATGCGGGACCATCCCCGCGCGTGCGGGGAGCAGATCGGTGTCCAGAGCCCGAACCCCGAGGCCGTCGGACCATCCCCGCGCGTGCGGGGAGCAGCAGCCCGTCCCGAGCGTGACCAACCGCGCCGACACGGGACCATCCCCGCGCGTGCGGGGAAGCAGTCTGTCAGCGGTCACGCAATTCCCCACTTCCGAGGGCTAGAGCGTCACGACTCCCCATGGGGACGGCGGATGTAAGCGTGCCGCGGACAGCTGAGGCTACCGGTGATGCCTTCTGGCTCGGGTGTGCTGCAACTTACGGGCGAAGCGGTGCATGTGGGGGTCGAGCAGCTCGTCCGGCTCCTCGAGTACCTGCTCGACGGTCAGCCACCGGATGGCGTCGAACTCTCCCTGGTCGTAGGAGGTGATGGTGTCGGCGTCGGCGTTGAGGAGGTACCAGAGCGAGACGTCGGTGTGTGTGCCCTGTCCCCGAGTCCGGGTGACGGTCAGAAAGAGGGGATGCTCGCCGGTGATCGGCGAAGCCACGGCCTCGATGCCCAGTTCCTCACGGCATTCGCGAACCACCGTGGCCCACGGCTCCTCACCCGGTTCAACATGACCTCCGGCCGGCAGCCACAGGCCCGCCTTGCGGTGCGCGACGAGCAGCAACTGCCCGCGCATGTCGTCGAGGATGACGAAGTAGCTCACCAAGTGCATCGCCGGAAGGTCCGGCTTGCGCACCCGGTGGAGCGGAGCTCCGCTGGCGATCCACTGCGTGGCGGTCTTCTGATGAGTGCGCTCCAGGTCGTCCCACGGTTCGATGGCGCCGACCAACTCAAGGAGGCAAGCACGCGGCTGATCGTCAGGGGCATTGAGTGGTCGGTCCGGTGAGGTCATCCGCGCATCGTGGCACGTGGCACATGATTTCGACACCGGCGAGCCTCTGACCAACTGACCGACGACGCGAGGGGGTGGGGAATGACGTGACGTTTGCCCTGGGGAAATACGTGACCGTCGACAGCAGTCCACCTCCGCCGTGCCGTTGCCGCCGCTGTAGGGACCATCCCCGCGCGTGCGGGGAGCAGTTCTGGTGTTCGCGGAGCGCGGCCCGCAGCCGGGGGCCATCCCCGCGCGTGCGGGGAGCAGAAGGTGGCTCCCTACTTGTCGGTGGTCCGCCGGGGGCCATCCCCGCGCGTGCGGGGAGCAGCTGTTCGGACTCCTCCCGCTCCCGTTCCTCGCGGGGCCATCCCCGCGCGTGCGGGGAGCAGACGGCGCTCGCCGTGCACGAGGCGGTGGGCGCGGGGCCATC
Organism: Streptomyces sp. V3I7; assembly: GCF_030817495.1. Classification (NCBI taxonomy): domain Bacteria; kingdom Bacillati; phylum Actinomycetota; class Actinomycetes; order Kitasatosporales; family Streptomycetaceae; genus Streptomyces; species Streptomyces sp. V3I7. Next base: position 6,487,248 of record NZ_JAUSZK010000001.1, read on the forward strand.
CCCGCGCGTGCGGGGAGCAGCCGCACGCCTTGATGAGGGCGCGGATGTCCTCGGGGCCATCCCCGCGCGTGCGGGGAGCAGCGTCGGCCAGAACACCACTGCGATCTCCGGCGGGGGCCATCCCCGCGCGGGCGGGGAGCAGTTCTGGTCATCTTGCGTTCTCTGCGGCCGTCCGGGGCCATCCCCGCGCGTGCGGGGAGCAGCGCGGCATGAACACGGAGCAGGTCGAGGCCGGGGGGCCATCCCCGCGCGTGCGGGGAGCAGCCGTCGACCACGGCCGCCAGGACCTTGTCCCGGGGGCCATCCCCGCGCGTGCGGGGAGCAGACGGACCCGACCGCGTGCGAGGCGTGCGGGGCGGGGCCATCCCCGCGCGTGCGGGGAGCAGGAACCGGGACTGGGGGTCCCGGAGTGGCATGCGGGGCCATCCCCGCGCGTGCGGGGAGCAGTCGTTGGTGAGTGACGAGTAGCCGGTAAGGGCGGGGCCATCCCCGCGCGTGCGGGGAGCAGCCGCTTCGGTCAGGTTGGCGGGGCGAACCCTCGGGGCCATCCCCGCGCGTGCGGGGAGCAGTTCGGCGCGCTCATGCGGCAGTTGCACACGTGGGGGCCATCCCCGCGCGTGCGGGGAGCAGCCGAGCCCCGTGATCGTGAGCGAGGTGGGCACGGGGCCATCCCCGCGCGTGCGGGGAGCAGGTGGCTGCACGTCCGATCTGTGCCAGCGGGTTGGGGCCATCCCCGCGCGTGCGGGGAGCAGACGCTGCCCGGGCCCTCACCGAGGTCGGTGAAGGGGCCATCCCCGCGCGTGCGGGGAGCAGACGCTGCCCGGGCCCTCACCGAGGTCGGTGAAGGGGCCATCCCCGCGCGTGCGGGGAGCAGTCTCCGAGAGGGTCGATGGACGACTCGTCGACGGGGCCATCCCCGCGCGTGCGGGGAGCAGATCGAGCCCGCGCTGCGCCGCGTTCACGCCCGGGGGCCATCCCCGCGCGTGCGGGGAGCAGATCGCCCCCGCTTGTACGGCGGACAGGCCGAAGGGGCCATCCCCGCGCGTGCGGGGAGCAGCATGAGGTCCCGGCCGGCGAGCTCGGAGCGGAGGGGCCATCCCCGCGCGTGCGGGGAGCAGTGGTACATCTCCAGGTCCCACACGCCGTTGCGGGGGCCATCCCCGCGCGTGCGGGGAGCAGGCCAAGGTGCAGCCGAGCGCCTCTCTCATCATGGGGCCATCCCCGCGCGTGCGGGGAGCAGACGTACAGGCGCCGGATGCCGTCGTCCTCCGGGGGGCCATCCCCGCGCGTGCGGGGAGCAGTGGTACATCTCCAGGTCCCACACGCCGTTGCGGGGGCCATCCCCGCGCGTGCGGGGAGCAGGCCAAGGTGCAGCCGAGCGCCTCTCTCATCATGGGGCCATCCCCGCGCGTGCGGGGAGCAGACGTACAGGCGCCGGATGCCGTCGTCCTCCGGGGGGCCATCCCCGCGCGTGCGGGGAGCAGTGCACCGCTCGAAACCCGCCGCCTACCGCGCGGGGGCCATCCCCGCGCGTGCGGGGAGCAGACTCACTGACCTGCGACTCTAGCCACGCCACTGCTCGATTCTTAGTACTTTCACCGACTCTGGCATTCTCCCTAAACCTCTGCCAAACCTGACAAGATGTAGCGGCATCCCGATGCAATCACTCATATACGCAGAACAGCCCTTCCTGCAGGCGAAGTGTTCCACTGCTCTCTGCAATCTGGCGCACGTCACCGTTCTTACTTCCTAGCGAGCTCGTGCACGGTAGCCTCGCCGTTTCACTTGGGGACAGCTGGCTGTGGGGCGGAAACGCGAAAGTGCCTTCCTGACCTGGAACGATGAACCTTGCTGAGGGGTTCTGTCGGTCCAGGCGGAGGGCACTTTCTACGTGCAGGCTATCGGGTTGCGTCCCAGGGTTCATGTCAGTGCCGATGGTTCGGGGGTGGTCGGGCATGCCGGGGCACGGTTGCTGGCTGATCTCGCTGATGGCACCGGGCTCACCGCCGCGTACTCCACCGCGCTCAGGCCGCTCCGGCCGCGCGGGACCGGGCATGATCCGGGCCGGATCGCCACCGATCTGGCGGTGATGCTCGCCGACGGCGGTGAGGCCATTGCGGATCTGGCCCTACTGCGCGACCAAGCAGAGGTGTTCGGTTCGGTCGCCTCGGCCCCGACGGCCTGGCGGCTGCTCGCCGACACCGATGGGAGGGCACTGTCTTCTCTGCGCTCGGCCCGTGCTCAGGCCCGGGAAGTGGCCTGGCTGCAGGCCGCCGAGCAAGGTGAGGGCATTCCTGCAGTCTGGGCCGCGGGACGCATTCTGCCCGGGCTGGTCCTGGACCTCGACGCCACGCTGGTCACCTGCCACTCCGAGAAAGAGCAGGCCGCACCCACCTATAAGGGCGGCTTCGGCTTCCACCCGCTGTTGTGCTTCCTGGCCAACACGGGCGAGGCACTGTCCGGCCGGCTGCGGCCCGGGAACGCCGGTGCCAACACCGCCGCCGACCACATCACGGTGCTCGACCAGGCACTCGCGCAGATCCCCGACGCCCACCGGCACGGCACCGACATCCTGATCCGCACCGACAGTGCCGGATCCGCGAAAGCCTTCCTCGCCCACGTCCGCGACGCGCGGAAACGAGGAATCCGTACCTTCTTCTCGGTCGGATACTCCATCACCGAGCCGGTCCGCCGCGCTGTCCGGGCCATGCCCGACCGTCTCTGGCATCCCGCCCTGGACCAGGACGGGACTCTGCGTGGTGGCGCCGAGGTCGCCGAGCTGACCGGGATGGTCGAGCTGACCGGCTATCCGGACGGCACCCGCATCATCGTGCGCCGAGAGCGGCCGCACCCCGGCGCCCAACTGTCCCTGTTCGACCAGGACGAGGGCCTGCGGCATCAGGTGTTTCTCACCGACACCCCGTCCTGCGGTGGTGGTTCCGCCCAGTTTTTGGAGGTCCGCCACCGCGGGCATGCCACCGTCGAGGACCACATCCGGTGCGGCAAGACCACCGGCTTCGGCCGCTTCCCCTCACGCGACTTCGACATCAACACTGTCTGGCTCGAACTCAGCCTCGCGGCGATCGATCTGCTGGCCTGGACCCGTGTCCTGCTGCTGGACGGCGAACTCGCCACTGCCGAGCCGAAGAAACTCCGCTACCGGCTGCTGCACGTCGCCGCCCGCCTCACCCGCGGCGGTCGACGCCTGCGCTTGCGGATATCGGCGACCTGGCCCTGGAGAAAGGAACTGGCCATGGCCTTCCACCGCCTCGCCGCACTGCCCCGACCTGGCGGCTGACCGGCAGTCCCTCGTCCGCCCACGACCCGAAAGACCTTGGAGAACCCGACCACCGCGCCGGGACTCAGCCCTGCCCAAGCACCGAAATCGCGTCGACCACCCAACAACTGCTGATCAGCGACGCCGCCTCATCCCAACCGAAACGGCGAGGGTAGACGGTGAGGCGTCAAGCTCGTGATCGTCGATCACGGTCCTGTGGTGAGGAGTGCGAGTCGTGACGAGATCATCAGCGACCGGAGGATCACTGGCCTGTCGGCCTATGCGGTCGCTGAACTTGTCGCTGAGATAGGCCCGTTGTGGCACGAACGGCACAAGGCCAAGCTCGCCTCGCGGCCACAGAAGCGGGTCTCGGGCGCCGGCGCGAAGCGCCGGCTGGTGTTCGTCGACCAGCTCCTGGCCACGCTCGTGCATCTCCGCCATGGGGTCACGCGCGACGTGCTGGCATGCTGCGGCGTCGTAGCCGCAGCTGTCGCGGCCGACGGTGAAGGCATCCGGTACGAGGTCGGCCGATTCTCCGACCAGCTCTGGTCTCGTCCGGCGGGGTAGCGAAGTAGGGCTGCACGGATAATCCGGCACCCGCCGTCGCGCCCGCAGGACCGGTGTGCACCCGGGAGTCCGCGTCCGACGGCTACCGCCGCGCCCTCGCCTCGCACCAGGAAGTGGCCCCGCCTCGCCGGGTGGACACGGCCATCGCGGACGCGGTGGAACGGCAGACCGCCGCGATGCGGGAACTCAGTGCCCGCGCCTTCCCGGAACCGGACCCGGATGGCGGGCCAGCCACGATCGAGCAGGCCCATACTCAGCGCCGCTGCCAGGCCGATGCCTCCCAG